>CAMBZN010000030.1 GCA_945872565.1 Chlamydia trachomatis | reverse complement strand
CCAGGAAAAAGACGAGATGCAACAATTTCAATTGGGTATCAAGGGCAGTTTGGGTCCGAGTACATCTTTAATGAGGTACTCTTAAGACTTTCAAAGAATTTTTGAAAAAACCTGTATTTTTCAAGCTAACAAATTTTTCAAAATGATTTAGCTGTTGAAAAAAATGACTTTGAAACGGTAAATTAAATTTTTTATGTATATTTTACAATGAAGGGTCGAATTGAAAAAATGGTTTTTTATTTCTTGGTGTGCGTGCTCTGTTACGCTTGGTGCTGCAACATTTACTGTTACTACAAATGCATCATCCGGCGCAGGATCGTTTGATGAAGCTGTTGATTCTGCAAATGGAGGCTCTGGTAATGATATACTATTTGCTATCCCTTCAGGACCTTTTACCATTTCTTTAGCAACTCCCATGCTCTATAACCAAAGTTTTACAATCGATGGTACCAATTCGGGAAATGGATTTACTTTAAATACATCCACAGCTCAATCCATTACAAGTGCCTCTGGTGTGACAACCACAATGACAAATACATCTGGAACGATGAAATTTAACGTTGTAATTGCAGGTGCTGCAGATTCTATTATAACAAAAACAGGTGCTGGGACGCTCTTTTTATCTACGGCTAATACCTATGGCGGAGGGACGTACTTAAATGGCGGGGAAATTAAATTGGAAAATGATGCTGGCCTAGGAACAGGCACGCTCTTCATGGCGGACACAACAACTCTAGCAAACGAGGATGACATTACTGTAGCTAATAATTGGAGTATCGATACAGATGCATCAGCTACTGTGACGGTTAGACCAGCAGTTGAGCTCACTCTATCAGGAGATTCTGCAAGCACAAGCGGCACTTTAGTAAAAACAGGGACGGGCGTATTAACTTTATCAGGAACAAACGCACATTCAGGTGGAACAACCATTTCAGAAGGGGACATTATATTAGCAAACGATGCAGGGTTAGGGTTGGGTACTCTAACGATCGCAGATGGGGCAGCTCTTCGTCTAAATTCTGGTATCAATGCTTCCAACTCTTGGAGTATCAATTCGGGAGGAAATGCCTCAGTGCGCGTAGGCCCTCTAGATACTGGAACTCTATCAGGCAATGCTGCAAACACCACAGGGTCTTTAACAAAAATTGGATTAGGTGCGTTAGTTTTATCTGGAACTAATCAGTATTCAGGTGGGACGACCCTATCGGTAGGGGAAATTTCAGTGACCAATAATAGCGGGCTAGGATCAGGTTTGCTAACGATGGCTAATGATACACGGCTTCGACTAAGTAATGGTATTAATATTAGCAATGCTTGGAGTGTTGATTCGGGAGTAACGGCTGCAATAAGTGCTGCAACAGGAATTACAGCAACGTTATCAGGTGATGGTGCAAACACTACAGGTATTTTAAGAAAAACAGGATCAGGAACATTAGTTCTTTCTGGAACTAACCTTCATAGTGGGGGTACAAATTTAAATGCTGGGCAAATTACGCTGGGAAATAACTCAGGGTTAGGAACCGGGACGCTCTCCATGGCAGATACTACAACACTTTCACTCAATGATGGCGTTTATGCTTCTAATGTAATTAGTGTTACAGGTACGGGTAACCTAAATGTTGGAGGTACAGATACAGCAGGACTATCAGGGGCAATTTCAGCAACTTCGGGTACTTTAGCAAAAACAGGGACAGGTTCTTTAACTTTTGCTCAAACCGGAACATTTTCAGGTGATATGGATGTTACAGAAGGGTCACTTGCCGTAAACGGTGTGATAACAGGGGATGTTACAGTTCTTTCTGGTTCTACTGTCAAGGGAACCGGCACTATTGACAATAACTTAACTGTTGAATCAGGGGCAAATCTTACTCCAGGAAATTCCATTGGAACCATCAATGTAGGAACCTTAGATCTACTTTCTGGATCAACAACAAATATAGAGCTTAATCCATCAAGCAGCTCGGCTATTAACGTAACGGGTGCGGCAAACATTGCCGGAGCAGTCAATGTAATGCAAAATGGAGGGTTCTATGGGACAGCCGGAAGCTATCAAATACTAACTGCTGGATCATTAACTGGAGAATTTAATCCTATAGTTACCGGCAGTCTTCCAAATTTCACTTTTTCACTAGAGTATGTAGGAAATACAGTGAATTTAATCTTTGCAAATACAGGAATATACACCTTCGGATTAACAGGAAACATCGTTAATTTTGCAAACTACTTAAATGAATATGCACCTTCCTCTTTAGAAATTGATGAATTAGCAGGTCTTTACGGACAAGCGCTTGTAGATGCAATCAATAGTGTCTCACCAGCAAGAAATGTGTTTGGCACATTTGTTGCCACTCAAACCATGTTCTCTTTTAGCCACACCCTTAATGAATACCTTAGCGGAAAAAGATTTGGTTCCTCCAGGAAAACAGCACAGCCCTCTGGAAAATTTGACACAGACAATACAGAAGCATTACTAGTATCAAATGATACAGTAGATCCAAAAAGTGATTCTAAAGGTCAGTATCAATTGTGGGCAAGCGGGTTTGCAGATTTGGTAAGGCAAGAAGCGGAAAACCAAAACGCCCCTTTTGACTTCACCTCTCAAGGGGTCTTAATAGGTTTTGATTGCTCCTCTATCAGCAACCTGCTATTAGGAGGCGCATTGGGCTATGCAAACTCACAAATTACTATAGACAGTCATATGGGAGAATCAAATATTAATTACGCGGTGGCTTCGTTATATGCAAATTATTTATGGAGAAATTTCTACGCAGAGGGAGTACTCTGGGGCGGCTATAATCAGATAAAAAACAATCGATATATTGCTTATGCAGACGTACAAAGAAATGCTCAGTCAACAGTTAATGGTGGACAGATTGCCCCCCATGTGGAGTTAGGTGTTGTGTTGGAGAGCAAGTTGACCGATGTTGAGCCATACATCAGTGTAGATTATGTGGCCATCTGGCAGTCTAGTTATACTGAAAACGGGGCAGGAAGCTTAAATATGCATGTGGACGGGCAAAGTTCATCGATGATTCAAACAGAGGTGGGAGTTAGATATTACCAGGAAGTGGAAAGATCTTACGGACGATTTGGGTGTAAAGAGGCGGCAAGCTATATCAATAGAACTCCATTTAGCACAGGGGATATCACGGCAGCAATTTTTGGAGCTACAGAATTTGTAACTTTGACATCTTTTACAGAGGCTCAAAATTTAGGTGCTGTCAGTGCGATGTTGTATGTTCAGCCAGGAAAAAGACGAGATGCAACAATTTCAATTGGGTATCAAGGGCAGTTTGGGTCCGAGTACATCTTTAATGAGGTACTCTTAAGACTTTCAAAGAATTTTTGAAAAAACCTGTATTTTTCAAGCTAATAAATTTTTCAAAATGATTTATTAGTTGAAAAAAATGACCGTGAAAAGGTAAATTAAATTTTAATTCTATTTATTTATAGATCAAGGCACGACTTGAAAAAATGGCTTTTTATTTCTGGGTGCAGCTTATGTGTAACACTTAATGCTGCAACATTTACTGTTACTAATGCAGCTGCAGCAGGGGTAGGTTCATTTCAGCTAGCTGTATCTAATGCAAATGGTAGTGCAGGTAATGATATACTATTTGCTATCCCTTCAGGACCTTTTACCATTTCTTTAGCAACTCCCATGCCCTATAACCAAAGTTTTACAATCGATGGTACCAATTCTGGAAATGGATTTACTTTAAATACATCCACAGCTCAATCCATTACAAGTGCCTCTGGTGTGACAACCACAATGACAAATACATCTGGAACGATGGCATTTAACGTTGTAATTGCAGGTGCTGCAGATTCTATTATAACAAAAACAGGCGCTGGAATACTATCTTTATCGGGGGCTAATACTTTTGGTGGGGGAACCAATTTAAATGGCGGACAAATTACTTTAGCAAGTGCTGCAGGACTTGGAACAGGAACCCTTTCCATGGCAAATAGCACAACCCTTGCAATCATAGGGGGTGTAACTGCTAGTAATGCTTGGAGTATTAATAATGGAGCGTCTGCGACTATGAGCGTAAGTTCAGGCACTGCAATTTTATCAGGGAGTGCTGCAAGCACTACAGGTTCTTTAATAAAGTCTGGAGCAGGGGTATTAACTTTATCTGGAACTAATGCATATTCAGGTGGAACCACCATTTCAGCTGGGCGAATTACATTAGCAAACAATGCAGGTCTTGGATCAGGCACTTTGACCATGGCAGACACCTCAACTCTTGGGTTAAATGCTGCTATTGATGCTCCCAACTCTTGGAGTATCAACTCAGGTGGATCAGCTACAGTGAATGTGGGCCCTGGGGGTAGTGGTACAGCAACTTTATCAGGCAATGCTGCAAATACCACAGGTTCTTTAGTAAAGACCGGAACAGGGGCCTTAGTTTTAAACGGAACTAATGCGTATTCAGGTGGTACTACTCTTTCATCCGGGCGAATTACACTAGGAACCAATACTTCCCTGGGAACAGGGAGTTTGACTATGGCAGATGGGACAACCCTTGGAATAATTTCTACTGTTGACGCCTCCAACTCTTGGACCATTAACTCAGGTGGAGCAGTCACAATGAGAGTAGATTCAGGCACTGGAACCTTATCTGGAAATGCTGCAAGCACCACAGGTTCTTTAACAAAAACTGGAGCAGGAATCCTACTTTTATCAGGAACAAATGGATATTCAGGGGGGACAACCATCTCAACAGGGGAAATTTCGGTTACAAATAATGGCGCGATAGGATCAGGCTTGCTAACGATGGCTGACAATACAAATTTTCGATTAAATAACGGTATTGATATTAGCAATAATTTTAGCATTGCTTCTGGGGGAACAGGGGCAATAAATACAGCAACAGGAGTGACAGCAACTTTATCAGGTAATGCAGCAAGCACTACAGGTGCTTTAAGAAAAGCAGGGCCAGGAACATTAGTTCTTTCCGGAACTAACCTTCATAGCGGGGGAATAAATCTATCGGCCGGGCAAATTACTTTAGGAAATAATGCAGGACTTGGAACTGGAACCTTGACCATGGCAAATACAACAATTCTTGGACTAAATACGGGTATTAATGCACCAAACGCAATCAGCATCACTTCAGGGACAGGTAATGTGAATGTAGGTGGTAGTGATACAGCCACTCTTTCAGGAGCAACTGCTGCTACTGCGGGCATTTTAGGGAAAACTGGAACTGGTGCGTTAGTTCTTTCAGTAGCTAATCTTCATACTGGTGGAACAACATTAAGTGCAGGCCAAATCACTTTAGGAAATAATGCAGGTCTTGGAACTGGGACCCTAACCATGGCAGATACAACAATTCTTGGGCTAAATACTGGTATCAATGCTGCCAACGCAATTAGCTTTACATCTGGAACAGCAATTGTAGATGTAGGTACTTTCAATACAGCTACGCTATCAGGGGTGATTTCTGGAGCCGGTGGTTTAAACAAAACAGGTTTAGGTGTGTTAACAGTGTCAGGTGATAGCACTTATGAGAATGGGACAACTCTATCTGCAGGGCAAATTACATTGGCAAGTGGAAATGGACTTGGAGCTGGTACTCTCACAATGGCAAATGGCACTACTTTTTCAATAGATAATAATGTCTTTTTTTCAAAAACTTGGAGTATCAATAACGGAGCTCAGGTAACTTTTAATGTGGCTGAAAATAACACAGGATTTATAACAGGAAGTGCGGCAAATACTACGGGTGGTTTTAATAAAACCGGTCCTGGTAATTTGGATCTTAGTGGAAACAACCAATATTCGGGGATAACTAACATAAATGAAGGTCAAATAACGTTAGATAATAACTCTCTTCTTGGAACAGGCGCATTTACCATGGCAAATGGGACGGTGCTTTCGATCCGTAATAATATCACTGTTGCTAATCCTTGGAGTATTAATACTGGTGCATCAGCCACTATGACCGTAAGTTCAGGTACTGCTACTTTATCAGGTAGTGCTGGAAGCACCACAGGTAGTTTAACAAAGACAGGGAGCGGTACTTTAATTATTTCAGGAACAAACCTTCATAGTGGTGGAACAACTTTATCAACAGGGATAATTACATTATCAAATAATTCTGGGTTAGGAACAGGTACACTCAACATTGCTGATGCCACAACCCTTGAAATCACAGGAGGGGTAAATGCTTCTAACCCATGGAGTATTGATAATTTAGGAGCAGCTACTGTGAGTGTAAGTTCTGGGGTTGCCACTTTATCAGGCAGTGCCGCAAGTACGTCAGGATCTTTAACAAAATCTGGAGAAGGAACTTTAGTTTTATCTAGTGGTAATGCATTTTCTGGGGGAACAACAATATCAAGTGGCCAAATCACCTTGGGAAATAATACAGGCCTTGGAACTGGCACGCTCTCGATGGCCAATAACACCATTGTTTCACTAAATGATTTAGTAAATGCTAGTAATCAGTGGACCGTAAATAGTCTTGGAATAGGTCGTGCTGAAGTAGTTAGCGGCGCGGCCACTTTATCAGGGTCTGCAATAGCCAGTTCAGGTCTTTTAAGAAAAACAGGGGCAGGAGAATTAATTTTATCAGCTAATAACAACTTACATTCTGGTGGAATTGATATCAATGCGGGGCAAATTACGCTGGGAAATAACGCTGGACTTGGAACGGGTCAATTTTCCATGTCAAATGGCACAACTCTTAGGCTAAATAATACTATCAATGCTGGTAACAATGTAAGAATTTCTTCAGGTACAGGTACTGTGACTGTAGGTAGCACTGATACAGCAACTCTTTCAGGAGCAACCACCGCTACTGCTGGGATTTTAGCAAAAACTGGAACTGGTGAGTTAGTTCTTTCAGGAGCTAATCTTCATACTGGTGGAACAACATTAAG
>CAMBZN010000029.1 GCA_945872565.1 Chlamydia trachomatis | reverse complement strand
AATCGCTCGCCAGAATGCCGAGACTATGGCCAACATCCAGCGTCAGAACACGAAGGCGATGGCAGACCTGTCGCGCCGGAATGCGAAGACAACCGCTGATATTCAGCGAGCGAACGCAACTGCGGAATCCAACTTGTCGCGTCAGGGATGAAATCTATGGAAAACGAAGAAAACATCGTTCAATTCATCGCAGACAACTTCCCCAAAATGGGTGGTTGGTGCGATCCGAAAAAGGGTCTTGAAATTGCCAAGCTTGTTCTCGAATCAAAACCTCAAAGAATCGCTGAAGTAGGCGTTTTTGAGGGCAAATCTACACTCGCGCTTGCTCAAGCTTGCAAATTGAACGAAAGCGGAACTGTTTACGCTATTGATTCTTGGAAGAAAGAGGACTGCATCGACGATGAGTTGGCAGCTAACCAAGAATGGTGGTCAACCCTCAATCTGGATAACCACTACGAGGCTTTTGTAGGCCATGCTGTCCGTGCGCAGGTTGTTAAGAATATCCAGTTCTGTCGCATGTCTTCGTGGGACGCATCGCGATTCCTGCCAGACATGGACATGGTTCACATCGATGCCAATCACGCTGAATGGCCCTCTACGAGCGATGTCGTCAACTGGCTTCCCAAGCTGAAGGTTGGCGGTTACCTAGTGATGGATGATGTGAATTGGGATTCCACTCAGACTGCCGTAAGATTTATTGAAAAACGATGTGAGTTTGTGGCTAGATTCGATCTTAAAGAAAGTTGCTTTTCTATTTATAGAAAAACAAAATGAACAAAAAACTTTCAATAGTTTACATTACTTGCAGACGCGAACCAATGTTTGAATGGTTTGTTGAAACTTTAATTTCACAATACGAGAATAAGGTTGTCACTGATCAGATAATTTTTATTGATTCGTTTTTTTGCTACGACGACAAAAGGGGTGAAAAGCTAATTAAAATTGTAAACGGAAGATTTAATTACACTCACACATCAGCAAAACCATCTATTTGGCGTGGAGAGCATAAAATAACAAGGTGCAATTTTTTCGATGCGTCTGGAACTAGAAATACGGGAATTATACTAAGCGAAAACGAACACATTGTTTTCGTTGACGATCTTAGCGCGCTTGCTGATGGCTGGCTTAACCATCACAGGAAAGCTGCTGAAGATAAAATAATTCTATGCGGAGCTTATGACAAGGTTTCTGACATTGTAATTTCAAATGGATCTTTAACGAGTTACAATGGAAGCAACTGCGATCATCGTTGCCAAAAACAAACCAGCGATGAGAAAATTAAAATACCGGGTGGATGGGTGTTTGGTCAGAATGTTAGTTTTCCGTTTGAGTTTCTTGAGCGCATAAACGGCTACGATGAGTTTTTCGCAAGACGCGGATGCGAGGACTGCAACCTTGGAATCAGGCTTGAACTCGCTGGATATTCAGATGTAATGTTCTACAATAAAAATTGTTTAATCGTTGAAGATGAAAAGATGCACTGGAGCGGAATAAACGAAGTTGACGATACATATCCAAGAAGAGCTTGGAAATTGGGACAGGAAAAAAATGAAAATGTAACAAAAGATTTAAACAAAATTATGAGAGAAATTGAATCGAAAAACCTGTACGTTGATAAAAATTTCAAAACAATCGATACATATTTTAATTTAAAAGAAGAGAGAGAGTTGTGGCAAAAAACAAAAACATTTAAACCAATTAACAATATCGAACACTTTGATTTTGACGGAGAGAATATTCGTGACATTTAATTTATCTTAATATGGATTCCGTTGCGATTACATTAAGAGGCAGTCATCGTATTGAAAGGTTAAAACAACATCTAGCAGAAAGTGGCATTACTGATTTTAGATTATTTTATGGAGTTGATGCTCCATATTCAGGCATTGCCACAACTTTGACTTATGAAATAGACAATCCCGGTTCTGGATACATAATGTCTCAAAAATTAGTTGGATGTTCGCTGTCTCACTGGATGCTGTGGAAAACGCTTGAGTTTGACCGTTCAACTTCTGATGCTGTTATGATTTTTGAAGATGATGTAATTCTTCATTCTGAATGGAAAAAAATTGTTGATAATGCAATATTAAAACTTCCAGATGATTGGGATATTCTTTTTGCGGGGTCTTGTTGCGCTTCTGATAAACTTGGAAACCAAATTGATCATAATCTTTTTGAGGGAGTTCCGCTTTGTTTGCATTTTTATATTGTAAGAAAAAAAGCATTAAAAATTCTTATCGAAACAAACGAAAAGTTTAGCGGCCCCATTGACATTCAAATTTATTTTAACAGTAAGCATCATTTAAAATCATATATAATATTTCCAAGAGTTGCAGATCAAGTTAACACTGTTTTGTCTGATTGAAATGAAAGACATAATCCGAAGCCTGTCCCTTAAAGCTCTCAAACGATTTGCAAATGGAGGCGATGGTCCGGCGGATCTTCTGAAGGAAATCGAAGACCTTCGCAAAACGCTTCAAATTCGAACCAAAGAACACGACGAGCATCTGACCGAGGTCCGCGAGGAACGCGATCATTGGCTCGCTCTCTACGACGAAATCAAATTCGCAGCCGAGTTTCTAATGAACTACGCAAAAAATGACGTCCCCAAGCTGTGCGAACAAACCGATTGGGAGACTGGCAAGATCGTCCTTCCGCAGGAAACGGGGACGTACTACTTCAATCCGGCAATCATGCTCGAACCGGACGGGCGTATCATGCTCTTTGCTCGTCGCTGCCGTAACAAGCGCGAGAAGGACGAGGATGTCTACGTCGAGAAGAACGACATCGTTGTCTTCGAGTTGAGTAAAGATTTACGAGCCACAAAAAAGGCTCTCGTCCAGCTCACGTCGCATTACCCTCTCGAACAGTTTGAAGACCCTCGCGTCATCAAGTTCGGCGACAAGTACGGCGTCAGTTGCGCCACGTTCGTCCCGTTCAAGAGCTACGCGCATCAGGGCATGTTCCTTCTGGACAAGCAGTTCCTGAACGTAGGCCGCTTCGACACAATCTACGGCAACAACTACGCGCAGGCTATGATCAACGATGGCCATGAGAAGAACTGGATCTACTTCGTCCACGATAATGCGCCACACATGGTGTATTCGGCCAATCCTCATGTCGTTGTGCGCCTTAATGGGCGTCTTGAGAAGGAAGAGGAGTACGTCACCGAAGAGTTCAATCCTCTCTGGAAGTTTGGCGAGGTGCGCGGAGGATCTAATCCGATCCTTTGCGACGGTCTGTACTGGACCTTCTTCCATAGTTCGCTGCCGTGGATTAACAAGAAGCGCCGGTACTACATGGGTGCGTACGCTTTCGAAACCAAGGCTCCGTTCCGCATCGTTCGCATGACGACGTTGCCGCTTCTCACCGGCACAAACCAGCAGGATTGGTGGCCGGGATTGCCTGCGGTCGT
>CAMBZN010000028.1 GCA_945872565.1 Chlamydia trachomatis | reverse complement strand
AAAAAATCAATGAAAAAATTCATCATTTTACCCATAATTCTACCTACAAGGACTGGCTAAAAGTTCCAAAAGAGTTACGTTCTGATTTATGGTCTTTGCTTAATCCAAACGTCGAAGAAGTAAATTGATCGTCAGGGGATGACAAATCCCCTTCTAATTTCATCGCATCATTGGAAAAAATAATACATCTCTGATAGAAACCTCTCCAGTAAAAAGCATCATCAGTCGATCTATTCCAATTCCATTTCCAGCACATGGCGGAAGCCCTTGGCAGATGGACTCAATAAACTCTTCATCCAATGGATTTGCTTCATCATCGCCCCCATCAAGAAGGTTTTGTTGCTCCTCCAAAAGCTTTCTTTGTAAAATGGGATCATTAAGCTCTGTATAAGAATTACAGATTTCTGATCCCAAAATAAAGGCCTCAAAACGCTCTACGATTCCCTCTTTTGCAAACACCTCTTCCCTATGCAGTTTACATAATGGCGTTGTCTCAATGGGATGATCTGTGATAAAATGGGGCTGAATCAATGAATTTTCCGCAAACTCTCCAAACATATAAGAGATGAGTAGTCCCCGATTTGCTTTTTGAAGTTTCTTATGATCAATTGAAGATTTTTCTTTCAGCTCTTTTTTCATCTCCTCTTCTGTCATTGCATCAACATCATAAGCACTATATTTTTTCACAGCCTCTTTCATTGTCATTCTAATCCATGGCGCTTTCACATCAATTTGATGGACAATTCCTTTTCGATCCTTTCTTTCACCGATGGCTGTGGTTCCAAAAATCTCCATTGCAAGGTGCGAGTATAGATTTTCTGTAAACCTCATCATATCTTTGTAATCCCAATACGCAGCATAGAACTCTATCATGGTAAACTCTGGGTTATGCGTAGCATCCATCCCCTCATTTCTAAACACTTTTCCAATTTGATACACTTTTGGAATCCCCCCTACTACAAGTTTTTTTAGCGGAAGTTCCAAAGAAATTCTTAAAAACAAATTCTTGTCTAAGGCATTTAGATGTGTTGTAAATGGCTTTGCTTGTGCACCGCCATATAAAGTCTCTAATACAGGTGTTTCCACCTCCATAAAATTTGCATCGTCAAGATAGCGGCGCAACAGGGTAATAATTTTACTCCTTCTTTTAAAAGTCTCAATTACCTCTTTGTTAGAAATCATATCAAGCCACCGCTTACGATATCTTGCCTCTTTATCAACCAGTCCGTGATGTTTATCCGGAAGTGGTAAAAGAGCCTTGGCAAGAAGGGACACCTCGTGTGCAAAAATGGTCATTTCCCCTTTGTTAGTCCGAAATACATACCCCTCTACACCAATGATATCTCCAAGATCAAGTTTTTTCTCTAAAAACTTATGAGCGGAGACTTCCCCTTCATGCAAACTATGTACTTTAGTAACATCTTTATTAAATAAAACCTGAATGCTTGCCCCATTTTCTTGGATTGAGGCAAAAATATTTTTTCCCATACTACGATGAAGAACAATACGTCCTGAAGCTTTTACAAAAGGTGATCGTTTTTCCTGACCATCTTCGAAAGATCCAATCTGATCTGTTTCGTGATATGTAGACAAAACCTCTGAAATAGAATGTGAGTTGCTATAACGATGCGGGTAGGGATTGACTCCTAGCTGGATTATTTCTTCAAGCTTGCGCATTCTATTCTTATATTCTTCATGTTGGTGGTAATCAATTTCATTGGTCGTTTGCATAGTTCTCCTTTTTCTTAATTAAGCACTTATCTTTTGTATCCTCTACTAAATAGCCGGCATTTTCGATCAATTGTCTCATCGCATCAGCGCGCAAATAATCCTTTTCTTGACGTGCCTTAAACCTTGATAAGGCTGCATCTAAAATGTAACTTTCTACGCTTTCTTTTTCTGAAAAAATAAACCCCAGCACGCTATCGATTTTATGTAAAAATTCCATTACTTGAGAAGTATTTACATTTTTTTCATCAATTTTTCCATTAACATAACGAATCATGTCAAACAATGTCGCAAATGCTTTTGGCGTGTTTAAATCATCCCCTATTGCGTCTGTAAAGTCCTTTTCAAAAGAAGATACGTCCACTAATTCACCGCTTGTATTTCCCTCAAGTCTTTCCACAAAGGTATCAATTCTTGATAAACTCCTTCTGGTGGCTAAAAGCCCCTCAAAAGTGAAATTTAACTGCGCTCTGTAGTGACTTGCTAAGAACAAAGCTCTTACCTCCCGTCCAGAATATCCTTTTTTTAAAAGATCTCTTAAGGTATAGAAATTACGCAAACTTTTAGACATTTTTTTTCCTTCTACAAGTAGATGTTCAGAGTGCATCCAATGTCTTGAAAATGTCTTTCCTGATAAAGCCTCAGACTGAGCAATTTCATTTTCATGATGAGGGAAAATATTATCTACTCCGCCAGTGTGTAGATCAAAGGTGTCCCCTAAATAATGCATGCTCATGCAAGAGCATTCCATATGCCAACCTGGGCGCCCTTTTCCAAAAGAGCTTTTCCAAAAAATCTCCCCATCGCGCGCGGGATCATAAGCTTTCCATAAAACAAAGTCTGTTGCAGCCTCTTTATCATACTCATCGGCATCTACTCTTGCAGATCTACCAACCTCTAAGTCTTCAAGACGCAAATGAGAAAGTTCTCCATAGCGGGGAAAACTTTTTATACGGAAAAACACATCGCCACTATCGGTTTTATAAGCAACTCCCTTTTCTATCAATTTTTCGATCATCTCTACCATCTGCTCGATAAACTCTGTTGCTTTCGGGTACTTTTCTGCCCTTTCCACATTTAATGTCTTTAAATCTTCAAAAAATGCTTTCTCAAAAGGAATGGTAAACTCAAGTAGTGTCTGATTGTTTTCAATAGCTCCCCGGATAGTTTTATCATCCACATCGGTTAAGTTCATTACATGAAAAACCTCCATCCCTAAAAATTTTAGTGACCTGCGAAGTAAATCCTCAAAAACAAATGTTCGGAGGTTTCCAATATGAGCAAAATTATAAATAGTTGGGCCGCAGGTATACATGCGAACAACGTTTGCTTTTTCAGGGGAAAAAGTGACTTTCTTACGCTGCTTTGTATCAAAAATGAGCATGCTTAGCTTGGCCCCCCTGATACTTCATTGACTTTTTCAAACAATTTACGGTAACAAATCTTACCTGATTTAAGCAGTGGCATCTCCTCTAATTGAATAATCTCATTGATTTTATACAACCTTGCAAATCCCTTATCCTTTAAGGCGGTGTTCACTTGATCTACAGAGAGATTTAATGACGTAAACAAAACAATCTTGGTGCTTGCTCCTTGTTTTTCTTTTGGGACAACTGCAAATAAGGAACCAGAAATGCTCTCTTGGTCTATCCATTTCTTCTCTTTTGCACACTCAGTAAGTGTTGTCTCAATAGCTTGAGAGCTGATCATCTCTCCACCTCTTTTAAAGCTTAATTTTAAGCGCCCCTCTAAATGAAGATGCCCTCCCTCGTCGAAATATCCAAGGTCGCCAGTGCGATAATATTTTTTTCCCTCAATTGAGATAAACACATCCCTGTTATCTTGCTTGTAATAGCCGGAAAAGACTGAATCTCCACAAGCAAGTATTTCTCCAACTTGATGGGGCATTGTAAATTTTTCTAACGAGTCGATGTTCATAATAATCACCTCGCAAGAATCGATCACTTTTCCTACACCAACCATAGAGGTTTGAAAAACCGAGCCGCAAGCAAGAATGGGAGAGGTTTCGGTGAGTCCATACCCCTCGACAAATTTGACATGACCTAGTTTTGCTATATATTCTAATAAATTTGCCTGAGCCTTTTCTGCGCCTGAAATAACTAACCTAAGAGTTTTTAGCTGACCAATTGTTGCAACTTTAAATAAATGGGCCAAGAATGTAGGCGCCATCATCAGTATTGTACACTTCCACTTTAGAATCTGTTTGGATAAAGTTCCTCCATCAAGAGGGTCAGGAGAGAAGCAGATTCTTACGCCGCAAAGTAATGGGAGAATACTTAAGCTCCACCCAAATACGTGAAAAGGGGGAAGACACTTTAAAATAACATCATCAGAGTCCAAATTAATATTTTTTAACGAAGATTTTTGATTGGACATGACGTTTTTATGTGTTAGTGGGACTGCTTTTGGTAGTGCTGTTGATCCACTTGTAAAGAGCATAACAGCGATAGCGTCCGGATTGATATTTGGACAGCAACTTTTAATAATTGCTCGGGTAGATCTTTTGGCTTTGATTACCCCTTTGATTTTGTCCATGAAAGAGATATCTGCCTTAAGATCCTCCACCGCTACAATCTTATCAATAGCCGAGCCAAGATCGACATTATCAAGCCGTTTTAAAAATTTTTCTGAAGAGATGATGCAACGGATATCTACTAGCTTGATTGCATGGTTCATAAAGTAGGTGCCAACAGTCCAATTTAAAGGGACAGGAGTCTTACCAGCAAGGTAAATAGCCATTTGCAGAATGTAGGTCCCGGCAGTTGCTGGTAGTAACACTGCGATATATTCACCCTCTAATTTACGAATCTTTTCTGAAAGGATAATTGCAGCTCTTTTCATTGTTTGGTAATCTAAGATTCCAGAGGTGATATCGCTGCAGGCAGGGGCTGTTCCCATTCGATTGCAAGAATTTAAAAATGCCTCGATTACTGTTTCGCCTTTTGCGTATTCTGGAGCTTTTCTTTTCCTTTTTTGTTGAGGCCACCCTTTTATAGAATTCTCCTTCTCCTCTTTTTTCTTTTTCTTATTTAAATGCATGGCTGCTAAAAACAAATCTTTTACTGTTTTTAAATCACCTGGCTGCACATCTGAATCAAGTTCAAAATGAGAGTCGATATAGGTATAGATGGTTGCTATATCCATTGAATCAAGACCAATATCGTATACTAGATCGTCCTCATCTTTTATGTCCTTTACAGACTTTCCTGAAAGCTGAGAGAGTTCAAATATGACATCTCTTCTCACCTGGCCGGGAATATATAAATCCTCGAAAACACAAGCTTGCTTTTGTAACACATTTACCTTTGGAAGCTTGGCTGACCAGAAAAACTCCTTACGTAAAATTAAGGGCTCTTCTTCAACTCTTGTTTCTTCAGAAAGTGTTCCGCTATACAAATCTGCCTCTGTGGGATAGGAATTGTAAAATTGCTCTAAACGTTTATTGAACTCTAACTTTGTTCCGTGATTGGGAAAACTATCACCTGGGGCAAAAAATTCGATCAATACCCTTCGTCTAGGTGAAAAGAAAATTCCATTTAGCAAGAGTTTATAGATGCTTTTAAAAAACATCTTGGACATGGTAGGGGTTTGCCCTTCTGATTGAGCTGTAGAAAAAGAACTTCCCCAAAGACCTGAAATTCGAACTAACAAAAGCTCAGTATCGGGTGCATCTTGCATTAATCGGTAGGCAAGAGATCTCCCTCCAATTCTTTCTTTTGCTGTTGTTTTTAATCCACCAGCTGGAAACATTAGTATCTTTTCCCCCTGTTTAAGATGCTCTACAACCTCATTATAGAGCTTTTCTGTCTCCTGAAATTTATAATCGGTTACGGCTGTATCAAAAGACATTACAGGTTTTGCTCGTGTGCACCACATGAACAATTTTAAAACAAAGGTGTTAAAAAAATTTTCAGTTACAAGAGGGATCATGTCTAATTTTTTTCCAGCAAAGTTAGTCACAAAAAATGGATCTAGGCCAAAAGTGGGATGATTTGGAAGAATTAAAACCCCTTTTTCCTGAAGTTTTTTGAAATTAATGTGATCTTTGCCTTTTACGATAATTTTATACCTTAAACGCAACATCAGATATATCTTCATGGTGATGATTTTGCCTATCATTCTTCTTATCATTTGTGAAAACCTCTATTGAATTTTTAAGCTTCCTACTATACAAGATTTTCGAACTTTTGCCCATCTCTTTTTCTAAAATTCCAATAAATAAGAGTTTTATTCTTGACTCGGAGGAAAGTTTACTTTAAAGATAACTATATAATACTTTTTTTAGGAGAACCTATGCACCCAATCAATCAAAATCCATTGAAACCGGCCGAGGCTGTAGTGTCTAATGTGGAGAGACTTTTTTCAACGCTTGCAGTAAATGATACGGATAAAATCTGGATTGTTGCTGAAAGTTATTTATTTTCGAAAAAGTCTTCAGAGTGTTCACTGCAAGGGAGAGTAAACATTTTTTAGCGTGGCTATTTTGGTAATGATAAGAAGTTTTAAAGCGTCGGTTAGTAGGAATGGGAAAATTCCTACGGTGAGGGCTTTTAATGGTCCGACGAAGGTTGCAAGATAGATCGCACCAAATAGGTAGATCACTGCATTTGATGCTGCAAAGACAAGAAATGTTTGGATAAATGTTGTTGGTTTATAGTTGCCGATGAATATTGCTGCCATAAAGTAACCTGCAAGGTAGCCGCCTCTTGGGCCCAATAGGTTGAGTAGGCCGCAAGCGCCGTTTGCAAATACGGGGGCGCCCATTGCTCCTTGTGTGATGAACATAGCTACTGCTAGGGGTCCTAGTTTTTTTCCTAATAGAAAAGCGATCAGTAGCGCTACATGTGGTTGGATGGAAAAGGGGATTGCAGAAAATGGGAGCGTGTAAGATAGGGGTGCTGCTAGTGCGATGACGATGCTTCCGCAGAAGGCGGCAGTGATATTTTGAGCAAGCTGCAAAAAGTGGTTTCTTTTTTTTGCTATTGTATTGATGATTGTGGTCATAATTGGGCTTATTTTTTTGATTTTTGTTATTTTGATAAGATTCTGGAATAAACACAACTTTTTTCTGTGAAATAAGCAATTTTTTTTATCTTGCCCTTGCCCTTGCCCTTGCCCTTGCCCTTGCCCTTGCCCTTGCCCTTGCCCTTGCCCTTGCCCTTGCCCTTGCCCTTG
>CAMBZN010000027.1 GCA_945872565.1 Chlamydia trachomatis | reverse complement strand
AATGAACCTCGTCACATTTACTTATACTGTCAAAAACCTATGAGCCAATCGATGTTGACTCTTTTCGTTAACTTAGCTTGACGCTTCGTTAAGAATGCACAACTATATAACACATCGCTATTTATTGGAAAGCTTTTTGTGAAAAAAATAAAAAAACTTTCTCAAACGCTCTATGAAACCTTAGAAAGCAGCCCTGGCATGGCTTAAGGGGAGATGAGAAACTCATCATTTAGAAATTGCAAGCCCTAACCGGCCCGATATTGCCAATTTTTCTAAAGAATCTAACAGAAAAAGCCTCTTCTATTGTACACTTGCATTTCTTTTACCATCAAAAGGGACTATCAATGAATCAATTTTTTCCACCAAAAAACCTAACTCAGGCAAAGCTACCGTCAAGAGCTCCGGCTATAGCTCCGACACCTCCGATCGAGGAAAATTATAAAAAGATCTTAGTAATCACAATCATCACAGGGGTTTTATTTATTGTCAGTGCGATCGCGCTATTTTACTTAACAACAATCATTCTTCCTATCATTCTTTTGTGCTTTGGACTAATCACTCCCATCATCGGAATCGTCCTTTTTGCTACCCAGAAATAGGCCTAGCAGAAGATAAAGTAAACAACGCCGGCTAAATACCCAACAAGCGCTGGAATAGTAGCCTTTTTCATATAAGAAATAAAATCTACTTTTTCAATACCCATTAGCGCCACCCCCGCTGCTGATCCAATAATTAGTAGACTTCCTCCGGTACCTGCAGTATATGCAATCATCAGCCAAAATGGATTGTCCATCGGATAAATAGTTCCATCGTACATCCCCATTGTGGCGGCAACAAGGGGAATATTATCAACAATTGCCGAAACAAGTCCGATAAAAGTTGCTATCATAAGTCTACTAGAGGTTACCTGATCTAACCAAATGGCAATGTCTTTTAAAATACCCACCGCTTCAAGTGCATTGATACTTAGTAAAATCCCCATAAAGAAGAATACACTTGATATATCAATTTTTGTCAAAATATGAGGCACACGAAGATGCTCTCGATTGTCGTATTTGAAATGGAGAATATCGGTAACAAACCACAAAAGAGCAAGCGCTATCAACATCCCCATAAAAGGGGGTATGCCTGTTGCCCATTTAAGAAAGGGTACGGCAATTAAAGAGAGGATCCCTAGAGTAAAAACAATTGTTGCCCCAGGCTCTGTATCTTCAGAAAAAAGATCATTTTCATCGCTTCTATATTGACCTTTTGTAAAAAGCAGAAAAATTCCAAGAGGAACAACCATCGATATTAAGCTTGGGATAAACACTTTTGTCATCACCGCAAAGGTAGAAACACGATGATTGATCCAGAGCATTGTTGTTGTCACATCTCCAATTGGTGTCCAAGCACCCCCTGCATTTGCTGCAATAACAACCATACAATTGAGAGTTAATCTCTCCTTTTTCTCCGGCACAAGTTTTCTAAGCACTGATATCATCAAAATTGTTGTAGTCAAATTATCTAAAACAGAAGACAAAAAGAAGGCAAAAAATGAAATAATCACAAGCATTCTACGTTTTGAAGTAGTATGAATCATTCGAATAACGGTATTAAAACCTTTATGGGAATCAACAAGCTCCACAAGAGTCATAGCACCCAGCAAGAAAAAAATCACTTGGGAAACTTCAGAGAGGTGTTTAGATAATTCCAATGATGGATTTAAATCTCCACCTACTAAAAAGTAAATCATCCATAAAGCTCCAGCAAGAAGGACCCCCACTGCCGTTTTATTTACCCTCACGTAATGCTCTAAAATGATCGCAATATACCCTATGATAAATAGCCCCATCAACGAATAAAGTCCAACTATTGACATTAGCACTCCTGTAAACCCAAAAACCATAGCAAATGTGAGCTTAATTTCCTAATAAAATAATGGTTGAATTTTTGTCTATCTATAAGATGGGACTATATTTGACGTGATAATATGGTGCATATGAATACAACCAATTGGCTTTCTATCTTCTAGAACGGGCAAAATCAATATTTTCTTTTCCCCGCCCCCCATAATCTCCAATGCTCTTGAGGTTAGGTCTTGTTTTTCTATCCAAGAAAAATCTCGGATCATTACATTTTGCATTTTTTGATCCAGGGAACTTGATCCCTGATTTTCAATCAATCTTCGCAAATCCCCATCTGTAAAAATACCCACAAGATCCCCCTTTGCATCACTAACAAGCAAAGCTCCTAATTTTTTAGACGATAAAATATATAAAGCATCTTTTACCGGTACATTCTCGTCACAAAGAGGCATATCCTCTCCTGATACCATTACATCAGCAACACATTCAGCTATTAATTTTCCAATTGACCCTGCCGGATGATTGAGTGCATACTGATCCAGACTAAATTTACTTGCCTGCATCATTGCAACAGCAAGGCAATCTCCAAAAATGAGCTGAAGGGCAGTAGAGGTTGTTGGAGCAAGTCCAAACGGACAAATCTCCCCTTCTAATGGTAAGTGCATCGTATAATCAACAAGTGCTTCTAAATCTGAAAAAGAATCAGAAATCCAAGCAATTGTTTTAAAGCCTCTTTTTTTACATATTTTAGCAAGACTTAAGATTTCTGTTCCCTTCCCACTTTTGCTCAACAAAATGATCAAATCATCCTTAGAAGCGATCCCAATATCACCATGTAATGCTTCTTGGGCAGAGAGAAACATCGCTCTTGATCCAGTAGAAATCATTGTTTTAGAAAGCTTTTCAGCGATAAGCCCACTTTTTCCCACTCCAGAAAAAATAATCATACCCTTGCACTTAAGAATCAGAGCCAAAACATGTTCGGCTTCAACCATATTCAATTGATCGAAAAAGTAGTTTAAAAACTGTCTCTCTCTTGTAAAAATCTCTCTCAACATATATGTTTCAGTATATATAAGGGGGAAACTTTGAGCAAGATAAAAGTCACAAAGCCTGTAGTAGAAATTAGTGGTGATGAAATGGCCGCAGTCATTTGGAATCAAATTAAAGACAAGCTTATCCTCCCACACTTAGATATCGACCTTAAAACATTCAACCTAAGTATTGAAAACCGCAATGCTACACATGACAAGGTTACTATCGATGCAGCAGAGGCAATCCTTCACTATAACGTAGGAATCAAATGTGCAACAATCACACCGGATGAAGCTAGAGTAAAGGAATTTGGTTTACATGCTATGTATAAATCACCCAACGGAACCATTCGAAATATCCTTGGGGGTACAGTATTTAGAGAGCCAATTCTTTGCAAAAACATTCCACGTTTAATCACAAGTTGGAAAGAGCCTATTGTAATGGGAAGACATGCTTTTGGAGATCAATACCAAGCAACTGAAATGCTTATCCCCGAACGAGGCACTTTGCAACTTGTATTTACTGGCGAAAGTGGAAAAACCGTTGAAAAGGAAGTTTTTGCATTTAAAGAACCGGGAATTGCTATGAGCATGTTCAATTTAGACAATTCCATCTATCATTTTGCTCATGCCTGCATGAACTATGCTTTAAATAGAAAATATC
Organism: Chlamydia trachomatis; assembly: GCA_945872565.1. Lineage (GTDB taxonomy): Bacteria > Chlamydiota > Chlamydiia > Chlamydiales > 2-12-FULL-49-11 > JAJACQ01. The sequence goes on along the minus strand of CAMBZN010000027.1, from coordinate 7,310 downwards.
CTCTTTTTTTATCCACAAAGAACACCATATTAAAAGTCTATGACGGCCGCTTTAAGGATATATTCCAAAACGTCTATGTAAATCATTTCAAAACCCGGTTCGAGCAGGCAGGAATCTATTATGAACACAGACTTATCGACGATATGGTCGCATATGCGATAAAAAATAAGGGCGGGTTTGTCTGGGCTTGCAAAAATTACGATGGTGATGTTCAATCCGATTCTTTAGCTCAGGGGTTTGGATCTTTGGGTATGATGTCATCGATTCTTATTTCTCCAGATGGAAAAACTGTCGAAGCAGAAGCGGCTCATGGAACCATCACGCGCCATTTTAGACAGCATCAAAAAGGGGAGAAAACCTCCTCTAATCCCATTGCTTCGATCTTTGCTTGGACAAAAGGACTTGAATACAGAGCCAAATTTGATAATAACCCCCTCCTGCTTAAATTTGTCCATCAACTTGAAGCTGCATGTATCACAACAGTAGAAAACGGTAAAATGACCAAAGATTTAGCACTACTTTGTGGAAATGCCTCCTACCTACACACTGAAGATTTTCTAAGCGCTGTGGAAAAACAACTATATTTAAGTATATCTAATTAAGATATACTTATGATTATCCTAATATATGAAGGCATTTATAACAGGCGGATCAGGACTCATCGGGGTCCATTTAGTTCAGGCACTTTTAAAAGATGGTTATACCGTAACTTGTCTTTTACATGATCATACGGGAGTATTTGACGGTCTAAATGTCTCTTTGGTTGTTGCTGATATAACAGACCCTTCTTCCCTTTCTCCCTATTTAGAAGGGATTGATGTGGTGTTTCACCTTGCAGCCATTATTTCTTTGAAAGATGAAGATAGTTATAAATTGCATAAAATCAATGTAGAAGGGACAAAAAGTATTGCAGCTGCATCAAAAAAGGCAGGAGTTTCTAAATTTATCTATTTTTCCTCTATCCATGTGTATGATTATAAAAACCCAGGAGACCTTTTATCTGAGGAAAATCCATTTGTTACAAAAAAAACATCCCCTTTGCCAGATCAATATACTTTTTCAAAGCTTGCAGCTCATGAGCATATCCTCTCTTTAATCAAGCAAGGGTTTAATGCCACTATTCTTGTTCCAACAGGGGTAATAGGCCCCCATCCAACATCGGGTCTAATGAATAATCTTATTAAAAGCGCTTCTAAAAAAAAGTTGGTTTTTCTATTAAATGGTGGTTTTAACTGGGTAGATGCTCGTGATGTTGCTAAAGCTGCTGTTCAAGCAGCAAAAACAGGAAAAAATAGAGCTTATTTAATTGCAGGAAATTTTTGTACTCTCAAAGAAATAGTAAAAATAATCAGGGGTGTGACAAAAAGAAGAATCTATTCTATAGCAATCCCGGTATGGCTAGTAAAATTTCTCCTTCCAATACTACCTAAGTCCCAGCAGTTAAACTCTCATTCTATTCACTTCATCTCTCATGCTCCAAAAAACATCTCAACTAAAGCTGCATTGGATGACTTAAACTACACCTGTTGTTCTATCAAAGCGACGGTAGAGGCCATCATTACACTAAAATAGGAGAGGGATAACTCATACTTTTTTGAAATTCTTCCCTTTTTGCTACATACACTGCTGCCAAAGCATCCCCGACAATATTCACAACAGTAGATATCATTTCACGAATTCTATCTACCCCTGCAAGAAGAGCGATCCCTTCTAAAGGAAGACCAACACCTGATAGCACAACAGAAAGCATTACAATTCCCGTTCCTGGGCTCCCTGCCGCACCAACTGCTGCAAAAATCGAGGTGAAAAATAAAACCCCTAGTTTCAAAACGTCAAGTTCGATCCCATAGGCTTGTGCAATAAACATTGCAGATATTGCCTGGCCGATTGCTGCTCCATTCATATTCACTGTCGCCCCCAAAGATAGGACAAAACCGGATATATCTTGAGCAACTCCAAGCGCCTCTGTTGTACATTTCATAGTCAAGGGGAGGGTTGCAGCACTACTTGATGTAGTAAAGGCAAGAAACATTGCATCTTTCAACCCTTTAAAGAAAGGTACCACTGGTGTTTTAATCACATACTTTAATATCAAAGAAAACACTCCGAATAATTGGACAAGGCACCCAACGTAACAGCAGAATAAAAATTGGATCAAAGGGAGTATCAATTTCGCTCCCATCGAGCCAACTGCTGATGCAATAATTGCAAACACACCAAAAGGTGCAAGTTTCATAATCATTTGTGTTAGGGTGTTTAGTACATAAGTTAATGATTCAAAAAAAACAATCATTGGTTTGCCTTTATCCCCAGCTACAATCACACCGAGTGAAAATAACACTGCAAAGACAATCACCTGTTGAATATTGCCTTCAACAAATGAGACAAATGGATTGGAAGGAATTAATGAAGCTGCAAAATCAAGCAAGCTAATACTTATTGTTGTTTCTACAGAATTTTTTTGAGCAACTAGATGTAAGGTCGCTCCTGGCTTCCAAACTTGAGCAATTCCGATGCCTATCAAAATGGCAACGCTTGTTGTGATCAAAAAAAATAGCATTGATCGTAACCCAATCCTTCCAAGCTTTCTTGGATCATTGATATGGCAAATTCCAGTAACAATAGATGAAAACACTAATATTCCTACCAACATTTTCAATAAGTCTATGAACATTTTTCCAAATACTTTAAGCACTTCAAACTGTTCTTGCGCGATAAGACCAAATATCACTCCAGCTCCAAGTCCAATTAGTATTTTTACCCATCCTTTCATAACTTTTCCTTCGTTTGCTTTTTGTAGTCTTCCACCAGCGCATTAAATTCGTCTAATAAAAGGTGATAAATATCCCCATCAAAATCTACTTCCATGGAAATCTGTATTGGGATAACAAATTTCTTCTCTTGACTACTTAATTTGACGTAATCTTTTTCTGTACACACTAGAGTTTCTGCACCAAGGTCCTGGCATAATCTTGCAAAGTCTACTATCGTGTTGCATTTTTCATGATCAGCTAAAATTTTACTCTTTACTATTATAACGTTTAAACCCTTTAGGCCATCAATAAAAGCTTGTGGATTACCAATACCACAAAAAACTCCTACTTTTTTCCCAGCCAATGCCTGATTTTCTTTTAGCCTGTAATTGGTTCCAAAAAACTTTGGAGTACAATAGCATAAAACTTCCTTTTTAACCAATTCATAACTTGATTGACTCTTTGCTCCATGAATGCATATATAGTCGATATCTTGAAGTTTTTTTAGTAACTCCCGCCTCATTCCAAAAGGGACAAACCCTTTGCTAAAGGGATTGCTTGCAAGAATCATCACAACTTCAACGTCCTTTTTTATCCGTAAATACTGCATTCCATCATCTAAAATACACCCCATCGACTTTAAGCTTTTGGCAAGTATTGCCCCTTTCTCTCGTCTTTTCCCTCGAATAACCCACGACTTTTTAAGCCGGTCTGCAAGCATAAATGGTTCATCTCCATCTTCAACATCTTGAACAAGAGATACACCCCCCTTTCTTTTTGATCTATAGCCGCCGGTTAAAATAGCTAAATCATCCCTTTTTAAATCTTGGACTAATTTTGCCACAAATTCAGTTTTTCCCGTTCCTCCGCAAACAATATTTCCCACAGAAAGAATGGGCACCCCTACGTCGACGGCTTTAAAGACCTTCAACTGATATAAGACATGGCGGATGGAAACTGCCGCTTTAAAAAAAGTACTTAAACCGAACAATAATGATTTAGAAAAGCTAAACCCTTCTACTATTTGCTTTTTCTGAACCCATTTTTCAATTTTACTCATTGCTAAAGATAATATCTTTTGACTTCTTAAATTTCCAGAGCTATGCTTCTTTTATGTTAAAAACAGGTTTGATTGGTCACCAAGGATTATGCGGAATTGAGCTGCTTAAACTCCTTGATCTTCCCCCTAAATTATTCCTTCGTAATACCCCGCTTGATTTTACCGATATTGATGTGCTATTTATGGCAATTAGTGCGGAAGAAACTCTCCCCATTGCTCAAAAAGCACTTGACCAAGGGGTAATTGTTATTGATATGTCCTCCGCCTTTAGAACAAATTCATCCCTTCCCCTTGTTCTCCCCCCAGTAAACTCACATCTTATAAACAATTCCTTAAAAATCATTTCCCTTCCTAATTGCATCGTTTCTATCCTACTAACAACACTTGCTCCACTCCATGCAATTTCGCCCATAAAACAGCTTATTCTTTCCACCTACCAAGCTGCAAGTGGGGCAGGAAAACTTGGTCTTATGGCTCTTTCAAATGATGGCGTAACAGGCCCATTCCCATACCAGCTCAAGGAAAACCTCTTTAATCACGAATCTGAGCAAGGAAAAAATGGGCTCTGTGGTGAAGAAGAAAAAATCATTTTTGAAACAAGAAAAATTCTTGAAAAACCAGACCTTCCAATTTCTGTAAGATCCATTCGAGTGCCTGTAGAAAGAGCCCATTCGATCCATGTATTGACAAGTTTTGAACAAAACATCCACAACGTAGAAAGTGTTTTACAACAAAACCCTCACATACTCCTACACCCTTCTCCCCACCCCTTACTTGCCAGGGGCAAACATGAAACATTTGTTTCTGTGCGCAAAGATCAGGCAATAAAAAACACCTACGACTTTTGGATCGTAGGTGATCAATTACTTAGAGGGGCTGCTCTTAACGCCTTTGAAGCGTATTTACACTTATGTTCTTTACTATCTTTGAAAAATAGCTAGTCCATTGATATGATCAAACAAAAATACTTTTCTCTTTTTAGAAAGATGCAGAACTCCCGCTAGCAAATCTGGGTAGTTTCTATCATAAATTGGATAAATTTTATGGGTATAGCCTTCTTCATACATGTTTAACTCATCGGCAAGCCAATGCTGTGTTTCTTCCTGCCCTACAATTGAAGTTGTTGGAAAATAAGAGGTCTTCATGTCTACTTTATCCCCTAACCATTCATGGCCTATAAACACTGTTGAATAGGAGTATAAAGGTTGTAAAGCGGGTCTATTTAATACAAATGATGTGAAACTAGGTAAATTCATCGCACTTCCTTTAATAATTCCAATTGGATACAATGTATTTTGATAGGTATATGTATCATAACCATAGTTATCATATGATGTAGTATGAGTATAATATCCATAGCAATCATAATGATCCGTATAAACTGTATCTATATAAACATATTTTGTTATGCTATGGTTTTGAATCCACTGATTCAATCCATAAAATGCATTCGTGTCAATATTTAACACTGACCCTACATAAACCTCTTCAAGAGGGCTTGCTGATTGTACTACATATTTATTCTCGAAAATATATAGATTATGATCGTTTACAATCTTTGTTACTTTTAAATTCACAGCAAAGCAATGGCCTGCTAGAAGCAAAGTTAGTAATAATATTTTTTTCACAGAGACTCCTTTTAAAAAGGATTAATTTTACATAAACGGTGGTTTGCTGTCTATAATTACCTGTTCTTTTGTAATAGGGTGGATAAGAACAAGATTTGCATGATGAAGATGAATGTGCGCGTTTGCTGCTTTAGGGGCGCCGTACTTTTGATCGCCGGTAATGGGAGAGTTCATAAAAGCCATTTGCGCTCTTATTTGATGATATCTCCCCGTTTTAAGCTCCACCTCATAAAAATTTCCCCGAAGATGACTAAAATGTAAAATAGCCTCCTTAGAATATGGTCTGGGTTCAAGATAAACCTCGGCAATGTATTGCCGTTTGCAAAGATAGTGGCAAAGTTCTCCCTGCTCTTGGGCTAAGGGTCTGATTAACTCTGCTATATATTTTTTTTTCCACAATTTTTCTCTAATATCGTTATTAATCCGAGAAAGGGCCTTGCTTGTTTTTGCAAATACTACAATCCCGCTCACCCATCGATCGATCCTATGCACGGGGTGTAAAAATACTTTGCCGGGTTTTTTATCTCTTTGTTTGATCGTATCCTTCATTATTGTTGTCATATCTTCCATCCCATCGTTAGGGAGGACAGCAATTCCAGAAGGTTTATTTACAATCAATAAATGATTATCCTCATATAAAATACAATTTTTAAGATCCATTTTGCCTCAGTAGTTCATATAAGACAATTCCTGCAGCTACAGAAACATTTAACGAGTCACATGCTCCCTTCATTGGGATAGATACCTTTGTCCCCTTGATCCAAAATTCTGGTAGCCCTGTATCCTCCTGACCAAAAGCTACGATCCTTGAAGGCGAAAAATCAACTTCAGCGTAGCTTTTTTCTGCATCTGGAGAGGTGATGATAAGCTCAAGCCCCCTTTCTTCAATAAAATCAAAGGCTTGCTTGGAGGAACATGTGACAATATCTAAAGAAAAACTGGCCCCTAAACTTGCACGAATTGCATTGGGATGATAATGATCGGACAAAGAATCAACAAGCAACACACCATCAACACCGCAGCCATCACAGGTGCGAAGAATTGCCCCAATATTGCCCGGTTTTTCTACCCCCACAAGGGCTACAAAAAAGCTTCCTTTCAACAAAGAGAGCGTTTTCTTCTGCTGTTTTCCGATTGCAATGATCTCTCCGCGGATGGAAAGCTTCTCCAAGAGATCCTTTGATACTTGTATGAGTTCCACCCCCCCCCTTCCAAGGGTTTGTATGAAAGAGTTTTCTTCATGGTAGACAAGAGTCTCAATTTTGCCCGCTCTTGAAATCTCTCTTTCTCCTTCGACAAGGAATAAGTTTAAAGCCTTTCTATGTTTACTGTTACGTAATGACTCTAGAAATTTAATTTTTGGATTAGATCTACTTGTGAGCAAATGGAACCTCACCAGTTTGCAAGAAAGTAAACAACTGAACAAGCAAATAGCCACCGCTTTTCATCATAATCTCCTCCCTTGTCAACCCTGCTAAATAAGGAATTTTTCCTGCATAGATCGCTTCCTTTGATCCAATTGCACCAAAAACAGTTCCAACCTGCCCGCCGCCTGGCCCTGCATCGCCAGTTACAGCAACAGCAAAATCACTTCCTGTTAATTTAAGAACCCCATGGCACATTTGCCGGGCAACCTCTATGTCTACAGCTGTTTTTTCCTCTATCAATGCTTCACTTACCCCCAAAAGGTTAATTTTTAATTGGTCGCAATAACACACAACCCCTCCCAAAAAATAACTGGAAGCGCCGGGAGTTTTTGTAAGCATCGATGACATCTTCCCTCCAGTACAACTTTCTGCAAGTGAAAGAGTCACCCCCTTTTTAATAAAAATATCCTGAATGTCCTTCATAGTAATAATTTTAACCCAT
>CAMBZN010000026.1 GCA_945872565.1 Chlamydia trachomatis | reverse complement strand
TAGCCAAAAAGGAATTTGGTCTAAGATGCGGTGCTACTGGGGGAGCTATGCCTTTTGATGTGGAATCAATTTGTGTTTTTTTAAACACTAACCAAAAGGGAACCATAGAGGAAGGGAGGGAGCTATTCGTCAAACTAAAAGAAAAATTTGTAGAGGTTATTAATAACCATGAAAAGTTGCGACCATTTTTAAGAGAGTATCCTTTTACACCTGCTCGAGCAGAAATTCTCCTTAGTTTTTGTGATGAAAAAGGAATGACCCTGAGGATGGTACTCTAGCTCGTATAATCTTAAATAGTGAAACAGACATTTGTTATAGAACTATAAAATCAAAAAATGCACAACCAGAGGACATGTTTTTAGAATCTTATGAGGAAGCTCTTAAAATTGTTAGAGCAAAGGAAGAAAAGAATGAACCTATTTAAAGGTAGCTTGCTGTTCTGTGTAAGCCTTGTATGTGCAGAAGAGGTTATTGTGGATGCGCCAAAAATAATTACAAAACAGTGGGAAGAAAGAGTTTTTGGAATCAAACAAGATGCTAGGGAGCTTCCCCGTGCTGTACACGAAATGATTGATGGGATATTAGATGATACATTTGAAAAGGATTTTTTTGAGAGGATCCATACTGCGCAGATTTTTTCGAATTGCGTTTTGGGGTTTATCTTGATAGTATTCTTGGATTTGTTCATAATCTTGAAAATATAAAAAAAACCAACAACAAAGCCTTAAAATCACTAAACTTTCTATCGAGGAGTTGAATAAGAAAGATCTAATTCGAGGCCCCCCCCTTCTTCAAACCTTGAGAAATATAAGTACCTAGAAACCTGACCTTTTTATCTAAGAAAATATCAATTGACTTTTCAAAAAAATAAATCAAAATTAACTCTTAATCCATTTCCTAAAGAATCTCAGGAAGGGGTTTGGTTCAAGATTTCTTCCGGAAGAGATCATTTTAATTCAGCAAAGAAATTAATGGGTTCTACTTTTTTATTAGCAGATGGATCTCAATTGAAAAAAAATGATGGCTCAATTTGGTTAAATCCTGACCATATCTGTAGTGCCTTAATCTTATTTCAATTTTCTTTTGAACTACTACTAAAAGCTTTACTCCAACTCAAGCATGTTCCCGCACCCAAAAAGGGTTGGGATGGACACGACCTTATAAAATTACTGGATATGGCGTCAGAATATTTTCCTGATTTAAAATTAATTGAACAAGAGAATCGAAATATATTAAGCGAATTGTCATCGGGTTTTAAGGATGAGAATGGAAAACATAATTCAAAATTGATGGGAATAAAATATGGAATGTATTGCATTTCTTTACCCAATCATCAAGATGAGCTATTAAAATCGTTTTTAAATATTTTTCAATCTATTGATAATCAAATTCGAATCTTTTGTCCCCAAAGCTAATTTCGAAAATAATTATTTTATTAAAAACTCAATATAGGACCTTATAAAAATTTGCTCTTTGATCTTTAATTTTTTTCTATCTAACATAATTTCAGCATCCATCGGAGCTAAAATTACTCTCTTCCTAACTGACAGAAAGGAAAAGCGGGAAGCATCGGTTCGTTTTACCAATAGGCTTAAATCATTAAGTTTTGAACTAAAGATTAACTTTCGGCATGTAGGCAACAAAGATAATCCATTTGTCACCAAAGCGTTAGAAAACTTAGTGTATAACGAACCCCTAGTCCATCATCATCCAGAACTATTTGAAAAAGCTCAAAACTGCTTAAATATAGCTCTTCTTTGTTCTGGTTGCAAGGGCTCCTGCGAATATCCCCCTTCTCGTGGCCAAAAGTTAATGATAGAGTTGTCTGAGTACTTATCTTCTCAATTCAATGTCATCACTCCAGATTTCAAATAAGACAGCCCCTTGTCCTGACTTTAGGCATATTTATGCAAAAAAAAGCAGATTGATATGTAATACTTTTTTCTTCGCAAATAAAAGAAGTTATATGTCAACTTTGCCAAGTTCCATATTAACCGTTCTGAGTATCTTTTCGCCACTTTTGAATTAGACCAACCCATTCAACTCTCTCACTCACCTTACGCAGAGCTAGCTGAATCAAGTAATTTCTTATATTCATGAAACGATGCTTGATTTGCTTTTACTAACAATTTATATTTGAGAGCAAAATGATTCGCCGATTGTAATTTGAAGTGCAACTGATAGGAAGATGCGCTAAGGCACAATTTTCCTAACCCCCTCGATTTTGAACCCTTGAGAAACACCAATTCCCCATATAAAATAATTTTTAAAATAAATATTTACCTCTAAAAAGCCAAATGGTAGTGTACAAAAACATGACCAAAAATCATCGGGGGAATTTTGTTTAAGGGAACATTAGTTGAGCTGTTAGAGCGATTGCATGCATCAGAAATTAGTCCTACGGAAGCTCAAAAAGTCATACACATGTTCTTTGGCGAAGCTGGATTAAACCCTGCAGTCTTTGAACCTTTATCTTCACTGCTATGTTCAGATGAGGGAAGAGAAAAGATTCAAGCATATGAAATGTTAATGAACGAAATGAATTGGCTTATTGCAAGACTTTCAGGAAGAGAAATTAATGTCGATGAATCACTATTGATCATGGAAGAAAAAATGAACCATTATTTAAATGGTCAAGACTGGCAAGAATATGTAATTTAAAAGATCAATATGTTTTTCAAAACATGTCTTTTATTGAAGGAATTAAAGAAGGGCTCTATGATGTACCCTTCTCGAGAAAAGGAGTAATTATGGATGCTTTTTCAAAGATACGAAAATCTGCTGGAAGAGAGGAACAGAAAAGACAAATGATCAATAAAGCAATTGATCTTTTACACAAATTATCAAACAAACGTCTAGACTATGACGATGCAAAAATAGAAATATCACGACTCATATCAGAATATTATCTCCTAGATGAGAACCAAGGGCTTGAAGAAAATACAAAGCTTAATCTAGAGTTAATGATCAATAACTCTTTTGACGTAATCAACGGCGTAAAAGAGGAAAAACTTAACCTCTATCAAGCTATTATGTTGATAAACAAAGTAATGGCCCACGTAGACACTGTCAAACAAGAACCTCAACCAAAAATTGAAAAACCAGTTATTTTAGAAGAAAAAAAGGAATCAAATTATATCGAAAATAAAACATCAGATGTTCAAGAAGTTAAATCACATAAACAAACCGAAGTCGCTCAAGCAATGAATGAATTAATAGAAAATAAGAAAAAATACCTCCATTCTATCGAAAAACTAAACGAACTCCTAAAGAATCACGGATTCAGCCTTAGCGCTTTAGAGCCTAAGTAGATAAGTTTTTAGAATAATTGTGGAAACTTTGTAGAAAAATGGTTACTATTATTATCTTCTCTATTATAGAGAAGATAATAAGATAAATAGTTTTAATAGGAAATGTTAGTATTTTGTTAAGAGAAAAAGGTAGACGCCCTAACCTGCCGTATGTGCTAAAAGATTTTTGGTGGGTTCTTTTGTTTATTTCTTTTACATTTAGTGGTTTCCTTTTTGCTGCATCATCGCAAAAAAAGATTGCAGTAGAGATTCAGAGGAAAATTGAATTTTTATCAGCTCAAAAAAATGAGGCCCTTTTTGAAAAGGAACTCCTAGAGCAGAAAATTGACAGCAAAGATGACCCTGCTTATCTAGCCCTAACCCTTATTCAAGTGCTGGGAGTTACCCCTAAAGGGCAACAAAAAGTCATATTCAATAGGGTAGATTAAAGTGATATCTACTGCTCTGTTAAGTTTACTATTACTTCTACTGCTAGCCTCCAGTGCATTTTTTTCTAGCTCAGAAACGGCATTATTTTCTCTTTCTCCATCAAAAAGAAATACCTTTAAATTATCAAAGCATAAAGGAAAGCAAGCAGCTGCATTGCTTTTAGAAAAACCAAAATCTCTATTAGTTACGTTGTTAATTTTAAATGTAACAGTCAATTTAGGGGTGCAAAACGTCATTTCAACAATTGTCGGAACAACCTCCAATGTACTATTAACTGTAGCCATTCCTTTTGTCCTAACACTAATTTTCGGCGAAATTTTACCTAAAACAATAGCTGTCACTAAAGATGAAGCGATCGCTTCTAAGGTTTCTAGAACTTTGCATTTATTTGGATGGATCTTATCACCCATTCGGTTTGTACTATTAAAGATTACAAAATTTGGTGGGGTTGTAGCGGCGTTTTTTCTAAAAAAAGATAGCGAGATTACAAAGGAGGAGATCAAACATGCAGTTATTTCCTTCAAAGAAACTGGACTTATGACTAAAGATGAGATCAAACTCTTACTTGGAAGTCTTAAATTATCAGAAGTTCAAGTAAAAGAGGTAAAATGTCAAAGGCAGAACATTTTCTTTCATGATATTCATAACTCTCCGCAGAAATTAAGAGATTTATTCTCTAAAAAGCGATTGAGTAAAATTCCAGTGGTAGATAGAGATATCGATCATGTAATAGGCATTGTCAATGCAACAGATTTTTTTTCAAACAATCATAGAATACATGAAGCAAAAGACTTATACGAAATTATGGAAAAGCCGTTTTTTGTCCCAGAGAGCATGCTTGCAAGAACCTTACTTGCCTATTTTGATGATAAAAAGACTGAAATTGCAATGCTAGTTGATGAATATGGAGGAATTTCTGGGTTAATCACTCGGGAGGACTTGGTAGAAATCGTTGTTGGCCAAATTAAGGATGGTCGTGAGGAAAAAACTTTATTCACAAGGCAAGGAGAGGATGTAATCATCTGCAGTGGAAAGTATGAGTTACATGATCTAGAGGCTATTTTTGAGATTGAAATTGAAAGAATTGGTCAAGAGACTACAGTGGGCGGGTATCTTTTAGAAATTCTTGGGGATATTCCCAAAAGTGGGTACAAGGTAACAAAGGGCGGACTTATGTTTCATGTACTGCTTGCAACAGAGGCTAAAGTGTCAAGAGTCTATATAAAGCATCTAAAAAAACAGGGGGGAAAGCATGGGTGATCTTGCTTTTTTTTCGATACTTCTTATTTGCTCGCTCCTATTTCAGGCGTTTTTTACTATGACAGAGATGTCTTTTGTTTCTTTTAATAGAGTTCGTCTTGCCTATTATGTTGAAAAGGGGCAAAAGGGAGCGATTGCACTTAGTAAATTACTAGATAAGCCCACATCATTATTTGGAACCACTTTGATAGGGGTGAATTTTTTTCTACAGCTTGGTTCAGAGTGTGGCAGGAGGGTGTTTTTAAGCATTGGTCTTGATCCTGACTTATCTTATATCCCTCAGATTTTTATTGTGATGATCTTTGCTGAACTCATCCCCATGCTTGCAGCAAGAGACCACTCAGAGCATTTAGCCTTGTTTACCATAAAGCCTATACAATTGATTTCAAAAATGCTTAGTCCTTTGATTTGGATTATTGATGGTCTATCAAAAATTGTGATTTACTTTTTAAAGAGCCCTTTAAAGGTAAATAGTTCATTGTCTCGTGATGAATTAAAGAATTTACTGGTAGATTCTGAAGGAAGCCAAATAGAAAATGGGACAGAAGATCTAGAGCCTTTGATAGAAAACATCTTTCTTCTAAAAAGTAAAACCCCAAGAGATATGATGGTGCCCATCGAGGAGATTCCTTGTTCATCCTACCATGGTGTTGTAGGAGATGTGAGGGATCACCTTCACCAAATAAAGGCAAAATATGTCCCTCTATACCATGAAAAAAGAGATAACATTTTCGGTATAGCGTACTCCCAAGATCTTTTGAACATGTCAGATTCTGAAGAAATTAAAAAAATTGCCCGCTCTCCTTGGTTTGTGATCGAGACAAATTCCATTTTTCAGGTAATCAATCAATTTAGAAAAAACAATCAAAAGATAGCAATCGTTCTTGATATAAATGGAGCAGTGATAGGAATTTTATCCCTTTCCACAATAGTCAATGAAATTTTTTCCGGAATTTTACTCAATAGCGAAGTTCTTAAAGAGAGGTCTAAAGTGTACATAGACAAAGCATTCCCAGTTACTACCTCCATATTGGAACTTGCCAAGAAATTAAAAATTCAGATTCCTGATTTAAAACAGATGACATTAGAGGAGTTTATGACCAAAAAACTTGGTGGCTGCCCCAAAGACAAGGAAGTAGCATGCATCGGGGAATACGAATTTGTTTTTGAAGGAGCAGCGTTTGCTCAAGATCGCAGAATTCGAATAAGGTCGCGAGGGTAAATGAAAAGGATTTATATTGCAGGAATGGGGGGGATGGTTGGATCTGCGCTCGAACCATTTCTTAAGGGTAAAGGGTATGAAGTAATTAGATTTGCTGACACTGTGGACGGGGCTTTTGTTGTGATCAATCTTGCTGGTGAAAATATTGGAAGGGGCTTTTGGACAAAGAAAAAAAAAGAGAAAATCCATCAAAGCCGCGTAGAAACTACAAAACGTTTAGTTAGAATGATGGAAATGGCAGATAAGCCTCCTAATATTTTCATTTCCGCCTCTGCAGTAGGGTTTTATGGAGCAAATGCCGAGGAGGTAAATAGTGAAGATTGCGAGAGCGGCGAGGATTTTTTAGCTAAAGTTTGTAAAGATTGGGAGCGTGAGGCAAACAGATATTCTAAGGGTAGAGTAGTGATTGCAAGGTTAGGAGTAGTGATTGCAAAAACTGGCGGGTTGTTGCAAAAATTAAGTAAAATTGCAAGATTTGGATTACTTGGACGGTTTGGGTCTGGAGAGCAAAAGACAAGTTGGATAGCAATAGACGATTTGCTTGAAATAATACACTATTGTATCACTGACAATCACATTACAGGAGCGGTAAATGTTACAACTGTCCATCCCTTTTCGAACAAGAAATGTGTAGAGCTTGTGACAAAATCTGTTGGTAGGTTGAAGTTTTTTCCCATTCCAGCTATTTTTATAAGGTGGATATTAGGTGAAAAGGGAACGCAGCTTGTTCTTGTGGATCAATCTGTATATCCAAAGAAACTTCTTGAAAGCGGTTATCATTTTAAATTTTCGCACTTAAGTGAAGTGGTCTAATTTCCGGCTGGGTATGAGCGCTTGGAAGGAAGGCAAGAGGGGCAGGAAAAAAAATCTTGTGTTAAAATATCGCAGTATTACCTATTCTATTTGGAAAAATGAGGTAAATATGAAAGGAAGGACTTTTGTTGCAGTATATTTAGTACTTTTAAGAGGAGATGAGGTGCTATTATCGTTAAGAGAAAATACAGGCTATGCAGATGGTCAGTGGTCTTTAGTTGCAGGGCATCAAGAGGTGGGAGAGGCAGCAACAGCTGCTATGATAAGAGAAGCTTTGGAAGAGGCAGGAATTATTATAAATAAGAAAGATCTGATCCCTATTCACATCATGCATAGAAATACCAATAGAGAGGCTGTTGATATTTTTTTTGAGTGCCATCAATGGGAAAATACCCCAGAAAACAAAGAGCAACATAAGTGTGGGGGGCTTAAGTTTTTTTCACTGCAAGAGCTTCCTGATAACACGTTGGATTATGTTAAAGAGGCGATAAAAAGGGGAATGGAGGGGGATTTTTTTAGCGAGCAGGGGTGGGAGGAAAAGGCTGTAGCAGGGATCAATTAATCAAGAATCGGATGACCCCCTGGCATTATATTGAGATATAAAAGTGTAGAGAGATTGTTCCTGATTAAGTCGCTCTTTTATATGATCCAGGGTAAAGGGAGGGTCTTGGAAGCTTTCAGGAGAATTAAATTTTTTTTTGCACTCAGTTAAAAATTGGAATGTATCGGTTGCAAGTTGAGTGATACTTTGATAGCTAGTTCTCATATTATTTAGGTTTTCCAAGCATTCGCTTGCAATGAGTACTTTTTCATCAGGGCTTGTTTTTTTATCTTTCCATAAACATTGTAAAATCGCGTTTCCAATTTTAATAGAAGCATTTATTTTTTCATACTGCTTGGTTAAGGCAGTAATATTTCCGTCAAGAGTAGTTTTAGCAGCGCGCATTTGATCTTCGAAAGAGAGAGGGGATTTTTCAGTAGCTAGCATAAAAATTCTGTGTATTTTAAAAATAAATTATATTCGAAAAAATGATTAATATCTAGTAAAAGAAAAGGGTACGGAGGAGAAGGGATTCGAACCCCCGAAACGTTTATCACGTTTACACACTTTCCAGGCGTGCTCCTTCGGCCACTCGGACACTCCTCCAAAAGAGAATAAGAGTATATCATTTCTAGGAAAGAAACTCAAACTAAAAAAACTACTATTTTTTAGTTTGATTAGCTAGTATGGGACACAGACAAAAAAAGTGAAGTGGAGGTCTCTTTATAGAGATGTAATAGGTGGCACGCCCGGGTGATTTCTTCAAAGGTATTCATCCCACTGAATGAAAATCTAAGGGACGATCGAGCGTGTTGCCGTGAACATCCTATTCCTAAAAGAACGTGAGATGGCGATAATGAACCTGATGCACATGCTGAACCAAGAGATGCACTGATACCATTTTGATCTAGATAGATAAGAAGATGATCGCCATCAATATTTTCAAAGTACATGTTTGAAACATTGCTTGCTCTATTTTCTCCACCATTAACGGAGCTATCTGGAAATTCCTGTTTGATTTTTCGCTCAAAATCGTCTCTTAAACTTTTAATATAGGCCATTTTTTCTTCAGAAATCTCTTCGATTGCTTTTGCTAAACCAAGAATGCCTGGGACGTTTTCGGTTCCCGATCGAAATCCATTTTCTTGCATGCCCCCTCTAAAAATCGGAGTAAACGGTACCTTTGCAGATAGGTAGAAAAATCCAGTCCCTTTTGGACCATGACATTTGTGGCCGGAAAAAGCTATGCCTGTGACGCCTGGATATATAATAATGGGTATTTTCCCCAGAGCAGCAACTCCATCAAGGATAAGGGGGACGTTGTATTGATCTGCTATTGCTGCAATTTCTTTTACAGGAAGAATGGAACCAGTTTCGCCGTTTACAAGGGACAATACGATTGCAGAGGCCCCTTCCTTTAAAAAAGTGTTAAGCTCTATAAGGCAAGGGGTGCAAGATTGATCTACTGATAAATATTTAGTCGGAAGATGAGTGTCTTCTATAGCAAAAAGGACAGATTTATGCTCGATGGCAGTTGTGATAATAGGCTTTTGCTTATTTTTACAAATTCCATGGATGAGTGAGTAGAGAGATTCGGTGCCACCAGAGGTAAAGATAATTTCATTGGATTGGCATTTTAAGAGGCGGGCAATCTGCTTTCTTGCCGTAATTAATTGATTTTTAGCAAAGCGTCCCTCTTTGGTGATACTAGAAGGATTGCCATATATAGTTTCTTGCGACAAAGTAACAACAGACAGAACCTCTGAGCTCAGAGGCGTGGTTGCATTATTATCAAAAAAAATATTACTTTTAATTATAGACATGGTTGTGAAAAGAGCACGTTTTTAGGAGGAATTATCACCCGATAGGGGATTTTATTCAAGGAGAGGTTTTATTTAATCCAGGAACAACCGTTATGGTGTATTGAAAAACAGGTGTTTTCTATATAAAAAACCTCCATTTCAGTTTGGGGAATTCCTCCATGACCACAGTCAACAGGTTGAAAGTAACTTCTATTAAAAATTAGAATAGGATTTTTTGGATGCAGCCGCCGTAAATTAGATGTAAATCTTGTAAGGAGCCCTGGACCTGTTATAGCTTGTATCTCATCAGGTGTAACATTATTACCATCAATTGTTTTTGATACTTTTGATAGAGAATGAATTAAGGAATTTAAAATTTTTGAATTGGCGGCGGATCCTATCAAAGCATTTGCTACTACAAAAGAGGATTCGTTATCTAATCCTGCGTAAAATTCAAGTCTTGAATGGATTGGGTCAAAAGCGCGCTTGCACTCCATATCGGTATCCACATATAACCCACCATACCTATACAAAATTTCATAGCGCCAAATATCAGATTTCATACCAGGGTTTGTGCATTTTAAAAATAGCTCTTTATTTTTCCACGGAAAATCTTCTACATCCTGATCAGTCCATAATTTATAATCCCAATCGGGGTGAAATGCTTTCCAGGTTTTCATAAAGCGTTGATAATTCTCTGGGATTTCCTTACTCCCCACCCAAATCTGATGAATTACTTTTGGTATTTTATCGATAATAGGGAGTGTATAGACATTATCTTCTAAAAATTGTGTATGGCTGTAACAATTGCAAAACAGTAAAAATAGTAAGGCTAATTTATTCATAGTTGCTCCAAAATCCTTTCGTCCCAAGAACAGCCGTTATAATCTATTGCAAAACACATGCTACTAATGTTATAAAACTCTATGGCAGTTTTTGGAACGCCCTTATTTTCAACTTCCACAGGTTGAAAATATGGATTTTCAAAAATAACATTTACTGTCTTGTCTAGGGTGGGTAAAATTTTATTGATCATTCTTGTAAAAAAATGCGGGCCAGTTGCTTCTAGCACTTTATCAAAATCAAACGAATCAAAAATATAATTATTAACGGATTTTTTTAATTCTTTGATCACAAAGTCAAGGATAGGGGAGTTTGGTTTAGAAGCAAAAATCCCACTTGCGATGTAATCGTTAGTAAAATAACCAGCATAAAATTCTAGTTTATCATGAATCGATTCAAAAGAGCGAATAGCTTCCATGTCCGTATCAACGTATAGACCACCATATAAATTTACAATCTCATAGCGCCAAATATCAGATTTCATGCCTGGATTTTTTGCGCGAACAAATAAATCCTTATTAATCCATGGGAAGTCATCAACATCACGATCAGTCCAAAGCTTATATTCCCAATCAGGATGAACAAGCAGCCAGGATTTCATATATTCCTGGTAGCTTTTTGGTATTGGGTTTTGCCCTACCCAAATTTGATGAATTTTCTTTGGTATCGCATGGATAGTTGGAAGTACAAATATGTTATTCGCTAAATATGGAGTATGGGAAAACAAAATTGAAGAGACCGCTAGAAACAAAAAAATGATACTGAACAAGAAAAAACCTCCTTCATATAAAACACTTTAGCAAGAAAAAATGAAATGTTCAAGAAATAGTTTTATCTGTGTTCAATATTCTAAAGTAAAATAGGTAAAATTATTGAAAAATTTAAG
>CAMBZN010000025.1 GCA_945872565.1 Chlamydia trachomatis | reverse complement strand
GAAGCAAGGGTTTCATATTACTTTTTATAAAGTAGAACCTAGTGAACATGCAAATGAGACGCGTCTTCTCGCGTATAATAAAAAACGGCAGATTGATTGAGAAGGGAGTGCTTAAAAACATCTCCCCACCCATTACTCACTTGATTATTCAAGATATTTACTCTGCTACTTTTTAGTGAGAGGTTCCTGAAGCAACAACTCTTGATTGAGGTTCTTTTCTAGTTACCCCAGCAGCACCTTTTCTTTGAGCAAGTGTGTTTTTTCTTGTTCTTGCTACTGCATCTGTAACTGCCGCTGAAACAAATTCTTTTTCCTTTTTAAGATTTTTATTAATCATGATAAAAGCTATCGGGCCTGCTATACCTCCAACAATCGCCAATGAAGCTACAACCTTTATCGCTATTACTAAACCCACTGCCAAGACAGGGGCATAAACTGATACTAGAACAATTGCAATTATTCCTATTACGATAAGAGCAGCTATCAAGGCTACGATTTCAATAGTCCTCCTAGTATTTGCGTCGCAAGGTGTGGATTGAACTTTTCGTTTTTCTGAAGTTGATGAACTGGCTGGATTGGACTGTGTTACTGGTTCTGATTCTGTTCGAGTAATTCCTAACTTTAGTGCTGCTGCAACGCTTTCTGCGTGGCCATCTGCTATTGAAACTCGTGATAGAGGAAATGACATAATTTGACTCCTTGTGATTTTTTAAATTTTTTATTTATTCTTTTACAAATAAAAAGATTTATTCATACAGAATGATCTACAATTATAAAGCAATCATTAATGATATTCAATCTGTTTCATAAAAAAACAAAAAATACAAGTTAAACCAAATAATAAAATTTTAAGTTATAATAAATATTATGTTATTTTAATAACTATCTATGAAGCCTACCTACAAATCCTAGCTCTTAACGGTGAACATATACACAGCGTTTAGTGATGATAATTAAATTTTTATTCAGACAATGCAGTGTTTAAATATTTTTGGAAATTATTAATCTATGGTAATTATCATATTATCTGTATAATAACTCAGATATAATAAATGAGGTTTTTATGAAACGGATTTCTCCGATAATGTTTATAAGTCTTGCTCTACTTCCATTATTAAGCTCTTGCGCAAGTTACAAGGCTGTTGCCCTAAGTAATCTTTCTATTGTGAGTGTGCAATCAGGGTGGCAATCAAAAAATGAAGAGATCCAAGTTGTTGCCAAGGCATTTAACAAGAGCGATTGCAAGAGATATTTAGATAGGGATGTCATTGCCGCGGGCTATCAACCAGTACAATTGTATATTCAAAACAATTCGAATAAGCCATTTATATTTTCAGTGGAGAGGGTTTCATTACCATGCGCAACAGCTGAAGAAGTGGCTGAAAAAACACATACTTCTACAGTAGGAAGGGCAACGGGTTATGCAGCAGGAGGCTTATTTTTCTGGCCGCTTTTCATCCCCGCAATAATTGATGGGGTAAAGTCTTCTCAGGCTAATAGTGCATTGGATATCGATTTTTCATTTAAGGTAGCTTGTAATCAAACAATATTTCCATATGCTCACTTCAATAAAATTCTCTTTGTGCCACAAGGTCAATACCAGTCTGCCTTTTCTATTGTTTTGTTGGATGGTGATTCTGGAAAACCAAAAAAAATACAGGTTTCAGTTATATAGTCATTCAAAATAGATTAAAGACTCCCTTTGAGTTAAGGGGTACATATGAAGAAATTAATTTATATCTAAAGATCTCAGGTAATGAGGCTTTAAAGTGAATCTCACATGAAACAATATATAAAAATATTTATGTTATGCCAAAAAGTAAGATAAGAGAATTGTTTATCTTTTTACAAATAAAAAGTAATAAGTAGGATGTGTTTAAAAACTTCACCATACTTATTACTTATTCCATCTTCAATTCCTTGGTGTCCGATATTAGTTACATTTTCCTTTCACAGCACCAGTTAACACAAGTCCAGCTAATATAATTACCAATAAAGTGACCTTTATTGTTATTACCAGCCCCACTGCCAAAACAGGGGTATAAACTGATTGGCAGTACAAAGGGTAGCAATTATGAGAGATATTAATCACATAAAGATGTATCTTTATAACTATAAATGACTTAAAAAAACTAGAAAATAGTGATGCCTTTTGTGATACAAATGCTTATTTCTAAGAGGTTACGAGCTTTCTTGCTATTGAAGTAATAAGTCCTATACAAAAAATAGTTTTATCTGTTTTTTAATCTTAAAACGGGGGTCCTATTGGATTTCAACATACAATCATTAGCAAATGCTGATGAAGCTACAGCTTATAAAGCCATAAATCAAAATGCTCTTAACCTTCAACATCTACCAGAGGAATTAAGAAATAGCGCTAGTATAGTTTCTGCAGCATATAATCGAAACAAACTCTCATTTATGTATGCAGGGCAAGAGGCTACAATTGCTATAATACTTAAAGTCAGTGCTGCTCATCTATTTATGAATCCTGATTTTAAAAAAGATAAAACATTTTTTCTTAAACTCATGCAGCGAAATGGGAGGGTGGGGCTTGCTTTCGCTGGGGTTTCATTTCAGGGAGATCTAGAAGTTGTTCTTGCTGCAGTTAAGCAACATGGCATAGCGCTCCAGCATGCTAGTAAAGATTTACAAAACAATAAGGATGTTGTTCTTGCTGCGGTTAAAAACAGCGACGAGGCGTTTGGGTATGCTAGTCCTAATTTGCAAAGAGATAGGGATTTTGTGCTTGCAGTGGTGAATCAAAATGGCATGGCGCTTCGGTATGCTAGTCCTAAGTTGCAAGGAGATAGGGATGTTGTGCTTGCAGCGGTGAATCAAAATGGCAGTGCACTTGCGTATGCTAGTCCTAAGTTGCAAGGAGATAGGGATGTTGTGCTAGCAGCAGTGAATCAATGTGGTGTAGCACTTAAGTATGCTAGTGTAGAATTAAAGAAGGATTTTATTATTGTCACTCTTGCGATACAAGAGGCTGAGGGCGCTTTCTTTTATGCCGATCCTGAATTACGGGTTGATCCACAGGTTAATATTACTGCAGTAACTAAAAGTGGTCTTTTCCTTCAATATTTAGAAGCTGAATTTAAAAATAATCTAGAGGTTGTTTTAGCTGCGGTTAAGCAAAATGGAAATGCTATTGAATTTGCACATCCTCGCTTTTTGGAAGTTAAAGAGGTTATTCTTGCTGCAGTTCATACAAGTGATCAAGTGCTCAAACTTATAAATAATCGTTTAGAAGATAATTTCGATCCTATTCCTGAGGCTATCCTTGCCGCCTCTTTAATAAATGATCATGATGTTGTTCTTGCCTCCATAGCAAACTTTCCTGATACATTTATGTATGCATCCGATAGGTTAAAAAGAGATATGAGATTTGTAAAAGAAGCTATAAAATTACAACCCAAAGCATTTACATATGTAGACTCCACTCTCAAAGATGATGATAGAGAATTTGTTTTGTCTATGGTAAAAATTAATGGTCTTATTCTTGAATCAGCCACTTCTTTTAATAACGATCGAGAAGTTGTGATACCTGCTATGAAAGAATCAATTGGTGCATTTAAGTATGCATCTTACCTTTTAAGAGATAATACAAGATTTGTTATCGATGTTGCTATACCAATTAGTCCTTATGCACTTATCTATGTAACTCCTAGACTTAAGGATGATGAAGATGTAACAAGGGCAGCTTTATCTATAGATCCATCTATGATTGCCTTTGTAAGTGAAAGGCTAAAGGAAAAATTTATCAATGATAAGGATCTAATCATGTCTTTCATAGCTAAGGATGCTAAAGCAA
Organism: Chlamydia trachomatis; assembly: GCA_945872565.1. Classification (GTDB taxonomy): domain Bacteria; phylum Chlamydiota; class Chlamydiia; order Chlamydiales; family 2-12-FULL-49-11; genus JAJACQ01. Next base: position 11,581 of record CAMBZN010000025.1, on the reverse strand, counting down.
TTAAATATGCAAGTCTTGCACTTCAGGATCAATTTAAATCTAATGAAGCTACAGTTAGGGAGGCAGTTGCAATAAATCCATGGATGCTTAAATTTGCAAATAAAAATCTACAGGATAAGTTAACTAATGACTTCGATCTAATGAAAGCAATCACAGCTCAACATGAATGGGCCGTTCAATTAGCAAGTAAGCCGGTTCAAAATAAATTGAACCAAGAATTAAAAAATGGTAGATCAGGTGATTAGAATTTAACGAATAATAAGACTTACCCATCGAGAATTATCTAAAATTATGAAGGTTTGATTAATTGTTTTCAATCTATTTCAGAAAGAAAATCTAGATTATTTTAGTAGAGATTTGCTATTATTTTTTTAATTTAGTGCGTGACTTCAAAAACCAATCGGTAAATTTTAAAAAGAGTTAAAAATGCATCCAACCAACAGCTCAAAAAATCATAATTTATACAATCAGTATCACAGCGAGGCAAAAAATGAATCATCAAGCATTGCTCAAGAACTATTTCTAGAAGCGTATAGGCTTTTTGATTCTAAAAATAATGTTGATAACGATAAAAAAGTACTAAAACTATATAAAAGAGCTGCAGATTTAGGCCACAGTGAATCTGCAATGATCTTAAAAGTTCATCAGGACCCAGAAAGTAATAAAACGGAAGCAAAAAAATTATTTAAAAAAGGCTTACTCAAAACAAATGGGATAGCAGAGCTATTCCTTAGCGACCTATATGAGGATAATATAGATAAATCAATACAGTTTTTAAAATCAGGGAGCGCACAAGGAAACACTCGATGTGATTTAAATCTGTATAGAATTTATTTACAAAATGAATCCTTTAAAAATCATTCGCTTGGGTATAAACATCTAATAAAAGCTGCAGATGCAGGCTATAGTGATGCACAAGTAGATTTAGCACACTATGTATTTTTTCAAAACAGAAGTAATAAAAATATAAATCAAGCAAGAGAATATTACAAAATTGCTGCACGCGGGGGAAGCAAATATGCAAAAGCTACACTTGCATCTCTCTATCTAAAAGGAATAGGTGGCCGAAAATTAGTTGAAAAGGGAGTGGAATTTCTAGAAGATGGCGAGAGAACGCTCGATGATCTTTCAGCAAAAACCCTTGCTGAATACTATTTATCGGGGGGTAAGAATAATGCACCTATTGATTTAGCAAAAGCAGTTGATTTATATTCAAAATATTCAGATTTAAACAGAGATTGGGCGTTTATTGATTTAGAAAAAATATATTCAAAAGATTTAGAGCCCGCAAGTGCTTTTTTTAATATATGGATCGCATTTTTTGAAAAAATTAAGGGATCAGATAACCCAAAAGATAAAAATCGCCTTGCCTTTTTTTATTTTGAAAATGAGCATTATCTAAATATGCCAGAGGCTATAAGGTTGTGGAAGCAAATCCTCCCCACTCTTGATAAAAATAGTCAGCTTGCTCGAGGGATACACTACAGGTTAGCTTCCCTTTATCTTGGAGGTTTTGAGAAAGAACTAATTAATTTAGATGAAGCAAGAAAGAGCCTTCAATGTTCAGGGGGAAATGCAACAGCTGCCGACTGGATAGACTTGGGTTACAAATACTATAGTGGAAAATATGGCGAAAAAAATACAATCAAGCAATTTAAATCTTACTTAAAAGCGGCAGAACTTGAAGATCCACAAGGAGTCTTTCTAGTAGGGGCTTGTTATAGAAAAGGCTCTGGTACGAAAAAAAACCCAAAAATGGCTTTTGAATATAATATGAAAGCATTAGAAATGGGGTATGAAAATGCAGCGCTATATGCCGGGGTTGACTTTTTTTTAGGTGTTTATGTGAAAGTAGATCTAAAAAAAGCAAAGTACTACCTAAAAAGATCAAAGGACCCAAGAGCTCTAGTTTGTTTAGGAGAAATCCTAGAACTAGAGATAATAGCTACCAAAGCAGCCCCTAATAATAGCTCAGCAGAACTTAATCCCGAAATATTAGAAAAAACAGAAAAAATGCTAGAATATTACGACCTAGCAAGCAGAGGTGGGAATATTCTAGGTAGCTTAAAAATGGCGCTGATATTGGAAACAAACGAATATATAGAAAAAGATATACCTAAAGCGATCGTCTATTATGAATCTGCTGCAGAAAGAGGGAGTTTACAAGCAATGTCTAGCTTAGATAAATTATATAGAACTAATATGAAAACCTGGCAAGATTTAGCACGGGCTGATAAATGGAAAGACCTGTACGATAAAGCAACAAAAGAGAACACTTCATAAATCTGTGTTTTCCAGTGAAAATATATAGTTATTTACTTTACGTTGTGCTTCCTCGTATGAAAACCAAGAACTCTCCCCCTTATTTAAAAGGCTTGAGTAGTGACCACCCCAAGTAGAGATAAAGCATTTTTCCTTTTGTACATCTTGTTCTCGTTTTTTTTGTGCACTAATATAGGCGTTTAAAAGTTTATCAGCGTGATCTTTAAACATCCCGCTCTTTATTGACGAGATAATCAATGGGTCTTTTGTTAATCCACAAATAAGATCCTTTGTCGGATAAGAATAATGTGACTTGATAAAGCTATCTAACAGAAATGACCCAATAGCCTCATTCATACACGTAAAAGGTCTATCCAAAATTAATGGACAGGAGGGGTGCTTTTTAGCTAAATATGTAGCTGCTGCTGATCCAAATGACTTACCATACACAATAATCGAACCAGAGCAATATTTAAAAGCACAGTCAGCAATTTTTTGACATCTATCCCATGATACAAACGTTTCACCATTATTATAGTCAAAAAAATCAACAGCTAAGACGTTAAATCCACGTAACGAAAAATTTAATATTTCTCTTACCTGCATCGTTAACGGGATCGTATAATCTACAAAAAGAATCACAGTCTTTTTCTTTGCATCTTTTAAAAAATGCACTTGTTTAGGAAAAGAAAATAATCCAGCAAGATTCGACGAGGCAAGATTTGCTTCAAAAAGCTCAATAAGCTTTGTGTTTCTAGGGTCCTTTAAAATCTCTCTCCATTTTCCGAACGTTTTACCACTATTTTGTCTCACAGAATTTGATGCAAGATAAAGACCTGAAAACCCACTTTCTTCTTCAGTAATATATTTCGCCCCAAGATCTTTAAAAAATAAACTGCTCTGCTTTTTTAATCTGTAAAAACCTGTAAAGGGGACAGATCTTTCCGGCGGTGCAAATTCAATCGTTTTCAATGCAATTTTATGGGTAAGGGGAGTTGCATATAAACTTGTAACAGTAATTAAAATTAGCGAAAGTTTCATAATTAACTATATGGTTGTTTTAAACCCCCATATAATTAAGAGCACATTAAAAGTGAACAAAAACTTTACAATATATTAATAAATATTTTTATTCGCTATCTATTGGTCGTGCCCTTCCCTTTTTTACTGAGCCCCTAAGGCTTTTATCTTCGAGCATTTTCTCTTTAGTTTTCTTTGATCTGCGTTTCTTTTGCTTTCGAATTTTATCAATTTCTTTCATTCGTTTGGATTTTGTCTGCTGAATTTGTTCCTGAAATTTCTCCAAAAGTCTTCTTCGAGCAAAAAAACGGTTATTAGCTTGCCCCCGATCTTCTCCACATCGAACGATAATACCTGTAGGGATATGTTTTAGAAAAACAGTGCTGTGCGTATTGTTAATTTTTTGACCGCCGTTACCTGATCCAAGGATAAACTGCTCTTCTAAATCACTCTCATAGATTCCAGCAGCAGCCATTTCCTCTTCAAGTTTTTTTAATTTGTCTTTATTTATCACAGTTTGCTTTTAAAGAATTTGAAATTTGTTGTTAGATATCTATTTAACTTCTCTATGTATATAAATACAACAGGAGTTACAAATAAGGTAACAATTTGAGCAAAAATCAATCCACCGACAATTGCAATTCCTAAAGCTGACCTGCTTTTTGCAACACTCCCTCCTATTCCTAAAGCAATAGGAACAGCTCCCATCATTGCAGCAATAGTTGTCATGATAATAGGTCTAAATCGCAAGCAGCATGCTTTAAAAACCGCATCTACCGGCAAAAGCCCCTCTTCCTTCATCAATTCCAATGTGAAGTCAATGATTAAAATCCCATTTTTCATTACAATACCAAGGAGCATCAAAATTCCTATTAATGCATAGATTGAGATGGTATTTCCTGTAATCAAAAGTGATAACAGCCCTCCCAGTAAGGCTACAGGAGCATTAGAAATAGCAGTGATAGGGTGAAGGAAGTTTTCATATAAGACCCCTAAAATGATATAAATTACAAATATTGATAGAAGTATAAGAATAACAAATTGAGCGATTGCTTGATTAAAGGCAGCGGTGTTTCCAGCTGCCTCTTTCATAACAGTATCAGGTAAAATATTTGTGGAAAGCTTTTCCATCTCACTGATTGTTGTGGACAAAGAGATGTTTTCACCAGGGTTAAAAGAGATGGTGACAGAAGGAAGGGCGTTAACACGAGTCATAAGTTCAGCACCCGTAGTATAGGAGTTTTCTAAAACAGAGTTTAACGACACCATGCCACCAGATGAGGTATTTGCCAAATATAACGAGTTGAAATTTTGCTTTGAGACCGAAAATTTTTCTTCCATATCAAGAATAACATAGTACATGTTTTGGGGTACGTTGATTTTTGAAATATACGTTTCACCGTATGCATACATAAGAGAGTCTTCAATTATTCGGGCATTTAGATTGCCGTAACTATGAGACTGATTTCTTAAAAGATTAAGCTGTAACACAGGGGCGTTTGGTTGGTAGTCGGTGCTCACATTTGCAAAGTAAGGGGATGCTCTCATTGCAGTCATTAATGCTTCAGAGCTTGCGTCAAGGGCCTTTTGATCAAAACTTCTAAGAATATACTGATAATCTGCTTTTCCAGCGGTTGTATTTCCCACCTGAAGATTAATAAGGGGGAGTGCTTTTAAAGTGGTTTTCATGCCGATGCATTTTTCTCTATTTTCGACGTTAAATTCTTTCATAACTTTCCAAATATCATCCCTTTTACCTGATTCTGTTAAGTTATAGAAAATTAATCCTTGGTTATCAGTAGGGGAGCTTTCAAGAGCTGCAAAAAACAGTACATCTTTATGAGATATAGCAACTTTTGAAAGATCCCTCATTTCGGTATGAAAATTTTGTGGGGATGTCCCTTGAGGCATCATTGCAAAACCTTGGATAACTCCTAGATCATTTCCTGGAAGGTAATCTTTTGGGACAATTACAAATAGCACAGAGGAGGCAATTACACAAACAATTGCAAGTGATAGGACGGTAATTTTATGTCGAAGGGCATATTCAAGAGCCTTCTCATATCGCTTTTCCACAATATCATTGAGTTTTATAGAGAATTTTTCTACATAAGTTTTTTCTGTGCTCTCAAAATCAGATAAAAAACGGCTACAGAGCATGGGAGTGAGGGATAAAGAAATGAAACCTGAAACAATCACAGCAATAATAATAACAGCAGCAAGTTCATGAAAGATCTGTCCCACGATCCCTTTAAGAAATAACATAGGAATAAACACCGCACATAAGCATAAACTCATAGCGACAACAACTAAAACGATTTGCTTTGCACCATGTATTGATGCATCATATGCATTTAAACGCCCAGTTTGACCAACCCTTACAATGTTTTCCATCACAATAATGGCATCATCAACTAAAAAACCGATAGAAATAGTCAAAGCAGAGAGTGAGATGATATCTAAACTAAATCCAAAAAGCTTCATAAATATAAAGGTTGAAATGATGGTAATAGGGAGGGAAATAAGGGGAATAAGGCTATTTCGTATCTTTCCTAGGTAAAGATAGATAACGATAATAACAAGGGCAAAAGCAATATACAAAGTATTTTTCACATCGTCTAGAGCTTCTATAATCCAACTTTTTAGTGAAAAGGGGATGGTAAGGGTTAGATTTTTCGGCATCTGAGCGGCTAGTTTTTCAAGAAGAGTTTCTACATGTGTACATGCCTCAATCGTATTGTAATTTAATTGTCTATAAAGAGCTAAAAAACACAAACTTTCGCCATCTGGACTTTCTTTACTATACCATTTAAAAGATGCCTTGTCATTTTGAAGTCCATCTTCAACAGTTGCAACATCTTTAAGTCGTACAGGCGCTCCATCCACAAATTTAATGATTAGGTCTTTATAAGCTTCTGCTTTTACTAATTGACCTTCTGTCTTAATAACCATACTTGTTGTAGGGCCGTAAAATTTACCTGTTGGTTGTTGAACGTTTGCATTGTCGATAGCATCCTTTAATTCAGAGAAAGAAATGCTTTTTGCAGCAAGTTTTTCAGGATTCACATGACATCTAACAGCGTATGGGTATCCATGGGTGTCAATTTCTGCAACCCCTTCCACAGTGCCTAATTGTTGCCCAAGGTAACTAAAGCCATATTCATATAAATCTCCAGGGGTTGCAATAGGGGAGTGAATTGCAATAAACATTATGGGAGTATCAGAGGGGTTAACTTTTGTATAAGTGGGGTTTTGCGGGATATCTTGCGGTAGCTGTGATAAGGCTCTCTGGATCGCCTGGTCAGTTTCTTGTGCGGCAATACTGATATCAACATCTTGATGAAATTGTAAGACAATACTGGAGGAACCGTAGTAGTTTTGCGAGCTTACCACCTCAATTCCTTGCATCAAGATAAACTCTCTTTCTAAAGGTGCTGCAATAAGGTTTGCGATATCTTCAGGACTTGCTCCGGGGTAATCAGCATTGACCTGGATTACAGGATATTGTACTTGTGGGATAGAAGATATGGGAAGTGCATTGTAACATAATATTCCAAAAGTCACTAAAGTCAACATCAAAAGGGTAGTAAATACAGGTCTATCTATAAAAGGCTTAGATATATTCAATGAGTCCCATCCTTATTGATAATCTCAACAACTACCCCAGGAGTAACGTTGATTTGTCCACGAACAACTAACCGATCACCTGGTTTTACATCCCCTTTAACATATGTGTATTCTCCATAGATATCATTTGGGGTAATGCTCTTATATACTGCATTACCGGCCCCATCAATTACAAAGACATAATAACCCTTACTCCCTGTATTGATTGCTTTAGTGGGTATTAGTAAAGCATTTTCCTCTTGTTTAAGAATAAGAGTTGCCTCTACATATTGACCTGGCCAAAATGCTGCATCGGGATTAGAAATTTCTGCACGTAGAGGAACCATACCGGTTTGAGCGTTAATTTCATTATCTACCAGGATGAGTTTTGCTTTGGAGATAGTCTGATCTGGGATTAGAATATCTACCGATAGTGCGCTACTTCCTTTTTTATATTGCATGATTGTTCTAAAATCTCTTTCAGGAAGGTAAAAATCAATATAAATTGGATTAATCTGATTGACCACAAGAAGCGCTGAGCCATCATTTGTAATGAGATTGCCCTTATCAACCAGTTTTTTTCCAGCAACACCTGAAAAAGGCGCTCTAATAAAACAGTAATCCACATTGAGCTGTGCAAGACGGATATCAGCATCGTTTTGCATCACAGCCGCTTCATATTCAGCAAGATTTTTTACAAATCCATCAAATTCTAATTTTGATACATAATCTTCAGCAAGGAGGGATTGATATCTTGCAACAACCTCTGCAGAATATTTTAGGTTAGCAAAATTTTCAGCTCGTATTGCGATATTTTTATCTAAAGTAGCCATAAAAGGGCGGGAGTCAATGGTTACAAGAAGATCATCTTTTAAAACCTGTTCCCCCTCCTTGTAATGAATTTCTTCTAACAACCCCTCGACTTGGGCCTTGATTTCAGCTGAATTATAGGCTATGCAGTGTCCTACAGCTTTTAGACCGATGGGAATTGTTTGTTCAATAGCAACCTGAACTTCTACTCTTGGTACATAAGGTTTTTCAGTTGTTTTTTTACTACACCCAGTAGCGAGAAAAACCAATAATAACAAATATTTCACCTGTAACCTCCGATATTTTGTGCCGATAACATTCCTGTAGCAAAGGCAACAGATACAATTGCTGAATAATACTCTTGTTGAGCTACGATATATTGGGCTTTAGCATCAGCTAAAAAAGATTGAGCGCTGAGTAGGTCTAAAATTGTAACAATTCCTAATTTATATCGTTTGAACATCGCTTTTGCCTCAATTTCTGCTGCATCAAGGTAACTTTTAGTATCTTGGATTTTTTCTTTAGCAGAGGAGAGGTCGTTCATGGCAAGATGCACATCCTCTATGATGTTAAGTTGAGCTGCGTACATAGCGGTTTTTGCCTGTGCTAAAAGAGATTTTTTGTTTTTAATTTGGTTTTGGTAGTAAAATCCAGTAAATATGGGAAAGGATAGGTCCAAGGCGATATTATAGTTTCCAGAATCTTGAAATCCCCCTTGATACCAATACTCTCCTGCTGTTGCGATAAGGTTTAATTTAGGTAGTAATTCTCCTTCAGAGATTTTCACGTCGGCAGCTGCTGATAAGTAGCTAGATTTAGCTGCTAAGTATTCGCCACGATGTTTTTTAGCAACTTCGATTAACTCACCCACACCCATCTCAAAAGGACAAGGTAGGATCTCTTTAGGAAATTGATGTAGGTTAAGATGGGTGTTTGCTGGAATTCCAAGTGTTGTAATAAGAGATATATAGCTATTATCTTTAAGATTTTTTTGATTGGTTAAATTTACCTTTTTTTGCAGGTAATTTGTTTTAGCCTGAAGCATATCTGTTACTGCATAGATTCCGGCTTTATATTTTTCTGACGAAGCTTGATAGGTTGCTTCTGCATCTTGTAAATCTTCTAGATCAGCATCATATTGAGCACTATAACTTAAAAATATGTAATAATTATTAGCAACAGTTTTCATGACACTTTGAACATTTTCATTATGAAGATAGTTGCTTTCTTGAAGGAGCCAAAAGTACTTACCAGCTTTTGCTTTTCTTTCTCCACCATCAAATAAAAGGTAAGAAAGAGAAACAATGGGCCCATATTGGATTTGATCATTCATTAAAAAGGTTGAATCTGCATCTGGTAGAGTAAAGATGAATCCTTCTTGATTGGCGTTAAATTCACCATCAAAACTTAAAGAGGGTAGATATGTGGATAAACTCTCCCCATAACTTGCAGCAGAGGCTTTTGCATCTAACCAAGAGGATCTTGTTGAGGGATTGTTATTTAAAGCGATATCAAATAGATCCCCGAGTGAATTATCGATTCCAGAAAGGGGAATGAGTAGTTCTTCTTCTGGAGTTAAAAATGATAACTCCATTACTTCCTTTTTGGTTGGAATGTAACCGCTTGTGTGATTAACAGGGGCTTTTGAATAGGGGTTTATTAATGCGCTGTTTTCACAAGAAACCAGGATGAACAGTGCAATGACGTAAAAAAATTTTTGCTTCATCAATCCGCACCGTAGCTCTTGAACCCTTTTTTAGCAATTTATATTTAAACCGTAATAATATATAAGGAAAAAAAAGCTATAAAACAAAAGGAAGCGTATGAATAAAATACTATTGTTCTTAATCGGTATCCCGGTACTTGGATACTGTGCCTTGGCACCTTTACCACAAAGTATAAGGGAAATAGAAGCAATTTTACATTATCCAGCGTTAAATGAGTTTCTTCCACAAGGCTCAACAATTGAAGATATTTCAAAAGTGACTGGCGGTTATTTACTTGTTACAAATACACATATATTAAATGTTAAAATAATTTATAATGAAACAGGTCGAATCGGGCCAAGAAAATTCACATTAGAGTTCTCAAAAGCACTTTCTTTAGTAAACGAAGAAAAAACCAAATAACACCTGTTACTATATCAAAAAGCAAGTTTTCCTTTTTATTATGACATAATGTAAATTATCAGACCTTTTGAGTAGGGAGGGAAACTTGTGTTTTAACCTCTCTTTTCTAAAAATATAGGGCCTCAATTTATTGATTATATTGAAATAATTGGACCCGGTCTTTTATAGTGGGAGCATAATTTTAATAAAACAAAAGGATAATTCATGGCTACTTCTCTTCCTACTGATTCATTTTTTAATAACATGTTTACTCTATATATAGAATCTTTTCCACTTCATGCTTTATATGAAAAGGCTCTTGATCAACAAATAACTTTATCGGAAGAAAATTACCAAAACACAAAATTAAATCACGAAATAATCAGGGTAATAGAAATTGTTTTTCTAGTATTTTTTTTAAAACCATCATTACCCAAGGATTTAGAAGCTTTATCAAAAAAATCTGAAATATTAGCAACATGTAATCATGCTTCTATAGACATATCTATTATAGGAGAAAGGGTCCGTACTATTTTTGAAAGAGCTTGCTCTTCTAAACGAGCCCTTTCTGAAAATGATTACAGAAAAGCGAAAGAATCACTGACCAATGCAACACTGATGGGAGTAATGCTTTTGGAATCAGACACATCTGTTTATGAAGAGAGTGATCCAGCGGGCGTTAGGCAATCTATTTCCTCATTACTGGAATTAAAACAAAGAGAAGCCGGCCCATTATTAGAGCCTTTAATTGGACGGGCACCGGTGTTAGACGGCCGATCACCTGTACAACCAGCCGAAGAAGAACCATCAGACCCAAGGATTGAACTTATAAAAACATTTTCAGAAAAAAATCCTGGGGCTTTTAAAACATTACACGAGTCCAGGAAAGATTTTGAAAAGCTTTCCTCAGATATTGATTCTATCATGGAACTAATAACTATAAAGAATAGTTTACCTGTTAAAGGTAGGAAAATAGACAAGGCAGCAGGAATGCTCGCTGCAAATATTAAACAAGCAGAAAGGCCAGATGAAACCATTCTACAATTCCTTGTTAATTCGTCACCTGAAGAGAGGAAAAAAACTATAGACAAATGCATAAAAGATTTAGACGATAACAAAATCAAGCGCCAGCGGTTGCTAGAAGAGAGAAAAGCTATTTTAGTTGAAGGAAAAGCTATTGATACTAAAATCAGTCAATTAAACAATAAATTAAGCGGACAAATAAATGCTGACCTTACTCAAGCTATTAAAGAGTTAACTACTCATGTAAATTCTTTTCCAAATGGAAGATCTTTAGAAGTTTTTATTGGAATCAAAAATTGCATCGCTCTTTTACACCCAGATTTTATCAAATTATTAGAGTCCTTTAAACTGTAGTTAATAGATTAATAGTTGTTCCAATAACATCAGTAACAGGCGTTTCGATGGGCAATCCACCGACTAATTGGTCAAGTGCTAGAGCGATGTAGTTCGCAGTATTTATGCACCCTCGTTCCCCTGTCTTTTAATAAATTGCAAAAAACTATTGAAAATGAGATAATAAGGGTTCATTTTAGGATGCTGAGCTGTGGATATCATACAAAAAATTGTTCGATGGGCTAAAAGCGAGGATGCGATCAAAGTGCTCATCCTGCAAGGATCACGAGCTACGAAAACGCCGGCCGATGAATTAGCTGACTATAATGATTAAAGGCCATCTCCCAGATGAGTACAACCGTGGATATCAGATTCTTTTAGACAAAGACAATCTGACTCAGAACCTTCCAAAGCCAAAT
>CAMBZN010000024.1 GCA_945872565.1 Chlamydia trachomatis | reverse complement strand
CTCCATCAGGGGGGGGTTAAATATAAAATTGACTTCAATGAATGATAATTGCTAATCCTTAGTTAAAGATAAAAAAAACGGAGAGAAAACCCTATGTTTGGTTTAAATAAAAATAAAAAAGACAAGTCATCCAAGCCTTTTTTTAAGTTTCCTTTAGAAACAGATTTAGAAGATGAAGATAAGCTTAAAGTTATGATGGAAAACGCTGAAGCTCAAATTCTTGCCTTAAAAAAAACAATTAAAGATGGCGCAAGCCCTGAAGAATACGAAAAAATAGGAACCCTTCTTCATGCCTATAGCGCTCTTTTAAAGATCTTAAATAGAGTACCTGAACAAAAATAATAGAAAATTATACGGGAGATAAAATATGACAAGTCAATGGGGATCGGTAAGTTTTACCACACTTATTAATAAATACGTACACTTGCAAAGTCAGGTAATGAGCATGGTGAGAAAAGTTGCTTCAAAAATCTCTACTGCTACACCGGGTAAATTTTTATTATTACAATATGCAATGAGCCAAGTTACACAAATTGGATCATCTATTTCTAACTTGCTCGCTCAAGTAAACACTGTTATTAACAAAACAATAAGTAACCAAAGAACTCAGTAGGATTAAAATATGGATAAGCAAAAATTTAAAGAATACAACAACGACTACTTTTTGTTTTTAGAAGCAGGATTTGTTGCTGTCAATCAATGTGATGAAGACTCTGCCCTAAAATTGTTTATGGCCGCACAAACTCTTCGTCCTGACAATGTTTTCCCAAAAATTGGATACGGGTATATGCACATGTGTAAACTTGAGCTAAAACAGGCTGAGGAAATGTTTAATTCTGTGCTTAGATCAGATCCAAAAAATGAGCTAGCACTTTCCTTCTTAGGAATTACAAAAAGTTTTATGCCAAGCAAAGCGGCTGAAGGGGAAAAGATTTTAGCTGACCTTAGTAAAATCACAAATGATGATGACATGAAAACACTTGTAAATACCTCCCAAGAATTTATTGATGCTCACATAAAAAAACCTTCAAACTCACCAATGGATTTAGCCAAACCAAAAAAGAAAAAATAACACCTTCAAGGACCTATGCAAAACCTACCCTCAATGGACCCAGACAAAATTGATCCTATCAACGATAAAGGATTTGAAACCCCCTCCAACCCTCCCGGCAGCGATTCTTTTAAAGAGCATATGAAAAATGGAGAGGTAAACCCTTTGCAAAAAGCAAACGCCCCCTCTCCCATGGAAATTGCAAATGCACAAAAAGTCAATCCAAGCACTCCACCTACTGCAGAAAAAGTGCAAGCTCAAATGAGCAATGTAAGTGCGTCCCTTGGAGATATCAAAACAAAGCTCAATACCGACGGTCTAAAGCTTAAAAGTTCTGAGCAGTACCTAGTAAGAAAAAAACTCACCACAGCTCATGATCATATCAAAGGGGCTGCAAAAAAACTCGGCGTTGAGCAAGATGATGAAAGTTTTGATGAAAAACTCAATAAATCAAGAAATCCGCTGGCACGATTTTTGAGCATGGTATCTGATGGACAACAACAGATGGTCCAGGCTGCTGAAACAATCAAAAATTTAAATGCAACGGGTAGTTTAACAACCGGTGATATGCTCCTTGTACAGGTAAAGCTAAATCAAGCACAGCAAGAGCTCAACTATACCTCCACCTTGCTTGGAAACGCAACGTCCATGATCAAAACACTCTTTAATATACAAATATAATGGGGGAAAATGTTTCACCGCCATTTCAAAAAGCACAAAGAATTTGATGATGACATGTCTTTTACTGTCTCTTTCGACGACGTTGAGCAACGTTTAGAAGATGTAGAACTTTCTATTGTTAATGGAAGAATTACTGAAGTTGTGGGTATGTTAATAAAAGCCATCGTCCCCAATGTGAAAATGGGTGAGATCTGCATGATCAAAAGAGAAGGGGCTCCCCTTCTTGCTGAGGTTGTAGGATTTACTAAAGATGAGGCATTTTTATCCCCTCTTGGCGAGATGCACGGGATCAGTTCATCTTCAGAGGTGGTCCCTTTAAACGCAAAGCTCAATATAAAAGTAGGCAAAGAGCTCCTCGGCAGAGTATTAAACGGTTTGGGCGAGCCTTTAGATACCGATACAAAAGGACCATTAAACCTCACAGAGACCTATCCAGTAATCAACGCTCCGCCAGATCCCTTAAAAAGGAGAATCATTGATAAGCCCATGTCAACAGGTATTCGAGCCATTGATGCGGTTCTTACTTGCGGCCAAGGTCAAAGGGTGGGCATTTTTGCTGCAGCAGGTGGGGGTAAGTCTACCCTACTTGGCATGCTTGCTCGTTATGCAAAAGCTGATGTAAATGTCATTACCCTTATCGGAGAAAGGGGTCGTGAGGTACGTGAATTTATAGAAAATGACCTAGGTGAAGAGGGTCTTAAGCGATCTGTCCTTATTATATCTACCTCAGATCAATCCCCTCAACTTCGCCTAAATGCAGGTTACGTAGGAACAGCAATTGCTGAGTATTTTCGAGATCAGGGAAAAACAGTCATTTTAATGATGGACTCTGTCACCCGTTTTGCAAGAGCCCTGCGGGAGGTAGGTCTTGCAGCCGGTGAGCCCCCTGCAAGGGCGGGGTTTACCCCTTCAGTGTTTGCAACTTTACCAAAACTTTTGGAAAGATCAGGAAATTCTGATAAGGGCTCTATCACAGCTTTTTACACTATTTTAGTTGCAGGGGATGATATGAATGAGCCCGTCTCAGATGAGGTCCGCTCCATCCTGGATGGTCACATTATTTTATCAGCAGAACTTGCCCGTCAATATCACTATCCTGCAATAGATGTGCTATCCTCTGTAAGCCGTATCATCGGCCACATCATTTCCAAAGAGCAACTATTGGTTGTTGGAAAAATTCGTGAAGTGCTTGCCAATTATAAAAAGAACGAACTGTTAATACGAATTGGTGAATATAAACCAGGCTCTGATAAAAATGCTGACTACGCTATCAAATACATTGACAAGGTCAACAGATTTTTAAAGCAGGGAGTGAAAGAAGACTCCTCTATGGAAGAAACCTTGAATTTACTCATGGCGTTATTCAAATGAAAAAAAGAGAATACCCCCTCAAGCAAATCGCTGAAATTAAAAAGCGCCGTTTAGAAGAGGCAGAAAAAATCCTTAGGCAAAAAAGAGACGCCTTTGATAAAGCGGAAATTGAGTTAAAGGAAAGGAGAAAAGTACTTAATGAGTCGATGAACTTAAAGCTTGAGATCATAGAAAAGCATTATAAAAAGATAGAAAACGGAACCACCGCAGACATCATGGAAAGACACGATCATTACATCAAAGAAGTAATCAATGTAAAAATTGCTGAGGAAAAAAAGAAAGTGGATGCTCAAAAAAAGGTAGTCAAAGAAGCTGAGGCGGCTCTTGAGCTTGCAAAAGTAGATCGTCTGAAAAAAAACCAAGACCTTGAAAAAATCTATATGCATGAAAAGGAATGGACTACCGAAACAAGAAAAGAAATCGATATAGAGGAAGCAATTGTTGAAGATGAGCTTGGATCCATTATGCATTCTAGAAGAATGGGCAGGGGGAAACAATGAATGAAACAAGAGGCGTAGATAGGACCCCCTCCCCAAAAAAAGACACAGATGACAAAGACGCCATCGACCCAGAAAAATTCCAAAAGGCTTTAAAGGTAGAAAAATCGGAAGAGATCGATAAGCGAGAAAAAAGAAATCGCCCTAAGCAACAGGAAGAATTAGGCTCTGAAGAGGAGGATGTGGGTGCATCCATCCCCGTTCCTGTTGGTTTGTTTAAGCAGTACATGCAAGAAGACAAAAAAACTTCTTCCGTATTTGATGCAAGTGAAGGGACTCGGGCCCATTTAGTCTCAGAATCAAATTCATTAAATTCTGCCCCAAATACCACCTTTTTTGGAAATGTAGAAGAGGGTCAAACAAGTAACATTTCTGTAGGAACAACTGAAAATTCATCCTCTGCACCAAGTGAATCTAATGAACCTGTATTTACTGATGAGCCCCCCCCTTCAACAGATAACTCAAATTCGCAATTGACCCTTGCAAATTCCTCTCAAAATCCAGCTCTTCCTTCTTTTAACGATAATGAACAACCTTCCACAATTGCCCCGTCTAATGATAATTCAACTAATCCAACTAGTTCTACAACAACACCCCCTAATGATGAAACTCAATCAAACCAGCCCCCATCGGTTAAAAAAGCAAGAGGGAAAAAAGCCCCTCTTGTAGAAAAAAAAGCGGAAAAGAATACAGAGCAACTTGCAGCTCCCATTGTAAAAGAATCTAAAAAACAACCACCGGCCACACAAGCAAAAGCCAATGCTGAAAAAAACGCAAACGTTCTACTTGAGTCTACAGAAAAGAAAAAAGAAGACCAACCAACCACTGAATTAAAAAATGACAAAAAGGAGGAGCCTTTACCTGCTAGTAAAGAAATGGGAGACTCCCAGAAGGACTCTGAGCATAAAGACTCAAATAGCAATAAGGAAGAATCGGTCATTGCCCCCATTTCTGTCCCCCTTGTAGCACCTGCCGGAATCACTGCCTTAGAGATGTCCCCTTTCTCTAATATGCCCAAAGACGTGTTTGAGTTGTTTGAAAAGATGGCAGGGATGATGACAGTGCAAAAAGATAATGGAAAAAGTGTTACCACAATCACTCTAAACATGCCTAATTCAGTATTCAATAAGGCAGAATTAGTATTAGAGCATTACGATACTGCCCCCCATTCCTTTAACGTACAGCTGTTTGGTAGCCCAGAGGCTATTGAACGATTTGCAAAAAACATGAAAGGATTAAACAATTCCATTAAAGAGACAAAGCTCAATTTCTCTATTAATTTACTCCCTCCTAAATTGTCTAAAAACTACGTCGGCAGGGTCTCACCTACAAATCCTGATAGAGAAGAACAGGAAGAAAAAGATGGTGAAGAATCTAATTAAGAGTTATAATTACAGACCTTATGAATTCTCCTCCGTTAAAAGAAACACTATCTTCAGACGCCCCTTTATCCAGGGAAAATAAAACTCCTAGAAAATTGCCGTTTCCTAAAATTTCCGAAATAGATCCTGATGAACCAAAGAAAAAAAAGGAGTCTTATGAAAACATTTCTCCTTTTCAACTTGCCCCTTTAGAAATCAAACCATCCTCCCCTTTTCTTAGGGTAACTCCTTTGCTTACCAAAGAAATTGCCCAATTAACTGGACCGATTTCAGTAAAACTCACCCTTCAAAAGGAAAATGGAATCTTAAGAACACATTTTATTATCCAAACAAAGACCTTTGGTGAAGTGGAAATAAAGATCACAATGTACGACACAGCTCCTCATAGTTTTCACATTCTTCTTCTTGGCAATGAGAGAATTAGAGATCTTTCTATGCAGCATCAAAACCTCCTTGCCCAGCAAATACAAACAAGGCTCCCTCTCATCACAGTACATATGGGAACTCCCCGATTAAGAAAAATGGATCGTTTTCAAGGGTCAAAGAAAAAAGTCGTTGTGAATTCCAGAAAAAATAGTTATATTGCGCCTAAGGAAGGTTGATTCTATGTCTACTGATGCTCTTTGGATGAAAAAAATATCCCCTTCTATTTTTGAAACACTCGGCTTGTCCGATCAGGGAACTCTTCCCCAATTTCCCATGGAAGAATTTATTCTTTCACTTAAAGAATCGCTACAATTAGAAAATTTATCCATACAATTGGGAAAAATGGATTGCATTGGGGCAGAGTCTTATTATTCAGGACTTGGAACAAAAACCATTGTTATTCCTCTATCTCTTTCTCCCCTATCTGGAGAAATGTATTTTGTAATGGGCATAGACGATATTAAGACCCTTATCTCCTGGATGCAAACAGCCGATACTGATCAAGGTTCCATTGCTTTGGATAACCAAGCAATTGTCAAAGGATTATACACCTACCTTATTACTCAAGCTATTGACAGTATTATGCAGTTAAAAATCTATAAGGATCTATCGATAAAAATCACAAGCGGGAATAATGAATCTTTACAATGTTTTGCAATCGACCTTACTATTTCAAGCAACATCGATCACTTGGCCGCAAGAATGTTACTACCCCTTCCTTTATATCGATCGATTCACTCCCATTTCACTTTCATAAGCCCTACCCTAGAAAATCTAGAAGGGATCATAGATTTAGCCATCCCACTGTCTATTAGAACTGGCTCAGTGACCCTATCTGCAATAGAACTTGAGCAGATAGTTGAAGGAGATTTTCTTATAGTAAGGAACTCTTTTTATAATTTAGCCGAAGGGAAAGGCTCTTTTCAAATGCTCATAGGATCCAATCCCTTATTTCAGGTGAAAAAGCAAAAGGATGGTATAAAGGTTCTTGATTACTTATATTTTTATAATGAGGAAAACATGGATGATATTGATGACGATGATTATTTAGACGATGATTTGAGCGATGATTTTTATAATGAAGATTTGGATGAAAATTTAGAAGAAGACTTGGATGAAAAAGTAATTTCAACTGCTGAGGAAAAAGTAGCACCTTTTGCTCAAGAGGCAATTGTTCCTGAAAAAACCAATTTATCCAATGTATCCATCACAGTGAATTTAGAAGTTGCTAGATTCACCCTATCTTTAGCAGAACTAAAAAAATTAGGGCCGGGAGTTAAGCTTCCTGTGATGATCAACCCAAGATACGTCAATCTTATTGTCTCTGGAAAATCCATTGGCACAGGGGAAGTGATAGAAATTGGAGATACAATTGGAGTAAAAGTAACTAGTCTAAATAGTTAAATTATGAAAGATTCACAGATGCATCAAAGGGATACACTTCCTACCTACAAAAATCCCCCCGTAGACCCATCCGTTACAAAGATTGGAAAGTATCAGATTGAGGCCTGTCTTCATAAAGGGTCGATGAGCTTTTTATACCTTGCCAAAGATCCAGCTGGTAAACTCGCTGCTGTAAAAATATTAGCACCAAATCTTGTCGAGCAAAAAGATCTGGTGGATCGATTTCTTTTAGAAGCAAAAATCATCACCCAAGCATCGCATATTAATATTGTAAAAGTGTATGAATCTGGAAAGTGGGAAAAGGGATTATATATTGCTATGGAATATATTCATGGAGTCTCTCTCACACAGTTTATAGAGACAAAGGCATTTTCCGAGATTCGCTCCTTAGAGATTGTTTTAAAAGTCTCCTACGCCTTGATGCATTTACACTCTCATAAAATTATCCACAGAGATTTAAAACCTGAAAACATCTTAATCACTGAAGATGGAAATGTCAAGGTGATCGATTTTGGAATTGCTGAGTTAAAAAAAACTACACGCAACACCCCCGGATTTTCAAAAAGACCTGTGATAGGCACTCCCTCTTACATGAGTCCTGAGCAAAAAGAAAATCCTTTGTCCGTTCATTATAATACCGACATCTACTCCCTGGCGATCATTACCTATGAGCTTCTTACAGGGAGCTTGTCTTTTGGGAAAGTAAATCTTTCGCTTATAAAACCCGGTTTAAGAGAAGTTTTAAAAAAGGCCCTAGAGCCTAATTATGAGAATCGTACAGAAGATATTGTTGATTATATCATGCAGATTACTGCCTATTTAAAGCAAGAGCGGGAAGAAAATGAAAGTCCCGGCGCTGCTTTAAAACTTATCCAGGCAGAGCTTGTACCAAAAAAGCTCCCTCAATTTGACGAATTAGAGATTGGATTGCATACATCGGAAGATTTTTTTGCCCCTGGGTTATATTATGAGTTTTTTCGCTTGACCGACGGCTCTTATTTTGTGTTTTTAGCAAATACCGATGGTAGAAATGTGACCTCTTACTTACCCATTATTAATTTAAGGGCAATAGCACATACACTGCTTAATCCCTATCTACATTCCATGAACGCTGGGATTTTCTCCTTGCAGAATTTTGCAAATAAATTAAATGAGCTTCTCTACTATGATCGACTGCACAAAAACACCCATACCACGATGTTACACATCATTCCATCCAATCAAACAATTGCACACATCACCTCTATGGAAGAGAGTATTTATCACGTTCCGTCCAATGGATCAACCCCTCGTCTTTTGCTAAACAAAACCCCTATTCTTGGAAAATCACCCTCTTCAGATTTTTTTCCCACCATCGATAATTTCATTCAAGGGGATATCTGTTTCATTCATTCCTTCTCATTCAGCGATCTTTCTGATGTTGAAAAAGATCACCTTGAGCATCTTACCGTCAAGACCCTTTTAGAAAATAAATTTCTACAAAGTCGAGCCCTGTCCCGAATTCTTTTTAACACTCTTGAGGGAAAACACCCAAGCTCTACCCAAAACTTTGCACTCTCTCTTTACAAAATGTAAGTATTACATGTCTTTGAGTGAATTCAAAAAGATATTTGCCCCTTTGGAAATCACTTGTAATGCTTTAATCATGATTTTTGTTGAGAGTACAAGTACTACTGCAAAGGTGTAGGGTAGATATTTCCATGTTAATTCATAGTGTTTTACAATTGTTTCTGAAACAGCCACAAAGAAAACCCCTAGAAGAATCCACTCGCTACTTGTAAGCATTTTTGTTTTTCGTTCCTTATCAGTAAGGACAACTTTTCTTTTCCTCTTACGGTAGTATCGCATTTTTCTTTACCCAATCTTTAACTTCTATATACTCTTGCTGTAGATTTTTTCCAATAGATGTTTCACTGATTTCTAAAATTTGTTGCAATGATTAAAGATTTTGGTTAGGATCGAAAATTGTCGTTAATTTAATAAAAAGCATTTCTATTCAATGAGCAAATTTAAGGTACTTCTCTTAAGCCTGTTACTAAACATCTCTTTGATAGCAAAAGAAGATGCCAGTCCTCCTGATGATGGCTATACAATTAATTTTGAAAATGTCGAGATGAAACAATTATTGCAATTCATAAGTAAGATAGGCAATTTGAATCTTATTTATAATGAAAGTGAGGTTGATTTTAATATCACATTTGTTTCAGATAAGCCCACTTCTTTGAATGATGTGAGAAGTGCACTCATTCAGATTCTTAGAATACATGACTTATCATTGATAGAGGAGGGCAAGAATTTAATTATTCACAGAAATGCCTCCGTCAAGCAAATACCAACTGTTGTTTCGGCAGAAAATCCTATTAAAGGGCAAACCCCTTCGATCATGACACGTGTTTTTAAGATTCATAGAGGCAATCCTACAAACATTGCCGCGTTGATTACCCCTTTGTTATCCACATCTGCGATGGTTGAGGTTTCCATTGAAACTAGACAGATTATAGTGACAGATGTTGCCTCAAGTATTGAAACGGTCCATCAGCTGCTCAAAAGTTTGGATATACCGGAAACTCCATATGATATAGATACCTATGAAGCAGAAAACATGAATGTATTAGAGCTTCAGCTTTTTGCTCAACAGATCATGAAGCCTTTATCAGAGAGCATGACCCTTGAAATCATTGCTCAACCTGGTTCTAATACAATTTTTATTGTATCTACTCCCTTTTTAATAGATAAGACCATTGCATTATTAAAAGAGATTGATAATGACATCAACTATACTTCAGGGACTAAAAGATTAACCCCTTCGAATGTGTTAATTTATCCCCTGGTGTATAAAAATGAAGATGATATTCTATCTATGTTGAAGAACATCTTCAGAGGATCTAAGGATCAAGGTTTAGATGTTACCGCTCTTGAAAAGATTGTTGATAATGCGATCTATATTAGCTCTACCCATTCCCTTCTTTTAATAGGAATTCCAGAAAACCTTGCTCTTATTGATGGGTTTTTAAAAAATATTGATATTGGAAATGCGTTTTTAGGTACAGTTAATACGTCGTTTTTAATCTATGAACCTAAAGGGATGAATGTCGATGAAATGCTTAAAGTTTTAGATGAAATTTCTGAAAATTTGCAGCGTTCTGGTTATTTTAATCAAAATCTTTTGTACGTATTAAAAAATGCAACCCCTATTCATGATATTAATTCTATTTTATTTGTTGTTCCACAAGATACTCGACCAGAGCTTTTAGCTTTGCTTGAATCAATCATTGGGTCATATAATGTCGATATAGATAAAACAGGAATTTCACATTTTTATCTTTATAATATTCAAAAAGCAAGCGAGGAGCAACTTCGGGATGCACTATCGAACTTAAAAGATTACCTTAAAAATAATGAGTACCCCAATGACAATCTGATCAAAGCTATTTCGTCGATGAAATGGATAAAGGCGACAAATTCGCTCTTTTTTGTCGGTTCTACAAAGTCCCTTAAAGAGGTAGCAGAGCTTCTTCCTACCTTTGATGTTTCTGCTGCTCAATCTAAGGAGCTTTTAACACAAGCCCCCCCCTCTACCGAATTTTTAGTATTTACCCCTAAAAACACCGATGCAGAGCATTTGAAATTACTAGTTGATGAAACTGCAGAAAATCTTGCCTCTTCTGATTTATCCGACCCTGCGTTTATGAAGTGTTTGGACAGTATTAAAGTATTAAAAGATTCAGAGCAGTTACTTTTTACTGGAACTGCAACTGCCCTTGCTCGCTTAAACATTCTCCTTGAAAAGTTAGACATGCAAAGCCATGGTGGATTAGATGAAACGGCAGTATTTATCTACGAGTTAAACAGCCTCTCCTTTGATGACTTAAAACAAATTCTAGAAGGAATTGTAAATGATTCTAAAAAATTAACCAGACCCTTTTATTCCCCTCTTTTTAAGACCATTTCTTCTATCAAGCAACTAAAAAATACTGATTCGGTTCAATTTGTAGGAACCCCTGATTCAATTACAAAGCTTAAAGAAATTCTAGCAAAGATCGATAAAGAGTCTGATATTAAAAACGCATTTGGATCTAACATTCTTGTATATAAGGTCAAAGAGGCCTCTCCCACAGAATTAATCGATCAACTTAAATCCATTGCGCTGGAATCAAAAAAACAACAGAAAAAAGGTTCAGCCTTTTACTATGCAATAGAGTCTGTTCGGTATGTAAAAAATACCCATAGCCTTGTGTTTGTTGGCTCTGCTGAGGCCTTGCAAAAACTCCAAAAACTTCTATTGGAATTAGACACCGGTCAAAAACTTGGCAAAGAGGTCGAGGGAGAAAAGCGGCATGTAGAGGGGTATCAAATTTATGTCCCACAATATGTTCCGGGCCCTGAATTGATTTTGATGGTGGCAAGTTTTGAATCCCACCTTGTACATAATGGTATGACAAACCCAGCCCTTGCTGAAGTTGTTGATCACTTAAGTTACGTCCAAAAAACAAATACAATCATTGTATCAGGAGAAAAAGAGGGTGTTTTAGAAGTCATTTCTCTTTTAAAGCAATTTGATAATGTAGAGTCTCTTGGTCCTGGTGGAGATCAAAATCTTTTAAGTTCAGTTAATGATCAAGGGTTTTTATTATATAAAATTCAAAATATCCTAGGCAGTGAGATTGTCTCTGCACTAAAAAAAATCAGTGTAAGTTTGGGGCTGCAGCAGCAAAACTCCAAACAAAATCAAGACCTTATCCAAGCTATAAGCTCTATTCAGTGGATTGAGACAACAAACTCTCTTATTGCAACTGGAACTCCTGTTGTTCTTACAAAACTTGATCAGCTGCTAAAATCCATCGACAGACCTATCTCTCAAGTGTTTATCGAAGTGCTTGTGATTGATACCACTTTAGATGATGAGACAACTTTTGGATTAAGCTGGCAGAATAAGGGTACTTTAAAGAATAAGTTCGGCTATTCCCTTGGAAATTTTGAGCCTCAATCCGATAGTCCTGGAATTCCTTTTGCGCAAAACATGAATAAGATTGATGGCGCAAAGCCCCCAACAGGGATGGCTATTCCCCCCCTTGCTGGTGGGTATATGGGTATTATTGGAGACATTATTTTTCACAATGGTCAATCCTATTCATCGATAGGATCTTTGGTGAATGCGTTTAAATCTGACGGTAATGTTACCATCGTTCTTTCTCAAAAAATTGTCACGCAAGACAATCAAAATGCTAAGATTTTTTCTGGGCAAAACGTTCCCTTTACAGGGTCATTGGTTACAACCTCAGGACTATCTCAAACAACTAATGCCAACTTAGAGTATAGAAATATTGGGGTTACTTTGAGTATTACCCCTAATATTAGCTCTGATGGGATGGTCACTTTAGATGTTGATGAAGAAATTTCTGAAGAAGTTAATGATGGCTCATCGTCGGATTCTGAGTCTGTAGACTCTCGAACCATTAATGGAATTCGTACAGCAAAGACTAACATGACTACAAAAATACGGGTTCCGGATAGGCATTTTGTTTTATTAAGTGGCACAATGAGCAATAGCATTACAAGAAACGTTTCGGGTATTCCCTGTTTGGGAGGGCTTCCTCTTGTTGGTGCTGCCTTTTCAAAAACTGAAAAGACCATTGCCAATAGAAATGTAATCATGTTTATCAAACCCCACATCATCCATAATTCTCAAGAATATTCTGAAATTACAAGAAATCAAGAGGCTGCATACTCAAGAGAAGAGCAATGTAACATTCAAGATTTTACCGAAGGGTTGGAATCGGTAAAATCGTCCTCGGATTATAATGAATTTGATGATTATGATAGTTATGATGACTAAAATTGGACTTTAAACCCCTTACTGATTAGAATATCTGCTATGATATATCTACTATTATTTTGTGTTTCTTTGATGGCAGGTGAGGTATTATCGCCAAAACTTGGGTATTTGGTGCATGATATGTATTTGCAAAAAATGCAATCGATCTTCCCCCCTCTTATTGAAGATGAAAAGTTTACAGACTGGGGCAAGGAATATGAAATTGGCCTTTATTTTGCAAGGGAGCTGGACTTATACCAGGCAATAACTGCTTTTAAACGCGCCTCAATTTTGATACCAAAATCCCTGCTTTCCAGACGACGGGAAATTGATTACCAGATTATCAATGCGTATTATCTTGGGGGGCAATACAGCTCTGCTACTGCATTTTTTGACCATTCTCTCCTTGCAAATATTGAGCCGGCGTTTCCAGCATTTCATGATCTATTAGTGATCTTGTACGATTCGTTAAAGAATCAGAAGGAAGAGGAGAAAGCTCAAAGGATCTTAACTGTTATGGAAAAGTCCTTTCCTTTTGAAAAAATAAAGCTAGATTTAGGTGGGGCGATTTTATCAGGGGATATTGATCGTATTTGTAAAACTATTCATGATCCATCTATTGAAACATCAATTGCAGCATTAGAAAGCACTTTGGATTCCTCTTTTTTTGAAGAGAGCACCGGGGAGGATGGATTAGAGGATCAAACTCATCTACAAGTAGAAGAGAGTCTTCAAAATTTCTATGCCCTTAGAGAATGCAAAGAAGCCACTTTACAAATTTATACCGAATATGAAAAGCACAAGAAAAATCCAATTGTTGCGGGGGGCTTAAACGCTCTTATTCCGGGACTGGGTTATCTTTATTTAGGGCAAAAGCAGTCGGCTTTAACAGCTTTTCTTTTAAATGGCCTGACAACTTTAGCTGCAGTGGTGTGTTTTCAAAATGATAACCTTCCGGCAGCTTTGCTTGCAATGAGTTTTGAATCCGGATGGTATTTTGGAGGGATCTATGGGGCAAAAGAGGAGGCCTTATTTTTTAACACTAGAACTTTTGAACAATCAGCACATTATCGATTGCGTGACTATCAATTATATCCCATTTTAATGTTGCGCCATGGTTTTTAAATTTACCCCCTTATTTATTTTTTCACTTGTGTTTGCAGACGTCGGCTATCATCCCCCCTGGGGGAAAGATGCTGAACTAACGAAAAAAACGACCCTGTCCACAGGGCTTGTAAAACGTTATGACCCCCTTTCGGTATCGGCTGAACAAATCATCCTCTTTCACCAAAATATCTTAAGCCCCGTCGATGGACCAAGAAGTCATTTTCGCCCCACAAGCTCCCGTTACATGCTTTTAGCAATTGGTCGCCATGGATTTTTTAAAGGCACCCTAAAAGGATTTGATCGCCTTCTGAGGGAGAATAATGACCCTTGGGTCTACCGTACAGTTGTTATTAATAATAAAAAATATAAATGGGACCCAACCTTCTAATTAATTTAATTTTTTCGATTGACGGCAAGTAAACATTTAATATAAAATAATCCTTTTATTAATAATTATTACCCAAATAGAGCGAAAAAATGAATTTTCATGTTATCAATATTGCTAGCATACCCCCAGCTGAACTAGGTGGCACAATAGCAAAACAGTATTGGGAGCAATACGCCTCTCCTAGAGAACAAGTAACAAAAAAAATTGCAAATGAATATTTTGAGCAAGCTAAGATCTATTTCGGTATAGTTCCCGAAATCATAAATAAAGAATATAATTTATTAATGAAAGAATCATTTATTCAATTTACCATTAATTTTGCCGAGGCAACTCAAAAAGCATACGCTGCAGGAGCTAAGCTTTTAGCTAAACAAATAGCGGGTTTCAACCCTAGTAGTTATCCAAAACTAACAAACCATGGAAAAGGAGAGCGGGCGTTTGATATTTACGTTAAAGTTTTAAAGAATGGTCATGAGGATTTATTATCGGAATCCGTGGAGAGTCATTGGGAGCTTTTTCTTACCCTATACCCTAACATTGAAAAATATTATGAAAACCAAATGGATTCTTTTTCTTCTTTTGAATCAGGTTTTTTAAAAAGAGGAGCCGAAATGTTTTTTCGTGCTAATATAGAAATAATATCCAAAAGTGTTACAGAGTGCATTTCGGATGAGAAGTATTGTTATGCTAGCGGTGAGCAGTTTGCGCGCTTCTTTTTCAGCTATTTTTCATCACTAGATGACAGATGGTTAACAACACCTACGGAGGGATTTTTTCCTGCTGCTCGACAAAATTTGCATACAAGACCCATTTTTAATCCATTTCATTCTTACCCTAAATCTTTAAATTCTTTCAA
Organism: Chlamydia trachomatis; assembly: GCA_945872565.1. Lineage (GTDB taxonomy): Bacteria > Chlamydiota > Chlamydiia > Chlamydiales > 2-12-FULL-49-11 > JAJACQ01. The sequence continues at coordinate 697 of CAMBZN010000024.1, read as the reverse complement.
AGAAGGGTTTGAACGCTCTATAGAACTCTTAAAAAAAGAATACGCCGATATTTCGCCCCCCTCCCAAGAGCCATCCGTTGATCAAATTTTAGCAGTGCTTGGGCCGGAACCTTCTCGAAAGGCTCCAAAACAAACGGGTAAAAAAAAATCGCGCACCCCTGTTGTTGAGAAAAAAGCAGATGGACGTAGACCTGCTGAGCAACCAAAGCCTCCGCAGCAATTGGTTCCTGCTGCTCGATCAAAACAGCCCCCTGCCCCGCAAGAGACAGCACGAGCTGTGACTCGATCAAAAAAGAAAAAATCTCCTAAGTGGACAATTGAAAGGTTTGAAGACGAATTGAAAAAAGATAAAGTCTCTGACGTTTCTTTATTTCGTATACAAGAACTGAACGAAATCATCAGAAAGCAAAGACAAAAACTCTTTAGAATGACAGAGTATTTTAATAAACAAAGTCAAGAAGAACAGCTTAATTTAAGTGCTTCTTTGAAAGTGCAAACTGATCTGGTAGAAGCGATGGATAAACTAATGAGCCAAGCATATCCAACCCCTGCCCCTGCCCCTGCTCCTGCTCCTGCTCCTGCTCCTGCTCCTGCTCCTGCTCCTGCTCCTGCTCCTGCTCCTGCTCCTGCTCCTGCTCCTGCTCCTGCTCCTGCTCCTGCTCCTGCTCCTGCTCCTGCTCCTGCTCCAGTACAGCAA
>CAMBZN010000023.1 GCA_945872565.1 Chlamydia trachomatis | reverse complement strand
CAAGAAACACAAAATTTTGCAGTTTAGAAAAATTGGGGATAAATTCTTTCCAAGAAAATCCTATTTGAGAGGGGTTTCCTGAAGTGACCCAAATAAAGGCTAATAAAATAAGAAAAACACCTGGAACAATTGTCCCTGCAATCACCCCTAAGGTCGAAAACCATGCAGATATTTTTATACCATAAAAATTAAGAATTGTCATTGCCCAAAAACTGATTAATACAACAAATAAGACATAGTAAGCATTGCCAGCAAAAGGGGGGTAAAATACATAGGCCATTGTTGTTGCTACAAAAGAGAGAATTGCCGGATACCATGCTACGCTATGAATCCACTGTAACCAAATGGCAAAAAACCCCCAATTATCGCCAAAAGCCTCTTTAACCCAAATATAAATCCCCCCAGATTTTGGCCAGCCTGTCGCAAGCTCTGCAGAAACAAGAGCGCAAGGGAGTAAAAAAAAGATCCCAACAATAATAAATAGAAAAAGTGCTGAAAAGCCATAGGTAGCTACAAGGGGCAAATTTCGTAAAGAGGCCATGATAGCAACGTTTAACATCACAAGTACAAATGTTGAAATCACTCTTTTGTTGCCTTTTGGCGTATCAGATAATACCATGAAAGATCCTATTGGTTTTTTATTATTACATACTCCGATTTTCAATAGAAAGCAACTTATTACTACCCCTTTTAAAAACAAAGAGCAATATCCATAGTTAATAATAACCACTTTTTATTCTAAATAACTGCCAATCAACCGGATAGAATTATTATCGACATTTTGTGGCTTTTAAAGCCTTTATATTCATAGTCAATAGGTAGAAGAAAAGGGAATAAACAAAAAACACACTTTTCAAACTTAGATTAAGTCAAATCAGGAGATAATAATGAGTACAAAAAGAAGAAAATCAATAAAAAATAAGCATAAAGAATATAAAACCAAAACGAGTTTTGGAAAGAAAATTGGATGGTTTTTTAAAAAATGCTACAGCTGGTTATTTGCTAACAACAGCAGTTATTCTACAAAATATGCAACTGCAGGAAAAAAAACCACTGCATTTAAGAAAAAAGCTGCTCCAAAGCGAAAAACACTAGCTAAAAAGAGGGCATCTACACAAAAAATAGTTTCGATTAAACAGAAAAAAACAAATACAAATTTACGTAAAAAAGCTGCGTAATAAATCAAACAATCGCTAAAAAATGACCTGGAAATTTTTAATTACAGGTCATTTTTTTTCCCTCAATTAATAATTTAAAATTAAGAAATAAATAAATTAGAAAAATTGATCGATTTTTCTTTCTAACCGTTTTTTTTGTAAAATATTTTTTAATTAAATCGAATAAAAAGAAAAAAATTTGCGATTAAGTGTATAATCTCAAACACTTTAAATCACCCTTGCCAACCACCTCAACCTTAACGTGTTTTGTAAATCACTTAAGATTAACGTCTAAACATCAAAAAGAAACACTCTGAAAATGTCAAAAACAATAAGAATAAAAAAAAATCTTTCAACGCAATGATTTTAGTAAAACATTAAAAGTGGCCCCACAATGCATTTTCAGTGATAAATTGATTGTATTTTTTGTATTGTTAATTTTACATTAAATCTTTTTTTCGTATTTAAATTTATAATTATCTATATTCACAAATAAGAAAGAAATAGATAAAGTTTTCATACATCTGTTTAACTTTCACATTAACTGCAATTAATTTCAGAGATGAAGGAGAAAAAATGGAAGCAAAAAGAAAAGCAGTAGCAAAAAGAAAGCCTGCTGCAAAAAGAAAGCCTGCTGCTAAAAAAACTGGAGCAGAAGCTTGCGTAACTAAAGAAGAGACTACTAAAGTAAAAAAAGTTGCTGCAAAAAGAAAAGTTGCTGCAAAAAGAAAAGTAGTAGCTAAAAAAACTGCCGTTAAAAAAGCAGCGCCTAAAAGAAAAGTTGCCACTAAGAAAAAAGTAGCTACAAAAAGAAAAACTGCTGTTAAAAAAACTGCCGTTAAAAAAGCTGGTGCAAAAAGAAAAGTTGCTGCAAAAAGAAAGCCTGCTGCAAAAAAAGCAGCTCCAAAAAGAAAAGTAGCAAAAAGAACAACTCGAAAAGCAACTACTAAGGCAAAAGCTGCTCCTAAAAAAGCAACTGGTGCTAAAAAAAGAGTAGTTAGAAGAAAAATAGCGAAAAAATAAGCAAAGGCTACGTTATTTGAGATAGACTAAGAGGCGATAAGCCTCTTAGTTTTTTTTATTCAGATTGAAATTTTATGGATGAAATTGCTACTATTTTCTCCAATAATTGGCTAAGCAATAGGCCGGTTGCAAATCCAGCAAGCACATCGGTTGCAAAATGAGCTCTTAACAAAAGCCTTGTTCCCATGATCATTACTGGGTAAAAATAAATCAATCGGCCCGGTCTGAATTGGTTTCTTAAGGTATAAGCTAAACCTGCAGCAATAGCTGTATGGCTAGAGGGAAAAGATAAAAAGTCATTGTTTACTGTAAAAAAGGTAAATCCCACAATGTTTTCATCTAGTAAAAAGGGTCGAGCTCTGCCGAAAATGATCTTAATAAGCCCGCAGCAAAGCATAATTAGATTGGTAAGTGCAAAAAAATAAACAGGTTTAGTTGAAAGGGCTGGTAATCCCCGCCTAAAAAAGTAATAAAGGGAGATCAATCCCCAAAAGAAGAGATGTATTTTAGGATCAGCAATCAACGTAATCATCTTTAATAAGAAGAGGTTAGCGTAAGGGATGTTCTGATAAAAGTAGAGGTCAAATGGGTTCAGCATATTTTTTATTATCCTTGAATTCCAATTTTGCTGTATAGTTTTTTAAAAAAAAAGGGCGTTATGAAGAAGATATTCTTGCTTTTAATCGCGTTTGTTTTTGCAAGCGCAAGTCAAATTACACCAATGGATTTTTCCAAGTTAAAGGAAAAAATGCCAAAATTTAATGGAGAACTTTTAGACATTCATTTGAAACTCTATGAAGGATACGTTAGGGAGGTAAATTTCATAGACGAAAAGATCAATAAAACCTCTGATTCTTTTATGAATCAATCCCTTAGAAAGCAATATGCTTTTGAGTATGATGGGATGAAATTACATGAATTGTATTTTTCTCAGCTAGGTGGAAATGGTGATGTTAAGGGAAGCGAAACAATTATTAGCAAAATCACCGATCAATATGCAGCAGTTGAAAATTTCGTCTTGGAGGTGAAAAGTTACGCTAAAACTCGTGGCATCGGTTGGGTCATCCTGTTTGGAAATATTTCTGATGGAGATTTGAAACTTACCTGGATTCAAGACCATGAACGGGGGTTTTTATCAGGGTGGGTTCCCCTTGCCGTGATAGATCTTTGGGAACATGCATACATCAGTCAATTTGGTCTTAATAAAGACAGCTATGTTGATCTTTGTTTTGAGTATATGGATTGGAGTGTTATAAATAAAAGATACACCGAAGGGTGCAAATGCACAAAACTTTCGTATAAAAAATATACTAAAAAGAACTCTGAAGTTTCTCATCTAAAATCGAAAGAGAAACGAAAAGAAAATTCTCATGCTCATTAGAAGAAATTAGAGATTTCTTTAAGTATTGGTAAAATGTTGATTTGCTTGAATGTTCAGCAGAGTAGTCTTTTGCACAATCCGATAAGGAATCTTTGGTCACAATAGGTGCACCCCCTGGAGTGTGTAAAACATGAATTAGCAGCTTATAAATGGGATTATTTTCGTTCAATTTTGCTAGATGATCGTCCAAAAGAAGAATGTGATTGTGCATTTTATTTAAAAAATCACTCCTATCTAGAAGGTGATGATTTTGACAGATTTGTTTCCAATCATAAAGAACTTTTAAGATGTCGTCATGAACATTTTGCATTGAATCTTCCATACCATGGTCATAACAGCTAAATCTCATTTTTTCAAACTATTTCTTTATTTAAATAACTTATTTAGATATAGTATACGAATTGTTTAACCAAGGATTACCTGATGGAAAGAGCTTCACTGAGAACGCCAAGTCCCCCAATACCTATCGCAACTGGTAGATCATACCGATCTCAAAATGAAGAGGAGTCCACTCCAAAACCTGCGATTAATCGATCTTACACATTTGTTCAAAGAGCTCGCGAGGAAGAAATTAGAAGGCGAGATGAGAGCGTAATTTTGGAAGGAGTACAACATATCATCGACAGTTTGGCTCCAAGAGATGAAAAACAATTGCTTTTGCCATCACAGGAGGGGCTTCTTAAGGTTTTAAGAAAAACAGTAGATGCAGCAATAAAATCATTTAGCAAAACCATTCTATTACTCAAAGATGGATTTTTACATTCGGGCGTCTCCCTTTTGAATAGGGATCCAAACTGGAAAAAAATTAGAGAGCAAGCTATTGAAAGGATCTTCAAGGTTATATTTCAAAGTCACGGTAAAGATAATCAGAAGCTGTTTTTACAAGAACCAACTGTCATAAGGCTCTTTGCTATTGTGATGAATGAACCAAGTGAAATAAAAAAATTGCTTCCAGAAATCACCACTTGATCTTAAGAATACCCTTTGACAAGATTGTTTTGATTGATTAAGAGGGGGATATGTTTAGTAAATTTCAGATTAGACGATTTGAGAAAGGGGCATTTTATATGGTGCTCGCCTCCTTTTTTGCCACTTTTTTTTCCTTGTTTGTAAAAATTGGGGTAGAAAATATCTATATGCCGTGGATGCTATTTCTTAGATTTTCTGTTCCATTTATTTTTGTGGTGATTTTTTTCTCCTTTAAAAGGGTGTTATGGAAGGAAATTACTTTTAAAGGAACGGGACTTCATTTGGTAAGATCTATAGCGGTCGTGATTTCACAAATGAGCTTATTATACTATTTTACAAAAGGATCCCTGACCAACGGAGTGTTGCTTTGGAATACTTACCCCATGTTTATGCCAATTATTTCCTATATTCTGTTTAGGCATAAGACAAGCGCACTTGTTTTCTTGAGTCTATTTGTTTCCTTTTGTGGTGTATTGCTTATTTTAAAGCCCACCAAAGAAGTTTTTGATCCCTTTACCATATTTGGTTTTATTTCGGGATTTTCTGTAGCAATCGCCCAAGTTCTTAACGGAATGAATAGACAGACAGATACTTTGATGAATAACACCTTTTTATTTTTTTTCTATACCTCTGTTTTAACAGGAAGTTTTCTCCTTAGTGTACTTGCTTTTGGGGGATTTGAGCAGGGGTTTCTTGTAGTCACCTCCAATCAAATTCTACCTTTAAGTTTGATCATTGGTTTTGTGGGGGTAGGGGCAACCATGAATCAGCTTTTAAGAGGGCTTGCTTTTACTTTTGCAAAACCTGTAAGTTTAGCCCCCTTTATTTATTTATCAGTAGTGTTTTCAGCAAGCATAGACTTTTTTCTCCATCCCGGTACGATCCATGGATTTTCATTTACGATGGGAGTTGCCCTGATCATGGTGGGGTCGTTAATACCCATGTTTAGTACTAAGCAGCTTCTCTAAGAAAATCGTAAGTTGCTCTACTTGGTGGAATTAATGAGATTTTGTTTAGCTCCTTCAATGCTTTTAAATACTCCTTATCTAGGAGAAACTTATCTGCTTCCCTCTTTGTAGTCCAGTGAGTGGAAGAGAGAAACTCTTCAGTTTCTTCATTATGATAGATAGATGCCCAATTAGCCCCATATTTGAGTGCTACGGGCTTAATTTTAGATTCCCAGAGTTGAATAAAATCTTTTTCATAGCCCGAATTAGGGTGATATGTTGCATTAAGTAACACTGTATCTGTAGCTTTCATATCCTTCTCCTGCTTTTAACATCAATAATACTTCTGCTAAAATACTTCACAAGTCTTTTGAAGAAAATTTAACAAATAGCAAGGGAAGAACGCTTAAAAGAATCATAACCCCAATAAGCATAAACTCATAAAGATAAATGTTAGTAATGAGAACTTCTTTTGGCGGTACAAACCCCACTAAAAAAGCAAGGGAAGATATGGTAATGCCCAAAGACGCAGTGATCCAAATGCCTATGTTTCCACCAGGAATCTTGAAAGTTCTTTTCACATCTTTCTTTTTATGATGTAAAACAATGCTTGCTGCAAAAAGCGTAATATACACAATCATTGCAAGTTGTGATGTGATAATAGATAGAAAGATAAAAGTACTGTTTACTGAAGGCATACATAAGTAAAAGAGAGAAAGAATGGTAACAATCACCCCTTGAGTAAGTAATGCATGAACAGGGACCCCATGAGAATTTTGCATGGTGAGGTATTTTGGTAAGGTGCCATCTTTAGAGGCGACCATAATCCCTTTAGTAGGCCCTATGATCCAGGCGCTTACGCCGCTTAAAGCGCCAATTACAATCGCCGCTGCTACGATATAAATACAATAGGATATGTTAAAATATTCAAAGTATACTTGAAAAGCCTGTAGTACTCCCACTACTAAATTTAATTCCTTGTTGGGGACGGCAATTGCTATTGCAAGAGAGGCAAGAATAGTTGAGGATAAAATAAGGACCACTGAGATGAAAAGTGATTTTGGGTAGTCTCTTCTTGGATCAACCATCTCCCCAGCATGTGTTGCAACCATTTCAAGGCCAAGGAGCCCAAATAGGATGGAACTAAAGTATCCAAGTTTATCATAACAACAATCATTTGGAAGTAAAGCACTCCAGGAGAGGTCGATTGCAAGGGGCTTACCACTAAAGAAAAATGAGATTGATAGTAGGATGAGAAAAAACATAGGAATCAAAGTCCCTACAGTTGCCCCTACAATGCTCACCCAGGCAGATAATTTCATCCCGTAACAATTAAGTATAGTTGCTATCCAAAATAAGGATAGGATAACAGAAATAATATAAAATTTATTTTCTGCTAAATCTGGATTGATCAGATATGCAGATACCCCAGCTGTAACTCCCATCACGGTCGGGTACCAAGCTAGGTTAAATATCCAATTTAGCCAAATGATCACGCTGCCGACACTTTTTCCAAATGCAGCTTTTATCCAAACATATAAACCGCCTGTCTCTGGCCAGGCAGTACCTAGCTCTGCTGAAACAAGGGCACTGGGGATTAAAAAAAATAGACCAGCAATAAGATAATAAAAAAGTAATGAAAACCCATATTGGGCAGAAAGCGGGAGGCTTCGGATACTATCAACTGCAATGATATTGATCATTACAATGGAAAAAAGTGTTAATGTCTTTTTTTTATTATCCATACTACCTACTATAAAAATTTATGCTTTATATTACCACAAGTGATTGTTCTTTTAGTTTTTTGCCTGTTATTTTACCTACTGTTACAACTTGAGAAAGTCCTGTTAATCTAGCAATAGCCTTGAAAAGAAGCGATCCAGAATTTAATTGTAGTAGCATTTTTATCATGAGAAGAGGCTACAACTATCTGTGTATAAATTCAACATAAAACACACAAATTTTATCAATAAAAGGGGGAAGGGAATTTTATAAAAGTGTCGGGGCAGAGGGATTCGAACCCCCGACCCTCTGGTCCCAAACCAGATGCGCTAGCCAAGCTGCGCTATGCCCCGAAAATAAAAGGATAATCTTACAATATATTGCTGATATTTTACAACTAATTTATGTTTTTTGTCTTGAGGTTTTGTTATAGCGTAGAAAAAGCACTGCCAAAGGTCTTAACAAGACCGCCTGCAGCAATGAATCCATCTAACATACGGTTGCCATCAAAGGAAATAGTAGACGGATCATAAATGAGACAGTCTATTCCAAACCATTTTTCATTTATCAGGTTTTCCTCGATAATTTTGAAAGGAATATCACTTGAAATCAAAGATTGGCAGACAGATTCAAACTCTTTGTAGTTACAAAGACCTAAAAATGGGAGGATAACTGCGGTTTTCACTTCAGACTCGGTGTATTTTGATTGATGGGCGTAAAAAGAGAGCATATGAGTAGCACTACCCATCCCCCAGCATATCCCTTTTAAGAAGAACTTAGGGTGTTTAATTCCAACCTCTAAATGGGAAAATGTTTCCTCTGAAATTAACTCAACTACTTTCCCACACTCTAGGGAGGCTGGTAAAGAGAATAGAAGTGTACCTCTGATGTGGTCAGGAAGGATTGAGCCAAGAGAGTGGAAAAAATTAGAGAGAAGGGTGCTTGAATAAAGATTTAATAGATGTTCCTCATCGATGCTATTTTCAAAAAGCTCCTCTTTCCACAAATCATACTCGTAAGAGGTCTGTTTGTGATGCTTGATGTGGTTAGAAAAGTCTATGGGGCCACGATACAAAATGATGTGAGAAATTTGGCTTTCAGGACATTCTTCGAGCCGCTCTAATAAAACTTCTAATGCACGCCGTCTGATTGCAAATTCAAATTCATTAAAAAAAGAGAATGTTTCCGTATGAATGTCTAAAAAAAGCTCTATGCATAGAGGGATTTCTAAGCTAAGATGTTCATCTAATTCCTTAAAATCTAAATTAGAGGTTAAAGAGCCATCAAGAGTTACGTTTATAGAGTCGTAAGAGGAGGGGGATGTTTTATAGGCGTTTAGGTTTTCTGCAATGCGCATGCCGGACCTTGTCGTTTAAATGTCATTAATCGGTTCTCTCTTCCAAGGTCTGCCCATAACCTTCTAAAATAAGACCCTCCATACTCCTCATCCAAAATGGCATACCCTTTTTCTGGGTAAAAGTTTTCAAAATCTGAGCTCTTTCCAAACACGTCAAGAATTTCTGTAGAATATTCAACGCTATCTGTTGTTACAGTAATTTTTCCATCTTGTTTTAAAATTTTATGAATAGGGGGTAGAAAAGAATCTTTTATAATTCGGTGTTTAGCATGTCTTGCTTTTGGCCATGGATCGGGGAAATTGATAAAAATCTCTTCAACGGAGTTATCAGTCAAGTAATAGGTAAAAAAGTCCTCTCCCATTCCAGAGACAATGAGCAAATTTTCTAATCCAGCGTTTTTCATTTTAGACCAGATTTTTCTCACACGCATAAATTTCTTTTCCACAGCTACGTAGAGAATTTCAGGATTTTTAGCTGCTTTATCAACAATCCATTCGCCATTACCACTGCAAATTTCTACGTGAATTCTTTGAGCGCTGTTAATTCTTTGGTTTAAAACAGGAAGTAATGCTTTTTTAACTGCTTCAAAATAATAGGGGATAGTTAAAACACCGTCGATGTAAGAGGGGCCTCGAGTAGAAAAACTCTTGATTGTAAATGGTAGATCTTTAGGTTTCATAAGTTTAGAAATGTTGCCCAGGAGAAGACTCGAACTTCCACACCGCGAGGCACTAGATCCTAAGTCTAGCGTGTCTACCAATTTCACCACCTGGGCATCAGGTTGAAGCAAAACTATAACCTATTGATCCTTTTACGTCAAATTTTTCTTAAAGCAAAACTTTTCCTGTTCATAAAGAAATAGATATGATATTTTTATCCCTTAATTTTTAACAAAGGAACCCTATGAAAAGGATGTTTTTTATTATGGCGCTGGCAAGTGCAGTATTTGCTGATATTTATGAAGTAAGTTCTATTAAAGAAATGGATAAATATAGAGAAGAAGGGGTCTTATTTCTTTATGATATTGACAATACGTTGGTCACTTTAGATCAAATGCTTGGTTCAGATCAGTGGTTTGTATACAGGTTCAATGAATTAATTGCAGAAATGAATAATACCCAAGAGGCTTTGGATAAAGCTCTTGCTGAGTGGACAAGTGTTCAGTACATTTCTAAAATACATGAGGTAGAAAAAGGATCAAGTCAGATGATCAAATCTCAGCAGGAAAGTGGCGTTATGTGCATTGGGTTTACTACTCGCGGTCTTACATTATCTCACTGTGCCTTAAGTCAATTAAATTCTATAGGTATTGATTTTACCCTTTCAGCTCCTGTAAAGCATGACCTATTGTTTCTTACAAGTCAGAGTATAATATTTAGACATGGGGTCTTATTTACTGCAGGAACGCATAAGGGAACTACTTTAATAGAGTTTTTAAATCAGATGAACTTTACCCCTACAAAAGTTGTATTCATCAATGATAAGCACAAAGATCTAACCCAAGTGGAAGAGGGGTGTAACAGGTTAGGAATCCCTTTTATAGGTCTTCGTTATAACTATCTTGATGAAGAAGTTGCTGCTTTTGATCCAGAAATTGCAAAATTACAAGGTGACAAATTTTTCAATATCATGTCTAATGAGCAAGCACTGAGGCTAAAAAAATAGTGTTTTGTTTATTTTACAAAGGATGTGTATGAAATGGATGCTCCCTATTATCGCGGTGGCCACTGCGCTTTTTGGTGATATTTACGAAGTTTGCTCTATTAAGTTGATGGATAAGTTTAGGGAGGAGGGGGTACTATTCATATATGATATCGACAACACTTTAATTACCTTAGATCAAATGCTAGGAACAGACCAATGGTTTCTTTCCAGGTTAGATCAACTGAAAAAGGAAATGAAGGATCCTCAAAAGGCTCTGAATAAAGCCCTTACAGAGTGGACAGCTGTTCAGTGTATTTCTAAGGTACGTGAGGTAGAAGAGGGAAGCTCTGCAATGATTAAATCCCAACAAGAGGATGGGGTGATGTGCATGGCACTTACAACAAGAGGGTTAGCTATATCAGATCGCACCGTCGATCAAATACATTTTATCGGAGTGGATTTTACTGTTACAGCCCCTTTCAAGGGTAATTTAGTATTTCACACCACCGATACCATAATCTACAAAGATGGGATATTGTTCAACTCTGCAACCCATAAAGGGGATGCACTTGTAGAATTTTTCCGTCAAATAGACTTTATTCCTAAGAAGGTTGTGTTTATTAATGATAAACATAAACATTTAGCTTCGGTAGAGGAGGGGTGCAATAGACTTGGAATTCCTTTTGTGGGACTAAGGGTTAACTATCTTGATAAGGTGGTGGCCTCTTTTGACCCGCAAATAGCAAAGGTTCAAGCAGATACGTTTTTTAATATTCTTTCTGACGCCCAAGCTGCATTGATGATAAAATAGTGAATAATGATCTTGCATTCTCTTTTTATTTTGTGTCATAAATAGAAGATACAGAGGAGAGGGAAATGTCAACATTTAAAAAGTATGATGCGTTTAAAAAATTAGAGCAACTATCAAAAAAGCCAATTGATCTTACAGGGAAAGGGGTGTTAACTGCTAGTCGGATAGCTCAAATGAATCTGTCAGCATGTGGTTGGAAGATGCTTTACGCAACTGAAAGGGTGGATGATGGGGTGGTTGATCAACTCCTTATGATGGCCAAAGAAGCCTGCGTGTTTCAAAAGATGGCTGACATGCAAGATATGAAAACGATGAACTTTGTAAGGGGATGTAAATCAGAAGATAGAATGGTAGGGCATACTGCTATTCGGGCCGAATCTCTTGCAAAAAATGCATCCAATCAAGCAAAGCAAGCTAATAGTGACGCTTTGAAAGAATTAGAAAAGCTGGAGCAATTTTTAGAGCATACAAAAGAATTTAGGCATATGGTTGTCTGCGGTATTGGGGGGTCCTATTTAGGGGCTTTAGCAATTTCTAAGGCGTTAAAGGGGCTGCATAAATCCAATAGAACCATTCATTTTGCCTCCAATATTGATCCAGATAAGATTGGAAGTATTTTAGATGAGATTGATTTATCAAAAACAATTGTTGCAGTGATTTCAAAATCTGGCGGGACGATGGAGATTATGGCTCAAGAGATTATGTTAAAGAATCACTTTCTTGCTAAAGGTCTTGATCCAAAGGAGCACTTTGTGATGGTCACAGGCAAAGCAAGTCCAATGGACACTCCCTTATTATATAAAAAGATTTTTTATATCTGGGATTTTATCGGAGGGAGGTATTCTGTTTCCTCAATGGTTGGGGCAGTTCCTATTGGATTTATATGCGGAATGAGCGTTTGGAAGGAGTTTTTAAAAGGTGCTAGTGACATGGATTTTCACACCTTGCATGAGACAAACATGAGGAAAAACATGCCTTTAATGGGGGCATTACTTGGAATTTGGAACAGAAATTTTCTCGGCTTGGAGACGTTGTGTATTCTTCCCTATTCAAGCTCACTTGATTTATGGTCAGGGCACATTCAGCAACTTTATATGGAATCTAATGGAAAAAGTGTGCAGCAGGAGGGGGGGGAGTTTGTAGACTATGGGACATGCCCAGTTATTTTTGGTACATGTGGAACAGAAGGGCAGCACTCTTATTTTCAAGCAATTCATCAAGGGACAACATGCGTTCCGATGGAGTATATAGGATTTTTGCATCCGCAACGAATGGGTGATCAAAAGATTGAGGGAAGTTTTAATCAGGAGAAACTTTTAGCTAATTTATTTGCTCAGTGTATTTCGCTTGCTCGAGGTAAAGGATCAGACAATCACAATCAAGTGTTCCCGGGTAATCGACCTAGTCGGATGCTTGTAACAAATTCTTTATCGGCATATTCTATGGGAGCATTGCTTGCCTATTATGAGGCTGTTGCTGTGTTTCAAGGTTTTATTTGGGGCATTAACTCCTTTGACCAGGAGGGGGTACAGCTTGGGAAATTGATTGCTAATTCTATTGTTGAAGAATACAAACATTTTCATAAAACAGGTAAATATTCGGAAGGAAAAGAGTTAGAAGTGGAAATTGCCTTTATGAAAGAGATGGCTTGTTTGGAAAAGAAAAGTAAAGCGCAATCTGCTTGATATAGTTGATTAAACACTAGCAAACGGCTCCATTTGCTGCAGTAATTGAAATAGAGTGGATCAAAGGGCAAGTGGTGTTTGAGGGAGCTGTTAAAAATACTTGTGGAAGCATTTCTAACCGCTTGATCAAATGTTTCTGCTTATTTTCATCCAGGTAAGACAAGTAATCGTCCATTGCAAAGATAATAGCACCCATCATTTTGTATGAGGCAAGCTTTAGAGCAATCACAAGAAGTCTTTTTTCTCCTTCGCTAGAAAAAAGTTTTGCCCGTTCTTTATCTAGAGAAAATGTTAAATCATCGCGGTGTGGTCCTATTGTAGTGAATCCAAATAATTGATCTTTTGCTCTAGATTCTTTGTAGCTTTCCTGTGTAATGGAGGTTTTTGGTGAGGGTTTATAGATCACTTTCGGCACTTTTGACTTGTGATGAAAGTGGGAAAATTCACTTGTAAAAATCTCTTCAAGCTCGTGGATAAATTGTTCTCGTTTTTTTTGAATGATCTGGGCAGATGCTGCAAGTTGCTCCTCCCAAATTTCAATGGCTTCCATATTGTTTGACTTCAATAGAAAATTTCTATGTTTTAAGGCTTTGTTGTATCTTGATAAATGAAGGGTGTATAGAGGGTCTGATTGAGCAAGGTGTATGTCCATGAACTTTCGTCTATGAAATGGCTCGCCAGTGATGATATCGACATCACTTGGAGAATAGACAACAGAAGGAATCAGGCCCAAAAGGCTTGAGAAACTTTTGTGTCGTGTATGGTTATGGAGGATTTCTTTGGATGTTCCGTCAAAGTTCACTTGTATTTTTTCAGAAAGGCCCTCTTTGGTATAAAAGACTTTGATATAAAAAGAAGAGGCTCCGTGAGAGATTGCTTCTTTTAAATTATTTGTTCTATTAGATCTTCCGATGCTTGTAATTAATAATGATTCGAGAAGATTTGATTTTCCGATTCCATTTTCGCCGTGGATTAAATTGATTCCAGGATGAAAGATAAACTCGCGATCAGAGTAATTTCTGAATGAGGTGAGGGTTATTTTTTTTATCCATTCCATGGATTACCCAAGACGCATTGGCATGATCACATAGTGAGCATCTGAAGTGTCTGTAATGGAACCTGGATTGAATGAGTCGGTCATACAGAAATTGACAGTTTCATCCTTACAATGTCTTAAGACATCAAGGAAATAATGGGGGTTGAATGCAATTTCTTTATCGTCACCTCGGTGATCAACAGGCATGTTTACTTTTCCTTCGCCGATATCGCTATTTGTTGCTTGAAGACGAAGCTCTCCTTGTGAAAAGGTGAGTTTTACAGAATGAGAAACATCAGAAGTAAACAAGGAAATTTGTTTTAGAAGGGTCATTAGTTCTTCTCGGTGCAATTTGATCTCTTTTAATTCAGAATGATCTGGTATGACTCTTTCATAATCAGGAAATTGACCAGTGATTAGTTTAGTAATGAGACAAAAATTTCCCATTTCCACACAGATTTTATCTTCCATAATAGAGATTCTTACCTCATCTTCATCCACAATGGTACGGATAAGTTCATCAACAGCTTTTAGGGGAATAATGTTTGAACAGTCGATTGCTTGATTGATCTCTAAAAATTTGTGTACTTTAGCAAGTCTTTTTCCATCTGTTCCTACAAACACAATACGATTGCCAGAAATTTCCATGAATACGCCGTTTAATACTTGACGGGTATCGTCTTTTGCAGCAGAAAAAGAGGTTCGCATGAGCATATCTTTTAAATCAGCGCCATGCATGGTAAAGTGTTTTCCTTCATCATCACTTGGAAAAGGAGGGTATTCTTCTTTATCCATTCCGTGAAGTCTAAAATGAGAGGATCCTGCTGTAATTCGGGCAATTCCTGTTTCAGAAGTTTCAATAGTTATTTCTGGGGCGGTTAATTCTCGAATCAATTGAAAGAAGCGTTTTGCAGGAAGGGTAATTGCCCCTTCTTGGATACAATTTACATCTACACTTACCTTTACACTCACAGTTAAATCGGTAGCATAAAGAGTGATTACATTATTTTTGGCCTCTAAAAGGATGTTAGATAATATAGGAACTACAGCTTTAGAAGGTACAACACTTTGTACTTTACTGATTAAAACAACAAGTTTTTCTCTGACGATGATAAACTTCATAAAAGCAACCCTTAAAATTATTCGATTCGATGAAACACTATATTATTTTTGACCCTCAAATGTCAAGGAAAGAACCTATTTTTCTATTCTATGACATGGCCATGAAAAACGGGAGGAGAAAGTGACAAGCCTTACTCAAAGCGATTTAACGGGTCTTAGTCCTGGGGAGCACTGAGAATCAAAACAATTAAAACAGACCAAAATGGAGGTGGAGAGACACATTCAGAACTTTTGACTGGAGTAAGGTACATATCCCAAGTGTATTGAACTCTTATAATCAGAAAGGTAATGGGACTCCCAGGTGATGGAACGAGCACCCTGGAAAGACAGAGGGGGTATGCTCCTTAAATAGAAGCGGTACCTGTCCTTATTTATGAAAATTATCGTGAATAGAGAGTGCTAAAAAAAATTCCAAAATTTTATGAAAACGTCTGACAATGCTTTACATTTGACAAGTTAACGATCTACATATTAGAATCTGCTGACCAATTAAAGGAAAAGGTTCTTCTAACAATGAGATGTCGCTGTTTTTTGCTTATCGCATCGCTGCTTGGAGTTTTCTTTTATCCTATTGTAGCGAGAGCTACAGTTAATGAAACCATTTTACACCCTGACTTAGGAGAAGCCATGAACGTTCCCATGAAAACAATCGGTTTATTAGGCGGCACTGGCTGGTCCTCAACTATTGGGTATTACACGCTCTTAAACCAGCTAATGCACGCACAGCTTGGTGGGCACCACAGTGCCAAGGTTTTATTGAAAAGTATTGATTACGAGTATCTTTGGAGTAGTTATGGCAACGACCAGAAGGCTTCTCACCTTTTGGAAGAAGAGCTTGCTGGTTTAATAGCCCTAAAACCTGATTGTATCATCATTTGCTGTAACACATTACATAAATATTATGACATTATTAAGGATAAACTTAACTCTCCTGTTCCCGTAATGCATGCTGTTGATTTGGTTGCACAGCACGCTAAAGATCACGGCTATAGAAAAGTACTTCTTCTTGCTACTAAATTCACAATGGAAGATGGTTTTTTTGCCAAAAAGCTTGAAAATGTTGGCATAGAGGTAGTGATTCCTACTCAAGAAGAGCGCAATATTCTGCAGGATATTCACGGTCAATTAATGGTGAATAATGTTACTGCTGAAGCTCAAGAGTATTGTCGAAGGTTGATTCTTCAACATAAAGATTTAGATGCCGTTGTTCTTGGGTGTACAGAATATCCTTTGGTTGTAGATGAGACAAACTCCGTTTTGCCGATCATTGACCCTGTTCGCCTTCAAACATCTTCTGCAGTTAACTATGCTTTATCTAAATAGAAGTTTGGATACATTAATCAACAATTTCGTGAGAATCATGAATAGCTAATAGACCTTAGGTTAATGAATATCTAAAAGAATCTCTATGATGCCTCAGCCAAATAGTCCATTTGAACGACCTAACTTCAATTCAGGGCTATCTAATGCATCAAAAATGAGAGCTTCGGTTTTTCTTAAGTTGCAGGGAATGATTGATCAGCTAGATATACTGGCAATTGGGTTTGGATATGAGCCTGGACAAGTTGATATTTTAGTATTTGAGGGACTGAGAGATTTGGGTACTCAAAAAATGCTTTTAGACAAGAAATTAGAGGAGATTCTTCTTTCAAACCCCGATATGAGCTTTGAAATGGCGGAAAAAGAAACAACAAAGTGGGTTTCTCCTGTAAAAACTGACTTTACTTACTCTGATAAAGAACTCAAATCGGGGTATATTAATTTTATGGATCATATTCCAAAATTGACTGAAGGTTGTAAGGATAAATTAGCGTTTGTTACTTTTATCAATGGTGTAAGCGTGACTGAGAATGATTTTATAGAAATGGGAGAGGGTCTTAGTAGAGAATTTCCAAAAGGAACTCTTTTCATTGGTGTTTATAATCAAACAAATGGGGTGGTGAAGGATATGTTTAGGGCTTGCCTTGAGATTTTAGGGGTGACTACTAAAAGTACAAGAATCCTTCAATGCTTAAACGTAAGTTTGCTAGATATCATGGAAAAACATAATCCAGAAGCCTACTATCTTCATATTGGGCATAGTGAGGGGGGGCTTATTACTAGAAGGGCTTATGAGAAAATGAAGCTTAGTGATAAAGAACGAATGCAAGAACATGTTGCTGCTTTGGGAGTTGCTGGGGCGTTATCTATTAAACAAGAATCTGCAAAATTTTCTCTTAATATGTATTCAATGCTAGACTTTGTAACAGGGGGGTTAGGCTTGTGTAGTAGTAGTGGTTGCAATACAAAGATATTAAAACCCATTTCTCCTTGCCATCAACGAATGTTTGGGATTATTGAACATGGATTTTTTATAGATACTTATAAAAATGAAAGAAAGAACTTTATAGACAGATGTCAAAACGAACGGGGAGGAATTCATGAAATTCGTCAAAGGTAGCTTACTATTGTGTGTAAGCCTTGTATGCGCAGAAGAAATTATTGTGGATGCTCCAAAAGTGATCACAAAACAGTGGGAAGAAAGGGTTTTTGGAATCAAACAAGATGCTAGGGAACTTCCCGGTACTATCCATGAAATGATTGATGGGATATTAGATGATACATTTGAAAAGGATTTTTTTGAGAGAATCGATACTGCAATAAAAAAGCAACCTAAAGGGGAAGGGGTCTATACCGAATACTGGCCAAATGGAACATTAAAGGCAAAACTTCCCTTTAAAGATGGACGAGCAAATGGTCATGTTCATGGATGGTATGATAACGAAAGGGATGCATTTAAAGGGCATTTTAAGGATGGGATAAAGCAAGGGATTCATATTACTTTTTTCAGAACAGAACCAAGACATCGAGCAAAAAAAGCCCGTCGTCTTGTTTATAATGAAAAGGGACAGCTAGACGGAGCTGCAACTAGAAATCACAAATTAGGTGGTTTATGGATCATTTGTTTCTATGAAAAAGGCGTTGCACATGGTGTTTTAGAATGTTGGGATTTTAATGGTAAGGAGTATATTTCTGCAAATTACAAAAATGGATGTTTACAAAAAAAACCTCCACCCCCTCCAGAAAAAAGACGAGAGGCCAAAGGTACACCTGCACCTAAATATGTCCGTGAAGTAACTAACACATTTATAAAGATAGCCAAAAAGGAATTTGGTCTAAGATGCGGTGCTACTGGGGGAGCTATGCCTTTTGATGTGGAATCAATTTGTGTTTTTTTAAACACTAACCAAAAGGGAACCATAGAGGAAGGGAGGGAGCTATTCGTCAAACTAAAAGAAAAATTT
>CAMBZN010000022.1 GCA_945872565.1 Chlamydia trachomatis | reverse complement strand
GCCTTAAGTGGGATCTTTGGCGAGTTTCTAAAGAAAAAAGCCTGAATATTACTCCAAATGTAACTCAACTTAGCGCCTTTTTGATGGGATGCTTTGACATTATGGAAAAAAATGATGTCAAATCTAAAATGTTAGTGTTTCCCTACAGTGGGGCGGGAGCAACTCTTTACTCCTCATACATGAACATGTCCGATACAAATCAAAAAAGAATGGAAAAGCATACGATAGTAAAAGCCATTGCCCCTGCAATAGAGATGCCAATGTCCCTTGGTCCTAAGACAAGGAGTATTTTTTCTAAACAAGATTGGATCACGGGAACATTTGCAGCTGAGTCTGCAAGTAGCAGCGTTCGGATAATTCCGGCAACATCAACAAGATGGGAGCGCAAGTTGTTCATAGATGATCATGCAATAACGGGGCCTACTTATTCAAGTTATTTAACAAAGAAATTCAAAAAACTTCAGGAAGAAGGAAAAATATATGTGGGTACTAATAGGTAGTGTGATTTTGTGCAGTTCATTATTGTTTGGAGGAGAGGTGACAGTAGAAAGCCCTAAAACAATCACACCAGGATGGGAAGAGAAAGTGTTTGGAGTTAAGCCAGGTGAGCAAACATTAATTGGTTCACTTCATGAAATGATCGACGGCTTAATCGAAGAAGACTTTGGACCAGATTTTTTTGCAAAAGTAGAAGAAGCTCTAAAAAAGCAACCCAGTGGAGATGGTCATTACACTGAGTACTGGCCAAACGGGATAAAGCGAGCAGAAATCCCATTTAAAAATGGTAAGGCTCACGGACATCTGCACGGCTGGTATGCAAATAAAAAGGATGCCTTTAAAGGTTTTTTTAAAGAGGGTGTCAAGGAAGGTGTTCATATTACATTTTTTTGGTCAGACATAACAGACCATGATAAAGAAACGCATGTTCTATGGTTCAATGCAAAAGGGCAGCTTGATAGAAAACAACGAACCTTCCATAAAAACGGGAGACTTTGGTTATCTAGTACCTATAAAGATGGAAAACTTAACGGCCCACTAGAAGCCTGGGACGATAAAGGAAAAGAAATCCTTGCCGCTGATTATAAAAATGGAGTTTTGCAAAAAAATCCCCCACCCCCACCAGGGAAAAGGGTGCAGCCAAAAATGTCCGTCTCAGAAAAATGTGCTCGTGAAATCATTACCAATTTTGAAGATTGGGCTTTTGCTAAGTATGGGCTTACTATCTTCGATTTTGACGCTTCTATGGTCGATGATATAAAAGAAATAGAAATAGATTTTGAAGTCGTAGGTAAAACCACCATCGATGAGGCTCGTGAAATGTTCATCACTATAAACGAAAAGCTCATTGAAATGGTCAATAACCATGAAAGCATACGCCCTTATTTACGAGAATACCCTTTTGCTAGAACAAAAGTCCGTATTTCTGTTGACTTTTGCGATAAATATGGAAATAACAATACAGATGGTAGTATAGCGTGTGTTTTAGTCGGAAAAAATGATACTATTTTTTACATGTCAGATACCCCTAATAGCAGAAAATATACAGATATATTTCAAGAACCCTACGAAAAAGCTTTAAAACTTGTGACCTCAAAAAAAGAGGAGAAGAAAAAATAAATAGTATAATTTGCTTGATGTTTTGTTCCTCATTATTATCTGGAGGAGAGGTGGTTAGATCTTTTTCAAATCTCGCTTTACTCAAAAAAATAGATCATTGTTCGGCAGATTTATCCTCCAATTCTGAAAATATATCTAAAGATATGGTTGAAAAATTGGATGATAAAGGTTCCAAAAATTGCTGTTTTAATGAGAAAATGGAGTGTCAAAAGAGATCTCTGGTAGAAAGCCCTAAAATAATCACACCAGAATGGGAAGAGAAAGTGTTCGGAGTTAAGCCAGGTGAGCAAACCTTAATTGGTTCACTTCATGAAATGATCGACGGATTAATTGAAGTAGAGTTCGGACCAGATTTTTTTGCAAAAGTAGAAGAAGCTTTGAAAAAGCAACCCACTGGAGAGGGTGTTTACACTGAGTACTGGCCAAACGGGATAAAGCGGGCAGAAATCCCATTTAAAAATGGTAAGGCTCATGGCCATGTGCATGGCTGGTATGCAAATAAAAAGGATGCCTTTAAAGGTTTTTTTAAAGAGGGGGTGAAGCAAGGTATACACATTACATTTTTTTGGTCAGACATAACACGCAATGATAGAGATGCTCATGTTCTTTGGTTCAATGAAAAAGGGCAGCTTGATGGAAACCAACTTACATCTCATCGAACCGGTCGATTATGGGTCGCTGCTGATTATGTAAATGGAAAACTTAACGGTGCACTAGAAGCATGGCCTATCAATGGCTCTCAATGTCTATCAGCCGATTATAAAAATGGAGTTTTGCAAAAAAATCCCCCACCCCCTCCAGGGAAACGGGTGCAGCCAAAAATGTCCGTCGCAGAAAAATGTGCTCGTGAAATCATTAACGATTTTGAAGATTGGGCTTTTGCTAAGTATGGTCTTCATATCTCCGATTTTGGTGCTTCTATGGTGAATGATATAGAAGAGATAGAAGTAGATTTTGGTGTTATAGGTAAAACCACCATCGACGAGGCTCGTGAAATGTTTATCACATTAAACGAAAAGCTCACTGAAATGGTCAATAAACATGAAAAAATACGCCCTTACCTACGAGAATATCCCTTTGCTCGAACAAGAATAGATGTTGTTATTGGTTTTTACAACAAATATGGAGTAAGAAACACCGATGGTAGTATAGCGTGTGTTTTAGTCGGAAAAAATGATGTCATTTTATATATGTCAGACAGTCCTAATAGCAGAGAATATAAAGATATATTTGAAGAACCCTACGAAAATGCTTTAAAAATTGTGACCTCAAAAAAAGAGGAGAAGAAAAAATAAATAGTATAATTTTCTTTATGCTTTCTTCCTCTCTATTATCTGGAGGAGAGGTGGTTAGATCTTCTTCAAATCTCGCTTTTCTCAAAAAATAATCAACGATAATTCCACAAATTTACATTCTATCTACTGTTTTTATTCCAAGTAAACTAAGCCCTTTTTCAATGTGTCTTCCAGCAAGTTCTGCAAGCAACAATCTTGACTCTAATTGCGCATCTCCCATCACCTGACAATCACGAAAAAATCCATTAAACTTTTCGGCAAGTTCAAAAAGATATTCCGTAAGATGATTGGGCAAAAGATCCGTTTTAATTTTATGTAATATTTCACTAAACCGCATAAGGTGGAGAATTAATGCCCTCTCTGAAGGGTGCACAACACTTATTCCTCCCTTGATTGACAAAATGTCTACCCCTACTTTCCGCTTAATGCTTTGTACACGTACATACGCATACAAAATAAAAGCCGCTGTGTTTCCCTCAAAACGAAGCATACGATCGTAACTAAAGGTATAATCTTTAATTCTATTACAGGAAAGATCGGCGTATTTTACCGCAGAAATTCCCAACACTTTAGCAATTTCTTCATTATTTTCCACCCCTCGCTCATCAAGCAGGGCTTTGGCCCTAATTACCGCCTCCTCTAAAAGATCGGATAATTTCTCTGTTTCTCCTGAACGGGTTTTATATTTTTTCCCATCCGGTGAGAGCACTAAACCAAACGGCACATGATCAAAAGCCACCACTTGCTCATCAATATACCCAACAAGCTTTGCAGCCTGGTGGACCATACTAAAGTGCATTTTCTGCCCTAAATCAGTAACTACAATGATTCTTTTTGCTCCATCGTGTTCTGCTCTATAATGAAATGCTGCTAGATCAGTAGTTGCATAGTTAAAACCTCCGTCCTGTTTTTGAATAATCAAAGGAAGGCAATTCCCTTCCTTGTTTTTAAACCCGTCCATAAACACACAGATGGCCCCGTCATTTTCTTTGGCAAGCCCCTTCATTTTGAAGTCGTCCACGACCTTTTTTAAAATGGGACTGTAGAACGACTCGCCCCTCTCTTCAATGTGCACATCTAAAATATCATAAATTTCAGAAAATCCTACCCTTGAAATCTCACAAATATTCTTCCAAGCTTTTACCGACTCTTTATCCCCACTTTGTAGCCGTACAACCTCCTCTTGAGAGCTCTTTTTAAACAGCTCATCGGAGTCAAATTTTTCTTTGGATGCTTTGTACCAACCCACCAGCTGCTCAAGCGTACTATTTGCTCCAGAAAGAGCCTGGGGTTCATATTTGTTTAGGTACGTGATTAACATTCCAAATTGGGTTCCAAAATCCCCCACATGATTGAGCCTTAAAACCTCATAGCCTAAAAACTCCATGATTCTTGCAATTGCATCGCCAATAATTGTAGACCTTAAATGACCCACATGCATCGTTTTTGCAATGTTTGGCGAAGAAAATTCCACAATGATTTTTTTACTCTTAGCTTTTGGTACAAGCAAACCGGGGTCAAGCAAACAAGCATTTGCCCATTTTTCTACACAAGTTTTCGCAAGAGTCATATTTAAAAATCCAGGTCCAGCTACCTCTATCTTTTCAAATAAACTAGAGTTTTTCAAGTGCTCTGTAGCCGCTTCACCTATCTCCCTTGGCGTCTTATTGCAATGCTTTGCAAGCTTTAATGCTAGACTGCACTGATAATCTCCAAATTTTAATTCCTTGCTTGGATCGATCTCGATTGTATAGCTTTCTGTCAAAAATTCCTTAAAAGCAATCTCTAGTTCTCCGGCAATTGCCTCCACTATTGAATTTTTAGTATCTGTCACATTAACCCCTTTGTATTGCGTTTATAAGCAACTTTCTATCTATTTTTGCAACCTTTATTCTACAGTCATCCTCCCCATAAAACATTAGGTAATAATCACCCTTTCTAATTAATGCCGTAGCAAAAATGATTTTTTCCCGATTATTATATAACTCTTCTTGATAAAATGGACCACTACATTTTCCTGTAACGGAAAAAGGCATATCGGACGTAAAAGTATAGGCACCGCAAATATAAATATTTTTCTTTATATTTGTATAACTATTCCTCCCCGGAAATGCCACATGATAGATGGTGATAAACTCTCCTAACTCCTCATCATACACAGGAGGCGCCCCCCCTCTAAGTGGGGTAAATCGGTCGATAAATCTGTTGGGAGTTCTAGATACAAGGGCGCACTTACCACTTTTTATATTTACATCAAGAATCACCTTTTCTGGCTCGATCAAATAAACCATATATAATTTCCCATCCAAAGAAAAAGGCATCCAATTTTTCTCTATTCCTTTGGAAACAAGATTTGCACTAGTAAATTCATCAGATCCTTCAAAACAAAGCGGAATTACCCCATAAGCGGAAAAACGCCCATTTTCCTTTTTCAACTTGCACAAAGTTTGCACTGAACCGCCATGGGTATGATCGCAAAAAATCATGTAAATTTCACCCTCGTGGATAAAAAGCCTTGGATCTGTCACTTTATTCATCCCATCCCCATCACAAGGGATTAATTGTGTTGAAACACCCACCTGCTTAAAATTTTCATCTAATTCAGAAAGGGTGATAATATTCCTTCTCTTTCGAAGACATTTCAATTTGATATAATCAAAAAAACTAGGCGCCTTCTCTCTTGAAACAACTAAATACCCCTCTTTGAAAGCAATGACCCCAGGGTTATAGGTTTTATATCCAGAAAGTTTTATCTCCTCAATCTTCTCAATCACCGCAACTCCTTGCTCAATAACAGCGGAGGGAAGTTCTCTTGATCGATGAATGGCTGCTGCGTAAAAACAGGCTCCACCAATACATATGCTTACAAGTATTTTTTTAATCATCTCCGGCCTCTTTCATTGAAGCAATCAGTTCATTTCGGGAAATTCTTGCAACTTTATTTTTTACATCATCATCACCATAAAAAATCAAATAGTCCTCCCCGTCCCTTACAAGGGAAGTAGGAAAGATGATCTTATGAAAATTATTGTACAATCCATCGCCCATTAAGGGTCCTGGAGTTCGTCTTAAGATTGTATATGGAGCCTCTTTAGAGAAGGCGTACGCTCCGAAAAAATAGGCATCTACCTGTTTTCCTGTAATTTTTCTCGTTGTAGGAAACACATAATGATAACAGGTGATCCATTGTCCTAACTCCTCATCAAAAACAGCTGGACTACTCCCTCTTGGAGCGTTTACTTCCTTTTTAAAGGGATTTTCTGTGCGCGAACAAATCTGTAACTGACCGGTTTCTAAGTTTGATTCAAGCACCACATGCTCTGGCTCCATCAAATAAATAAAATACAACCGTCCATTTTCAGAAAAAGGCATCCAATTCTTTTCAAAGCCTTTTTGCACAAGCCCCTTTTGATAAAATTCTTCCGCCCCATCAAAAGTCAACTTTTTATCCGTTGCCACCTTCCAAAGCCCTTGCTCATTGACCAATTTAGCTAAATGTAGACAAGCCTCTGAAAGAGCTCTTGTAGGACGATTGATTTGTCTACAGTACACCATATAGATATCCTCTCCCACTCGAACAAGCCTTGGGTCAATGTATTGCACATCAAGCCCATCTACTTGCTGAGAATCTCTGTAATAGGTTGCCTCTCCCCTTTGAGAGAAAGCTTGATCAAGCTCTCCAATTGCGATCCCTTTAGAATTAATTTTGCTCACATGTCTGTCCCAAAGCCCTCTCAGCCGAGATTCTGCCCTCTTTCGAGTTGCAAAAACATACCCGTCTCCCTCTTTTATTACCCCTGCATTAAAAACTTTATATCCTTTAATATAAACTTTTTTTGGGTCTTTAACGATGGAAATTCCGATACTCTCTGGATATTTCGGGAGAATTGCTTCAGTTCCAATTCTTCTTCCATAGAATATTAAGATTAAAATGGCTAAAATGCTCAACAGTTTTATTTTCATAACTCCCTCAAAATAGGGAAATATACTAACAGAAGATGGCTGATTGGTAAAGAAAA
The DNA here is from genome assembly GCA_945872565.1 of Chlamydia trachomatis. Taxonomy (GTDB): domain Bacteria; phylum Chlamydiota; class Chlamydiia; order Chlamydiales; family 2-12-FULL-49-11; genus JAJACQ01. The sequence continues at coordinate 13,342 of CAMBZN010000022.1, read as the reverse complement.
TACTAGAGTGGCTTTTATCCCTTGCTTAAAAGGGCTTTTTTTTATACTATATTTCTTAAATTCAATACTATTTAGGTATATCCATGACAAAACTTGTAATCACTGAGACAATCTTTAAAGACCTTCTTGATTTTATTAAAAAAAATCGCAGCACTGATCTTATCACTGTTTATCTTGCCTACTTAGAAATGGCCCATAAGCTATCCCCCGTTGTTTTCATGAAGGAAAAAAAGATCTTTTTAAGTGAAGACCACCTATTAAACACGTTAGAAAAAGAGCACAAACTTTACAGAGAAACAACGATCAAGATTCAGCTGGGTAAAAAAAGTGTCAATCTTGAAAGTAAAAAAATCTATATCTGCCCCTATTCAGGCAAAGTTTATGCTGACAACACCCACCCAAACCCCCAAGATGCTATTTATGATTGGGTCTCTACTTGCCCTGAAAACACAGAGAGAAAAGACGGTATTCGTGTAAAAAAATTCTATATCTCTGAAGATCCAGAAGTGATTAAAAATTATATTAGCCCTCAAAAAACAGAGCTTTCAAAAACAGTATTTTCCTCCGTTGTAACAGGGAAATTATTCAATAGCAAAAAAGGGGTAACAAAAGATCTCCTTGAAAATCATATCAAGCTCATTCCGATGAAGCAAGTTACTACGCAAAATCGATTTGAACTTCATGATGACTTCTTAAAGTTCTTAGAAACCAACCTAGAAGACTCAAAGGTCTCTTCTTTTGTAGAAACTTTATCTGATCGTGATGAATTTACCAAATACATCGCAAAATGGATGGAAGAGCCCGAAGAAGAATCTGAGGAATCTAATCAAGAGGCATAACCATGCCTTCATTTCTTAACTCAATGCTTTGCAATATGAGCCAAATGGATGCTCTTGCAAGAAGCTTTTCAAAGCAAATAAAAAAAGGTACTGTCATTGCCTTTTTCGGTGAATTAGGGTCAGGAAAAACTACTTTCACTGTGATGCTTGCAAAACATCTTGGCATTTTAGACCAGGTAAGCAGCCCTACCTTCACCTATTTGAACATTTACGACGACAAAATCGCCCATTTTGATCTCTATCGACTAAAACACTCCAATGAGTTTTTTTCCATGGGATTTGAAGAGTATTTAGACTCACATTTTATTACAATCATCGAGTGGCCTGAACTAATCAAAGATTTTCTCCCTGAAAACACCATTTATTTACAATTTAATCATCAAGAAAACAAAAGGGAGATTTCAACGAATGTCAAAATTTTGCTTTGATCACTGCAGGTTCGTTTTATCAGCTACAGATCCCTCACATTACCCAAAAGAAGATTTTCCAATCATTGTTTTTGCCGGTAGATCCAACGTAGGTAAGTCCTCTTTAATCAACCACCTATTTGGAAAAAAGGATCTTGCAAAAACTTCATCCACTCCTGGAAAAACAGCCCTAATTAACTATTTTCTAATAGGGGACAACCTCTTTTTGGTCGATCTTCCCGGATACGGTTATGCAGAAAAAAGTAAGGGCGAGCAAAACAACTGGAGGCACTGGATTTCAGAATTTATCGAAGAGAATTTGGACAAAATCGTCTTCACATTATTGATCGACAGCAGACACCCCCCTTTCCCTAAAGATCTAGAATTGATTCAATGGCTAGCCTCCCGAGAAAAAAAACCTTTAGTTGTTTTTACAAAAACAGATAAACTAAAAGGAAAAGAAAGAAAGAAATTACAAGAACTTCCAGCAATTTTAGATGGGTGTAAGACAATTAATTACTCTACAAAAAATTATTCTGGAAAAAAACTGCTCATTAATACTTTGAAGGACGCCTTAAATCATGGGATCAATTAAAACAGCTACATTAATATGCCTTGACTGTGAGACAACAGGTCTTGATCCTGAAAATGATGAGATCATTGAACTGGCAATTGTCAAATTTACCCTCGAGAGTGAAATTGCTTCTATAGATTCTCTTGTTGACCCAAAGCGCCCCATTCCAGCTGAATCCACAGGAATACACCATATCACTGATGAAATGGTAAAAGGCAAGCCCCACATCGAAGACCTTTTAGATGCTGCAACAACCCTCATCGGTAAATACCCTATCATGGGGCACAATGTAGGCTTTGATATCAAAATTATTGAAGCAGCACTTCGTCGTCATAATCATTCTCGATCTCTTGCCTCCAACCCTGTAATCGACACTTTGAGGCTTGCTCGTCTTTATGGTGAGTCCCCAAAAAATTCTTTAGAGGTATTAAGAGAGCATTTCAACATCCCTGAAGAGGGCGCACATAGAGCAATGAACGACGTTACAGTAAACATTAAAGTTTTTGAGCGTCTTGCTTATGGATTTAATACTGTGGAGGAAATGTTGAAAAGACTAAACAGCCCCATTGCCATGAAAACTTTTCCTTTTGGAAAATATCGTGGGATGCTGTTTAGAGAAATCCCCATTGATTATCTCCATTGGGCTGGCCATCAAAAATTTGATGAAGATCTATTATTTTCAATCAATTTAGAAAGAAAGCGTCGGAAAAAGCAAACACCGTTTTTTGAATCAACAAACCCTTTCAAAGATCTATAAAATTAGATTGTCTTAAAAAGCCGAAGGTTCTACTATTTTTTATATCAACCCCTAACAACAGGTTCTATGCATCCCAGGAAAAAGTTCATGACTCTTACCACTATGCATCTAAAAAATAAGAAAGTCCTTGTCAGGGTAGATTTCAATGTACCCATGGACGAAAATGGCCATATCACTGATGACTCACGAATAAAAGCCTCCTTACCAACCATTAAGTATATCCTTGAATCGGGTGCATCATGCATATTAATCAGTCACCTAGGACGTCCAGGAGGACGCTTTGTCCCCTCACTATCGCTTGGACCAATTGCAAAGCATTTAGCCTCCCTTCTTGGCATAGAGGTAAGGATGGGAACACCAGAGTATGGCAGTCGTACAAAAAAAATGGCCGATAGGCTCCGTCCTGGAGAACTTTTATTACTGGAAAACATCCGATTCAACCCAGGAGAGGAACACCCTGAAAATCATCCGGAATTGATTGATTTTTTAAGCGACCTTGGAGATATCTATATTAGCGATGCCTTTGCAACGCTTCATCGCAAACATGCCTCTACCACTTTTGTCCCTTTAAGATATAAAATCAAAGGGGCAGGATTTTTGGTAGAAAAGGAAGTTTTAGTACTTGAAAATTTACTCGGACAAGCAGAGAGCCCTTTTTATGCCATTATTGGTGGAGCTAAAGTTTCAACAAAAATAGGAATTCTTGAATCATTATTAAATAGAATTGATGGTCTTGTAATCACAGGAGGAATGGCCTTTACCTTTCTTGCCGCTTTAGGTTACAAAGTGGGTAACTCTTTGGTTGATCATGCCCATATAGACACTGCAAAATGGTTAATGAAAAAATGCAAATCAAAAGGGATCGCTTTTCATCTGCCTGAAGATATTATCATCACACAAAGTTTATCAGAAGATGCTGAAACAGCAATTGTTTCTATCCATGAAGGAATTGATCAGGGGTATATTGGAGCAGATATTGGGCCGCGGACGATTGCAGAATTACAAGAAATTCTTGTAAGAGCAAAAACAATTTTTTGGAATGGCCCGTTTGGTGTTTTTGAACTTGCTCCCTTCCAACACGGGACAAAGGCAATGGCTGAGTACTTATCAGAATGTTCGGCAATGACCATTGTGGGGGGCGGAGATACCGCCTCTGCTGCACATCTTATCCCTAAATATCAAAAATTTACCCACATATCAACAGGTGGGGGCGCTACATTAGAATTTATTGAAAAAGGCACTCTACCGGGGCTTGAAATCCTTACTTTTTAGATTTTGTCTTTTTTTATGGGTAAAAGAACATTTACATCGAGAAAACCTTGCTTAATAAACGTAGTATGATATACTTTTTGTATGTATGGAGGACTTAATCTTCCTTACGAGACAATAACTCTTATAGAGAATATTTTGAAGATTAGAATAAATACTTCCTCGTCTCAATCCATTATAAGTCTACACAGATGCTTTGTATCTAAAAGCCCCACATTATTTAATTTTTTACAATTAGGTTCCAATGACTAATGAAAATGTCTTAGAAGATATGCATCCTTTAAAACGTTTATTTTGGCCAATTTTTCGATCCGAGTATAGAAAAATTTTGCCAATGATAGTAATATATTCTTTAATCGTTTTCAACTATAGTTTACTAAAGACTGCTAAAGATGCACTCATAGTAACAGCAAAAAATTCAGGAGCCTCCACCATCCCTTTTATTAAGGTATGGGCGATTATGCCTCTTGCGATTCTTTCTACTTTAATTTTTACACGGCTCGCTAACAGATATCCTAAAGAAAAAGTTTTTAATATCATGATGATAGGATTTTTAAGCTTTTTCTTTCTATTTGCTTTTTTCTTGTATCCTAATCAGGAGTTTTTACACCCTCATCGATTGGCAGATCAATTGCAAAGCATTCTTCCCAAAGGATTTCTTGGTTTAATAGCAGTATTTAGAAATTGGACTTTTACCCTGTTTTATGTGATGTCTGAACTTTGGGGAACAATGATCATGACTGTTCTTTTCTGGGGTTTTGTTAATGAAGTGACCTCTGTAAAAGAGGCTGGAAGGTTCTATGCTATTTTAGGGTTGGGGGCAAACATAGCAACCATTATTGCAGGGCAGGCAGGGATCTTTTTGTCTGGGAAATTTCTCTATACGATGTTTAACATTCAATCGGATCGTTGGACATTCTCCCTAATGTTAATAAGCTCAATTATAGTAGCTATCGGCATTGTCATTTTATTAGTCTATCAAAAATTAAATTCTGTTCTTAGGGAAGAGTCTCCCAAAGAAGGGTTGGCATCTGAAAAAAAAGAAAAGACAAAAATGGGCATTAGGGAAAACTTTGCCTATCTAGCTAAATCAAAATATTTAATTTGTATTGCCTTAGTAGTCCTGGCATTTAACATTGCTTTAACTTTAATTGAAGTGGTATGGAAAGATCAAGTGCATGAATTGTATCCTTATGCAGCCGATTACAGCTCTTACATGGGCAGCGTAATGACCTACATCGGGATTTTATCGACCTTTTTCTCCATTTTTCTGTGCGGTCAGTCTGTAAGAAAATTTGGCTGGACAGCAACTGCTTATATTACCCCTGTGATATTACTCATTTCAGGGCTGCTGTTTTTCCTCTTTTATCTTGGAAAGTCGACACACCTTGCATTAACAATTGCTGCAGCTCTTGGTACATCACCAATTATCCTTACAACATTTCTGGGGGCATTCCAAAACTGTTTTTCAAGGGCAGCAAAGTTTACTTTTTTTGATGTGACAAAGGAGATGGCTTTTATTCCACTTAGTTCTGAGTCAAGACTAAAGGGGAAAGCAGCTATCGATGGTGTTGGATCTAGGTTGGGTAAATCAGGAGCATCTGTGATTCACCAAGCACTGCTCATATTTTTTGGAACAGTAACATTAAGTGCGCCGTTTGTAGCAGTGATTATCATTTTAATTTTTCTAGGATGGATTATTGCAGTACGCTCTCTTGGCGAACAATTTAGTAAAACAAAACAAGAAAATATTGAAGGTAAGGTCCAAGCGATATAGAAATCCTAGTCTTCAAAAAAGCAATATGGTATAAACGTTAAAAATTGGGTCACTTTTTTTGAGATAGAAACTATTATGAAAAACATCTTAACTCTCTCTAATTCGATGTCATTGCTAAGAGGTCCCCTTGCTTTTTTATTCCTTTTTGATTCTCCGACCGTTCGTATTATTGCAATCGTCCTTGCCATGCTCTCTGATTGCATTGATGGCTTTTTAGCAAGAAAATTTAAAAATGGAACTTTTTTAGGCAAAGTTTTAGACCCTGCGATGGATAAGTTTTTTGTCTATTTTGTAATGGGTGTTTTTGCTTTTGGAGGGAGCCTTTCTGCTTTTGGATTAGGAGCGTTGTTAATTCGTGACTTAAGCGTCTTTTTCTACGTAATGACAACACTTGCTACTTTTGGCTGGAATGGACTTGTATATGTCCCTGCCTACTCAAGTAAAATCACAACCTTACTACAATTTTTGATCCTTTTAGGACTTGTCTTGGGATATACTCCAAATATTATGGTATACTACTTTCTTTTTCTCTTAAGCCCTGTGATTTACATAGAGCTTCTAATCAACACCTTTATTTCTAATCGAAAGAAAATTCAAAAAAACTAAATTCAAGTTGATATTCTGAGAACAAGGGAGTATGATCTAAATACTTTTTTTATTTTTAAAGGAATCTAATGTTTAACTCAAAAGAATCACTACTAACTTCCATGATTAGAAGATTTACAGGGACATTTGCTGCTGTTTTTGGCTTCTTGTCTGCTCTTTTTCTCCTCCTATTTATTCTAGGAGCTTCAAAAATGGGCACTGCTGGAAAAGGGGAACTCATGCAGCTAGAGGTTCAGGCCGTTGATGGATACGTTCCTGCCCCATTTGATGCCAAAAAACCTGTGATCTTACAAATCAATATTGAAGGGGTCATCGGAAAAGAGAGTTTAACCGCAGAGCATATTAGAAAAATTCTCTCTCAAACTAATCTATATAAGTTTTCAAACGGGCAGATCCGAGGAATTTTACTCAAAATCAATTCCCCTGGGGGCTCTGCGAATGTATGTTCTGACATTTATGCTGATCTAATGGATTATAAGCAAACTAATCAAATACCCATTCACACATGGATTGATGATATGTGTGCATCTGGTGGGGTATACTTGTCCTCAACATCTGACTATATCTCCGCAAAAGCTCTTTCAATCATTGGATCTGTGGGCGTTCGATCCAAACCCAATTTCAATTTTTACGATTGGATGCAAGAGCATGGCATTAGTCAAACCACAGTTACTGCGGGAAAAGACAAAATTCATTTTCCGATGTTTTCAAAAATGCCGGCTGGAACATCCTCCTATAATGACATTATTGCAATCATTGACTCTATCTATGAAAACTTTTTGGACGTTGTGGTAAAAGCAAGAGGCAAACATGGCTTAACCAAAGAGAAGCTTATCAACATAGGTGCTACTGTCTACTCCCCTGTAAAGGCTAAAGAGCTAGGCTTTATTGATGGGGAAAATGTAAGTTATAAAGATGCGGTAAAACACCTTGCGCGATCCTTATCCCTTGAAGAGTACCAAGTGGTTAGCTTTGAAAACACAGAAAATTTTATCGACAGCTGGAAAAAATCTTTTGATTCAAAATGTTCACTTTTATTTGGTCACTCTTTGTCTAAAACACCTTTTTCGTTAGAGGCTGATTTTAGCAACCTCTCCTTATGAAAGATATTTACATTATTGATGCAAGCAACTATATATTCCGGTCCTATTATGCCATTAGAAACATGTCAACAAGTAAGGGCGTTGCCACAAATGCCTTGTATGGGTTTATAAGAGCTGTATTAAAGATACAAAAGGATTTTTCGCCACAATATTTAGTTGTCGTTTTTGATGGGCCAAGAAACAAAGCTTCTCGGGTTGCAATTTATCCTGACTACAAAGGCAATCGAGCAAAAGCCCCTGATGACCTTTATCCTCAGATAGCCTTTGCCCGGCAATTTTGCCTTGCTGCAAACATTGCAATGGTAGAAGTAGACGGAGTAGAGGCAGACGATGCAATGGGCGCTGTTGCCCGATTTGCTAAAAAAAATCATATCCGCTCCTATCTTTGCTCTTCTGATAAAGATCTTTGTCAACTAGTTGATAGTCAGACCTACATCCTTTATACAAATAAAGACAGTCAGGTATTTAAGTCCGAAGACATCGTAAATAAATATGGAGTAAGTCCCAATCAATTTGTCGACTACCTTGCAATTGTTGGAGACGCCTCCGATAATATTCCTGGAATTTCTGGCCTTGGCCCTAAAAACGCAGCAAAACTATTACAAGAATTTGGCACCCTCTCCAACCTTATTGAAAATATCTCGAGCTTACCCAACAAAAAATTGGCAGAAAAGATCCGATTAGAACAAGCAAATGCTGAAATTAGTTTTAAGCTTGCAACCATTGATACTAATTTGAACATTCCCCAAGAGCTCTCCTTTTACGAAAATAGAAAACCTGACCTGCAAACACTAGATGCCTACTATGAACAAATGGAGCTTCGATCTCTTCGCACTGCACAATCCCCACAAAAAAAAGCTTTAGAGACACACACATTGATTGGTGACCTAAAAGCTCTTAAGGCTTTGGTCCAATCTCTTCTTATTGAAAAAAGCATTTGCATCCACGCTCAAACAGTTGGAGAGGGCCCTATAGGCGCTGAACTTGTTGGTTTAAGTCTTGGGGTAAGAAGGGGGGTTAGTTTCTACATCCCTTTCAATGGTGCGATGGAAAAAGAAGGAATTATAAAAGAATTAGAAGAATTATTCAGTAAAGGGATCCACTTTTTTAGCCATAACATTAAGCCAGCCATTCATAGCCTCTTGCGAGCCGGCTTGCCCGTCAAGGCGATTGATTTTGATACCATGCTTGCCTCATATATCCTTGACTCGTCGACCTCCGCCCACGATTTAGATTCGCTGATTAAAAAATTCTTCGGCGCAGAAAGAGTCGCTTTAAAGGCCCTGATCCCCAAAGGGAAAGATTTTCATTCAACGCCGCTTTTAGACGCTTGCAACTACTGCTGCGAGTGTGTTGATTACATCATCGCCTTAAAAGAATTGTTTGAAAAAAAAATTCTTGAGAGTGGATTTAGATCATTATTTTATGATCTTGAGCTCCCCTTAATTCCCATTTTAGTTTCGATGGAAGAGCGTGGGGTGTTTCTTGATGCTCCCACCTTAAAAATCTATAGCCTTGAGCTTCACGATAAATTACAGAGCCTTTCTAAGACTATTTACGCGCTGGCTGGAAAAGAGTTCAATATCAATTCCCCTAAGCAACTGTCGGTAGTTTTATTTGAAGATTTAGAGATCGGATCATCGAGCAAACTGAAAGCTTCTGATGGCACTGGGGTTGAGGTCCTTCAAGCATTAGAAAAACACCACCCTATTATCCCCCATATTTTAGAATACCGCACCTTAGAAAAACTTCGCTCAACCTATGCTGATTCTCTCCCTAAAGAAGTTAATTCACTAACAAAGCGGATTCATTGCACATTCAATCAACTAGGTACAGTAACTGGCAGGCTCTCGTCATCTCAACCGAATTTACAAAATATCCCTACAAGAACTGCGGAGGGCAAAAGAATCAGGGAATCATTTAGACCTGAAAAAGCCGGTTGGGTCTATCTTTCTTTGGACTATTCTCAAATTGAATTGCGAATTCTTGCACACATGTCAAGGGAAGAGGCGTTGATTTTAGCTTTTAAAGGGGACCGTGATATTCACCAGGATACTGCTGCAATTGTTTTTGGAGTACCCCTTGATCAGGTTACAAGTGAGATGAGGTATCAAGCAAAAGCTGTTAACTTTGGGATATTATACGGGCAAAAATCATTTGGCCTTGCTAAAGAGCTCGGCATTGATGTGAACGAGGCAAAAGCGATCATTGATACCTATTTTGAAAAATATCCGAAAGTCAAAGAATTTATCGACTATTTAATGCAGAAAGCTAAAAGAGATAAGAAAACTGTCACTTTGCTTGGAAGAGAGCGAAATCTTCCCGATATAGATAGTAAAAATTTTGCTCTAAGGGCAGCAAGTGAACGCTTTGCGGTAAACGCCCCTATCCAAGGATCCCAAGCGGACATTATAAAAATAGCAATGATAGAAATTGAAAAGATGATGAGCACTACCGATCTGAACAGCTACTTAGTACTGCAAATTCATGATGAGCTTATTTTTGAATGTCCTGAAAATGAAGTGGACGTATGTACAAATATTGTAAAAGGAGCGATGGAAAAGGCATATTCTCTATTAGTTCCATTAAAAGTGGATGTTTCCGTTGGAAAAAATTGGAGCAAGTGCTAATATAAAGGTTATAGGGGTTACTGGCAGTGTATCCTCTGGGAAGAGCACCCTTATGGGGACCCTTCAAGCGATGGGCATATCTACCCTTTCTGTAGATACAATACTCGATAACCTCTACAAAACTAACGTTGAGCTTATAAATAAAATACGGGACCTTTTAGGAGATAACATCCTGACAAATCAAATGTTAGATAAAAAATTAATTGCAGAAAAGGTATTTAACCAAAGGGAGAAACTCCATTGTTTGGAGGAGCTGACAACCCCTTTTGTACTAGAAGAGATCAAAATGGAACTTCAAAAAATGAAAACCATTGCCGCAGTTGAGGTTCCTTTATTGTTTGAGCTTGGCCTCGAAGATTTATTTGATGTGACCGTCTTTGTAAATACAAAAGAGTCCATTTGCAGAAACCGGAGTCAGTTGAAAGATTTTGACGCCCGAGCAACAAGAAACCTCCCGGCGGAGGTAAAAGAACAAAAAGCCATGTTTACAATCACAAATAATGGTAGTATAGCTGATTTTAAAAATTGCATTCACAAGACGATGGAAGGAATTATAGTACAATGACAGAAGAGATCAAAAAACCAATGAAAGAGAAAAAAATGAAAACAGAAAGCCCTGAAAAACCAGCAGCTGAAGTATTACCAGAAAAAAAGCCTGTTGAACTATCCAAATTTTTAACTCCCCCCCCTTTTGTGCAACCCCTTCGTGAGACCCTCCCTCCGGCTCCAAAACAAGGGACTGAAGAGGATATCCCAGCACATGTTACTCATGGTAACAATACGATGAAAAAAAATGCTAATAATAATCGGGGAAGAAACAACCAAAACCAAAATCAAAACCAAAATAGAAAGAAAGGGCAAAATTATGGTAACAGAAAGCCTACTGAACATAAAATTGGCGAGAGTGAAGATCATTTTATAGAACCAGGTCTTCCTACACTTCCAGAGGGAGTAACCGCTATAGAGACAAAGATCTCTGATTTACAAAAAATGAGTTTTGAAGAATTAGTAAGATACGCAGCAAGTATTGGCATCACCTCTTTAACAAATATGAATAGATCAGATATTGTATTTACCATTGTAAAGACAAAAATTCACGATCCAGCGCAAATTCTTATTTCAGAAGGGACCTTAGAAGTGCTTCCTGATGGGTTTGGTTTTTTAAGATCCCCTCAGTACAATTACCTATCTTCAGCAGAAGATATTTATGTCTCCCCTACGCAAATTCGTCATTATGGCCTTAGAAAAGGGGATCAGGTGGTGGGCCCAATTCGTGTTCCCAAAGAAAAAGACAAGTACTTTGCCCTTCTTTTTGTAGATACAATTAATGGAATTAAGCCAAAAGATCAAACTAACAGAAAATCTTTTGTAAACTTTACACCAATACACCCAACCAGCAGATTGATGATGGAAACTACAAAGGATAACTTTTCTACTCGTGTAATCGATCTTGTTTCGCCAGTAGGTAAAGGCCAGCGAGCATTAATTGTTGCTCCTCCAAAAGCTGGTAAAACAATTATTTTGCAAAATATCATTAATGGAATTGCAACCAATAATAAAGAGGTCAAACTTTTAGTCTTGCTCATTGATGAAAGGCCTGAAGAAGTTACCGATATGCAGAGGTTATTAGGCAATAAAGGTCAAGTGATTGCATCCACTTTTGATGAACCTCCAGAGCGTCATTGTATTGTTGCTGAGATGTGTATTGAAAAAGCTAAACGTTTAGTTGAGATGGGTGAGGATGTTGTGATCATTTTAGACTCCATCACCAGACTTGCACGTGCATATAATACTGTTCAGCCCCATTCGGGCAAAATTCTTTCAGGTGGTGTAGATGCAAATGCTATGCACAAACCTAAGAGATTTTTCGGAGCAGCAAGAAATCTTGAAGAGGGTGGCTCCCTAACAATTATTGGCTCTGCCCTAATTGACACAGGCTCCAAGATGGATGAAGTCATTTATGAAGAATTTAAAGGGACAGGAAACTTAGAGCTTGTACTAGATAGACGTTTAGCTGATAGACGGCTATACCCAGCAATTGATGTGCTTAAAAGTGGAACTCGTAAAGAGGATCTTCTTTATCATAAAGAGGAGCTTGAAAAAGTTTATAAACTTCGTGCAGCTCTTGCTGACCTATCCCCTGCAGATGCTATGAACTTACTGCTGTCTCGTATGAAAAAAACAAGCACTAACACGGAATTTTTACTCTCGATGAAAGATTAAAGGTGGGGCTTTGCCCCATCCCATTTATTTCATTATTCCAAAAGTTTTTACTGAACCCTTGATTTCCTTTTTTTCGGAGATTTTTAGAAAATAGATTTTCATATCAGCTAGGGCAAGTTTAAACCAATTTGCTACTATTTCGGACACAAGCTCCACTGCTCTTGAAATTTTTAGATTTTCTTCCATTAACTCACCTTTATTACGGCTTATTAGACTTTCAAGGTGGGAAACTATATTCTGCTGGTTAACCAATTTATCCTCAACGCTTAACGGCAATTTGGTGCGGTCGTAACAATTATCCAACATAAGAACTCCTTTTTATTTGATATAATTATAACATAGTTATTAAATTATTGAAAGTCCAATTTTATTGGTGGTACGACCATCATGAAAATGGTGCAAAACCCCTTAATCTAAGCGGTTTCCAGGGTTTTTTGAGAAATTACAATAATATAGTCTTTAAATTCCCTCACATCGTAATTCTCTTGCTTGTTTGCGTAAGTCAACAATTCATTTCCAAATTCTATCATAATGCTTTTATCAGAAGCGCTAAATTCATTGCGAGTACCTTTTTCATATAATTTTACTCCCTTACTTAAGATAAAGTTAGCCATTAGCACTTAGTTGTTAACCATGGAATACAATTCAGACGAATTTAAATCCATCCTATTTACGCCGACGCCTGGATCTGGAAAGGGTATCAATCACTCCCAACCTGTCTTTAAGAGTTGTATTTTCAACATTTGTATCATCCAATGAGCTGATAAATAATTGTTTGATGTCTATAAATTTATCTGCAGAAAGACGATCTTTATATTGAAGATCAAAGTACTTATTGATGTAATCCAACAAGAACTCCTTGTCATAGGACTTTTGATTGCTTGCGCGAGCTAGTAACTGCCTTCTAAATTCCCTCATAATAGAAGTGTCGGAAGAATCAAAATCTTTAATACGATTTTTTTCTGGCTTTGTAGCTGGGGGAGGTGGCTGTAAAGCTTGCAGCTCTGTATGGAGATCAAGATCATCAGGCGGAAGCTGAGAAATAATAGTCTCTAACTTCTGTTCAAGAGTTGTACTTGTAACTGTTGGATCATCCAATAAACTGATAAATAATTGTTTGCCCTTTTGAAAACCATATTTAGAGAAATCACTTTCAT
>CAMBZN010000021.1 GCA_945872565.1 Chlamydia trachomatis | reverse complement strand
TGGGGGGTTGTTCCTTGCTTTTGCTGGACTTGAAGTCTCCTCTGGGTATGCAAGTGAGGTGAAAAACCCACAAAAGAACTATCCTAAAGGAATTATCTATGCAGCTCTTATTACCTTTTTTCTTTTCATGTTAGGTTCTTTAGCCATTGCGGTAGTTATCCCTAAAGATCAAGTGAACTTAGTTGCAGGTTTAATGGAAGCGCTTCAAATTTTCCTTAAAAACTACCATTTGAGCTTTCTTTTACCTCTTCTTGGACTTCTTTTGGTCATCGGAGCGATTGGAGAAGTTAATGCTTGGATTATAGGTCCGGTAAAAGCTCTCTATACTACCACTGAACATGGAAATCTTCCCCCCTATTTTCAAGTAGTGAATAAAAACAACGTTCCGGTAAACATCCTATTCTTTCAAGGGATCATTGTGACAATTGTCTCTTTTGTCTTCATTCTTATGCCCAATTTAAGCAGTGCCTACTGGATATTAACCGCACTTTCCACACAGCTTTACTTGATTATGTATATTTTGATGTTTCTTGCAGCAATCAAACTTAGATATTCCCATCCGAAAGTTCCAAGAGCTTATAAAATACCCCATCCCCATAAAGGAATCTGGATCGTATCTATGTTTGGAATCATAGCTTGTCTTTTTGGATTTTTACTTGTATTTATCCCCCCATCTCAAATTGAGGTAGGCAGTCCCCTTGTTTATGAATTATTCCTTATCATTGGTCTTTTAGTTATGTGCGGAATTCCACTCATTCTTCACAGTTACAAAAAACCTAGTTGGAAAATATTAAACGGTAAATCTGATTGATTATATAGTTACAAATTATAAAAATAATTATTATTGTAAATTAACATTGATCCTTATATATTTAATAAATTAAATAATTTAAGGATCAAACTATGACAAATTCAGTTTCTAGAAGATTTTTTTTTAAAGAAAACTCACAGTCAGGCGTCGATAAAGCAAAAGAAATAATTCAAAAAACTTTTGATGATGAGTATAAAAAGCTCACTACTTCTGATCTTCCTGGTGAAGATTTCTGCTTCACAGTTGCTCAATTAATTAGCAATCAGGGAGTTGCTGCAAAAGTGAAATCTTCGACTGAAACAGTTTTGACACTTTTAAAGGGTAGAGTAACCACTATGGTTCAAGCAATAGCTACAAAAAAAGCTAAAAACGCTCGTCAAAAAGATCGAGCAAAGAAAATCAAAGAGCTTGATCAATGTATAACTACTTTTCGAAAAGAACACGATAAAGATATAAACACCCTAAAATCTCTTCCAACTATTAAAACCGGATTGAGCGCAGGAATGATCGAGGTTAGTAGAGCTCTTGTAACTCAATTAACTCCATGGCTCCATCGTTTAATCAGTCTTTTAGCAACCGCCGAAGAACTTGGTGCAAAGACTCAACAAACTGAATTACAAAGGATAAAAAAAGATTTAGAATTTATAATTAATCGTGCTGCAGAGGAAGTAATGGGAAGCACAGTCCCTGATGAAAATGAAGAATTATCTATAAAAATTAATGAAATGTTGAGTGACATATACATGTATTTAGATCAGACCCCTTATAGTACTACAAAAGAATTGAAAAAGGCTCTTTTAGATCGATTTAAAGAAAGTACTCCCCCTCAAATGAATTTACAGGGTATCAATTTGGAAACAAAAATTTCAGATTTTTTGCAGGAGGAACGAGGAAAGAATTTTCGTCATTTTGTTGATAAAAATAACTATAAAAAAGATATTTTTTCTCGCCAAGATGAGCTTAAAAGATTATCTTATTCCTACTTTTATGCTTTTGATAGCTCCCCTAACACTTCCGAATTTGAAAGACTTTATACTAAATTTTACCTTCAAGGAGTTTCCGAACTAGAAGGTGGCGGAGGTGGCGGAGGTGGTGGGGCAGCAAAGCCTTTATAATTTTAGGTTTGAAGTGGCCAAAAGTAACCAAAAAATAAGACCGTCCACCAGAGCTAACTCATTGGGATTCATTTTTGATGTGTGTAAATCACTAGCAAAATCTCCCTTAGCTCCTAAAAGCCACAAAGAACCTGGTTTTTTCTCAAGATAATAGGCAAAATCTTCCCCACCAAACGATTTGGTCATTTCATAGACAATTGATCCATTACTTTCCAATAAATTTTTTACTTTTTCAGTGGATGTTAAGTCATTTGTTAATATTGGGTACCCTTCAATATAAGAGAAGATGGATATAAAACAGTCCTCATAGCTTGATACGATAGCTGTAAGTTTCTTGGTCAGTTGCTCCTTTACTTCTTTAGCTCTTTGATCACTTAAGTAATGCCTAAAGACAAAACAACACTTTCCTGAGGCTGGTCGTACATTATAGATCGTCCCAGCCTGAATGATACTTGGCACTAAAATAGCCTCTTCATACGGGTAAAGGATTCTTTCTAACGCCCCCCTTGCAGCATTTTGCATCTCAATTAGTACATCAATAGCGTTTGTTCCAAGATTTGGTCTTGCTACATGACCTCCAGTAGTTTTTATCTCAATATGAAACTGATTAGTATTTGCCATCATAGGGCCTGCTCGACATAAAAACTTCCCTGTTTCAACCGATGGATTAATGTGCAAAGCGTACACCTCATCTACATCTATTAAAACACCCTCCCCTACAAGCATTTCTCCACCACTTATTCCGTTTACTTTTCGCTCCTCAGCTCTTTGCCAAACAAAAGAAAGATTGTGGAGGCTTTCTACATTTTGTTCACAAATGCATTTAAATGCCCCAAGAAGCATGGTTGCATGCATATCATGGCCACAGGCATGCATTTTTCCTAGGTGGGTGGAAGAGTACTCTAAGCCTGTCTCTTCAGTGATTGGTAATGCATCAATATCGGCGCGAAACAGCAGCCTTTTTAAAGACTTTTCAATAAAAACATCAACAACAAGCCCTCCCTTCATCTCTTTAAGTGAAATCTTCAAGGGGCTCTTTGCTATTATTGCCTCGATTTCTTGTTTTAAATAGGCGATGGTTTTTTCTTCTTCAAAGGCAAGCTCTGGTATTTTATGCAAATCTCGTCTGACTTTTGCAAGGTATTGCTCATAACCACAAGCTATTGATTTCAGGTCTTTTTTCTTTTCTGTAATCATTTTTTACCCCTTTTTATATACGCTCATCAACTGATTTGCAATTGCTTTGCATCCATCAAAGACTTTGCTACAACTAGCATCTTGATTCATATAGGCAGGGGTAGTATAGATATTATTTTTTTCATCAAAGACAAATTCATCTGAGTTTGCTTTAACATGCTGATGTTTTGCTCCTTGCAAACTACTGTCGTAATCGTTTGTATTTCCTAAAGTAATAGTAAGGTTCTGACCCTTTAGCGAAACTGCAAACAGAGCACCTGCAATACACACACCTACAATAGGTTTCTTTTCAGCGTGAAATGTTTTGATCAGCTCGTCAACCTGTGGATGAATGGATGCTTTGTCCTTTTTTCTTGCGATATCACTAAAAGAGGTAACAACTCCCAAACCTCCTGGAAACCATAGAACGTCGAATTCCTTATCCTCTAACTGATCAATTGGTTTAATATTTCCATGGGTGATTCTAGAGGATTCTGACAACATGTTTCTTGTTTGATCAACAGGCTTTGAAGTAAAACTTGACTTTACAACCCTTTGATTTTCATCTAATGAAAAACCCTCCCAGAGAAAGCCTGCCTGTTCTATTGCAAGAATCGAGCACACAGATTCTTGCACTTCAGAGCCATCAAATCCACCACAACCGGACAAAATCATCGCTACTTTCTTAAGCATTGCACATACCCCACAGTATTTCCCCAAGGAAATTGAATATTTACTTTATTTAGAACCTTAAAACGGGAATCGTAATCAGACAAAGGATAGGAAATGGTAATAATTTTAGTCCTTCCTTTGATTTTGTTTACAAATTCTAAAATTTCCTTCTCGGTCATCATCGTACCATAAAGATAAATAAGATCCATAGAGGAAAGGTCTTTGGTTAAAAAGTCTCCCAAAATAAACTGGACATTTGGAAAAAGTTTTTCCCCCTTTTTTACAAACTTCTTCATTTGTTCAAAAGCAAACACTTTGCACTGATATTTCTTCTGTACAAAATAACAAAGCCTCCCCCTGCCAGCCCCTAGATCTGCAAAATATTGGTAGTTTTTTAGCCCCCCCGCGGCATTGATTAGCTCTTCAATCGCCTTTAAAGGGGTCTCTCCATACTGATAAGGATTTTTCTCCCCCTTCTTTTGCAGATGCTTTCTTAAATGACGATAGGGGTTTAAAAAAAGGTAGGAGAGACTTAATTTAACGTCAGCCCTCACCATATATAAATATTTACGCGATAACAACATAAGGGTGGAAAACGCTATAGGAAGCTTTTTTTTGTCTGTTCATAATAAAGAGTCAAAGTCTTTACAAAATCATCACTCTTATCAGTAAATTGAATTGGTCCAGTACCTTGGTACTGATCATCAAGTTTCCACTGATCTCTTTTTTTTGCAAATTCTTTAAAGGGTCTTGCTTTAAGATCAACCAATGCTTTAGCAACAACAAGTTTTTTTTCACCATTTCGCTCCTCTTCATGCATCATGTTTTGTATAGCAACACCTATGCCGGCCCATTCCCCTATTGGTCCTTTTAATCCTTTGATAGCTGCCATATACCCTCCCTTACGATCTCTTACTAAAAGGGAGGCTATTAACCCTAAATTATAGCAATAAGTGGCATCAAAATTCGATGGTAGGGCACACCTTCCATCATAGCCATAAAAAACAGGGACAGGTTTAAATTTCACCTTTGAATATTTTTTGACCCTTTCTTCGACCATTTCAGCGATTAACTGATCTGTGGCAATATGTGATAGCTGCATGTTTCCATGGGGGTCTAAATCATTTGAGAATTGCTTTGAAATATTTGCTGGTAGTAAATTAAACAGTATTTTTGCATCACCTGTTAATTCGCTGAACTTTTTCCCTTGTTTACGAAGAATATTGCACTGCTCAATCATCCCCTTCATGTCTGAGCAAGCTTCAATTAACCCCTCTGGAATTAAAGCAACGCCGTAGTTTTTACCATTTTCGCCCCTTTCGACAACTGTTTTTACACACTCATCGACAATACTTTTGAAAGTGATGCCCTTGCAAGACACTTCTTCACTAATAAATGTGATGTTTGGCCTTGTCTGCAAAGCACACTCAAGAGTCACATGAGATGCTGCCCTTCCCATAAGTTTGACAAAAAACCAATACTTTTTAGCAGACATTGCATCTTTGCAAAGATTTCCTATCATGTTACAGTAAGTTTTAGTCGCTGTGTCAAACCCAAATGAGGCTTCAACTTCAGCGCTTTTTAAATCCCCATCGATTGTTTTTGGGATCCCCACAACAGCGCAACGTGCATTTTCTTTTTCAAAATATTTTGCAAGATGATAAGCATTGGTATTTGTATCATCTCCACCAACAAAAACAAGTCCTTGAAGTCGATTTTCTTTGACTACCGCAAGCGCCTTTTCCATCTGGGCTAAAGATTCAATCTTTGTTCTTCCGGTTCCAATCAGAGTAAACCCCCCCTGATTTTTTATTTCATCAATTTGTTCTTGCTCAATTTCTATAAAGTGATTGTCTAAAAAACCCCCTGCCCCGTTTAAAAAACCTACAAGAGTGCTTTCTGGATGGATTTGCTTAAGGCCCCTGTAAAGTCCCCATAAGACATTTAAGCCACCAGGAGCAGGACCCCCAGAGAACATCACCCCCACTCTTAAAGGAGGACTATGCTGATTTTCATGAGCCATTAATTTGATATAGTTATCTTCATCCTTCCAATATGCACTTTTAATGTCTTTTAATAGAGGAAATACCTCCGCATGATAGTTTAGTCGTTCTATTTCTAAGGGCGATTTGTTCAAATGATTCTCTCCAATTGGTGTTTAACTAAATGAACAATGGTAACGATGATGGTTTTTATTGACAACCTGTTTTAAAAGCACTGCTTGTTGCAATTGATTCTACCACTTGCCTTGCCTTTTTTAACCAATATGTGAAATAACATCATAGATTAATTTAGCAAGAATCAATTCCGCTGCCCTATTATTAGGGTTAGGTACAAATCCAGAGATGTCTAATCCAATCACATTGTATTTTCTTATAACAGCTCTTAAAAGCTTTTCAATGGTTTGATAACAAAGTCCACTTGGATCTGGATTTAAAGATCCAATTAAACCTGGTGCAAATACAGACATATCCAAACTGATATAGACATCATCTTTTATTTCACATAAAACATCCTCTAGCCAATACTTGTCCTGGGAAACATCTTCTGCAAAAAATACTTTATCCGGATCAAACAAAAGTTTCTCATTATTACCCATCGAGGCAACTCCAAAATGGAGCACATTTTCACTACACACTTTTGCGTGATGCATTCGGCAAAATCTGTGATTTCTTGTTCCCCCCATTGTTTCCCTTAAACTTAAATGTGCGTCTAAATTTAAAATTGTAGTATTTTTCGCCACCTTATTTAATGCATAATAGGCACCAATTGACCCAGAACCATCCCCAAGAAGGGTAACCGGGATTTTTTTATCTGCAATTGTTTGACTTACCTGTTTATTTACAAAGCTTACACACTCCTCCTCAGAAAGAGCAAAAAAAGGATCTGTAGTAAAAAAACCAGAAAGATACGCTTTACTATCTGTTCCAATATGATATTTTTCTATCACATGGGATGCTTCTAAAATCGCAGATGGACCATTTGCCACCCCTTTTATAAACGCATCATCTCTTTCAAACAATATCGGATGAAACACATATTTTGCCTGTTTGTATTCACATCTAAATTCCATAAATCTTGGGTGAGCAAGTTCTGGATATTTTTCTTTTTTTATATTATTAACCATTTAAAACACCTTAATTATTATTAAACATAGTACAAATTATAATTTACAATATTATAATTAATATGTAAACATTTATTTATTTCTCCATCGATTTAAGGTTGTTCTTTATCACCCCCAAAGCTATAATTCCTTCCTATGAATACAAAAACGATTTTTATTACTGGCGGAGTTTTATCTTCACTTGGCAAAGGAGTAACAGCTGCATCCTTAGGTTTTTTACTAGAAAAAATGGGCTTAAAAATAGCTTTAATGAAATTAGATCCCTATTTAAACGTTGATCCAGGAACTATGAATCCGTTTGAACATGGGGAAGTTTATGTGACCGATGATGGAACTGAGACTGACCTAGATCTTGGACATTACCACAGGTTCACTAATTCTCCCTTATCAAGGATATCTAATGCTACCTCTGGGCAAATTTATAATGAAGTGATTCAAAATGAAAGAAAGGGAAAGTATTTAGGTAGAGACGTACAAGTTGTTCCGCATATAACCGATGCTATCCAAAATAGAATCCTTGCATGTGGGGAGCAGGAACCGGGCATAGATGTGGTTTTGGTCGAACTTGGTGGCACTGTTGGAGACATTGAATCAAGTCCCTTTTTAGAAGCAGCAAAGCAGTATTATTGTAAGCATAGAAATTCGACTTTTTTTATTCACTTAACTTATCTGCCCTACCTTCACACCTCCGGAGAGTTAAAAACAAAGCCCACGCAACACTCTGTGCAGCAGCTTCAAAGAGCTGGAATTTTTCCCGACATGATTTTATGCAGAACCGCCTATCCAATGTCCCCTGAACATAAAAGAAAAATCGCTTTAAATTGTAGCGTGGATGAATCTTCGGTTTTAGAGATAAAAGATATTGAAGGATCCATTTACAAGGCTCCAATGTATTTACTCAAAGAAGGTATTTTGGACATTTTAGCTAAAAAGTTTCAAATCATTGGCCCAGCTCCTGATCTTTCTACCTGGAAGAGTATGATTGAAAAAATAGAAAACCCTAAAGGTCTTTTGAAAATTGCAATTGTAGGAAAATATATTCAATATGACGACGCCTACAAATGTATTTATGAGTCACTTCTGCATAGCTGCGCTCATGCCGATGTTAAACTTCACCTTGTAAAGATCAATTCAGAAGAGGTGTTAGATTTAGAACATAAGTTACAAGACGTCGACGGTGTATTAGTCCCTGGTGGCTTTGGCGAACGGGGAATTGAAGGAAAAATCAAAGCTGCATCACATTGCAGAAAGCATCAAATCCCCTATTTGGGCATTTGTCTTGGGATGCAAACACTTTGCATCTCCTTTGCAAGGGATGTTCTAAAAAGAACAGATGCAAATTCTACAGAATTTGACAAAGAAACAACTGATCCGGTGATCTCGCTACTATCTGAGCAAAAAGATATTAAGGACATTGGGGGAACTATGCGACTTGGAAAATATCCTTGTCAGCTTGTCCAAGACTCTTTAGCATTTAAAGCTTATAACGAAACGATGATCTATGAAAGACACAGGCACAGATATGAATTCAACAATGTATACAAAGACCTATTTGAAAAAAATGGATGTAAAATTACAGGATTTAACCCTTTATATGGTCTTGCTGAGATAGTAGAAGAGGTAAAGCACCCATGGATGATTGGCGTACAATTTCATCCAGAATTCTTATCTAAACCCGATAAACCTCATCCTATTTTCTCCTCGTTTATCAAAGCTTCTGTAGAATTTAGCAAAAAGGGAGCTCTTTGTGGCATACAAGGATGAATTCATCCTCGGTATTGATTTTGGTCTAAAGCGAATAGGTCTTGCTATTTGCACCAAAGGGGTCACTTTTGCAATTCCTAGCAAAACCATCCTTGCCGAAGAAAATGACCAAAAGACCATCAGGGCAATCATTGCATCTTACCATGAAACAATCGATCGATTTGTATTGGGGCTTCCCATCTATCTAGATGGAAATGAAAGCTCCATGACCCTAAGGGTGAAATCTTTTGGAAAAATTTTAGAGGAAATTACAAATAAACCTGTCCACTATATCGACGAAAGGCTCACCTCAGAACAATCTGAAGATCTTTTAAAAGAACTTGGTTTAAATCGCAAAGATCGTATTCCTTACAAAGATAGCCTAGCAGCACAACTTATCCTCAAAGACTTTCTCTCTTGCATCTAAATCTTAAAAATATAAGTAGAAGGTAGCGGTAGTATCTGATATATTTAAGGCATGAGAGAAAATCTATTTAATGAAAACTCCAACAGAAAAACTCCAAGTCCATGTATATTAGTTATCTTTGGAGCCTCTGGTGATCTTACTGGAAAAAAACTTATCCCCGCATTATACAACTTAATGCAAGACGGCCTTCTCCCCTCTAACTTTATTTGTTTAGGTTTTGCACGACGTGAAAAAAGTGATGCCGAATTTCGTTCTGAAATGAAAGAACACATAAAGAAATACTCAAGATCGAAACCGGAAGAGTCAGATCTTCAGGTATTTACAGAAAAACTCTTTTATCTTTCATCAAGCTTTGATGATGATGATGGTTATGAAAAATTACGCTCTACCCTTGCCGATTTAGATAAAAAGTACGGTACAATGGGTAACCGTATTTTTTACCTATCAGTTCAACCTTCGTATTTTAGCCCCATTACGGAAAAACTGAAAAAACACAATCATATTTATGATGAAAGTGATACAGACCGATTTTCTCGAGTAATTATAGAAAAACCTTTCGGTCAGGATCTTGATTCTGCTAAAAAATTACAATCTCTAATGTCTTTAAATTTATCAGAGAACCAGATCTACAGAATAGATCACTACCTGGGTAAAGAAACAGTTCAAAATCTCCTAGTTTTTCGATTTAGCAATGCAATCTTTGAAGGATTGTGGAATAACCGCTATGTAGATAACATTCAAATCACTGTAGCTGAAAGTATTGGAATTGAAACAAGAGGCGCTTTCTACGAATCCGCTGGCCTTGTTCGAGATATTATCCAAAATCATCTAATGCAAGTGCTATCTCTTGTCACAATGGAACCGCCAACTTCCCTATCCCCAAATTGTATTCGAGATGAAAAGGTCAAACTTTTGAGTGCAATCCGCCCATATAATAATGGGGAAATTGATAAATACACCGTTCGAGGCCAATACAAGCAAGGTTTTGTAGATGGGGAAAAAGTACCCTCTTATAGAGAAGAAAAAGATGTAAATCCAAATTCTAATGTAGAGACGTTTTCTGCTATGCAACTATCTATTGATAATTGGCGGTGGGCAGGGGTTCCAATTTATATTAGAGCTGGAAAACGGCTTCCAAAACGATCCACTGAAGTTTGTGTAATGTTTAAAAGACCCCCTGGAATTTTATTTAATAAGGGAGAGCAGGCTAATGCTCCTAACTGCTTTATCTTTAGAATTCAACCTAATGAAGGGATCTCTGTTCGCTGTAATAGTAAAGTGCCTGGTACCTCTAATTTAATTCAGCCTGTAACAATGGATTTCCAATATGAGAATTTTTTTGGAAGGGCTGTCCCTGAAGCATACGAACGTTTAATTCACGATTGCATTATAGGAGATAACACCCTTTTTGCCCGTGTAGATGAATCTTTATACTCGTGGGAATTTATTACCCCTATTTTAAATAGATGGAAGCAAATTCCATTACGCGCTGAAGAACTGTATGCAGCAGGAACATGGGGTCCAATTGCCTCTGAATTGCTATTAAAGGGGACCGATCGTGCATGGAAAATGATTTAGCTACAATCAAACCCTCTGAAATTGAAAGGACTCTTGCTCTCTTGTACGAGCAACAAAAAAAAGCCAATGTAGTTAAGGCATCGCTTTTTACTCTCTTACTATTCACCGAAGAAGGCGATCGGGAAAGTTACCTATTTGAATTGTCCAAATCGTTAATAAAAAAATTCCCCTGCCGAATAATTTTTATAAAGGAATCGCTTAAAGAGGGAGATTTTCTACACACAAAAGTTTTTGCGCTAAAACCTGAAGGAAATGCGGAAGGGTTTTTTTGCGAATTTATTCATTTTGAGGTGAGCAAAAGCTATAAGGAACGGATCTCTTCTTTGGTCATTCCCCATGTCATTCCAGATCTTCCCATCTATCTTTTGTTTGCAAAAGACCCCTCCCTTGGAGATACTCCCACAACTCTTGGAATAGACAAAATTCCTACGCGGATTATTTTTGACTCCGAGTGTATGACAGAAATTGGGGCTTTTGCCTCTTATATTAAGTCTATTCATGACGACCATATTGATGTGGGTGATCTTAACTGGGCAAGATTTTCCCCTTTTAGAGATTTATTTACCAAAGTTTACTCAAATAGAGAAAAACTTAAAACACTAGCTACGTGTAAAGAAATCTCAATTAGCTATAACTCTCATGAAACAGCATCGTTTCATCATAATAAAATTCAAGCCACCTATTTTCAGGGCTGGCTTGCAACCAAAATGAAGTGGACATTTGAAGCTATTAGTTGTGATCAAAACATATTAACCATCTCCTATCAGTCTGAATATGGACGGCACACCATCACTGTTAAACCTTGTAATAAGGAAAACTCTCTTAGACCTGGTGGGATTGTTTCAGTTGTAATAAAAAATGATGAGGAAGTAACAAGTCTAATTAGAGAAGAATCAGCAGCCCATATTATTAAAATCTGCCACTCTACAAAATCAAAATGTGAGATCCCCATCCTCTATCCAGTGAGTAAAGAAGGGACAGGATCATCTATTACACGCGAGATTTACTCTAAAGGAACAAGTGAAGATTTTTTAACTGTGATTAGATTAATATCAAACTGGAAAACAGGATCTATTTACTCATGATACAATCATTTGATCAAACAAGAGACATTGCAATAGTAGAAGACCCTGTTACTTTTGCAACAGATTATTTTTTAAAAATTGCCCAAGAAGCGATTTTAACACGTGGCTATTTTACTGTTGCCCTCTCTGGAGGATCCACACCAAAAGCATTGTACAACCGTCTAAAGCAGCATAAAAATGCAATAGATTGGAGTAAAGTGTACGTTTTTTTTAGCGATGAAAGATCTGTTTCCCCAACATCTTGTGAGAGTAATTATTTCATGGCAATGGAAAATGGCTTTGCTGATTTACCAGTACCTACAACGCAAATTTTTCGAATGAAAGCTGAAAGCAACATCAAAAATGGGGCAATTGAATACGAAACTTTGATCAAACAGTATGTTCCAGATGAATCTTTTGATCTTATTCTCCTTGGAATGGGCGATGATGGACATACCGCCTCATTATTCCCTGAAACTTCCGCTTTAAACGAAACTTTTAGAATGGTTATAGAAAATAACGTCCCACAAAAAAATACTGTAAGGATGACTTTTACTTATTCATTAATCAAAAAAGCTCAACATGTCCTATTTTTGGTAGTTGGAGATGGTAAATCAGAAATGGTTAAAACCGTTTTAACCGATAAAGGAGGAAAGTATCCAGCAGGCCTTGTTACTTCCTCTTATCGGAAGGTTCTTTGGATTTTGGACTTAAAATCCGGCGAGAAACTTCGATGATAGGTAATAAGTTGTTTACCGCCACCAGATCAATCCTTTTTCGATCTTTAAGTGGTCCCCTATTTAAATCACCATAATAAATACTAGGAAGAGGACGTATCTTCATAGGAATCTCCTTTTAAGTAACAAAATATTAAACAGCCCAAGAAATAAAGTAAACCTTAAATCAAAGATGTGGTATCTATAGAGTATGGGTAAAGTATTGTTACGTGGTTTTTTAGGCATTGCGCCACTTGCTATCACCGTCATTTTGATGGTTTGGTTGTACAACCATTTAGAATTGATCTTTGGAGCACCCATTGCATATTTTTTTCCCAATGTCTACTTTCCTGGCCTTGGAATTATTTTTGCAGTTGTGATCTTATTTCTTTTGGGATTACTTTTAAATTACTGGTTTGTAGAATATATCTATCACAAATTCGAAGCTCTTTTAAAAAGAATTCCCTTGTTAAAAACAGTGTATAATTCTGTTACAGATTTAATGAGTTTTTTTAACACTGGTGAAAAGAATAAAAATAATAAGGTAGTTTCAGTGAGTATTTCCGGGGTCAAAATGATAGGACTTGTTACGAGAGAAAGTTTTGATGATCTGCCAAAAGGAGTCGGAACAAAAGATGACATTGTTGTTTTTTTCCCTTTTAGCTATCAAATTGGTGGGATGACAGCAATTGTTCCTAAATCCCTTGTTACACCTGTTGACATGACTGTAGAAAAGGGCTTGCGGTTTATGGCAACAGGTGGAAACCCTGGAGAGACAAACCCAGCAGTTAAACCTTAAGTTGAGTGCTAGCTTTTTAATACATTCAATGGGTGAGACGTTCTTTGTTTTGCATAGATCCCACAACCTTTTAACGCTTGAGGTTCTCCAAAAATCTCTATTCT
Organism: Chlamydia trachomatis; assembly: GCA_945872565.1. Classification (GTDB taxonomy): domain Bacteria; phylum Chlamydiota; class Chlamydiia; order Chlamydiales; family 2-12-FULL-49-11; genus JAJACQ01. Next base: position 8,812 of record CAMBZN010000021.1, on the reverse strand, counting down.
CGGCCAAGTTCTACAAATAGCAGGCCTAAAAAAGTATCTCCCACAACTGCCATTTGTTTTTAAATAACGGCATCCCATCACATATACTTGCTTTTTACCGTATTGAACAGGTTGTTTATTTCTCCTATAAAATCCATTGATTTGTGTATGCCAAAATAAATCTAAAAAACCAAACCCTCCCCTCACCTTCTCAATCAGTATGTAGTGGCAGCAATTTCCCCGCTTTTTACATTTTCCCGCTCTTACAAAGGGAGGGGGAATAAAAATCTTTGCGATCTTTTGACATGCCATATCTAACCATACAAAAGGCAAGATCATCGCTCTGATAGGCCACCTAATGATCCCAGGTAGAATTTGCCTGGGTATTCCTCCCGGGGGAAGTGGCGGCTGCCCTTTTTCTATACCGCTATTTTCTAATAGATCTTGAATGTTCATAAAATAAGAATAGAGAGATTATCTTATTGAATCAAGAAAATCTTAAGAGTACTTTGGTAGGATATTTGCTTCAATAAGGACAAATACCTCCTTTAAATCCCTCTTCTTAGTTGTTGAGTCAAATAAAAGCTTCTGATGTTCTATCCTTATTTTTCTTACAATTCCATCATCTTCCATCAATGTATGAAATACCTTTTCTCCTGCCATAGGCTTTTCAGTTCTGATCTCATTTTTTGTATTTGGCATTCTAAGGCCATCTAAAAGTGCTTTCAAATGGTTGTCTGTATCCCCTGTGGGAAAGGCAAGCCCATTTCCCGGCTCGAAATGACTTAAGAATGTAAAATTGAAATCAATTACCTTATTACAACTATTGGTAACAAGTGGAAGAAAACTAAAATCTCCTACTTTTTTGATATTTTCTTCCTTGAAATTAAAATTGGCTGGACAATCTCTTTCTATCAAATGACGCTCCAACTCCTTTAACTGTTTTCGAAAATACCTTCTATATATAAACTTTTTTTCTACGTGACCTGTTGTCGATGTCACTCCAGAATAAGATAAGAACAACTGCATATTTATTACCGATATTATTAATTAAACAAAACTTAATTATAATTTAGCATAATTATTATTTTAATGCACTAGTTACTTAGTTACAGTCATCTACTAAGAAGACCTAAAAAAGTTATTTGTTTATTATTAGAAGCTTACATCTTATATAGATGCAGGAGGAACTTCAAAAGTTTTTAGTTTTTTCATATTCATTTGTTAAAAAAAAGAAAAAAAAAGAGATTTTTTGTTGCAGAATTTTACGATAAGACTTACCGTTTTTTTATGAACAATGACCTTGTAGATGTTGAAGCAATCATTTCTGGTATTTGCATCGATTTAAAATATTCCACACGCGATAATTTTGTGGGAACTGCTGTATATGACTTTAAAAACTGTCTTTTGCACAAAGATGCAGCATCGAATCTTGTACTTGTCCAAAATGAATTGAAAGGGATGGAGCTTGAACTAAAAGTATTTGATGGTTATCGACCGATGCGAGCACAACAACTTTTTTGGGAAATTTTACCAGATCCTCGTTATATAAGTGATCCTAAACTAGGCGGACGTCATACTAGAGGAACAGCTGTTGACGTGACTCTTATCTTTTCTGGTACAAAAAAAGAGCTTGCTATGCCGTCTGCTTTTGATGATTTTAGCGAAAAATCTCATAGAGGGTACATGGGCGGAAGTAAAGAGGAGATTTTCAACAGAAAACTTCTTCAAGATGTAATGGGGAGGCATGGGTGGGTGGGTCTTGCAACTGAGTGGTGGCACTTTGATTTAGTAGGTTGGGAAGGTTACCCGGTAATCTAGTTTATGATGCTTTTTCCCAAGGGGCAATACTGAGTCTTATATAGAATGCTGTGGCATTACAAGCTCCATATATTGAGATTAAGAAAAAATACCAAATAGGAGAAATCTGCAGATGGACCATAAAAATATACACTGGAGCTAATGCGCAAAAACATGCCGTGAAGGCATTAATCCACATAACGTACCATGTATCTTGTGCAGCTGTTAAGACCCCTACACAAATCCAAGTAAATCCATCTAATATATAATAAATAAATACACCCACAGTGGTATATCTTAAAATTTTGGTAAGTAAGATTAAGTCAGCAGCAGAGTTCTCTTTTGATAGAAACTCTGAAATAATAGGCTGTGGATATCCAAGCATTACGATTCCAAGGGGAACAGCTGAGATTAACAATAGCTTTATTCCTGAGCGCCAGGCTACCCAAACTCCATCGTAGTTTTCAGCCCCAATACAATTAGATGCGATGGTTGTAACAGCCTTTTGAACTCCTTCGAATCCAAAGATTACAAGCATATAAATACTTAATCCAACTGTTGCAACTGTTAAGTAAATATCACCAACCTCTGCCATTAGCCTTAAAGAAACGGCCCAAGCACCCCACTCGATCATATGCCCTAATGCACTTGGTACACCGATTTTTGCGCATCTTAAAAATAAGCCTAAATCAAATCTCCAAATTGCTGTGCCATATTTTTGGCGATACTTGTGACTTAAAAAAATGGAAAGAAAAAGGATGAGTTGTATGATTAAAGAAATCCCAGTACCAATTGCAGCTCCTTTTGTGCCCATAGGCTCCAAAACTCCTTTTACCCCGAAAATAAGAATGATATCGAAAAGGATGTTAATAAAATTTCCAATGATTGAAATAATCATTACATAGGTTGTCTTTCCAATTCCTATGAAAAAGCCAATTAATGCAGCAATGGCAGGGGTTGCTGCGCCGAAATAAAACATCCATTGAAAATAGGGCAATCCATAGCTCTCATAGTGGTATTGAGGTAATAAATATGGGCCAGCCCATAATCCGATACACATAAATATTATCTGCATTGCAGCAGAAAACCATAGCATTTGCCAAGCTGGTGATCCAACTTTTTTATATTCCCTGGCTCCGTTAAACTGGCCAACAAACACCACTGAAATAGAGGCAATGGTAGCTGCTCCATATTGGAATACAATTGCTACCATTCCTGAAGCAACTGCAGCATTCATTGCATCTATTGCATAGTTTGCAAGAAATAGACGGTCTACAAACAACATCAGATTTCCTGATAGGAATGCAAGAACCATAGGATAAGAAAGAGCCCATAATTCACGAACGCTTCCTTTTTTATGCTTTGTCAAATTGTCTTTCATAATAGACTTTGTCCTATGTTTATCTAATACACTAAGTGGTACCAAAAATTCAACCCATAGTTAGGTTTTATGAATTTTAGTAAGATGAGTTGATAGATCTAATAGAATTTTCACCCATTTTATAGCCCTACTGGGCATTGCTGTTTTTACGTAAACGCCCATATTTTAATCGTGTATGGGGTTCTTCAAAAAAGACGGAAGAGGAGGGATTCGAACCCCCGGTACCTTGCGGTACTTCTGTTTTCAAGACAGACGCTATCGGCCACTCTGCCACTCTTCCGTAATTTGAATCTGATATTCTACTGAATGTTCAAGTAAAATGCAAGTACATTTCGAAGAATCTATTTTCTTTAAGGAAATTGTTTTAAAAAACGGAGATCGTTTTCCATAAAGAGTCTGATGTCATCAATTTGGTGCATTAAAAGATAGAGTCTTTCGATACCGCCACCCCAAGCAAACCCTGAGTAGACTTCTGGATCGAGACCGCCCTGTTTAATGATTTCTGGATGGATCATTCCTGCGCCAGAAACTTCAAGCCAGCCAGAGTGTTTACAAAGTTTACACCCTTTTCCTTCGCATAAAAGGCACTTGATGTCCACTTCCATTCCAGGTTCTACAAAGGGGAAATAACTTGCACGCACACGCAGTTCTACTTCCCTTCCGAACAGGAGCTTATAAAATTCTTTTTGCGTGGCAAGCAGGTCTGCAAAAGAGACATCTTTATCAATGTACATTACATCGCATTGATGGAAAATGACATGTGATCTTGAGGAGATTGATTCGTTACGAAAACATTTTCCAGGACATATCATACGAATGGGAGGCTCGTACATTTCAAGTACATGCTGTTGAAAGCTTGTAGTGTGGGATCTGAGCAAAGTATTTTTATTTAAATAATAGGTGTCCTGCATGTCTCTTGCTGGATGATCTTCCGCGTAATTTAGACCACCATAATTGTAGAAATCGCTCTCGATTTCAGGGGCCATAAAGACAGAAAATCCCATACCGGTCAAAACATCTACTACTTTATCTAACATTTGGGTAATTGGATGCAAAGCACCCATTGATTGTAAGGATCTACCTGGGAGGGAAATGTCAATGCTTTCATTTAAAAGTTTCTCTTGCATCGCTTGCGCTTTTAAATCAAGAGCCTTTTGATCGATTTTTTCTGAGAAGGACTCCTTTAACTCATTGATAAGTTTGCCATAAAGGGGCCTTTGATCGGAAAGGGTGTCTTTAAGACTCTTCATTAGATCTTGTACGGGGCCATTTTTTCCAAGATACCGAACTTTCATGAGATCAATCTCTTTAACAGAGGATACATGATTTATTTCGCCATCGAAGGTCATTTTAAGTTCTAGTATTTTTTCTTCCATAAGAAGTTCCCTTTATATAGTGTGGGAAAAGAAGGGATCTTTTCCCATACTAAATTTATACAAGCGCTTTTTTTGCAGCATTAACGATCGCTTCAAAAGACTTTTCATCTTCTAAGGCAAGTTGTGCTAGATTTTTTCTATCAATTTCGATGTTAGCTTTGGTTAGTCCATCAATAAATTTACTGTATGAAATACCATAGCATCTGCAAGCTGCATTGATCCGTTGAATCCAAATAGCTCTAAAATCGCTCTTTTTCTTCTTTCTACCATTAAATGCATTTGCCCATGCTTTCATCAATACGTTTTTAGCAATACGAAAATGATTACTTCTATCTCCGAAAAAACCCTTAGCTTGTTTTAATAAACGCTTCTTGCTTCTTTTTCTCGCTACGCAATTTGTTATTCTTACCATTTTTCCCCTCTCCTATAATCCGTTCATTATGCGCTTAAATTTCTTTACGAAACTTTTTGCAACTAATACTGTCCCCTCTAATCTTCTTTTTCTTCTTGAAGATTTTTTAGTCATAATATGACTACGATTTTGCTGGTTTCTTAAAAGCTTCCCAGTTCCAGTTAGTTTAAATCTCTTTTTTAATGATTTGTTTGTTTTAGCCTTTGGCACTTTACTACTCCTCTTTTGGATCGCCCACATTCGTGTCTTTAATTTTAACTTTCTTTTCTTTAGTACCAGGTGACATAAGCATGGTTAACATTTTTCCCATCATCTTAGAGTCTCCGTCTGAAGTTGCAATCTCTTGTAAAGCCAAAGAAACTTCATCCATTATCTTTTTACCATTTTCTACAAAGACAATTTCTCTTCCTCTAAACATACAAGTAAACTTAACTTTGAACCCTTTACTTAAAAATTCTTTTGCTCTTTTAATTTTTACATGCAAATCGTTGGTATCAATATTGGGTTTGAACTTTACTTCCTTGACTTTTCCCTGTACTGACCCTTTTTTCTGATCTTTTTCTCTTTTAGTCTGCTGATAGCAAAATTTACCATAATCAATAATTTTACATACCGGTGGATCTGCATTTGGAGATATTTCGATTAGATCTAACCCCATCTCTTCAGCTTTCTTTACTGCCTCTGAGGTCAAGTAGATTCCCATCTGCTTTCCATCTTCGGAAATCACTCTTACTCTAAGAGATTTAATATCTCGATTGATCTTCAAATTCTATTCTTCCCATACTTTGCATTTCAAATGAAAACATTTTACCAAAAAAGGAGATTAACCACCACAAGTTTATTGCACTCTTTTTTCTAACATTAAAGCAAATAAACATTGAAGGTTGATCTCTATAGTAAAGCTTTTACTACTATCATTATTTTCACCTACTACCCAAGGAATTCCTTTATAATCGTACACAACAAGCTTGCCCTGTTTATCAAACTCTCCAACTAAACCAAGCTCGCTTACAAACTGCTTTACCTTGCTTGCCAAATCTTTTTCTGAAAACGAAAAAGCGACGATTGAACGGGTGAAATTGGTCTGTTTTAAGCCATAATCAATGCCATTGTAGTAGCCTGGATGAGAAATTAGCATATAAAAATCTTTCATTTCTGAAATAGCTGCAAATGAAGCAGGCTCAAAATCAAAATAGACTTTTTCTCCAAAATGTTTGGAACAAAGATCTAAAATTGACTCAAAAGCCTCCTCTCCCTTGCCTGAAAAGGCAACCCTTCCCCCTTCAACCCAGAATAAAGATTCTTTTTTACCAATTTCTTGATGCAATTGACTTAAGGAACTGATTTTATCTTCTTTAGAATAGAAGACAAATCCCTCAACGCGAAAGTGATGAACATTTCTGCTCATCCATTTCTTCTTACCTTGATCAAACATTTCAAGTTTTAATTGATTAAAAGAACCCTCTTGATCAATTTCTCCGATTAATGGGGCGTTGTACAGATCCATACAAAGCATCTTTACGAACATCTCTTCCCTATCTATGAGATCTGTCAAAAAAATTTGTTTATAGTGCTTCAACATGTCACAAGCGTTTTTTGAGACCATTTCTTTAACTTCCCCACGATCTTTTCTTTTAATCTTAAGAAAAAATCGATCCTTTAACATTTGTAGCTCTTCCATCGATAGTGTTCTTGCAAAAGAAAAATCGATACAGAAGCGATCTGGAAAGACAGAAAAATCTAAGAGCTGAAGATTAGGGAAAAGCTCCACAAAGGAAGCAGCTAGAATATGCATTGCATAATTCTGCTCAGGAAAAGTTGGATGTTTCATTGGGCCATACTGGGATTGAACCAGTGACCTCTACAATGTCAATGTAGCGCTCATACCACTGAGCTAATGGCCCTCTTAAAAAGAATGGATACAATATCTCAAAATAGATTTTCCTTCAAGGAATATTAGGAGAACTTTATACTGCTTGTATGAAGCAGCTTGAAATCGCCCATCTTTTATGGGAGAGACATCTAAATGGAAAGCAGTCGTGTGTAATTGATGCTACATGCGGTAATGGCCATGACGCGCTTTTTTTAGCCTCCTTGCCCATGGTCACATTGCACTGTATCGATGTTCAAAAAGAAGCTATTGAAGCGACCAAAAAGCGGCTCCTTTTCCATCCAAATGTGTCATTTCACCAAAAATCTCACAATGATCTTTCCTTTATTAACAAGAAAATAGATTTAATTGTTTACAACTTAGGGTATTTACCAGGATCAGATAAAACAATTATCACAACACCTAAAGAGGTCATTGCCTCCTTAAATTCTGCTTTGCTTGTGCTTAAAGACGATGGATTGATCTCCCTTATGATCTATACCGGTCATGATGGAGGTAAAGAGGAACGGGCTCAAATTTTAGAGTATCTTAAAAGTTTTGAAAAGCAATGGGGAGTTTGCCACATTTCATACCCTTTTAAAAGATGCTGCCCTGAAATTTTGATGATAGAGCGCTGCCGAAAAGTCCCTTTCAACTAAACAAATCTTTGTGAGTTAATTTTGCTTCTGCAAATAGACTGGGGTGTCAGAGTCAAATTGACTTTTTGATGGGTCTCGGAGTGCACAGTCAACGATATAATTAAAAATTTCGTCTTGATGCTCCTCTAAGTAAGAATCAAATTCCTTTTGAACGTCTTCACTGTCAAAAGAAAGAACTCGAGCAAGCGGAGCTATAATACCGTAGTAGAGCGCTGGCAATATAGAACCGGGGGTCTGATCAAGTGAAAGCTCCTTTTCTTGATAAATAGCAGCTACTCTTTCAGCAGAACGAGCAAGAACTTTTTTAAAAATTTCGCTTTTCATAAAAATTCCTTCAGAAAATTGGTAAGCAGGATAAGACTTTACGAGGTTATAAAATTTCATATTACCATGTCCTATCATCAACGTTGTGATGGATGTACAACTTTGATATAATTGCCTTTCTATTTGTTGTTTGTAAAGGAGGTCAACTATCGTTTCACTATTAAACATATGTATCGTTGGCATTGGTACCGTTACGTCCCAACGCGAGGGGAGATGTGCCTCAGTCCCCTTTGAATAATCAATTCCAGCAGCCTCCAATCTTGTAAAACCCTTTTCTTCAAGCGTTTCAGCGCTCACGTAGCCTCCAAAAACGTTATAAGAAGATCTATAGTAGATATATCTACAATCAGGCACTAATAGATCGGCCTTAGAAGGCCTCCCTGCTTCTACCTTTGCATCAGTTAACGCTTGATTGATTTCAAGAGCGACTTCTTCCATTATACGCTCTTCTCTAGGTTGAAAATATACACAAAATTCTTTTCCATTTGCATTTGAAGTTTCTTCCCACGATGACCTATGTGCTGGATTTGTAAGTTTAAACATCGAGATATCGTACTTGCATAAAATACCCATTACAATATCAATTGCAGGTTTTAAATTTTCCATCGTTCTTCTGATAGAAATATGAAATTTTATCTTATCAGATTTATAAATATATTTCCAATTGTGATCTACTTTCAACGGATCACTGAATGCATTAAAGAAAATCCAATCAAGCTTAATTTCAGCTTGATATTTATCGCTTTTAGTATGCTCTACATATAAACTTTCTAGCTCACCAGGACTTAATTGGTCAAAGATTGCAAGCCATGGATCTATTGGCGGGGCTGGTGCTGGTGCTACATCTACTGGTACTGGTACTGGTGCTACATCTACTGGTACTGGTACTGGTGCTGGTAATTGCCCTTGCCCTTGCCCTTGCCCTTGCCCTTGCCCTTGCCCTTGCCCTTGCCCTTGCCCTTGCCCTTGCCCTTGCCCTTGCCCTTGCCCTTGCCCTTGCCCTTGCCCTTG
>CAMBZN010000020.1 GCA_945872565.1 Chlamydia trachomatis | reverse complement strand
TTAAGCTGTCCAGATCCCAATGCATCACTATCCCCAAAGGTAATTTGACCAGCCGATAATGTTGTTCCGCCTGAATACCCATTATTTCCAGATAAAAATAATGTTCCTGCTCCTGTTTTTACTAATGCTCCGGTAGTGCTTGCTGCATTGCCTGATAAAGTGGCGATACCGGAAGTTACGTTCATAGTTGCTGATGCACCATTATTTATACTCCAGGCATTAGCAGCAGTTACACCACCTGTGATTGCAAGGGTTGTGCTATTTCCCATGGAAAGCGTTCCTGTTCCAAGGCCTGCAGCACTTGATAAAGTAATTTGCCCGCCATTTAAGTTAGTCCCTCCGCCATAGGTATTAGCACCAGATAAAGAGAGCGTCCCAGCACCTGTTTTTGTTATACTAGAATCTGCAGCACCTGCAATTACAACGTTAAATTCCATCCTTCCAGATGTATTTGTCATTGTAGTTGTAACACCAGAGGCAATTGTAATGGATTGATTTGTGGGTGTAATTAAAGTAAATCCTCTCCCAGAATTGGTACCATCGATTGTAAAACTTTGGTCGTATGGCATGGGAGTTGTTAAAGCAATGGTATTAAGTCCTGTAGGGATAGCAAATAGTATATCATTACCAGTGCTGCCATTTGCAGCAGCAACAGCATCAACAAACGAATCTGCTCCTGTCGAAGCAGTATTAGTAACAGTAAATGTTGCAGCACTAAGCGTAACAGAGCACGCACAACCACAAATAAGTAGCCATTTTCTCAATTCGACCCTTTATTTTTTTGTAACATACATAAGAAAATTAAATTTACCATTTATTATTTTTTTTTCAATTCAAAAAACCTTATTTACTTTCTCAAATTCTTGTGCTATAAAAAAAATAATTTAACTCAAAAAGTGTTTCATGAAATATATCCTCGGTATTATCTTATTATTGATTCCGTTCAAAGCATTTGGGTGTACCGGCATTTTAATACAAGCAACAGACCTTTCATCTGTAAATGGCCGTACGTTAGAATTTGGCATCCCTCTTGATGTAAGCTTATCATTTATCCCTAGAAATTATTATTTTGATGTGAAAACTACACTTGGCAGTGGAATGTCTTATACATCAAAATACGCAGCCATCGGAACTTCTTGCTTTGACTACCCTGCATTGATCGATGGAATCAATGAAAAGGGATTATCTGCTGGGGTGTTCTACTTTTCTGGGTATGCCTCCTACTCAAAGCTCACTCAAAGAAATCACTCAAAGGCTTTGTCACCTATTGATTTTTGTAATTGGATTCTTACACAATTTGCCACCCTTGAAGAGGTGAAAGATGCACTATCATCAGTGATTATTACCGAATCCATTGTGGTTACAGGAGAGGTTTTAAAAAAATGGGGCAACCGGCAATTACCTCTTCACTATATTGTTTATGACCGCTCTGGAAAGAGCATTGTAATCGAACCTTTGTTAGAAGGGTTAAAAGTTTATGACAACCCAATTGGTGTAATCACCAACTCCCCTACCTTTGATTGGCATCTAACAAATTTAAATAATTATGTAAATCTTTCTCCATATGGTACAGCAAGCAACCCCCTTGGTGAAATGCAGCTGCACTCATTGGGCCTGGGCAGTGGAATGCTTGGTCTTCCAGGTGATTTCACCCCTCCATCAAGATTTGTTAGGGCTGCATTTTTTTCAAAACATGCAGTTGCGGTAGCATCGTCAAGTAACGCTGTTGATTTAACCTTTCACATTTTAAATCAATTTGACATTCCCAAAGGCTCTGTACGACAAAAGGAAAATGCGTCGGTTGAATGCGACTACACGTTAATGACCTCAGTTAAAAATGCTGAAACAATAGAATATTTTTACAGGACTTATGCCGATCAAAGGATTAAATTCCTTCGGTTGCATGATTTTGATCTCAACGCAAAATTGATCAAAAACATGAAAATTGACGGAACTGAGGTCAAACTAAACGTTTCTTCTCATTTATAAACAAGAAAAAGTTAAAACCTTTTTTCCCAAAAATTTTAGATTCGTCGCTTTACTATTATCTATCAAATGAAAAACAGTAATTCGTTATCAATAATATCTCCGCCTCAAGACACAATTTGTTAATGAGTTCTTCTAACTCTTTTGGAAATGCGTGATCTTGGAATCTTTCATAACCTTTTTGCTGTTTTTCTCTTACTATTTGCATTATATCACAAAGTGCTTTAGCATCGGTTAGTTTTAAACACACCGGCGCTGAAATTAACAGTGTGTCACCTACAGCTCTGATGTGATTTTCTAAGTCTTCTAAAAAAATAAAGGTCAGATTGGCCTTTGTTTTTTTTATAGTTTTATCTATCAATAAACTAAGCTCAACTTGAGTTTTTTTAAGCTGTTCACTGTTATTCTTTTTACTCTGTGGAAAAGAATTCAGTAATTCCCATATGTTTTGAATACTGGGGGATCGTAATACAGGTATAAATAATTTTTTATTTTCTTCTGACATTTTTTGTGCTATACCCTCAAGCTCTTTCGATTGGGATTCACGTATAATACTTTGCACCAGGATATTTTGAAGATTTTTCATCTTATCGATATCCGAATGTCTTCTAAGATCCTCAAAAAAATCATTAACAAATACAACCGTCAACGAAAACGCAACAACCGCACCTATTAAAATAGCAACACCCAATACTGTAAAGGCGACTGCAGCCAAAATAGTAGTAACTGAAAGAATGCACGTAATTAAAACAATTACTGCCGCAGCTACTGCCGTAGCTATTAATGCATGGATCACATGACGATCTTCATACCTTTGTTTAGACAACTTACGCTCGCTTGATAGAAGTCTATTTATGTCTCGTTCTGCTATTGCTTGTGCAGCTAGATCCATCACTACTCCTCCCCTTACTTTGATTGACTATTTATACCTTTTCTTAAAATATATCACATACAAACTTTATTTTCATTAAAATTACACCCCATCTCTAAAGGTCAATGGTTTGCAAAAACCTTCATAAGTTCATTGTTTTTTAACTTACCGCTGGTAATAATTCTTTTGCTAATGACAACTTTGCATTTTCATACAGACTACAAATCCATGTTTTTATAGCGTGGTCATGACTTATTTTCGTTCTGTATTCAGGAGGGGCTGTTTCCACTTTTGTTCTTAAAGTACACATAATACTAAAAACGATTCGAGCGTCTTGTAAAGTAAAAGGGCTCTTTTCAACTACTCGAACTGCAGCTTTGCAATGATTTTCAAGAAACTTTAAATGCTCAATGATCTCTTGATTGTTGGTACTTTTGGAAGCCGTGCGAATATTGAAAAAAAGATCACAATTATCATATAAAACAGCAAGACTTTGATATATACTAGGCTTTAGTTTCTCGGCCATCCACGGCTCTGATTTGTTTAATATTTCTTGAAATTGTCGACTTTTAAGAAACGGTGGGCATTCACTTTCTGATACTGTTTTTACGCTATCTATATATTCTTGTGATATAAAAGGATCATTTTTGTAAGGTTTTTTTTCTATTTCTTCTGTATATGCAACTACAATATCCTCAATTACCCGCTCTTGCAGCTGAGAGGAAGTCTCTTTATTTCTAATTTTTTTTTGGTTCTGAACAGTTTCAACCATTACAAATATGAACAACGAAGTTATAATAGCAAATATTATTAACATACTATAGCATAATAAAGTAGTAACAATTATTGGTATAGTTGAAAAAAAGGGAAAAATACAAGCAAGTATCGCTACTACTAAAAAAACTATTATTAACCCTGTAAGAATCCATTTTACATCGCCCTTTTCGTATCTCTTATGGGGTAAAATCTGCGCTGGCGGTAATTGTTTCCGCACGCTATTTATTAAACCAGATGTTGAGCTCATAACTTTTCCTCTTTATTAGAACTATTGTCCATGCATTTCCTTAAATTATATCACACCCAATCATTATTTTATTTAAAAAACCTATATCACTAAATATCAATTGTTGATAAAGATTTCATAAGGAAAGTTTGCCACTAATTTATATTTAATTCACTAAATAGTTACAAAATGTATGTTTTATGTTTACAGAATAATTTTTAAAATATATATATTATTTTTAAAAAAATAGATTTACCTATGCATGCAAACACATTAACAACCAAAGATCAAAAGACAATACAATGGTTTCTGCAGCAGGAAGAGATGCCCAACTTTATAAAACATACAAGTTTACCCGATGAAGAAAAGACATTTTTGTTTGCAAGAATGAAAAACATCTTAGACCAGTACTTAAATGGATTCCCAATCGAGGGTGAAGTGTATGATGAGTTAAAACGTATCAATACTCGATTTGCTCAACACAAAATTCACCCCCCATTAATAAGTGAAACAATTTCTCTGGAGCAAACCACAGATAGTGGCATGGCTAGAATAAGAGGGCAATTCTATTATTTTTTAGGAAAATTACGCTCATACTGTTGCATGCCGTAATGACTTATAGTTGATTAAACCTGAATTGATAAATTTAAGTTAAGCAAAACATAGCAAAATGGAAGTGCAATCATCCAACCGACAAAGCTCATGCCCAATCGGCATGGGGAAGAGGGAATGCGTCGGTTGCATGATTTTAATCTCAACTCAAAACGGATCAAAAACATGAAAATTGACGGAACTGAGGCGAAACTAAACGTTTCTTCAAATACTTTCTTATTTAATTAATGCTTTTGCCAATAAAAATTTAGAACATGCAAAAATTTTATCAATTGTTTTGTGTTGGTCTTTTATCATTTGATGGTCAGCCTCTGATTTTTCACTTCTTACTTTATTGATAATATTAAAAATCACCCCTGCATCCTCTAAAGGAGGATTGTTTTTGTTTATTTTCTGAAGTAATTCACCCGCTGCTTGCATTTGGTTTAAAACAGATTCAATTTTTCTAATTGATTTTACATTTGTAAATTCCTTTAAACGATTTCTTATACCATCAATTTTTTGAGCTAATGCATCTGCGGTGAGAAAGATATGAGCTAATGTCCAATTGCTCTCATGATCAAATTTCAAAACTACCCCCTCTGTTGAGGAAGTAAACTTTCCATCAGGATGCTTACACCTTTCTAGTGCTCTTATGCTATTTAAAAATTTACTATCAAGAAGATGATCGTTTTTTTGTGGTTGGTCTTTTATTTCCTTTTGAGAATCACTTATTATTTTTTTTATCGATCCATCAATTCGAGCGCGGTAATAATCTGGAGAATAATGATCATAAAGAGAAACTACTAACAGAGGAATATTACCAAGCGCTACCGCAATGAAAATTGAACAAATCAGAATCAACACTATAGGTGAAATAAGAGGAATAACAAATAAAGTGATTGTAGCAATCAATGAACCCAAACAAACAAAGGTTGTTACCACCAGTGCTGTGTTTATTTTGCCCTCTCTGGCTCTTTTTTCAGAGAAAGCCCTCGAACAAAAGTGAGATCCTGTAATAACTGCTCCTGTGCTGTTGGCCATAATTTCTCCCTAAAATGTTAACGATTACTTTATATATGATAATATTATATCAGAATACATCGTTAAAGAAACAGATAAATCTATCACTGTTGCAATCAGATGGTTATGAACCATTGAACAGCCTTGTTCACTTCTTTGTACTTTATTATCCTTGATTTATTGCCTTAGCATTGTCAAGCAATGCAATTGATTTAAGCTTAATATCTTGAATCAATTCGATCTTACCGGGAGCTCATTGGAACAAAAGGAAAATGCGTCGGATCCATGATTATCATCTCAACTCAAACTTGATGGCACTTATGTGAAACTAACCGTTATTGTGACACAGAAGAATAAAAATTTTCTAAATGCTTTCTGTTGATTGGGTTTCACTTATAGCTTTCTGCATTAGGGCTTTTCCCAATAAAAATTTAGAATATGCAAAAAGTGCATCAATTGTTTCGTATTGCTCTTTTATCATTTGATGATCATCATCTGATTTTTCACTTCTTACTTTATTGATAATATTAAAAAGCACCCTTGCTTCATTTAAGGGAGGTGTTTCTATATCTATTATCGAAAATAATTTAAACGCCGCATTCATGTGTCTGGCAAACCCTTCAATAATAGTTTTTTGTGATTGATCAAATCGATCTACCAATAACTTGACCCATATATTGTTAAAATCAGCCTCTAATTGACTTAAACCAGATTCCAGCTCATCTGGGATGTGATGATCATTCTCGGGGTTATTATCAAAATTGAGTATACGACCCATATTTGAACTTGTCTTATCAGAACCTTCTATTTCCTCGCGTATCAATGGCAAATAGGAAGATACACCATAGTAGGCATAAGCTTCCGAAGCTTGGTCTAAAATATGATCGTTTTTTTCTGGGTTATCCTTTATTTCACCAAAAGATTCATCTATGATTTTTTGTACAGCAACAGAACATTGTTCTCTAGGTTTTTTTACATATTCAGTAGAATTCGATAATGCAAAACCATCGAATATAAAAAATAGAAATAATGGAATTGTAACAACAATTGCGATTAACCCAATTAGACCTAAGCAACTTATCACAATAAGAGGTATAATAGGAATAAAGCTAAAAGCAATCAGACTAATTACTGAGACAAATGCAATCGACGCTGTTCCTATAAGTGCTTTAGCTATTTTACCCCCTTTATGTCGCTTTTCAGCCAAACCTTTCCAGGAAAGGGGAGTAGAAATAGCAACTGTTGTTGTGTTTACGGTGCTGTTGGCCATAATTTCTCCCTAAAATGTTAACGATTACTTTATATATGATAATATTATATCATAACTAATCTTTAAAGAAATCAATAAATCTATCGACTTTACTATCAAGTGTTTGCAAAAATAATAGATGATCAACGTTCCTGCCGTGGATTTTAATCTGATCGATCAAAAAATCGGCCTCTAGATTTCTTGGTAACTAAATTTAATACATTTTTTTTGCTAAAAAGATCGATTTGCAGTAGGCTTAATAAAAACCCAAGGCAACTTTATCAAAGAAGAACTCTCAATTGTTTGGTATAGGCAAGATCTAAGGATCTTGGATAACCCTGCCTTTTATGAAGCGACAAAAAAAGGCCGTATCCTTGCCTTGTATATCTATGACAACTCCCCAGGAGTGAACAAATCCCCTGGCGAGGCTTCTAAAATCTGGCTTCACCACTCCCTCCTTAGTTTAGACATGAGTTTAGAAAAAAAACTCAATGTTTACGAAGGTAAGGTCGCTGAAGTTTTTTCTCACTTACTCGAGCAATACAGCGTAAAGCAGGTGTATTGCAACCTCTCCTTCGAACCCACATACAAACGGCACCTAAAGGAAGTGTTTGCCCTTTGCAAGAGTAAAGGGGTAGAATTCACAGCCTTTAACGCAAACTACCTTTGGCATCCAAGTGATCTCACCAAATCGGATGGAGATTTTTATAAAGTATACACCCCTTTTAAGAACAACGCCTTAAAGACCTCTCCCAGAAAAGCAATTTTTAGACCAAAATCCTTTGATGCGGTCAAAGATTCTAAAAATTCCACAACTATACGGAGTCTTGGTTTATTGCCTAAAAAACCGTGGGTTCACCTCATCGAAAATTGTTGGGAAATTGGAGAACAGGCGGCCTTAAAAAAACTCTCCCTATTTATTAAAAAGAACCTTTCCGGCTACCAACAAGGAAGAGATTTTCCGGCAGAAGATCATACTTCAAAACTATCTCCACACCTCCATTTTGGAGAAATTTCACCCGCTCAAATTTATGAAAAAGTTCTTCAAATGCCCTCGAGTATAGACAAGACAGTCTTTATCAATGAGCTCGTATGGAGAGAATATTCTACCTATCTGCTCCATTTCTTTCCCCACCTTGAAGAGAAAAACTTCAACCCTAAATTTAATGCATACCCCTGGAAAAAAACCCATCCTCTGCTCAAAGCGTGGCAAACGGGCAATACTGGCTACCCATTTATCGATGCAGCCATGAAAGAACTTTGGCAAACCGGTTATATGCACAACAGGGCAAGGATGGTTGTAGCTTCTTTTCTAGTAAAAAATTTACACATCCACTGGCATCAAGGTCGTGATTGGTTTTGGGATTGCCTTGTTGATGCAGATCTTGCCAGCAACAGCGCAAGCTGGCAATGGGTAGCTGGATGCGGTGTGGACGCTGCCCCTTTTTTTAGAATATTTAACCCAGTGACACAAGGGGAAAAATTCGATAAAGAGGGTGAATATGTCAAGAGATGGATTCCAGAATTAAAAAACCTTCCCGTAAAATATATACATGCCCCGTGGACTGCCCCCGAAGACATCTTACTGTCAGCAGGGGTTCGCTTAGGCAAAACCTATCCCTATCCTATTGTTGATCTATCAACTACACGCCTTTCTGCCTTGGGGTGGTATAAGTCCTTAAATTAGCGCTATTGGATTCTTCTTTTAAAAAAAAATCCAGCTCCGATAAAATACCCAAAGGAGAGTAAAATCAAGGGCCAAAGATTGGATACAACAGTGTTAAAAGACATCGATTTTAAAAAAATACCTTTGGATATTACAAGCATATATCGCAACGGAATAATAGTTGTAATCCATTGAAAAAACGGCGGCATTGTGTCAATGGGCGTTGCAAAACCAGAAAGTAATACTGCCGGAAGCATAAAAAGAAACGTCCCAAACATCGCCTGTTGCTGTGTTGCCGATACTGCTGAAATAAAAAGACCTACAGCACTAATGGAACTTACAAAAATCAATAAGCTTAAAGCATACAGCAAAAATGAACCGGTAAACGGTACTGATAGGATGGTAACCCCTATGCCTATCATCAATATCCCCTCTAAAACACCTACAATAATTCCAGGAACGAATTTGCCAATTAAAATTTCAAATGGCAGTAAGGGAGAAACTAAGAGTTGATCAAATGTTCCCATCTCTCTTTCCCTTGCTATCGACTGGGTTGTGATTACAAGACATGTTACCATGGCTAAAATAACTACCAAACAAGGGATATTGTACCAAAAATAAAACAAATTAGGATTAAACCAAACTCGAGGAATAATAGAGACCTTAGAAAAGGTTACATCACTAACATTTTGTAAATCACGGTGAAATTGATTGATGATTTCTGATGCATATCCAGAAACAATTTGCGCGCTATTTGATTTTCTCCCATCAAAGATCAGTTGGACATCAGCTGAATCTCCTGCCTCTATATCTCTTGAAAATTTCTCACTGATAGCAACGACCATAATCCCCTTTTGCGTGTCTATAAATGGTGCGATTTCATTTTCAGAGCGTAAGAGATAGATATTTTTATTAAATGTACTTGCGCCATAAAAACGTTCTACTAAATCCCCTCCCCTTGCACCATGATCTTTATTCAAGATGCCGATGGGGACATTTTTTACCTCTAAAGTTGCCGCAAAAGTGAAAATAAATAGCTGCATAATGGGGGGTGCTAAGATAGATATTCGTATTTTCTTATCTTTAAGGGCTGTTAATAGCTCCTTTCTAATCAAACAAAGGATTTTTCTCAAGAGACTCTCCTTTTTGTCTTCCATGCAGTAATTATAAAAAAAACCGATCCAATCAAAGCGATGATAACTGTGTCATAAAGGATCAAACTCCAGACATTTCCCACCAAAAAAAGAGTTTGAAGACTTTGTACAAAATATTTTGCTGCAATACAATTTGAAATGATTTGTATAGGCTTTGGCATACTTAAAATCTCAAACAAAAAACCGGATAAAATATATGCTGGTAAAAAGCCTGCAAACAGTGTTATTTGATAGGCAAGCACCTGGTTTTTTGCAAGGGTTGAAATCATTAAACCAAGCCCTAAAGAGCAAAATAAAAATACAGCCGATACAAACGCAAGCAACAAGAATGATCCTCTAAAAGGGACTTGATAAAACAAAACAGTGATAGCAACGCACACTGCCATCGAAATCATCCCTAGTACAAAATAGGGAAGAATCTTACCAGTTACTATTTCCAAACTGCTTACTGGGGTGGATAAGATTGACTCCATAGTCCCCCGTTCCCACTCCCTTGCAACTACAAGGGATGTGAGCAGCGCCCCTATTAAAGTCATGGTGATTGCTAAAGAGCCTGAGAGAATAAAATAGCGGCTTTCTAATTGCTCATTATACCAAAACCGAGACTTAACATCTATGATGGGTATGTTTAGACTGCTTCTATTGAAAAAGGCTTCTTGAGCAATCAGATTATTCAATGCTCCTTGAACGTAATTTAGCACAAAGTTTGCAGTATTTGTTTCACTACCATCTGCAATCACCTGAATGGGGGCAATTTTCCCGGTTGAGTTTCTATTTTGAGTGAAATACGAGGGGATCACAATCATTCCGCTGATCGACCCATTATCAAAACCTGCTTCAACAACCCGCCTGTTTTGACCACTTGTAATTTCAAAATAGGGAGAGTGACTTAAAGCTTGGACAAAATTTCTTGCCTGGCTCGAGCTATCCTCTAAAACAACCCCCACCTTTAAATGTTTAATATCTAGCGAAACTCCCGATCCATAGATAAGAATTAACAAAATGGGTAAAAAAATCGTAATTAAAAGACTGCTTGGATCTTTGAAAATCTGAATCATTTCTTTTACAATTAATGCTCTGATTCTCCGCCTTGATTCTTTTGCCCCCGTTTCACATTCGTTCATTTTGCATCCTATCCACATTTTCTATCATCGCAACAAAAGCATCCTCTAGCGTTGGATTGCTATTTTCTTTTGTGGTAAATTCTTTTTTTACTTCTGTCGATGATGCTACGTTGATGATCTTGCCTTGATAGATAAAGGCAATTTTATCGCAATATTCAGCCTCTTCCATAAAATGAGTAGTGATCATAATTGTAACCCCTTTTGTGACCAATCCATTGATATGATTCCAAAATTCTCTTCTTGTGATAGGATCAACACCTGAGGTTGGTTCATCAAGAAATAATATCGAGGGCTGGTGCATATTTGCACAGGCAAGACTAAGTCTTTGTTTGTAACCAAATGGAAGTTTTTCTGCATTGGTAGATAGATATTTTTCTAGTGCAAATGCATCGATCATTTCTTCCATGGCCCTTCTCTTCCTTTGCCCTTGCAAGCTATAAATCCCTGCGAAAAAATCTAAATTTTGTTGTACATTTAGATTGTCATAGAGTGAAAATTTTTGCGGCATATATCCAATATTTAAACGGGCCATCTTTGCTGATTTTTGCAAATCAAAACCATTGATAAATGTTTGTCCAGAAGTTGGTTTTAAAAGGCCGCATAACATTTTAAAAATGGTTGTTTTACCAGCACCATTTGGACCTAACAATCCAAATACTTCTCCAGCATTGACCTGTAAAGAGACCCTGTCCACAGCGGTGAAATGATCGAAGGTTTTGGAAACATTTGTGGCAATAATGGGGAAAGGATCTTGAGAAACTTTTTTTTCTACAAGTTCTGCTAATTTTGAAGGGATAAAATCTCCCTTTTCTAAAATATCTATAAAGGCATCTTCAAAACGTGGCTCCGTAGATTTCATTTCAAGCCGGCCAATACTTGTTACATTTTCCTTTACAACCAATCGGATCGCATCACCTTGAATTAATGCGTCGACAACATTGTCGTCTTTCAATAGCTTAAATAGCTCCCCTCTTTTATCTGTTTGAGAGGGAAAAGCCATAAACACCCTTTTTTGCATTTTTTTTGTCATGCACCTTGGATCTCCTTGGTATAGAATCTTCCCTTGGTTTAATAAAAGAATGTTTTCGCACCTTTCTGCCTCATCTAGATAGGCTGTGCTCCAAATGACTGCAACTTTTTCAATAAGAAGACTTTTCACCATTTTCCAAAGCTCTCTTCTTGAAAGTGGATCAACCCCTACAGTTGGTTCATCAAGTAGCAGCAGCTCTGGTTCTTTTACTAACGCGCAAGCAAGACCTAATTTTTGTTTCATCCCACCCGATAGATTTTTTACTAGCCTTTTTTCAAATGGCTTAAGAGATGTAAATGTTAAAAGTCTTGCAAACGTCTCTTCCTTTTTATTTTTAGGTAACCCTCGAAGTTCTGCATAAAGAGTTAAGTTTTGCAACACGGTTAAATCTTCATATAAACCAAACTTTTGCGGCATGTATCCTGTGCAAGAGCGCACCTTGTTTCCTTGAGTAATAATATCTTTTCCAAGTATGGAAATTGAGCCTGCGTCAAATGATAGCAATCCAGCTAAAATTCGTATCAAGGTTGTTTTTCCAGCTCCGTCAGGGCCTACTATGCCGGTAATTTTTCCCCTAGGAAAGACTGCTTTATCTATTGAGAGTGTATAATTAACACACCCTGAAAATTGCTTTGTTAGGTTTTCAATCTCTACACAATTTTCATTCAAGAAATCACCTCACATCTGTGTGCAATTTCACTGTAACTGGCATACCTTGTAATAGATGGCAATCTGGATCGTCTATGTAGACTCTTATTTGGTAGACTAAATCAGTACGAAGGGTTGTTGTTTGAACAGACTTCGGGGTAAACTCTGCCATGGGAGAGATGTATCCAATTTTCCCTTTGTAACTTTTTCCCCCTTTTACATCGGTATAAACTGTTGCGGCCATTCCATAGGTGATGGTTCCTAAGTTAGGCTCATCGACAAATGCACGTATCCAAACAGGAGAGTTGATCGACAGGGTGTATACGGGGTTTCCTGGATTTAATACACTTCCTGGTTCTTTAATTCGAGACAAAATCACCCCATCTGCGGGGGCGTAAGATTTTGTGTAGGAGAGATTATCCTTTGCTACAGAAACTTTTTTTTCAGCCTCTATCAAACTTGCTTTTAAACTCATAGCTCTTGCATGGCTGTTGTCTAAATCTTCCCCTGAAATGGCATCGGATGAAATCACAGCAAGTCTCCTTTGATATTGAAGCTCTGCATTTTGAAATTCTGCTGCAATGGCAGCTGCTCTTGCTATTGCCTCCTCTTGCAGACTATCATATGGATCTTGCTCTAACAGGCACAAAAGATCCCCTTTTTTAACCCTGTCCCCCTCTTGCACTTTTAAACTCTCCACCTTTCCACTTACCCGAAATGAAATATCCACCACACGTACATCTACATTTCCATACAATACCAATCTACTATCATTTTTTCGATCGCCAAAAAAGACAACAATGATTGCACCTATAATCAATGATGATGCAACGGTCAAAGCGGCTAGAAAGATTGTTTTTTTCATAGTATTTTTAGATATACATTTTTTTAATAAAAACAACAACCTATGAATCATTTGACATAAAGAATTTTTCCAGATAAAATGGCGTCCTATCATTGTATTTTTGGAGGACTATGCAAATTCTTTGTTTTCCCACCGGCCCTTATTCTACGAACATGTATATCATATATAGTGAAAAAACCGGTGAGGCTGTGATTGTTGATCCTGGCGTAAAAGGTTTTGAAACAGCATGCAGCGCAATTGAACGTTATAGTCTACGGCCCAAGGCGATTTGGCTTACTCATAGTCATTGGGATCATATTGTAGATGTAGCAAAGATACAAAAAGCACTCTCTCTACCAACATATGTGCATCCTATGGATCAGGCAAATTTGGAATTTCCAGGCATTGATCAGATTCCGATTGAGGTGCCAAAATTTGAAGGGGCAAAGGCTGATCATCTGATTATAGATGGTGATATTCTTAACCTTGGTGAATTTTCATTTACCGTTATTCACACGCCAGGACATTCCCCCGGCGGGGTTTGTTTTTACTGCAAGGTAGAGCATACCCTCCTTTCTGGTGACACCTTATTTCAAAATGCAATTGGATCCATTAGCCTTCCCACAAGTGATCCACAGCAGATGAAAAAGAGCTTACAAAAGCTTGCATTGTTACCCCCCTTGACAAAGGTGTACCCTGGCCACGGCCCTTCGACAACCATCGAAAACGAGCAAAGAGTTTTAAAACGTACCTATTAATTGATATCACTTGAACGTGAAACCTAGGTCAGATATAGTGAAATTTTTTAACTTAATGAGGGTGGTATTTCGATGAAGATGGCATTTTTTTCTTTTTTAACAATTATGATTTCTATGATTGTTGTTGATGGAGCATGGTTAATGGTTATGCACAAGCGTCTATATGCGCCGCAACTTGGTCATCTCTTAAGAGAATCGATCGAAATTTACCCTGCAGTGACTTTTTATCTTCTTTTTGGAATTGCTCTTAATATCTTTGTTGTTTACCCTGCCTTAAAAAACAATACCGGGTATGTAGAATTGCTACTGCTGGGATTTCTTTTTGGGATGGTTACTTACGGAACATATGATCTTACAAATCAGGCAACACTTAAAAGTTGGCCTTGGATAATTACCATCACCGATCTGACTTGGGGAAGTTTTTTAGGGGCAAGTTTAAGTTGTATTTCTACTTTTATCACAAGGTTCTTTTACCTAGGTCAATAATCTAATGCACCATAAATAAAAATTAATTTTTTATCTGTCGATTTGATTTATATTACTAAGCATAAATGATATGGTACAGCTCTTTTTTATCTCAAAAGGCTAAAAAAATCATGTTGAGCATCTATTATTTACTTAATATTATGCTCATGATATGATATAAATCATCTTGAGCAGTAAAGGAGCTTGCATGTCTAACATCACATTTATTGGCCGCAAGGCCGAATTAGAACGCCTTAAATCTCTGCATAAAAAGAAAAAGCCCTCTCTTTGTGTTGTTAAAGGCCGAAGAAGGATTGGAAAAAGCAGACTTATAGGAGAGTTTGCTAAAATATCAGGCGGTCAAACCTTTTGGAGTTTTGCAGGCCTTGCTCCCGAAGATGGAATTTCTGCTGGGCAACAAAGGGATCATTTTGCGCGCACACTTGCACTAATGCTAAAAATTCCGCCTATGACTTTTCTAGATTGGAGTGATGCCTTTGAGCATTTAAGCCTTCATATTAAGCCAGGAGACATTGTCCTACTTGATGAGATATCCTGGATGGGCTCAAAAGACCAAAGCTTTATTCCTAAGCTTAAAGCATGGTGGGATAAACAAACGATTCATGTGTTGCTTGTCTTTTGTGGATCAGTATCAAGCTGGATTGAAGAAAATATCTTAAAGAGTACAGCATTTTTTGGTCGCATCAATTTAACCATCAGCTTAGAGCCTCTATCCATCCCTGAAGGAGCTGAATTTTTAAGAATGTTAGGTATGCAACTGTCTGCTTATGACATGTATAAACTACTTAGCACTGTTGGAGCTGTTCCATGGTATTTAGAGCAATTAACTCCGAATATGACGGCTGATGATAACATCAAACAACTTGCTTTTGAAAAAAATGGCCTACTTGTTAACGAATTTGATCGTATTTTTCATGACCTTTTTAATGGCAAGGGTGCTACATATAAGAAAATTTTGAACAGCCTAAAGGATGGATCAAAAACTTTATCGGAAATTAGGCAAACTATAGAATTTGCTCACAGCGGCACTTTAAGCCAAATGATGGATCATCTTATTGTGGCTGGTTTTGTTGTTAAACAACCTCTATGGTCATTTAGAACGGCTGCAACCCTAAAACAAAGTTTATATAGAATTTCAGATCCATATATGAGATTTTATCTTAAAGTCATAGAGCCAAATATGAGTGGTATTTCCGAGGGTGGATTCGACCAAGTACCGTTATCTACCATGCCGGGTTTTGAGATACATATGGGGCTCCAACTTGAGGCATTGCTTTTACAAAACCGACCGCTGTTGCTTCAAAAATTAGGTATTTCACCTGTTGATATTGTCCGTAGCGGACCTTATAGACAAACAAAGACGACCACTCAACAAGGCTGTCAAATAGATTATTTAGTACAAACTAAAACAAATGCCTTGTTTATTTGTGAATTTAAATGCAAAAACCGTGAAATTAATAGCAGTATCATTACTGAAATGGAAGAAAAGATATCAAGACTTAAAGCTCCTAAAGGATTTGCAAAGGTTGCTGTGTTGTTTCATTTAAGTGGCGTTGCATCTTCTGTCGCCACAAATCCTCTCTTTTACCGCATCGTCGACATCGTAGATTTTTTAGAAGGTAATAGGATCAGTTAGCTCTTTAATCGACTATACGCCTTTTTCATTGCTTTTTTTTCTTAAGCAGGGTGCGACTTTTTGCAAATAGCTTATAAAAAGGGGTAAGAACAAATTTTATAAATTGAATGTGAAGGAGAGTTGAAATGATAGGCATCTTACAATTTGCGTACACAGCAGCAAAAGCTGCTAATCCCACTAAGATATTTCCTTGGTTATCAATTGCATGAATTTGAGCCATTGCAGTTTTATAGTCTATTTTTTTGTGGTTTAAAAGGGCAAACTCTTGGGAGTTAATGTCGATAAAATGTACTTTATTTAGATGGTTTCTTTTTCTAAGGGCACAAACTTCTCTACTGCAAATGGGACATTGTCCATCATATAGTAACTTAAAATGGTGGTTCCCATCTCTAACTGCAAACATGTCCCGGGTTGCTTTTTCAATCAAGCTTGCCATTTTTGAAAGAATAGAAAGGAATACTCCCCAAAAGATCCCGATAATAATGGCTGTTATAATAGGAGAGTAGGAAAAAGTCAATCCCCCTAAAGAAAGGCCAGAAAAATAACTAAACGGGGCGGCAAGACATCCAAAAATGAAGGTGAGTAAATATTTTTTTTTGAGAAATTGTAACGAGTGATTCAAAACAAGAGAGAATAATGGGTAGAGCAACACAATCCAAATCGGGGGAAAAAATTTTATGCTGTTTGGATAATCAATGGTGCCTGTTAGAATAAAAAGGATTTCTAAGAAAATACCGAGCGGAATAGAAAAAAACACTAAAATAGTATCTTGAATGTATAAAGATAGGTTCTTTTTTTTTGTATAATAGAGCTGAAATACAATTAAAACTACAGCCCCCATTAAGGCTAACCATGAATGCTTATAAATACCAAAAAGCACACACCAAAACCAACCGATGGTGTAACAAATGCTATTGAGTACTGAACTATTCATAACGATAGTCCCTTTATTGAATCAAAAATCGATTCGCAGTATTTCCACAATTCCTGCTCGGCTGCTTTTGTAGTTTTATTTAAATTTAAAATGGTGGTTTTTGCCTCTTTGCGATCAAACCAAAATTTTCCCGATGGATATTTTTCCTTGGTTGCAAGCCATAAAATAGTGTCAGCACCCTCTTTTGGCGTTCGGAGTCGTTTATTTAAGTGCTTTTTAAATTCGGGCATTGAGAGGCCTACCCCTGGTGTATCTGCCCAACCTGGATGCATAGCGCTAAAAAGATACTGAGGATATTTTTCCGAAAATAATTTTGAGAGCGTCACCTGAGCACGCTTACTGTTTGCATATCCTTTGTACTTATTATATGGATGCTTTTGGAAAGTAAGATCTGAGAGATCAAGTTTTTGTAAATACATTCCACCAGAGGAGACAAACACAATTCGGCACCCCTTTTGAAGTTTTCCTAAACTTGCTAAAGTCATTGTTAAAATAAAAGGACCAAGAACCTGGGAGGCAAACATTTGCTCGAATCCATCTGGGTTGATGGTAAGCGAATTTGGCATATCGCCAGCATTGTGAACAAGCAGATCAATGGGAGTTTTTACCTGGTTTAGAGCAAATGAATAGACTTTCTTCAAATCGCCCATATCAAGCTGATGAAATTGCTTGCCTGTTACATTTTGCTCTGCTACAAAGCTCGTTTCGAGCTTTTTTAGATCTCTTCCTATTAGATCACAATGCATTTTTTGCGCAAGCAGCTCTTTTGCAACCTCTAACCCTATCCCTGAGCTTGCCCCAGTAATCATTCCATGTTTTTGTGATAGATCGATTCTTTGAAGTTTTTCGCCGCAATGCCTTTTGAATCCAGACCTATCAAAAGAATAAATAACAGTACTGTCAAGCAGTGCATTGATCCAACTTTTTAATCCCATTCTATTTACTCCGCTTATTTGTTTTTATCTCTACCATAACTTCATTGCGACGAAAAAAAGGAAGAGTCCATGGGGGATTGTAAAAAGCAAGAATTGGATCATCAGTTGAAATCAGATGGTTACCAGAAATATATGCTTGAAGCTTTTTCGTATGCTTGAGTATATTTTTATCAGTTGCAAGGCCATTAAATCGAATCACCACAAAATTCTTAGCATCCACGGGGTGTACATTGACTTGGAGAGACAGCGGCCGGGCAAGAGTTTCAAGGGTATATTGCTTTTCCATAACAAATCTTACCTTCCAACTATCCTTGAACTTTTGTTGGGTAACTGGCGCCGTCATAGCCATTTTCTTATTTAAAGAATTACCCCCAAAAATATACTTTGCAAGTACTCTAAACCCTTGATTAATGGCCTGTTTTCTATCACCAAGAACCTGAACTTCAGCTAAAATCATGGGTGCATATTCTCTGATCTGGATATTTCTTTCTTTTTTTATCACTTTATAATCAGGGCGGGGAATTCTACGGGTCCATTTAATGGCTATGGCAAGTGGGATCACAAGTCCGAAAAAAATGAGTAGTGTTAATGTCAAAAAAATGTTCTCTGATTTAAGTTTTGTAATCGATAAGATATATCATGGGTTTAATGGCTTGTCAAGATTTACTCCTTGTATCTATAGGGATTTTTTGGTTTACATTTTATTCTAGAATGCATAGAACAAGAGATAAAAGAGCGGCTCTTCTGTCAGCAGAAATCATAGGAAAATGATGAAAAAGGTTTATGTTATTTTTGGAGCAACTGGTGGGATAGGGTCAATTGTTAGTAAGGGGCTCTCTAGTGCAGGGCATGTAGTTTATTTATGTGGTCGGGATGGGAGTAAATTAAAGCAATTGGCTGAAGAAATTCTTCAGCCTTATATTGTAGTTGATGCAACTGAAGAACTTTCAGTTGCTGAATGTTTAAAAGAAGTTGTTGATAAAGAAGGAGAAATTTCTGGCGTAGCCTCTCTTGTTGGGTCTATTTTTATTAAGCCCTTGCATTTAACATCACAAAAAGATTTTGAGCAGGTAATGAAAGTCAATACTACCTCCTCTTTTTGTATTTTGAAACACGCCCTTGATAAGATGGTAAAAGGATCTGTTGTTTTGTCCTCATCTACATGTGCTCTTATTGGCCTTAGCAATCATGAGTCTATTTCGGCGGCCAAAGGTGCAATAATTGCGTTAATGAAATCTGCTGCAGCATCTTATGCAAGCAAAGGGATTCGGATTAACGTTGTGGCCCCTGGGATGACAAGAACTGCTCTTTCTGCACCAATTACTAGTAATGAATTAATGCTTAAAGCATCTACAGCTTTTCACCCCCTTGGTCGTATTGGGGAGCCTCAGGATGTTGCCTCTGCCATTTTGTGGCTTTTATCTGATGAAAGTAGCTTTGTTACCGGTCAGGTGATTGCTGTTGATGGAGGTTTATCTTCCATTAAACTCAGCCAGAAAAATTAAGAGCACTTTATTTATATGATCTTTGTGCACTTGAAGGCTCAACGTAGCTAAGTAAATATGGTTTTAATTTCTTCTAACTGCTTTTGAATTTTAGGGAATAATTTCTTAGATATTGTTTGAAGTAAATAGATTTCAGGGATAGCTTCATCAATCCTTCGTTCTTTAGATAATTTCTTAAAAAGCGCTATACCCCTTTGTATTAGCTCTAAAACCTCTTCAGAAATTTTACTTTTATCAATTTTTTCAAATTTTTCTATAAAAATATTTAATACTTCTCTTTCTTTACTATCAAGAGACAATTTAGCATAGCATAAAGTAGTCATTAAAAGTTTTGAAAACTCATCAAGAAAAAGAGGAACCTTAAAAATATCTTTTATTTCTCGCTCTAGTCTTTCATTCTCTTCTTTAAATGTTGGAATTTTACCAATTGCAGATAATCTTAAAGCCTCTTCACAAAGATGCTTTTCTAAAGAATTGTTTTCGTTAACTATAGATTGATGAAAAAGTTCAATCTGGGACGGGGCTGAATCTTTTGAGCTTTGGGACTCTTCTGAATTATTAACGCAGGGAATGATTTCTTGAACCATCTCTTTACAAGGAGTGTAAGGATACTTACATTGATTATTCCACGACATCAGCACGCTTTTAACAAGAGGCAAATTCTCAGCATATTTTAACAGTGATTGATGTACTTGCACCTTCCAATCCATTGGTTCATATAAAGGTATTCCATGTCGCTTAAGCAATAATTCACCTAAAGATTGATCACCAGTTGTTAAGTTAAGGTCCTCTGATATAGATAACAACTCTCTCATAAGGGGGTTAGACAATGGAAATACATTAATAATTCGAAGGACTTTTAAAGCTGGATCATCCGAAACACTTTCCGATGATACTATATGAGAGGCATTAACAATCTCCACCCTTCCTATTCCAGCCTCGATTAAGTCGGCTTTATTATAGTTACATTTGTCTTTATAATCACCTAATTCATGGTGAGATCTCCATGGAATGACAATATCTATATTTAAGGTACTTTCTTTATTTGATAAAGCAACCACGGAGACAAAATGTTGTAGACTGTCTTTCTTGTGTGCATAACCAAAAAAGAGCTTGGTAGAATTTAAGTATTCTTGACCAGTTTGATCATTTAAAATAATATTAAACTTTTCAAAATTTGTGTTTTTTAACACATCTAATCGTTGAGCCTTCTCATCTTTTGAATAAGGTTCAATTAATCCATTTTCAGTGAAGATACCTAATTCGCTTGCCCCAAATCCAGATCTAGTTTGATAATCAAGCACATACGCATCTACGTCAAGCACCCAACTTTTGCCATCCATAGATCTTATAGGAACATGAGGAAAACCTCGACTAACATCTATAAAGTCTCTATTTCCACCGTATTCATAAATTACTTCAAACGGAACTCCATGAGTCTCTACCAGGATATTCATTTTTTTTTATCTGGGATGGTTGGTGCAAAAATAAGACAATCTGGTTTTTGGGCGTTTACTACGCCTGTGCCTTCTAAAATAATTTCAACATCATCCATATGATCTAATTGCTTCAATTGTTCTTTAGTTTTTTCTATATCGGGATTATCCATAGACCGAAGAATATCTATTGAGACTTTAAATCCTTTTTGTTTAAGGGCTTGACACGCCTTGTAGATGAATAAAACATCACCAAAGCCAGCAAGCGGTAGTAGAACAAGCTTTACGTTTTTTCCAATGTTTGCATTAACATCTAGTTTATTCGCTAAAAAACTACGCATATTTTTTAAACCCAAGGAGGCATATTGCATAACCGTTTCGATAGTTGGGTGCTCATAATCAAATAATTGAGCAGGAAGATCGACAGGTTCAAGAGCTATAGGTGGAGAAGCTACCACAACATCTACCGGCGGACAAGCTACTTCTACATCCTGTGCTGGTGCTACTACCCCTACATGCCCCTGCTGAGAAGCCCCCTCTTTATCCTCCTCTTGAGAACCTGCTTCTACTTTCTCTTGCGATGGAACTACTCTTATGTCCCCTTGGATAGGAGCTATTTCTTCGTCCTCTGGTGTAGAAAGCGAGCTTACATTCAGGTGGTTAGCATCTTGTCTATCCTCTTGATTTATACGATGAGTTGTTTCCGAAAGTTTTACAAATGCAAAAACAATTGGTGTAACAACTGAAACATAGGAAAGAATTTTTAGAGCAATAATACCTACTTGCTCCGCTCGCTTAAGAGGGAGCTCAGTAGGATCTTTTATTATGTCACATTCGCTTTTGAAGCTAAAATATTTAAAAGGATCTAATCTCATATAAATATATGACTAGTAAATTCACGATTTAATTAAAATATAAAAAATTATAATAAATAGAGGTTCGCTGCTATGATCTAAGTGGTTCAGCATTAGAGCTATTACAAATGAATCTTTTTGATGTTTTAAAAGATGGCATTCCTAAATCAGAAGCAGTTGCAGTAATTGCTGGCTCAGGTTCATAAATAAACACTGTGTTTTCAAAAGAGGATTGGTTACATTTGGAGCAAAATTCCAAGCTTAAATCCACTAATTATTTGAATTAATAGATTGAGGGGAAGAGTAATTGCCTCTTGCCTGCTCATTTCAATAACTCTTTGTAGTAGATGTTTACTTTTTCGATTTTTTATGGTTTACCTAAAATTCATTTATAGATTTTTCTAGCCTTTTTCTCTGACTTCCAGAACCTCCCGAACCTCCAGAACCTCCAGAACCTCCAGAACCTCCAGAACCTCCAGAACCTCCAGAACCTCCAGAACCTCCAGAACCTCCAGAACCTCCAGAACCTCCAGAACCTCCAGAACCTC
>CAMBZN010000019.1 GCA_945872565.1 Chlamydia trachomatis | reverse complement strand
GGTGGAGCAGGTGGAGCAGGTGGAGCAGGTGGAGCAGGTGGAGCAGGTGGAGCAGGTGGAGCAGGTGGAGCAGGTGGAGCAGGTGGAGCAGGTGGAGCAGGTGGAGCAGGTGGAGCAGGTGGAGCAGGTAGATGAGTCAGAGCAGGTAGGTGAGTCAGAGCAGGTGGGGGATTGTCAGCGGTTGGAGAAACTTTTTGCTGCAAAAGCCTAATTGTCCAACATACAACTAGGGGAAAAATCACCAAAAGTACAAGAGTCGCAAAGATAGCAAGCACTGTAAGGCCGATTCTTTCCGCTAAAAGATCTTTGCTATCAGAATTTGCAAGATCCCAGGGGGTTGTAAAAAAAGTTATTGCATTTCCATTAATTTGCATCAGGGTCATTCCAATTGTTATTGATATAGTAATTATAACAGGGTTCAATAATAAAGTAAACAATAGATCAATTGCTGGCTATTGTAGATTTTTTATTTTAATTATTATAAATCTTATCTCATGTTATAGTTTATTTTAACTTCGTTGTGAAATTTTGGCGTTTGAAGATCAAACTGAGAATAGAGCTTCTTGTAATCTTTTTGAGTTAAAGTAAGCTCAACGCTTAAGTGTGCAAAAGGGGCAAGCTCTAACACATAAGTGGGCCCAGCAAGGGAGCAAAGATCTTGATGGGCAATCATAGACACTTGACCCATTGAGAAAAGATGAGCCCTGCTGCATTTAGCATCAATAGCGGCATGGGGCAGGCATTTTTCAAAAAGGTCAAATGAGGAAAAGGGAAATAGGGGAATGTCTGCAGAATAAGCAAGAGTTTTAGCAGTCATTGCCCCCACTCGAGTGCCGGTAAAAAGACCAGGACCTGTACACACTGCTATCCCTGTAAGATCTTGCAAACAAAGTTGCTCAAAGGTTAGCAATTGTTTGATCAGAGGAACTAGTTCTTTAGTCTGATTCATTTGAGCAACGTCCTTTTTGATCAATTCATCCTCTCCCAAAAGAAGGCAAATTGAACTGTCGGTTGTGCTTGTGTCTATGACTAGGTATTTTTTCATAATGATTTTTGTATCGATTATATAGGGAAAACAGGGATTTTGTCTGCTCTTTCTTGAATTAATCTGTAAAAGAAAGTAAAATGAACCCCTTTGGTTACATAAAGGAGAAAGTATTGTGTTAGATGATGAAGAATTTATAGAAGACGAGAGTGATTTACCACAACTTTTTGACTCCAACGAAATATTAGAAGGGGATGTAGACATAGATGAATACCCTAAATTACTGCCAATTTTACCTCTAACAAAAAGGCCATTTCCCCCCTCACTGACCGTTCCATTAATGGTTGAAAAGGGTGTCTATTACGATTTACTAAAGGAAATGTCTAAATCCAAGCACAAATTTATCGGGCTTATTTTAACAAAAGATGAGAAGCAAAATATCAATCATCTCACTTTTGAAGATCTTTACGATGTAGGAGTAATCGCACGAATATTACGCATTGTCTCTACAAACAAGCGCGGTGCTCAAGTCATTCTAAATATAGAAAGCCGATTTAAGGTGCTTAAGCGTGTTTCAAAAAAAACAGACAAGTACCTAGCAGCAGCTGTATCCTATCACCAAGATAAACTTCCACCAAAGAAAAAAGATGAGGTGCAAGCCTACGTAAGTAATATTTTACAAACAGTAAAAGACCTCATCGCCTTAAATCCTCTGTATAAAGAAGAACTCCAAATATTTTTAAACAATTCTGAGTTCTCCCAGCCGTGGAAACTATGCGATTTTGCAACAGCCCTTACCACCGCCTCAAGGGAAGAATTACAGGATGTACTAGGAACTCTTGATCTGCCGATGCGAATGGAAAAAGCCCTTATCTTGCTTAGAAAAGAGCTCGATATCGGAAAACTGCAGAACATGATCAACCAGAAGATTGAAACAACCATTTCTAAATCACAAAGAGATTTTTTCCTAAGAGAGCAACTCAAAGCAATCAAAAAAGAATTAGGTGTCGCAAAAGATGATAAAACCTTAGACATCGAAAAATTTCAGCAAAGGGCTGCTTCATTAAAGATGTCCTCAGAAGCAAAGGACATTTTTACAGAGGAAATCGATAAATTATCCGTACTTGAGGTGCAGTCAGCAGAGTATTCTGTAGTGAGAAACTACCTAGATTGGTTAACAATACTCCCATGGGGGGTCTTTGACAAAGAAAAACAGTCCATAGAGCAGGCTAAAAAAATCTTAGATGCAGACCATTACGGCCTAAAAGATATCAAAGATCGTATTCTAGAATTTATCAGCGTGGGAATCTTAAAAAATACTGGAACCAAGGGCTACATCATCTGCTTAGTAGGCCCTCCAGGGGTCGGTAAAACAAGTATTGGAAAAAGCATCGCAAGGGCCCTTGACCGAAAATTCTACAGATTTTCTTTAGGCGGTATGCGCGATGAGGCAGAAATCAAAGGACACAGACGGACCTATATCGGCGCCATGCCAGGAAAAATATTACAGGCACTTAAAGCAACAAAAAGCGCAAACCCTGTAATCATGCTCGATGAAATTGATAAAATCGGACAAAGTTACCATGGCGACCCAGCATCTTCTCTACTGGAGGTGTTAGATCCAGAGCAAAATATTGACTTTCTAGACCACTACCTCGATTGCAGGTTTGACCTGTCAAACATTTTGTTCATTGTAACTGCAAATACCATTGATACCATTCCTTCTGCCTTGCTCGATCGCTGCGAGGTCTTAAGACTCTCTGGGTACATCGAAGAAGAAAAAATTCAGATTGCTAAAAAATATTTGATCAAGAAAAATCGCATCCAGTCCGGCCTTAAAGCAACCGATGTGGCTTTTAAAGAAGAGAGCTTACATGCACTTGTGAACAATTATTGTAGAGAGGCGGGGGTAAGGCAACTGGAAAAATCGATCAACAAGGTCTTAAGGAAAATAGCAACAGAAAAGGTCGTAGCCTTAGAAAAAAACAGTGAAGCTGAAATAAAAAAAGTAGAGGTAACTTTAAAAAACTTAGAAACCTATTTAGGCAAACCAATCTTCACTTCCGATCGCTTTTATAAGGAAGAATCTCAAAAAGGGGTTGTTACTGGACTTGCATGGACCGAACTTGGCGGAACAATCTTATATATCGAAGTAGTTGCAAATCCCGGAAAGGAGAGGCTGCGAATCACTGGAAGCGCTGGAGAGGTAATGAAAGAATCCTCAAGCATTGCTTTGACTTATGTCTACTCTAAAGTAGAAGAATTTCTCCCCGAGGGCTTTTCTCCAGAGGGCACAGAAATTCACCTTCACATTCCAGAAGGGGCAACACCAAAGGATGGACCCTCTGCAGGTATTGCCATGACAACAGCAATCTTATCTTTGTTAAAAGACCAACCAGTTCCAGGCAGCATTGCAATGACAGGAGAAATCACTTTAACTGGAAAAGTTCTACCCATCGGCGGATTAAAAGAAAAAGTCATTGCCGCAAAGAGAGAAAACATTCATAAGCTCATCGTTCCAATAAAGAACAAGAGAGATTTTGATGAGCTCCCTGATCATATCAAAAAAGATGTAGAGATGTTTTATGTCGAAAACTATATAGATGTGTATGAGCTCATCTTTGGAAGCCAAAGAAAAAAACTAGGGCTTCTGGGAGAATAGTTTGAGAAAAATAGGTACCTTTGATAATGAAGCTCAAGCAATTGCTTTCATCGAGTATCTGCAAAAAAGGCATATCACAGCGCTAATTGAGGAAGATTCCCTCTCATACGCCATATGGGTCCATGATGAGGGGCATATTGAAAATGCTAAGAAGCTTTTTGCAGATGTAAAAAAGGAACCATCCAAGAAGAAAATCTTTTTTGGCGCCTATAAGGAGAAAGCAGAACTAGCGCAAAGCCCCTTTCGACCCTTTATTACAAGAGCAATGCTTTTTGCATGCATCCTTGTTTACATCTTAGCACAGGTGCAATCCCATCACGAGAGAGAAAATTATCCAGGGATGAATTCACTTCCCCCTGTCGCAAAAGCTTTGCTTTTTGAGTTTCCAAAAGATCAGGAGATTTTAGGAGAAATCACTGATCGATTTGGCTTAGAAGCATTCCGATCAAATACCCTTCCTGACAGCGCAGATCCATTGATTAAAAAACACAATGAGGCTCTTCCGTGGATAGGGGTCTATAACATCTTACTCCAGCCCAAACAGTTGCAAAACGCCCTTTGGGATGGTCTATTTATGACCAAAATAAAAGAAGGGGAGGTCTATCGATTGTTTACCCCTGCGATTTTACACCTTAATCTCTTACATATTCTGTTTAACTTGCTGTGGCTTATGCTTCTTGGGAAAATAATCGAATTCAATATGGGAAAAATGCGATTTTTCCTTCTTATTTTGATTGCTGCTGGCGTCTCAAACGTTTCTCAATATCTAATGACAGGTCCCCTTTTTATGGGAGTTTCAGGGGTCCTTTCAGCCTTTATCGGGTATATTTGGGTGAGAAAAAAAATCGCTCCTTGGGAAGTATATTTGATTCCTAAACAAAATATTACC
This sequence comes from Chlamydia trachomatis, assembly GCA_945872565.1. GTDB lineage: Bacteria > Chlamydiota > Chlamydiia > Chlamydiales > 2-12-FULL-49-11 > JAJACQ01. Next base: position 19,802 of record CAMBZN010000019.1, on the reverse strand, counting down.
TATTTTTTGATTTTCATCTTAGGATTTTTAGCAGTATCTGTTGTTTGCTTCTTACTTGCATACTTTAATGTGTATGTTTTTTTACTGCCGGTTGCTAATACCGCCCACATTTCTGGTCTATTAGCAGGGATGCTCATTGCAAGACTGGGCATACTATCAAAAAGAAATTTGAGATAGAAAACCAGCTGTAACTTTTCCCCTTGAAAAGACGGTTGTTTTATTGGTGATTTTCATGCATAATTACTGCATTCATTGATTAGGGTACAAGAGGAATAGAATAAATGAGCGTTAGGGATTTAACAATTTTAGGATCGTCCTCTCAACAGCCCACAAGGCAAAGAAATCAAGGTGGATATCTGCTACGATTAAACGGAGAAGGTTTTTTGTTTGATCCAGGTGAGGGAACCCAAAGACAGTTTATCTATGCAGGCATTGCCCCTCCTACAGTAACGAGAATTTTAATATCTCATTTTCACGGTGATCATTGTTTGGGATTAGGATCGATGCTTATGAGATTGAATCTTGATGGTGTTGAACACACCATCCATTGCTATTACCCTAAAAGTGGGAAGAAATACTTTGATAGATTGCGTTACGGAACCATCTACCATGAAAAAATCACCGTTGTGGAACACCCAATTGAGCAATCAGGGGTCGTTCATGATGATGGCGAATTTTGCATTTTTGCAGAGTTTTTAGATCACGGGGTGGATAACTTAGCTTTTCGTGTAAAAGAAAAGGATGAGCGTAAATACTATAAAGATCAAATCAAAGAACTTGGAATCTTGGGCAATGCCATGAAAGAACTTCACGAAAAAGGAACAGTAACTATCGATGGAAAAATCATTAGAGCCGAAGATGTTAGTTATGTGCGAGAAGGGGATAGCTTTGCCTATATTTCCGATACAAGGGTATGTGAAGGTGCTCAAAAAATTGCACAAAATGTAACAATGCTTTTATCAGAAAGTACCTACCTTGAAGAAGCTAGGGAAATGGCCTATAAACACCGCCATCTAACAGCAAAACAAGCAGCACAAATAGCAAAAGAGGCAAATGCAAAAATGCTAATTCTCACACATTTTTCAGCAAGGTACCTTGATCTTAGCCCTTTTAAACAAGAAGCTTGTGAAGTGTTTATAAACACCCACATTGCCAAGGATTTAGAGAAGTTTACTTTTAAGAAAACATTTCAAGCAGCAAGATCTTTGTAGATAACCATTAAGTCATCAAAGAGCACTTCAGATGACAAACTATCTTCAATAAGGTTATGCATAATGGACTTAATAGGGGTAGCGTCACCTTCAAGTTTGAGCCGATCAGCAGCACGAATCAAAGAGCAACTGTTTTTCTCGATACCACTTGAATATATAGGAGTTTCAGTTAGGTCTTGAATAATACGTGCATTGTACATAGTAGATTCATCAATGTTACTCTTAAGCAGCAGCTCTTTAGAAAAATGATGTAGGGACCAAATTTTTTCTGCAAACTTTACAAATTCAGCATTGTTTACAAATTCTTCACCAATTTCTGCCTTATCTATCAAGGAGTGTGTAAGGTTGATAAAATCCTTAACCTCTCTTTGTAAGTATTTTATATTCTCAAGAGACATGATCATTCCTTTATATATTTCACTATATAACTAAACTTATGTCGGCAAAAAGATAAAATCAACTGTTATTTGGCAGCATGCGCTCTTGATTTGATATACTCCTCTAGCGGACCATCAAACTTGTGAATGCCATTTTTTTCAATGGAAATAATCCTTGTAGCTACAGTATCAATTAAATCCCTGTCATGAGAGGCAAAAACAACAGTACCTGAATAGTTTTTCAGTCCGCTACCAAGTGCTGAGACTGACTCTAAATCAAGGTGATTATTTGGCTCGTCTAAAATCAAGGTGTTAAATGTATTTAAAATAAGGCCAGCAAGGAGAACACGGGCAGTTTCTCCACCAGAAAGCTTGGCAATTCCTTTAAAGGCATCATCACCAGGAAAAAGAAGCTTTCCTAAAGCAGAACGGATCTCCTGCTCGTGAGCATTTGCTTTTTGTGTACGTAAAAAGTCTAAAATGGAAATACCACTTTTTTTGTCTATCCGCTCTTCGTGCAGCTGAGGAAAATATCCAAACATTGTTTGAACCCCCTGTACCACTTCTCCTTCTGTTGGAGTAATGATCCCCCCAATTAATTTTAGTAAAGTGGTCTTGCCCATTCCGTTGTTTCCAATAATTGCAATCTTATCGCCACGATTTACCTCGTAATTGAAATCTTTGATCACGGAATGTCCATCAAAAGACATGGACACTTTTTTAAGTTTATAAGTAATAGCCCCTGAATTTCTTTCAGGTGTTTGAAAGCAAATATAAGGTCTTAAAATGTTTGACTTCTTAAGCTCCTGTGGCTGAAGTTTTTCAATTTCTTTAATACGAGATTGCACTTGTGAAGCTCGTGTTCCTGCTCCAAATTTTGCAACAAATTGCTTAAGCTGCTCTGCTTTTTTTTCTTTATTCTTATTTTCAGCATCGACCCTTGATCTAACTTCTGATTTAGCAACAACCATATCATCGTAGTTACCAGGGTAATTAATAATTGTTTCGTAGTCGATGTCTGCGATACATGTGCACACTGCGTTGAGAAAATGTCTATCGTGAGAAACAACAATTAATGTCCCTTCAAAGCTCTTTAAAAAAGTTTCAAGCCAGCGGATTGCTTCCAAATCAAGGTGGTTAGTAGGCTCATCAAGTAACAATGCTTCAGGATTTCCATATAGCGCCTGGCAAAGAAGGACCCTAAATTGCATGTCATTTGGAAGCTCGTGCATTTGAGCATCGTAATACTTTGGCAAAATGCCCATCCCTTCAAGGAGAACTTCTGCATCAGATCCTGCTGTGTACCCATTTTCTTCCCCAACAATCTCTTCAAGCTCAGCAAGTCTCATTCCCACTGCATCGGTAATTTCTTCTGCATACAACTTATCTTGTTCTGCAATCGCTGCCCAAAGTCGCTTATTGCCCATCATCACTACATCACGAATGATATTTGTTTTAAATTCAGCAATATCTTGTTTTAAAAAGCCTACTTTTTTAGGTAAACTAACAATGCCTGACGTTGCGTCCTCAAGTCCCATCATAATCTTCATCATCGTAGATTTTCCTGCCCCATTTGGACCTGTTAAACCATATCTTTCGTTAGAGTTAAATGATGCCGATACATTTTCAAATAGGATCCGAGCTCCAATTTTCTTAGTAATTTTGTCGAGTATTATCATAGTAGTCTCCTTTTCCAAACAGCATAGCATGAAAGGGGGCTTCCTGGCAAGCACCTCTTCAATAGAGATTAAAGATTTTTATACTACTGGTAAGTGAGTAGCTGGTTTAAATAAAGGAGGGTGTGCTACTATGAACGGATGCAAGAGAAAAATATTAGGACATTTGTAGAGTATTTGGAAAATGTAAAAGGATCTTCTTTGCACACCATTCGAAATTATAATATAGATTTGGTTGCGCTTTTAACGTTTTTAAATGGTAAGGAGGCAACAGCTGAAAATATTCGGGAGTTTTTAGGACATCTTCACGCGGCTGGGAAAAAAAGAAGTTCTATAGCCAGAACGTTGTCAGCTATCAGATCCTTTTATTCCTTTTTACAAAGGGAGAAAAAGCTCAAAGAAAATCCTGCAATTACCCTCCAAAGACCAAAAAGCATACGTAAAATTCCGATGATTCTTGATATTGATGAAATCAAACTTTTTATGAACACCCCAGATGGATCTACTTATTTAGGGGTAAGGGATCGATTGATCATTCAATTATTTTATAGCTCAGGGATCAGACTTTCGGAGCTTGTTTCTTTAAACAGAAACCAATTTTACTTAACCGATCAGGCAATCAAAGTGTTAGGAAAAGGGAAAAAAGAGCGCATTGTTCCCCTTACAAAAAATTGCTGTAAAATGATTGAAGAATATATCACCCACAGAAAGAGGTTCGAGCAAACGGAAAATCACCTGCCGGAATTTGATAAAGAGGCGATCTTTTTAAATTGCTTTGGGGAGCGCATAACCCCTCGATCGGTCAACCGCATTTTTGCCGCCTACCAAAAGCAGGCAAATATCGCAAAAAAAATCACTCCTCACATATTACGGCATAGTATCGCTACACATCTTCTCGAAAGGGGGATGGATTTGAGATCCATTCAAGAAATATTAGGGCACACATCCATTGCGACCACAACCATTTATACTCAAGTCTCCACAACGTTAAAGACAAAAACATACAATGCACATCACCCGTATGGAAATCTAACAGAAAAAGAGTAGAGGAGGTGTAAGCCGGGTTCTGTAAAATCTTCCTCTTTGTGAGAAAAAGATCTTTTCAATCATTCATCTAGGAGTTGCATTGCTGCAACCCTCGAGCGACTCTTCGAAGTTTTATGAGGCGACAACCTCCTGCCTTACGGCGAAAAACTTCTTGTCTTGCTTTAGATAGGGTTTGCATCTCATCAAGCCTCTCAGCCTGATCGCTCTTATCCTGAATAAGAGATTTTCACTCTGTCCATCCGAAAATGGCGACCTATTTTCTGTTGCACTTTCCGTAGCCTTGCGGCCCCCAGGCTTTCCCTGGTATCTTTGTCTTTAAAGCCCAGACTTTCCTCTTTGCAAAAATTGGATTCTTTTAAAAAATCCATTTCTAGTCAACAAAGCGATTGACTCTCCTCTACTAACTTGTTGTGAAATGACCTCTGGTCCGATTACGTTGCGGAAGTTTTTCGGCGACGACGACGAACGACCTTGCCCTCTTCGTCTCCCTCAGCATCATCTCCTGCCCAATAATGAATTCTAGAGCAGTGATCACAAAATACAATGTTTTCTCCTCTGCGCACAAGAAGTTCGTGCTGAGCTGTAAGAGCAATATGACACCCTTGACAAATTCTGTTTTCCACAGGAACAATTACGCGATCTCTTTTATTGCGAAGAAGCTTCTCATAAATTTCAAGGATCGCTTGGGGAGCAATTTTTGCTAAAACATCTCTTTCAGCTTTAAGTTGCTTACCCTCTGCATTGATTTTGATAATTGTTTCATGGATGTCTTTTTTGAGTGTGACGTTATTTTTTTCTGACAGCGCTAAAGTCTCTTTGGTCTTTTCAAGAACTTCTTCTTCGATACTCTTTTGGTCAACAAGAACACAAAGCTCATTTTCTAAATGGCTCTTTTCTCTCTCTTGTGAAGAAATTTCTTTGGTCAAAGCGTTAAACTCTTCAATTTTTTTAATAGAAGATTGATGGCTTTCTAATTTTTTAATGTTACGAGTACATTCTTCAATTTGTTTCTCAAAAAGATCGATAGAACCATTGATCTCTTGTAATTCATCTTCTTTATCATCAAGTTGAATGAGTAATTCATTGTGAATGGTAGAAATTTCATTGAGCTCATCTGTGCGAGCCTTTTTCATTTGCATCAACCTGATCATCTTAATGTCAAGCTCTTGAATTGAAAGGATGTCTTGTAAGGATTCTTGCATGGTCTGTCTCTTTTAAATGATTGAAAAATATTGAGTATTCTAATGAAATCTAGTATTAAAAGTAAAGAGAATTGTCTTTCTTTTTTTTTCTAAATATTCTACCCTCCTTAGAAATCTAATAAAAGCGGAGCGGTCTATGTTAAAAACCATTTTAGAAAGAAAAGATTTACATCATCTTTCAGCAGAATCCATTGCCTATTTGGCTATGATGGAAGTAATAGAAAAAAAAGATCCAATGCTTGTGCATATCTTAAAAAAAGAATTGTCAGACCAGAGGAATTCATTAAAGCTCATCGCCTCAGAAAACTATTCCTCCATCCCAGTTCAGCTTGCAATGGGAAATTTTTTAACAGATAAATATGCTGAAGGTCATCCCTTTCATCGATTCTATGCTGGGTGTGAAAATGTAGATACAATCGAGTCCAAGGCGGTTGAGAGATTAAAGGAATTATTTCAAGCAGAGCATGCCTATGTTCAGCCGCACTCTGGGGCGGATGCTAACCTAATTGCTTATTGGGCAATATTGATCAAGAGAATTGAGACCCCATTTATTGAAGCTTTGGGAAAAAAAAATGTCAATGATCTTACCGGGGATGAATACGAACAAGTGCGCAAGCAGTTTTCCAATCAAAAGATGCTTGGAATGGCTTTAGATGCTGGGGGGCACTTAACCCACGGAAGTAGAGTTAATTTTTCATCAAAAATGATGAAGGCGATCTCTTATGGGGTCGATCCAAATACGGGGTTAATTGATTATGATAAGTTAAGGGAGCAGGCCGTCTTAGAAAAACCTCTGATTTTAATAGCTGGGTATTCAGCCTATCCTCGTCTGATTGATTTTTCTTTGATGAGAGAAATTGCTGACGAAAGTCAATCAACGCTCCTTGTTGATATGGCCCACTTTGCAGGGCTTGTGGCAGGCAAGCAGCTTAAAGGAAAGTTTAATCCAGTTGGGTATGCCGATGTGATCACATCAACAACGCATAAAACTCTTCGCGGCCCTCGCGGTGGAATTATCCTTTGCACCAAAGAATTTGCCCCTTTTGTGGACAAGGGGTGTCCCTATGCAATTGGAGGCCCTCTTCCTCATGTGATTGCAGCAAAAGCCCTTGCTTTTAAGGAGTGTTTAGAACCTGCCTTTGAAGAATATGCGGAAAACATCATTAAAAATTCTAAAGCGATGGCAGCGCAGTTTCTTAAAAGGGGAGTTGCCTTGATTTCTGGAGGTACAGACAATCACTTAGTATTAATAGAAGTGTTTAAAAGCTTTGGTTTGACTGGAAGGGCAGCTGAAACCCTTCTTTCGAGATGTGCGATCACCATTAATCGAAATACAGTGCCGCTTGATGCAAACGGTCCTTGGTATACTTCTGGAATTCGATTAGGGGTTGCAGCCCTTACCTCTAGAGGAATGAGAGAGAGTGAGATGACAAGTATTGTAGATATTATCGTTGATCTTTTATCCAGCGCTAAAGCTTCCTTTGATCCGATTACAAAGGGTTTAAGTCGAGCAAACGTAGACGTATCAGAAAAAGTGGTAGAAAAGACAAAAGAAAGAGTGAAATCTTTGCTTGAAAATTTTCCATTGTATCCTGAAATAGTCTTTTAATATATTGGATGAATCAACTATACTTAAGAATTAAAATAGAGAATCAAAAGAGGTCAAAATGGGCGATTGTAAAGAAAAAGAGAAAGAAGCTGCAAATCCTGGCTTAGATATGAAAATTGAAGAGATGTTAATCTCTCAAAGGAGGATTTTTCTCTCCGCTGCAGTGGATGAAAAATCTGCAAAAGAGGTGATCACTCGCGCTTGGTATTTAAACCATGTAGACCAATCAAAACCAATCCTTCTAGTAATTAACTCTCCTGGTGGATCTGTTGACTCAGGTTTTGCAATTTGGGATCAGTTGAAAATGTTAGGTTGCCCTATTTACTCATTAGTAACAGGACTTGCTGCTTCAATGGGCTCTATTTTAATGCTTTTAGGAGATAAGGGGAATCGGTACATTTCTGCCCACTCAAGAGTGATGATTCATCAACCATTAATTGGTGGGTATATCCAAGGGCAAGCAACTGATCTAGAAATTCAAGCAAGAGAAATTATTAAGACCAAAGAAAGATTGATCAAGATTTACGAGCAAGAAACCGGCCAAACCAAAGCAAAGATTGCAGAATGTCTAGATAGGGACATGTGGATGACTGCAGCAGAGGCTAAGGCTTTTGGGATTTGCGATCATATAGTCAGCTCATACAAAGATATTAAAATGTAACTATTAACTTGTGACTGTTTCGGTAAGATAAAGGGTGGATTGGAAATGACCGAATATAAGCAAGTAGAGTTTTTTAAATATCAGGGGGCTGGTAACGACTTTATCCTCTTTGAAGATTTTAGTGGCAAGCTCAAGGGGCCTACGGCACATGAGATTCTTAAGCTGTGCGATCGAAACTATGGAATTGGTGGCGATGGTGTGATCATTTTACAATCCTCTATCATCGCTACAACAAAAATGCGCATTTTCAATGCTGATGGAGGGGAAGCCGACATCTGTGGCAATGGACTCCGATGCACTGTAGCACATTTTGGCCATGAAAAAGTTTCTATCGAGACCAATGCTGGAATTTGTATAGGAGAAAGCAGAAGCACAGGGATCTTTGTAACTCTACCTTGCGCAGAAGATATCATGTCGCCCCTTGCTCTGGAAAATAATCAAACAGCCCATTTAATCAATATGGGAGTTCCTCATCTAATCATCATGGTCGAAAGTTTGGAAGATATAGAATTTGAGCACAAGGCTCGCAAGTTAAGAAACCACAAAATGTTTGCCCCTGCTGGGGTAAATGTCTCCTATATTACCACTTCAAATGATTCTATTTTTATTAGAACTTACGAACGAGGGGTAGAGGGAGAGACCCTTGCCTGTGGAACAGCATCTGCAGCAGCTGCATTTGTGATGAGAAACTATGACAAAAAAAGAAAATCGATGTATACTGTCTACCCTAAATCTTTAAACCCTTTGCATTTTATTTTTGATAATCAAGGGAGAATCGGGATGTTAGGACCTGCTTCACGGGTGTTTCAAGGGCAAATACATTTAAGTGTAGAGAGTCAAATCAAACGTACATTGAGTACAATAAGAGGGTAAAATGAGCGGAAAAAAACAGGTAATTGGAATTCCTAAAGAAATTAAAAATATGGAGTTTCGAGTAGGGGCAACCCCTACTATGGTGATGGGATTTGTGCACGCGGGCCATCGGGTGATTGTAGAAAAAGATGCAGGTGATAAAGTTGGCTATAGCAATGAAATGTATGAAAATGCAGGTGCAACAATTGTCTCTTCCCCTGAGCAGGTTTACCAGGCGAATTTGATCATCAAGGTAAAAGAGCCTCAAGACTCAGAATTTCCGTTAATGCACGAGGGGCAGGTTTTATTTTGCTACCTTCATCTAGCGCCAGATGCGAAACAAACCAAGCAGCTACTTGAAAGAAAAGTTATTGCAATTGCCTATGAAACAGTATTTGATGCAGCAGGAAGATTGCCTTTGTTAACACCTATGAGTGAAATTGCAGGGAGAATTTCCATTCAGGCTGGCGCATATGCTCTTCAAATGGAACAAGGTGGCAAGGGAGTCCTGTTAGGGGGCGTTCCTGGGGTAAAGCCTGGTGAAGTTTTAATCATAGGCGGTGGGGTTGTGGGGACAAATGCGGCTCAAATGGCAATGGGTTTAGGGGCAGATGTCACTATTGTTGATAGAAATTTAGACAGACTAAGAGAGTTAGATATGCATTATGGAGGGCGATTAAAAACTTTGTACTCCACCCCACAAATCATTGCAAAGCTTTTAAGACATGCAGACTTAGTCATCGGGGCAGTGCTGATTCCTGGAAAAAAAGCTCCGAGCCTTGTAACAAGGGCTATGATCGCTGATATGCAAAAGGGAAGTGTAGTTGTCGATGTAGCAATTGATCAAGGGGGGTGTTTTGAAACCTCTAGAGCAACAACTCATTCCGACCCCACCTACGTTGTAGATGGAATTGTTCACTACTGCGTGGCTAATATGCCTGGAGCTTGCGCCCGAACCTCAACACAAGCACTTACTAATGCAACCTACCCCTACGCTTTAAAAATTGCCAATGAGGGGTATAAAAAAGCTTTAGCAAACGATCGACTGTTTTTAAGTGGGTTAAATATCCACCATGGAAAAGTAACCAATGAGCACGTAGCTTTTGATCTTGGATATGAATATGTTAACCCTGAACTCTGTGTAAAATAATCAAAAGGATCTTTTTCTTGACCCAAAACATTTCATTTGCATTAGATAAAATCATGCATAGATCATACAGTTGAGAAGAAAAAAGAAAAATGAGCAATACGATTTTTACTAAAGTAGTACTTGAAGAGGCAAAGCAACTTGTACGCTCAAGAAACGTTTTAAACGTTATTTTCTCTACAAATACCTATCAGGTAGAAGTTCGGAGTAATGAGGCTATTTACTGGACGTTTTTGCAATTTAAGAGCAAAGATGAGTTTATTGATTTATTTTGTGAATGTGGTGGAAATAAAGACCAAGGCTGCAGGCATTTGGCCGCCTCTATTCAAGCAATTTTTAGAAGTTACAGTGAGCCCATTCATGTTCGGTACGAAGGCTCCCTTTGGAAACCATTATTTCAGGGCGCTGCTGAGTTATTTGATTACGACCATAGAAAATTAAAAAAGGAAGGGGATAGTTATGTTCTTTCCCACCAAGGATCTAAAAAAATAGAGGTGCTGCCAAAAACGGCAAGGGCTAAAGATCACTTTAAAATCACTGTGGATGAACGGGTTGAAGAAACTGAGGAAACAAGCATCAAATTTTCTAATTTAGACTCATTAGAGATTGAAAATTTCAAAAAGAAAAAACCTTCAAAGGGCTTACAGTTTGAGCTTTCTTGGTGGGCCGATTTAGCTAAATATCTCCTTTTTTTAGAGGATGATGAAAATAAGCAGGCAAAAATCACATTCTTGGAAGAAAATGGTAAGCTCCCTCATATGATGTTGATTGAGATGAGTGATTTTACCATCTCTATCTCTTTAGAAAATGCAAATTTTGAAACCTTTATCCCTCCGCTTAAGGGGTATAAGACAAATCTTTCGGTATTTGAAGTAGCCGGCAAGCAAATTGAAAAAGTTTTATATGACCAAAAGAATGGATCCTTTACCCTGGTGTCTAAAGAGACAGATGATGCAGAAAATCAACCGTTTATCGACATAGGGGAGTGGAAATTCATCCCTCATAAAGGATTTTTTCCCAAAGTTAATGATGAGCTACTGTCGGGGAAAAATATCGAAGAAAAAGACGTAGAAATCTTTTTAGATAAGCATAAAGAAAAAATAGCTCATTGGCTAGAAGGTTCAAACATTCAAATTGAACCAAAAAATGTGCAATTTGATCTAATGTTTGATAAAGATCAGCAGCTTATCATTTCCATTTATGTGTTTGAAAAAGGGGATTTATCACTGACCGATGCAAAAGTTTTTGGTAAATGGGCATTTATCCCAGACAAAGGCTTTGTCTGTTTAGAGGGGTGTCTTTTCAAAGGGGTACAGCGTGTGATAAAAAGTGACATGCTTTCAGAATTCATTGACCGGCATAAGGCTTTTTTATCAAAATGTAATGGGTTTAATATCCATCAGACAAATATCGAATCTAGTGTTAGGTACACTTTTGTGGATTCCACCCTTGTGATTTTAGGTGATGAGCTTCATGATGAAGATAGCGGAGTAATTGATTGTGGGAAATACCTTTATGTAAAAGGGCAGGGTTTTTTTATTCAAGGTGGCGGCAGGTATGATAAGCATGTGTTTCCTGGGATGAGAATCAAAGAAGACGAAATTTCTCATTTTATTACGGCAAACAAAGAAGAACTTGAAACGGTGAATAACTTTTTTCTTCAGGATGAAGGGTTAGAAAAAACAGGATTAGATGTTACCTATGATCAAGAAAAAGGGGTAGTAATTCACCCAAAATACTATTTCAGTAAGGAAATATTGAAATTTCATCCAGTAATCTATGGGGACTATGTGTATCTTAAAAATAGGGGATTTATGGAAATCCCACTTTCGATGAGATTGCCCACTGGATATGAGAAAGAGGTAGAAATCACACGTGAACAAGTTCCCTTTTTCTTAAAGCATGAGCTTAGTAAAATACAGCCCTACATCTTGAATTTGGATAAGCGTCTTGCAATCCCTACCAAACTCACTTTAAGAGTAAAGTATATAGAAAAAGTCCAAGGGGTCTGGAGAATGAGCTTCACATTCAATTCGTTATTAGGGGAGGTGAAGGCCTCGGAGGTCTATCAAGCCTATGTTCATTTTTCTCCATTTTTACTCTCTGATGCAGGGATGTTAAACCTCAAAGAGGAGAGGTATCACTGGTTAATGCGTATGCAAAATGAGCAGATCGATTTTGAGAATAATCTTATTGAATTAACAACTCTTGATTGGATAAAACTCACTGTAACTGAAGATGTTTACCTACCTGCAACCTCTGATGATCCAATCCAAAGGGAATTGCTCAATATATTAAAAAATTTACATTTTGACACAGTCTCTGATATGCCAGATATCAAAGGGTTAAAAAGTACACTTCGCCCTTATCAAGAAACAGGGGTTAGGTGGCTTTGGTTCCTATACTCTTTTGGTTTGCCTGGAGGGTTTTTATGTGATGATATGGGACTTGGGAAAACTCATCAGTCGATGGCTTTGTTTGCAGCGCTATTTAACGCAAAGAAAAAAACCGATCGGGAGAAATGCTTGGTAGTTTGTCCTACATCAGTGATCTATCACTGGGAGGAACTGTTAAAGAATTTTTTAGGTAAAGCAAATGTCTTGTTCTATCATGGACCGTTTAGAAAAGAAAAAGAATTAGGTAAGAAAACCTATGATATTATTCTAACAACCTACGGGATCATTCGAAGTGATAAAGAGCTCTTTCAGAAAATGGATTTTGAGGTAGCTATCTATGATGAGATCCAAGTTGCAAAGAACCAAAAGTCTCAGATTCACTTAACATTGAAAAAACTCAATACCAAAATGAACCTTGCTTTAACAGGCACCCCTATTGAAAATAGTCTTGGAGAATTGAAATCACTTTTTGATATCATTTTACCTAAATACTTGCCCACAGAATCAGAGTTCAGAGAAAAATTTGTCATTCCCATAGAAAAAGATCGAAATATTGAAGCTAATAAGATGCTGTCATCGCTCATTAAACCCTTTGTACTGCGGAGAAAAAAAACTGAGGTGCTTGAAGATCTCCCTGAAAAAATTGAAGAGATCTCTCTTACCGAGCTTCTGCCAAAGCAACGGGAGTTGTATACAAAAGTTGCATCAAAATCCAAAGAAATGCTCGAAGATGAGGACCAAAAGCATTTCCATATGCACGTTTTTGCCCTGTTAAACAAACTCAAACAAGTATGTAATCATCCTGCTTTATATCATGACGATGTCAAAAACTACCAAGAATATTCAAGCGGTAAATGGGAATTATTTATCGAGCTTTTAGATGAGTCACGTCGCAGTAAACAAAAGGTTGTTGTATTTACCCAATATTTAGGAATGATGGACATTATCGAGTCATATCTTAAAGAAAATACCATTAAATACGCAGCCATTCGAGGCAGCACCTCCAATCGCCGCGAACAAGTAAACTCTTTCCAAAATGATCCTGAATGTGAAGTGTTTGTAGGATCATTAAACGCTGCGGGGGTAGGTATTGACTTAACTGCAGCCTCGGTTGTTATCCATTACGATAGATGGTGGAATCCAGCGCGAGAAAACCAAGCTACTGACAGGGTGCATAGAATGGGTCAAAGTAGAGGAGTGTCAGTATTTAAATTTGTGACAAAACATTCTTTAGAAGAACATATTCATAATATCATTGAGCGTAAAACAAGACTAATAGAAAATATTGTAGGATATGACAGTGAAGATGACATGAAAAAATTAGGAAAAGATGAGTTAAAGAAAATTTTGAAGTCCATTCAAACCGATCTTTAAGCACTATGTTATCGCACTTTAATAGGTTTTTAGTATATACTATTTGTCTATGGAAACAAAAAAATTTAAAATAGCTATTGTTGGCCGTCCTAACGTTGGAAAATCTAACTTGTTTAACAGAATCACTGGTGGACGCAAGTCTATTGTTGAGGATATTCCAGGTGTTACAAGGGACAGATTGTATGCGGAGGCTGAATTTTTTGGGAAAAGAGCCATTTTTATTGATACGGGCGGAATAACCAGTGATAATGAAGGGCTTTTTTCAAAATCGATTAGAATTCAAGCGCAAATGGCTATTGAAGAATGCAATGTAATTATTTTTGTAATTGATGGCACCACTGGAATTACTGTGTTTGATGAAGATGTTCTTGCTTTACTTCGTAAAACCGACAAGCCTGTAGTTCTTGCCATCAATAAAATGGACTTGGAAAAAGAGATGGGCGATTTTTCTGAATACTATGCCCTTGGTCTTTCAAGCATTTTTCCTGTATCTTCCGTACATGGCGATGGGGTGGCAAATCTTCTTGAATACCTATGTACAATTACCCCTGACTGGCAAGAGGAAGATCTACAAATCATTCCAAAAGTAGCAATTGTTGGAAGGCCAAACGTAGGTAAATCCACCATCTTAAATAAATTACTTGGTGAAAGTAGATCCTTAGTGAGTCCAATTGCTGGAACAACATTAGATTCAGTGGATAGTGAAATTGATGGGGTTTGCTTTATCGATACAGCAGGGATTAAACGTAAGCAAAAAGAACTAGAAACAATTGAAAAATATGCTCGTATTAGAACAGAAAATGCTATCAAACGGGCAGATATTTGTCTTTTGGTGCTCGATGCTGCCGAAGGATTTTCTGCTCAAGATAAAAAGATTTTTTCTGAAATTGCTGAAAATAAAAAAGGGTGTATTTTTTACATCAACAAATGGGACTTAATTACGCACACACAAAAAGAACATTTGCTTAGAAGGATGAAAGAAATTCTCCCTGAAGCAAAGCATCTTCCTACATTGATCGGTTCTGCGTTATTAGATAAAGAATTAAAAGGTTTATTTGAGATGATTAAACGTGTGTATGAAAATTACACAAGGCGCATTACAACTGGACAACTTAACTCCTTCTTAGAGAGGGTGGTTCAAGAAAATAGCCCTCCAGTGATTGGGACAAAAAGACTTCGCATTTATTACCTAACGCAAGGAAGTTCCTCTCCGCCAACGTTTATTCTTTTTACCAATTATCCAGAATTAATGCCGAATTCATATAAAAGATACTTGCAAAACTGTTTTAAAGAAGAGTATGACTATTTAGGCATCCCGTTGACATTTCACCTAAAAGGAAAACACCCACAAAAAGCAGGTGTTTGATAATCTTCAATCTATCGATCAATTCTGAAATTCTATGTTTGCACATTCCAAAATATCAGCGGTTGATATCTGGTAGCTAGCTAAAAAATTGACAATATCCAAATAGTTAAATTCTTCTACTTTAGAGCCTAAAGTACCAAAAATAATCTCCTTTGCTCGGCTAAGGTTAACTGGATTTTCATTAAGGGTGGTCACTGTATAAAATTTATGAAGTGCACAAATGCAAAGTAGGGCAATCTGACGAGTAGTATACCCCGCATCAAAATTCACCACCTTTCCGCTGTTATTCATCAGATTAGAAATTAAAAAAGCCATCTGGGTGTGAGTAGCGAGCCTTTGCTTAGGACCTATAGTAGGGGCATATTTTATAATTTCAACTAAACCTGGAAAGGAGGTATTAAGTGTGGTTGTCCTACGAGGCAGGGGCCTTTTGCTAGAAGGTTGTGCCGGTTGAGGAGCAGGAGCAGGAGCAGGAGCAGGAGCAGGAGCAGGAGCAGGAGCAGGAGCAGGAGCAGGAGCAGGAGCAGGAGCAGGAGCAGGAGCTGGAGCTGGAGCTGGAGCTGGAGCTGGAGCTGGAGCTGGAGCTGGAGCTGGAGCTGGAGCTGGAGCTGGAGCTGGAGCTGGAGCTGGAGCTGGATATACTTGGTTCATTAGTCTATCCATCGCTTCTACCAGATCAGTTTGCACTGTCAAAGAATCACTTAAATTAAGCTGTTTTTCTGGACTTTGTTTATTAAAATGGTCTGTCATTCTAAAGAGTTTTTCTCTTTGTTTTCTGATGATTTCGTTCAGTTCTGCTATACGAGATAAAGGAACGTCAGAGCCTTTATCGATATCCAATTCAGCTTGAAACTTTTCAACTGTCCACTTAGGAGATTTTTTCCTTTTCGATTTAATCGCAGCAGATTGCGGCTTTTCTACATATTGCGGCTCTTGTATAGGTTGCGGCTCTTGTATAGGTTGCGGCTCTTGTATAGGTTGCGGCTCTTGAACAGGTTGATTTATTGGCTGGTCAGAGGTTGTTAAGCCAACCGGTGGGGTAGGTCTTTTACCTTTCTTCTTTTTTTTCTTCTTGTTCTTCTTGCTCGTCTCTCCTATTGCCTTGCGTTCTTCTTGTTCTTTTTGAATTAGTTCCTCTTCAGCGGCTGCACCAATAATTACATCTGCTAATTCATCTACTTCATCTGAATTTTCTTGTAATTCCTTTATATGCGCTAAGAAATGTTCTGTGAAAGCAGCTAGAGAAGAAGGTTGAGAATTAAGTTGCTTAAAAATAAGTGATGAAATGGGATTTTTTTTAGCAGCAGCAAACAACTCAACGGCGGGTTTATCTAGTGAGGGCTTATCCGTTGATGAAAGAAATTCGAAAAAACACTCTGCAAAATCCATACCATAAGCACCACAGTAACTCATTTGACCAAGAAAGCCTTTACTATTCATGATTAATCTTTGGACATTATTTTGAAAAAACATTTCTGTGATTTTTTTTAAACACCCATTCTTAAAGGAAGTATGTTGATCCTTTTTATCAGTATAAAATTGTTTAATTTTAGGCTGGCTTTCCAAAAAAAGGTTCCAATTAGTTTCATTTGACATATGTTCGGAGCAATTTCGTATCTTTAAAAAATAGTTATAGCAGGCCGATGCTGCCTTCTCACCAATTGCATAGTGGGATAATTTTTTTGGACAAGCTGCAGGATCAAAATCCACGGGGTTGTTACCTAAAACGCGAGATGCTGTATCTTGGGTCTTTTGAATTCCCATTGTGAATTCAATAAATGAGGTTATAAGCTTTTCTTTAAATTCTTTATTTAGAGTTGTAGGGCTGAGACTAAATAGATTCGAAGCATTTATGAAATGTTCGCCTGCAACTAAGGCTGTTATTGGTTCTGCATTAGGTTGCGTAATTTGCCAATATTGCCTTGCAATTTCTTTACCAAGTTTGGTGGGGTCTGAAGATGTAACATTTAAATGTTCAATAGTCATTTATACCTCTATTATGTAGTTAATATCAATAATGATAGCTGAATATGTTATAAGAGTCAATATATGTGTTGATATTTAAAAGAAAGTTTAAAAATTAAATTAAAAAAGTTAGATCCGATTTTTATTTTTTGTTATCGATAGAAATGGTAAGGTCGATGCAATGGGCATTGTTTTTTCTAAGAAGAAAATCAAAACCTTTTAAAGAGCCCTTAAAAAAACCATGGCGCCTGATGGCTAAAAGAATCTAACGGGAGTTTGTGGGACAAAAATGACTTCTTAGCCCATACACTTGAATAAAATATTTTGATGGAATGCAATCATTCGATCATTCTTCGAATGTAATTCCTGCATGTTCTAAAACTTCATAAGTTGCTAGAGTGCCGTTTTCTAGGTTATCTATAATCTTTTGGTAGTCATAGAATACTTCTTCAGAAAAATAGATGTCCCTTATTGTGAGATAAATCAGATCACGATCGGCAGGAAGTAATTGCAAAGCTGTACCATGTTTTAGTTTATAAATAGCGCAAATGGCTATTAGTTGGATTTGAATTTGTGTATAGTTTACTGAAAAATCTACTACTCTTCCGTTTTCATCTTTAAGATCACATGATATTAAGGCTGCCTTGCTTCTATCGTCTAGGAGGTAAGTAAGGTGTCCTGGAGCGTACTTAAGGTGCTCAACTAATCCCGGAAGTCGAGATTGCAAAGACAATTCTTTGGGTATAGAGTCTGCTGAAATGCTCGGATGAATTACATCTTCAGCAGCGGCAGGAGCAGGAGCAGGAGCAGGAGCAGGAGCAGGAGCAGGAGCAGGAGCAGGAGCAGGAGCAGGAGCAGGAGCAGGAGCTGGAGCTGGAGCTGGAGCTGGAGCTGGAGCTGGAGCTGGAGCTGGAGCTGGAGCTGGAGGAGCGCTAATTGATTGAGGGGCTATAGATGGGGGAAACAGCGGATTAAGAACAAGGGCCATCTGATCTATTAGCTGCGTTTGCAAGGTTAATCTTTGGTCTAATTCAGCCCTTTTTTCACCGGTTTGTAAATTATAGAAGGCTCTAATTTTTTCTAATTTGGTTCTTTGATTATTTAAAACAGCGCTAAGGCGGCTTAAGCCTTCTGAAGGATTTGGGGATTTACTAACAGTTGCTACTTGTTCTTCAAATTTTCCTATCGTCCATCTAGCAGCCCTTGGTTTACCTGAAGCTTTAGTCGCCGGGTTAGAAAGCTCTGCAACTGTAACCGCAGGCGCGGCAGAGCTAAATTCGTTTACTGGTGCGATAACAGGTGCTGGGATAACAGGTGCTGGGATAACAGGTCCTGGGGTAACAGGTCCTGGGGTAACAGGTGGTTTTGCTTTGGGTGGTTTTTGATTTTGATTCTGGTTTTTGATGCTACTTGGAAATAAAACCTCAATATCCTTTGCTACTTGCTCTGGAGATTGGGTATATAGGTTCATAGATGTTTTAAGTTGAGGTTTTGTTCTAAGTAAGGTAATTACTGTTAGGAAGCCCTGTTGAAACGCTCGTTTAAAGCGAATGTTAGGACCAACGTCTTTAAAAGTATCTTGGAGCAAAGGGTGTCTTTGCGCTATATTAAAAAGTGCTAGCGGTTTTTTTTGTGCA
The DNA here is from genome assembly GCA_945872565.1 of Chlamydia trachomatis. Taxonomy (GTDB): domain Bacteria; phylum Chlamydiota; class Chlamydiia; order Chlamydiales; family 2-12-FULL-49-11; genus JAJACQ01. The sequence goes on along the minus strand of CAMBZN010000019.1, from coordinate 1,282 downwards.
AGAGATGGATCTATGATTGGGCCAAAATTACAAAATGTAGAGGCAAAGGCAGAGCCATAGCTAAAGCAGGAACCGCTATTTTGTGGAATTTGCTTAAAAGCGCTTGTTGCAAGAGAGAAAGAACATACTAAAAGTATCTGGGCTGTATTTAAATAAAAACCTTCTTTAAAAGCTTTATAGCCTTCCTTATCCTTTTCAAGACCTGAAGCATCAAGATAAAATGCTTTTATTGCAGGGTAAAGTTGTAAAGCGAGGCGAAAATGCTCCTCCATGGGTATGCTTTTAAATTTTCCAAAAGTTTCCGAATGCTTAAGATTACAATAATACTGTGAAGCTTTTACACCAAGGTCCTTATTAGAAATGTCTTCATACTTTTCAGGATTAAAAATCGCATCGGGCTCAAAAACTTTTGCTGCAGCAGAGGCTGTTTTTTCTTCAGTGCCGCTTAAACAAATCATCGATGTAGCTACAAAAGATCTTTTTACTTCAGCGATGTAATCTGGGTTAAATTGAGGTAATTGACCCTTAAAAAAAACGTCAATTGCACGATCGAAAGAGGCTTTTAAAGAATCTGGGGTAATAGGGTCTGTAGGAATATTTGTTCCATTTTCCCAAAATAGCTGTGCAATAGAACGGCCCATATCAGTAGGTTGAGTTATCGAAGTTATTTTTTCCCCCTTTCATGTTAAAGGGGGTAGATTTTAGTCTCTTAGCAGTTTACAGTCAATTACAAGATGAGTTCATTCTGTAAATTGAATTCCTGCATGTTCCAAAACTTCATAAGTTGCAAGGGTCCTATTTTCAAGAGCAGTTATAATTTTTTGGTAGTCATAGTGTATCTGTTCAGCAAAAAATATGTTTGCTATTGTGTTATAAATTTGATCACGATCGACACCAGATAGTTGCAAAGCTATACCAGATCTTAGTTTATGAATAGCGCAAATTTTTATTAGTTGAATCTGAATTTGTGTATAAGGCATTGAAAATTTTACCAACCTTCCTTTTTCATCTTCAAGATTGCACGATATTAGTGCAGCCTGGCTTGTAGTGTCTAAGTTGTAAGTAACGTGTCCTTGAGCATACTTGAGTTGCTCAATTAATCCTGGAAATCGTGATCTCAAGGATGATTCTTTGGGGAAAGACTCTGCTGATATGCTTTGCTGTACTGGAGCAGGAGCAGGAGCAGGAGCAGGAGCAGGAGCAGGAGCAGGAGCAGGAGCAGGAGCAGGAGCAGGAGCAGGAGCAGGAGCAGGAGCAGGAGCAGGAGCAGGAGCAGGAGCAG
>CAMBZN010000018.1 GCA_945872565.1 Chlamydia trachomatis | reverse complement strand
AGATCAAAAAAACATGTATTCTCAAGAGACTCTAATATTGCTAGGAAGCTCTCTTATCACAGCTGGGATCATGGCAAATTCACCAATTGATCAAAGCATTTCTGATTATTATGAAATGCACATACGCAACGATCAAACAAATCTATTTGCTAAAGAGACAAAGAAATTTGGAAATAAAAGACCTTTGCTTGCTGCCTTGGGGGCAATGTCAGCTGTTGGATATGCTTATAGTTCCAAAAGCAAAGATCATTTTCTTTATACATACGGAACAAATACACTCAGATCGATTATAGTCGGATTAGCACCCCTCATTGCCGGGCAAAATCTTCTCGGCGCTCATCGCCCAAGAGACTATAAAGGGTCAGGCTGGGTCCCTTTTGAAAATGATCACGGTGTTAGCGGCCATGCGTTTATGGGGGCAATCCCTTTTATAACAGCCGCAAATCTTACTTCCTACCCCCCCTTAAAAATCGCTCTTTATATTACATCTACATTTACCGGCTTTTCCAGGCTCAATGACTATATGCATTTCCCCTCCCAGGTCCTATTAGGTTGGGTTCTTGGCTTTGCATCCTGTGAAGCTGTTGCAAAGTCTAATAGTTTGGTTGTTATAACTCCCAATTCCATTTCCGTTGGAGCTACATTTTGAAAAAACTTCTGTTATATTTTCTCTTTTTTTCTTCGATTTTCGCAGACTTTGCATTTCCATCGCTTACCAAAGATCAAATCCAATACTACTCTCTAAATACAGCCCTCATCTTAGCTCCTGCCTTTGGCGTAGGGGCAATCATAGCAAACACAGAAACTGATCAGCAAATATTAGATTACTATCAATCACACATAGCAAATCATTCATTCACTCAATTCCTATCCTTCTGGAAGTTAATGGGGCAAGAACAAGTGATCATTCCCTATTCTATTCTTGGATTATACTCTGGTCTATTTAGAAACTCCCCTTCGGGAGCGTTTACAAAAGAGCTTTTTACAAGGTGCGCTCGAGCTTTTATTGTGGGAACTACCCCCTTACACATTGCACGTGCATTAACCGGCGGATCAAGACCTACTAGAACCACTACCGGATCAAGCTGGACACCGTTTGTTAGACGCAATGGTGTCTCTGGACATACCTTTACAGGGGCTATTGTATTCATAACTCTTGCTCAAATGACTGATAATCCCTTTTACAAATCACTTTTCTATATTTCTTCAACATTAACAGGAATATCTAGAATCAATGATAAAGACCACTACCCATCACAAGTTTTTTTAGGTTGGATCATGGCATATGCTTCCTGTAGGGCAGTTGATCAAGCCTCTTCAAATTTTAAATTAACAGCAACCCCCGATCGGATCTCTTTATCTATGGCTTTTTAATGGGTTTTACTCTAAAATGACCTTTGCTAAATACTATTTATAGGTCAAGGATATGCTACAGAAAATATTTGGAACATCTGGTGATCGAATCATTTCCCGCTACAAAAAAATTGTTAAGCAGATAAATCTTACTGAAACACAGTTGCAAAGCTTTTCAGACGAGCAATTAAAAAATCAGACCGTCTGTTTGAGAAAAAGACTCCAATCTGGTGAAACCGTTGATGATATTTTAGTAGATGCCTATGCGGTGGTGAAAAACGCTTGCAGGCGTCTTTGCGGCAGAGAATTTACTGTTTTAGGTCACACTCAAGTATGGGATATGATTCCTTATGATGTCCAAATAATCGGCGCAATTGCCATGCATAAGGGCTGTATTGCCGAGATGCAAACCGGCGAAGGAAAAACCCTCACCTGTTCTATGCCTTTATACCTTCATGCTCTTACAAGCAAACCAGTGCACCTAGTTACTGTTAATGATTATCTTGTAGAACGAGACTGCCTTTGGATGGGAGCCATCTTCACCTTTTTAGGGATAGATGCAAAACCACTTTTGAACAAAGATACACCAGAGGATCGAAAGGCAATATACTGTGCAGATATTGTGTACAGCACCGCCTCAGAATTTGGTTTTGACTACTTGCGTGATAATTCAATGATCGGAAGCAAGGAACAAAAAGTGCAGCGTGGTCACTACTTTGCTATTGTTGATGAAATCGACTCTATTTTAATTGATGAGGCAAGAACGCCCTTAATCATCTCAGGTCCTACAGAAAATTCCATGCAGATGTATGATGATTTAAAGGTCCCTGTGGCTGATTTGGTAAAAGTACAAAGAGATTATTGCAACAACCTTGCCTCCACAGCTCGCAGAGATCTTGAGGCCCTTGAAATCACCCCATCAAGAGACCTTAAATCTCTAAAGCTTTCTAAAGAAGACAAAGAGCGAAAAAAGGCTGCTTTGGAAAATTTGTGGCTTGTTTCAAAAGGGACCCCTACCAATAAAATATTAAAAAGATACAATGAAAACCCGGAAATCCGCAAAGAATTAGAAGAAATTGATACTTTTTATTTTTCCGATCTCAATAAAGAAGCGCGAGCAGAAAAAATTGCAGACCTTTACCTACTCATCGACGAAAAAAATCAAGATTATGAACTTACTGATCGAGGGGTAAAGCAATGGAAAGGGGATGAAACTGCATTTATGATGCTTGACTTAGGTCATGAACATGCCCTTATTGATAAAAAGAAACTTCCAGAAAAGGACGCTCTTGCTCAAAAAGTTGCCCTTAGAGAAGAAGATTCCCGCAGAAAAGAAATGTCTCACAATATTCGTCAGCTGTTTAGAGCTCAGCTATTGATGGAAAAAGATGTCGATTATATCGTTCAAGAGAAGAAAATTGTTATTATTGATGAAAATACTGGCCGCCCTCAACCGGGGCGACGCTTTTCTGATGGCTTGCATCAAGCAATTGAAGCAAAAGAGAATCTTTTTGTGCAAAAAGAAACACAAACTTTTGCAACAATCACCTTGCAAAACTACTTTCGATTATATAAAAAAATTGCAGGGATGTCAGGTACTGCAATAACAGAATCTAAAGAATTTAAAGCCATTTACGGGCTAAATGTTCTTGCTATCCCCACACATAACTTATGCGTCCGCAAAGATATCAATGATGAAGTTTACATGACGGAAAGGGAAAAGTATGCAGCACTTATAGAGGATATTCATACCATCCACGCACTTGAACAACCCATATTGATCGGAACCGAATCTGTTGAAATCTCAGAAAAACTCTCTAGAATTCTTCGAAATGAAGGTCTTTCACATACTGTTCTCAATGCAAAAAATCACGCCAAAGAAGCAGAGATCATTGCAAATGCAGGTAGAAAGGGGGCAATCACAGTAGCAACTAACATGGCAGGACGGGGAACCGACATCAAACTTGAAAAAGGAGTTGCAGACCTTGGCGGCCTATATGTTATCGGAACAACTCGGCATAACTCACGGCGAATTGACAGACAGCTAAGAGGGCGCTGCGCCCGTCAAGGTGACCCTGGGCTTTCAAAATTCTACGTCTCTTTTGAAGACCCTTTAATGCGCATGTTCTCTTCCCCTAGAATTGCTAATATGCTCCTTAAATTTAGACCACCAGAAGGAGAAGCCATTTCTGCACCGATCTTAAACAGATCAATTGAAACCGCTCAAAAGCGGGTAGAAATGAAGAATTTCCAAATGAGAAAGCACACGCTTGAGTACGATGATGTGATGAATAAACACCGATCTGAAATATATGCCTATAGAGATTCTATTCTCATTGAAGAGGACATATTGCCGGTTGCTGTAAAGGTTCTTTCCGATTTTACTGAAACCATCTGTAGAAAATTTCAAGAAGAGTATCTTGCCAATAAACAACTGACCACCGAGCGATTAAATGAGCTATTAATCAGTCATGTGCCCATTTCATTGAGCAATGAAATCACCCCGCCCATGACTACTGAGACTTTTAATTTAATCAAAGATAAGGTGCTTTCTGCCTTTCGAGCAAAATTAAAATCTGAAGCTGCAACCATTTCTGTTTTACAAAGATTAGGAGGCAAAGGCAACGATCCACTTGCTGTATTAAATGATATTATTAGATCCATTTTACTTCGGTCTATTGATAATAAATGGCAAAAGCACCTTCTTGCAATTGATCATTTAAGGACGGAAGTTTCCATGCAGTCTATTGCTCAAAAAGATCCCCTGCAAGAGTTCAAACATGAAGCGTTTCATTTATTTCATGATTTTTCAATTGAAGTGAAAAAGGATATTACACATAAATTATTTGCATTCACAATTATGGTTCCAGATGACCACCAAATTGCAAAACATTTATCCCAACTTGAACTTTTAGGACCAACCCCTGAGCTTGCCGAAACTTTACGGAAAATCACGCTATAATTGACGTATCCTATTGATCCCATAGTACAGCATAGGAGCCCCTAGGATCATATATAAGCTCCAGTACCTGCTTTTCCATTCAAGCACTAATCTGCCATGTTCTGAGAAAAATAGTAGTAATAAGGACAAGGTAAGAAGCATTCCCCCACAAGAGAGGAGGGTGAGGGCTACTATATACCCATTTTCTTCCTCTTGGTTTGGCTCTTCCTTAGCAAATGATCGCTTTACTGATTCATTATTTTCAGGATAAAAGACACTTTCCTGCATCGTCTCACTTACTGGGGAATAGGGGGGATGATATTGAAAAGAATCTACCTCATCACGAAAAACCCCTTTGACTCTTTTAGAAGGCTCTTGAAATGCTTGCCCGCAAAATCTACAACTTGCTGACTCTAAGGGAACTGTCCCCTCACAATAAGGGCACATGCGCATTTTTTCATTACTTTTCATCCAATTTTCCCCCAAACAATGTATCTGTGATAATTGCCTTAACCCCTCGCTCAAATAGCTCTTTTGCCTGCCTTTTACTGTTAACAGTGTATACATGCAGGTCAAAACCTGCTGCTGTTAATTTCTCTATATCCGATTTAAGGAGAAAACGTCTATTTAAATTGATCCCTACCCCTATTTTTTTTGCTAAAAGCATCCTTTTTTTACTTAATTTTTCCATGTTCCATCTGATGGAGTAGTTTGGTTGCAGGTTTGCAAATTCCGTTACAATTTTCTTATGAAAAGAGTATATTACAAAAAGATCTGAGTTATATGCACTGATTAAATCATCTATCTTTTTGACTATTGCAAGGTTCTTATCCTTAACTTCAATCATCACATGCAAATTCTTGGCTCTTGCATATGCAACAATTTCCTCTAACATAGGAATTTTTTCCTGCACTGATTCCTTAAGATGCACATCGACAAGGTCGCAAGCACTCATTTCTGTAATCTTCCCCTTCGAATTGGTGGTTCGATCTAAGGTCAGGTCATGAGTCACAGCAATATTTCCATCCTTCATCAGGAAGCAGTCAATTTCAAACCATTTTGCCCCCTTTTTTTCCATCCTTTTCATCGACTCTAACGTGTTTTCAGTCATAGTCCGATCGGCTGCTTTATGTGCTATAAGGATAGTTTGATCTTCTAGAAATTTTTCCATAATTAAATCTCCTAAAAATAACTGTATCAAAAATAAAAGAATATTTCATTAAAAATGGCTTTTTTATTGAAAAAAAAATTCGATTTAATACCAAGTACAAATTAAAGGGAGCTAACTAATTATGGAACCAGCAAATTCAAGCGGCAAAAATTCATTCCAAAGTGTTGGTAGTGATATTGAAAGCAAAAGTAGCGGACCTTCCCCTGAGGTAGTAGAGAAAAAATTGCACGTTGTTGATCCCTTAACGTCAGATCCAAGAATTAATGGAATTACCAAATATGCCACTGCAACTTTACAAGCTGCTAAGGAGATGTTTTTGACCGATAGAGTAAAGGATGCAAAGGAGGGGGGATCGGTAAAGAGTGTAACCCTTGTGCTTATGACACGTGGGGGCTTTGGTGATATCCTTTTTGTCCATAAAGCGGCCGAAGGACTCTTAAAAGTCGGTTGTAAAGTATCCATTGCAGTTCTTCCGGGCCAAGACCGCCCTGCAGCTTCTACTCAAAAGATTCTAAAGGAGTTGAATGCAGGCAACGATATATTGATCGTTACTTCAAAAGATTCTAGCTCAGAAACACTCGATCCTGATTGTGTGATTATTGGTCCAACAGAGTTAGATAAAACAAGCATTCCAGAGTATTTTCCTTCCCTTGTGGGTAAGCCCTCTCAGCTTGTATATGAATATGGGGTAGTCACACCCAGAGTTTCAAGTGCAAATGAGCTATTGAATTTCCCAGTTAGTGCAGGAGTAGGACCAGGGCAGATTGGTATATTTATCGAAGATGGATTAATTAACCCTCTGACGTTAGCGGAGAAACAAGAAAAATTGGAATCTCTTTGCCGGGAGTTTTCCGAACCAATGAGCCTTATCCTTCAGGAGCAAAGCCTTGATCAATACCTTGAATCAACGCATTTATATTTTGGCTATGCCCATCTTAATTTTTCGATGGAGAAGTTTGTCTCTACTGTAGCATTCTCTGAAAAGGATCGTGCATCAAAATGCATTGATATAGTTCTTCCATGGAGAGTAAAGAATCAACCAGGTAAAGAATTTTCTCAAAAATGTACATACAATATTAAAGAGTTACAAGAAGCAGGTATAGGTAAAGTGGAGATTGTTTCCTCCTCAGGGGTAATAAGCAATGAAATCTCTAGTGAAGAAGGGGGTAAAGTCCTAAGAATAATCAACCCATTTCCTCTTGCAAATAAAGCTATGCAGGGTCTTTTAGCTGTATCAGAAGATCTTACTCTTTCAACAGGTGATCAATCATGGAATGAGGGAATACTTCATATTGAAAAAGTAATCCTTTATGAACAAATGCAGTGGAAAAGTGAGTTTTATCAATCTACAAAAGAATTAAGTGCCCCTTATCCTTTGGTTGCAAGTGTTATGAAAAATTGGACTAATAGAAACAGCCCGCAAGAAGTTGCTCAAGCTATTTCTGCCTTGGGGCTAGATTCTAAAGAAAGCGGAGCTAATTCACAAATAAGAGCATACCATAGGGCAATTGTAAACGAGGACCATAGGTTAGAAAGTAGCCTTGCAAAAGAAGTTGAGTTACTCATTACTTTAGGAAAAGATCCTGAATTAAAAGCAGAGTATGATAAAATGAAAGAGAGCATCATCAAAGCATTTTATCTTCCTAACTTAATAGATAAATTTTCAGGAATTTTTCTTACAGCCCTAGGCAGGTATCACAATACTACACCCGCGAACGAAAAGAAAAAAGACACTCAAGAATTATTAAGCATTCTTGAATATTTTAAGGGGCTTTGGATGGAAGCAGATACCGCCTCCTTGCCTGAAGAAATCTTAACCTCTGTGAAACAAATCTTAGTATTTCTTGATCGAATGAACGCTGAAGAAGTATTTACAAGGAAAGAGGTAGGCGATACAATGAGCCTAGTTTCAAGGTCAAAACACGCCTTGCTCTCTGTAGCTCAGAAAAATCTTCAATCGCTAGCTTAAAGCTTGCTAAAACCATTGAATTTCTTCCCAGCACATTAAATCCAAATTTAGTATACTAAAAAAAAAGGGTGATCGATGGATTATGATGTTGTTGTTATCGGCGGAGGACCTGCCGGTTATGTAAGCGCCATTAAAGCCTCCCATTTGGGTTTAAAGGTAGCAATTGTTGAAAGGGATGTCTTAGGCGGCACCTGCTTAGCAAGGGGCTGTATTCCTACAAAAACACTGCTTTCTCATGCAAGCGTATTAAAAACGATAAAAGGGGCTGCAAATTTCGGAATCACCGTAGATGGATTTAGTGTCGACTATGCGAGGATGAAAAAAAATAAGGATTCTGTTGTTGAGGAGTTATGCAGCGGTGTAAAGGGTTTATTACAATCTGCAAAAGTTGATATTTTTCAAGGGATTGCAAGCTTTGTCTCCCCTACTTCCATCAAAATAAAATCATATGAATCTAAGACAATCACTACAAAAAATACCATTATTGCAACCGGAAGCATCCCTTCAACTCTCCCCCATGTTACTATTAATGGAAAAAACATTCATGACTCCACCTCTATTTTAGAGGTCACAAAAATACCAAAACATCTAATTATTGTCGGTGGTGGATATATTGGTTGTGAATTTGCATCCCTTTTCAAGGAGCTTGGGGCAAAAGTGACTATCGTTGAGATGTTTGAAAAACTTGTACTCTCTCAAGGAGAAAAAATTGCAACATACCTTACCAAAGAGTTCAAGCAGCTGGGAATTGCCTTAGAGCTTGGCAAGGGACTTACTTCTGTAAATTGCACAGAGGACGAAGTTGAATGCACCCTCTCTGATGGTTCAAAGATTGTTGGAGACAGCTTACTTATATCAACTGGAAGAAAACCTTTTACAGATCGTCTCCATCTTGATGCCGTTGGACTTGGAACTAACCGCTATGGTTTTATCGATGTAAACGAGCATTTAGAAACCCTTGCCTCTGGAATCTATGCAATAGGCGATGTTACCGGAAAATCAATGCTTGCTCACGCTGCATCCTATCAAGGCATAGTTGCTGCAGAAAATATTGCCGGCTACGCTACAAAAGCCGACTACTCTTGTATCCCAGCAGTTATATTTACCACCCCAGAAATTGCCTCAGTAGGCCTTACGCAAGAGAAAGCATTGGAAAAAGGGATAGTTGCAAGGTCTGCAATATTTCCCTTTGCAGCTCTTGGAAAAGCAAAAGCCATGCAGAAGGAGGATGGCTTTGTAGAGATCATCTATGGAGAAAAATATCATGAAGTCCTTGGTGGAACTGTAGTTGGTTATGGTGCATCAATCTTAATAGCAGAAATTGCCCTTGCTCAAAAAAATGAGCTCACCTTAGAATCCATTGCAGAAACAATACATGCCCATCCAACAATGAGCGAAAGTGTGTCAGAAGCTGCTGAACTTGGGATGGGCCACCCCATTCATCTCCCTAAACGAGGTCTATGACTAAACATCCATTAAATATACTTACCGAAAAAAGTACAATGCCCTCGTGGTTGCATAGAAATCTTCCCAGCAAAGCACAATACTCCGTAACTGATAATCTTATTAATGAAAAAATGCTAGCAACTGTTTGTGAGGAAGCAAAATGCCCAAACCGATTTGAATGCTATAGTAAAAAAACAGCGACATTTCTCCTCCTTGGAAAAGTTTGCACCAGGGCATGTGGATTTTGTGAAATCGGATTTTCAAAATCTCCCCCGCCCCCTGATCCAGAAGAACCTAGGAAAGTTGCCGAAGCCGTTCAAGCTCTTGGATTAAAGCACGTAGTCCTAACACAAGTTGCAAGAGATGATCTTGAAGATGGTGGAGCAAGTGTAATTGTTTCTATTATAAAGCAAATACGTCAAATAAATTCTATGTGCACTGTCGAGGTGCTCACCTCTGACTTTCATGGCAATATTGCAGCCTTGGACTTAATTTTTGAAGCTCAACCTGAAATTTTTAATTATAATATTGAAACAGTACAGAGGCTAACCCCCCGAGTTCGGCACAAAGCAACCTACGAACGTACCCTTGATATACTAAAAAGAGCAAAAGCATCTCTTCCAAAAAGTTTTATTAAATCTGGGCTAATGCTCGGCCTTGGGGAAGAAGATCATGAAATTTTAGAGACGCTCCAAGACTTGCAAAAAGTGGGGGTATCAATTGTGACAGTCGGTCAGTACCTTCAGCCCTCCAAGAAAAAGCTTATTGTAAAATCCTACGTACATCCAGAACGCTTTGCCTACTGGAAAAAGCAAGGGGAAGCTTTGGGCATCCCCTTTGTACATGCAGGTCCCTATGTACGTTCTTCCTACAATGCAAGTGAAATCTTTGATACTTTACTGTCTTAATTAGGTTGACTCTTTTTAACGTAACATTAATAATAGAAATCAGATTAATTTTATAATTTCATGAAGGACAATTTTATATGAGAATCTTTTTTTTAAGCCCACCACAAACTTATGGTTTTAAACAACAAGAGGTACGGAAGAATCAAGCAATTTCCCGAACTTACGATCCTCAAGCAGATAAAGTTCAAAAATCTTTTTATCAGGCTTTCCATCCACCGATACGTATAGCTTATAATCCTGATACTGACGATAATATAAATACATATTTTGATCCTAGCCTTGTCCCTTTGGGAGCGGACCAATCGACAATGGAACAGAGCGAACCGCTGTCGAAAAAGGATAGAAACATTATGGCCAGGATGACTGCCCAGTTAGAAGCTCGCTTTAGTGACTATGAGAAATTCGAAGCAAAATGCAAGAGCGATTCTAATGAAATATTAGAGCACATCAAGAATGACATAAGAAATAATATGGGTAGGCTTTCTGAAGATGACAAAATGGCTGCAGTGGCGGCGTTTTCTGAAGACCATATTAGATGGAGCACTTTTGAAAGATTTCCCTTTCTAAATAAATATAAAATATACATTTCAAAACTAGCAATAAATAGATTAGAGCTAATCAAGCACATTATTGCTCTAAATAAGAATCATACTATTTTAAAAGAAGCAGCTTTTACCCGAGATCTATACCTTTTTTGTACCTCAACTACAGCCGATTTACCTGGAAGATTAGTTGATGAATACATTGAGGCCACTATTAATTCCGGTGCGGTCGGTGGAAAAAAAGGAATGTTAAAGTTTTTAAAAAATGCCCAAGTACAATTAGTAACAGATGCCTCCTCGCCTGATGGCCTCGAAAAACTCGCAGATCTAATTACCCGATGCAATAGTTCTATTGAGGAGAATGCTTCATCTTTTCAGGAATACACATCTTCCCCAATAAAAGTGGCTGAATACCGCAATAGTACTCAAGCAATTTTGACACACCAACTTGGTTTTGCACTTCTAAATTATATCGAAGGATTTCAAACACACTCAGCCTGTTTACCTTTGAAAGAAGCAGCAAAAGCTTCCAATTGGGCAAAACTTGAAGAAGGACTAAAAGGAACTTGTAATTTTCCGATGCTTATGCGTGCTGCTGTATTGGAAGCTGCAGATTCCTACGAATCAATACTAAAAAGCTACCTAGAGATGACTGCTTTATCTCCCTCACCCCCTCTTCAGATTGTCTTTCTCCAAAGTTTAGAAACTCAAGAAGAGCCTGAAAGTATGGATCCTTTGCTTACGACACAAAAACCGGCAAGAACAGCTATACAACCTACCGCTGTTTCAGCTAAGCAAATAATAGAAAAATCTAAGTCTCCCCTCGAACCAGGAACTCGTATCCGAATAGACGACAGAGTTCGAAGGATGCTAGACCCAAACCTTACTATAGAAAAAATGCGGAAATTTCCATCACTTAGTAAGCACAGCGGGGAACGTTTGATTGAATACGCTAGGAGACACACTCTGCCTAAGATCCTTTCCTTATTAAATGTTCCTGAGTTTGTAGAATTTTTTACACTTACTTCAAATTCACATAGAGGGAAGCATTTCTCTATCTATGCTGTGGGAATTCTTAATGGTGTGGGAACACCCCTAAAAATATCTGCAACAATCGATGAGAATCGTGTGTGCTATCACTTATATGCCGATCCTATCCGTCATAATCAAAAAAATGCTTTTGTTACACAAGAGATGAGCGAAACAATCGGTTCAAAGCCAATTAGTGCTGAATTTGAAGACTTTGAGCCAGTGTCGAATGCTTCACTTAGTAGTCCTCACAATAACATCATTAGAATTGATTTAGAGGGTTATCCGATGGGGTTTGACTCTATTTTGCTTATTTCTAATCGAAGAACACCATCACAAAACCTTGATGGCGGTGGCGGTGGCGGTGGCGGTGGCGGTGGCGGTGGCGGTGGCGGTGGCGGTGGCGGTGGCGGTGGCGGTGGCGGTGGCGGTGGCGCTGCCTCAGATTAGGCATTTTACAAAATTAACAGATTCTGATAAAATTCTCTCCCATGGATAATATACCTTTTCTTAATACAGTTGACCTTGAAATTTTAATGCATAAAGATAGCCATTTCGGTGGGTGCTTTGAGGTGATGCTTGACTACTACGAAAGCGATGGGGTGGGTGTCCAAGAAGATTTTGACATCGAAAGAATTCAAGATTTAGCTGATTTTGATAAAGATGGTCATCTATCGGCTGAAATACTGCCCGATCATGCCAAAAATGAGGTCTTTTTTTCTAAAGAATTATACAAAAAACTGAAAAGTTGTTACACCCAAGAGGACGCGTTTGTGAAAAAACTTGCCGATCTTATCCTCACTGAATCTTGGGATCCAAGCGAAGAAATACAAGCTCTTGCTGAATTTAAACAGGCTGCTATCAAGCCCCTTATAGAAATAGTTTCTCAAGATTATTTCTATAACCCATTAAACCCCGGCTACGGAAGAGCCCCCATCAATGCTGCCCTCACCTTAAAAAAAATAGGAAACAGTGATGCTATAGTTTATCTTTACAACGCTTTAGGGAAAAGCTTTTCTACAGATGAAATTTTAATCAATACCCTCATCTCCTTTGGTGAAAAAGCCGAAGATTTTTTAAGAGCTCGGTTAGAAGGCTCCCCATACACAAAGGATAACTACCTTGCTGCAATGGTATTATCTTCATTTCCAACAAGTAGGCAGACAGCAAAAATTGCATTAGACCTTCTGTCAAAAAAAGAAACACACGCGCACCCATCTTACGCTTCCTATTTGATCTGTATTTGTGAAGGGTTAAAAACAAATTCAGACAGGGAAATGTTTGTCCAACTTTCTAAAAGCGAACATCTAAGTAAAAATATTGCCTCTGAAATGGCACTAGTTATCTCTTTTTGGAAGAATTCTTATTGATATTCCTAATCTATTCTGATACGCCAATAGTATATTAAGAACCCATTTTGAGAACTAATGACTCAGCCCATTATTTTTATCCTAGCAGGTGGCGAAGGGCTCAGACTTAGACCTTTAACAGAGCATCGCTCAAAACCGGCTATCCCTTTTGGAGGGCGCTACCGCCTAATTGACATTGCCATTTCCAACGCACTAAAACCTAAATGGAGCAACGTTTATGCTGTCACCCAATTTTTGTCCGAGTCATTAAACGCATACATATCTCAAGCTTATGGGAATAAAGTTTCTATTTTATCCTCTACAACCTCCTCTTACGGGGGAACTGCTGACTGTATTCGAAAAAATCTCTCGCTTTTAGAAAGCTCTGACTGCGAGCATATAGTGATATTATCTGGCGACCAACTCTATTCGATGGATTTAGAAGAGATGCTCACCAGTGCAAAAATGTCCAACGCCGATCTTACAATAGCAGCACTGCCCATCAATGAAGATGAAGCCACAAGAATGGGTGTTATGAAAATCAATGAGAGTAAAATGATCACCGATTTTATTGAAAAACCTAAGACGGAAGCTCTCTTAAAAGAATTTTCTCTCACTCGAAAGCAAACTACTAAAATCCATAGCCTTGATGAAAGAATCTTTTTAGGTTCGATGGGTATTTACATCTTTAAAAAGCACGCTCTTATTAGCCTTTTAAAAGACCATGCGGGTCAGGACTTTGGGATGCACATCATACCAGAGCAGCGTCGAAGAGGGAACGTCTTTGCCTATATTTTTGATGGGTATTGGGAAGACATTGGGACCATTAAATCCTATTACGCTGCAAATCTAAAGCTTTTAGACAGCCCCCTGCTATTTAACATTTTCTTTAACGAAGAATCGCCTCTGCTTACAAACGGATTAACTCTTCCTCCAGCTAAAATCAGCTCCTGTTTTATCGAAAACTCAATCATCGGTGATGGCTGTGTTATCAACGCTAAGTCCATCCATTATTCATTACTAGGCACCAATACTGATGTAGGAGATGGGTCTGTATTGTCAGGAGTTGTAAGTCTTGGAACTTCTGATGGTAGTAAAAAAACAACCATTGGTAGAAATTGTTTTTTAGAAAAAGTGATTATAGATGAGCATGCCGTTATCGAAGATGACGTAAACTTGTCGTTACATGGAGAAATGCTTCCTGATTTGGATTATGGCCCTATTACCATTAAAGATGGGATCATTGTGATAAAAAAAGATGCTATTATCCATAAGGATTATTCATTAAAGGAGCAAAAGCATCGCCTTTCTGCTTAATTTTCAAAGAAGTGTTTTGAATTAATCCCCCCTATCATTTATGTTTAGTAATATGAAAATATGGACTTTATCTGATTTACACTTATCCTTTGGCACCCCTAACAAAAATATGGACGTTTTCGGTGACAAGTGGCTCCACCATCCGGAAAAGATTAAGGAAAATTGGTTAAGACTTGTGCGCAATGAAGATCTAGTGCTAATTGCTGGAGACATTAGTTGGGGACTAAAACAAGGGGAGGTTTTACCCGATCTTGCCTGGATCAATCTACTTCCTGGAACAAAACTAATGTCAAAAGGAAATCACGATTTATGGTGGAAGTCTGCCTCTAAAGTCCGTGCCATGCTCCCCCCATCGATTCATATCATTCACAACGACGCTTTTACAATTAATGGGGTAACAATCGGCGGTGCACGGCTTTGGGACCATCCTGATCTTAACTATTACAAGTACATCGACGTCAAAGAAATTCAGGGAGTTAGGATAAAGAAAAAGGAATACACAAATACTGTTGTAATGCATGATCGTAAGATTTTCAAAAATGAGCTCGATCGGCTATCTTGGAGCCTTGATGCAATGGATAAATCAGCCCGTCATAAAATTTTAATGGTTCACTACCCACCCATTCCCCCTGATCGATCTGATAACGAATTTTCAAGACTGATCAAGGATGCTGGGATAGATATTTGCATTTATGGCCACCTTCATAATCTCTATCTGGACGCACCTGTAAATTTTGAAAAAGATGGGACAAAATATTTTTGCACAGCATGTGACTACTTAGATTTTACCCCTATGCTTCTTTTAGACGTAAAGTAGGGCTAATATTTTTTGTTTAGCCTCCCCCGTCTCCTTTCCACTTGAATTTGTAGTAAAAAAAGATTTTTGCAACTGTTTGATAAGTTCCTGCTTGCTCTTTTGCCCTATTCTTTGGTGGTAAATAAGGAGGGTATCTAATAACTCCCCTAGCTTATCCTCCTCCATAATATTTTCTACCAAAAAAGAAAAATGATCTAAGAACAGCTCTTTTTGGTTCTCTTCTACTAATAAAAGGAGCAGGGGGATCGAAATGGAAACATTGATCGATTCCTGCAAAGAGCTCAAAAGATACCCAATCAGCCGCTGCTTTTCCCTATCAAATGCATTTGAAAGGGTTTTAAGCTTTAAAAACTGCAAAGCCCTCTTCTCCCTTACGTAGGGTAAAAAATAGTCTATTAAGCCAACATATGGCTCCTTATCTTCCCTCTCAATATTTGTTTTTATATAGGTATAGATTACATTTTCTAAATCATGGGCAATGTACAGACAAAGGGAGGCAAAGACTTGTTTAGGAGACTGCTCACTTGCTGAATTCCGATCTAAAATTTCTAATATTTCATTAAAAATAGTAAACAACGTATCCTGTTCAGATCCTGCTTTATAGATAGCAATTTGTCTGTCCAACTCATCGCAAAAAATAGATATTGACCTCCTATCGGGCATAAGTCTTCGCCATAATTCAAACACAACAAGATACGTTTTTCTCTTTACCTTGCCCTCTTCCTGCTGCAGAAGCTCTGATAGCTCCTCAGGACTATCTACATTTTTACTAAATAAGATAAACGAATCTGAATCAAAAAAAATATCAACGCTTTCAAGCTCTGCAAACAATGAATCTGTTGGTAGTGTTCTATAATCAGTAGCTTCCCAATTTTCAGAAAAAAAATGATGCCCTCTTAACTTTGAAAGCCACAATAAATTATAATACGCTCTGCCAGAAAAAAGCATAGACCTTCTAGATTTGTTTATTAGCCTTTTATGTTTATAGTATTTATTCATTTTCTTCAATCCTATTTTCATTTATCATTAATAGTGAAAATAATTTTCGAAAAAAATATTATGATTAAACGAAGAATTGCTCCTTTCCTTATCCTTGAAGTATTAATTGCTTTTTTACTTATTTCGATGACTATTCTCCCCTTTTCCTCCTATCCATACAGGGCTTTTGCAAAGGAGATCAACTATCTTGAACAAATGGAGATAGAGCCTTACTTCACCACAGCATTTATTGAATCTCTTGAGCAATTCGATCGAACTGATTTTGACCTTCCCTGTCAAATGATCCCCTTTGGGCAATCAGAGACACTAAATCTAAAACGTCACGTAAAAATTAAAAAAATCCACGAAGCGAGCAAAAGGGGGACTCTTTTAGCCGTTGAAGTGACAATACAGGGAAAGAATGCAAAAGTTACAAGAAGTCGCAACTTCTACATCCCTACCTTGGAGACTCATGATGAAATATAGGCCACATTTATTAATGAACCCAGAAACTGGAACTGTTAAATTTATTTTTATAGATTCAGAGCTTGTGAGTAAAAGTTCCACCACTTTTGACAATCTAGAACGAATTACAACTACAAGAAACTCACCTTTCAAAATATTTTTAACTGATAATCAATCCAAAAAGATTTTCTAATGCGAAAAAAAGTCCTCCCATTTTCCCTATTTGAAGTGATCATCGCAACCTCCCTGTTTGCAATTCTCCTATTTTCCACAACTTCCCTGTTTTTTAGATATCACAAACTTAGCGCAAAAATTGCAACCATCCGGCCCAAAGTCTTTGAACGAGCACTTTTTTTTGATAAAATGACCGAAATGACCGAAAGTATCGATGCTTCAACTATTGAAACCGTATCCGATGATCACGATAAGTGCCTCATTTTTGAATTTGATAATGGATTTAAGGATAATGCTTCTTTTTCAGGCAAATGCACCTGCACCGTGTATAAAACAATAGATAATAAATTAATTTATAAACTAGTTAACCAAGAGGGGCAAGAGCTTGTTCGTCCCATTTTACTAGAGGTTGAATCATTTAATGCTCAGTTTGAAAATGGGATCCTTACCCTAAAGATAAAAGATCATTTTTCTGAAACTACTACACAATTTATCATCTCTAATAGCAGTGGGAAAGGGGTGTTATGAATTTTCTTTTTCTCACCACCATGATGATTTTGATTTTTACCCTTGCATCAACGTCGATGACCACCTCCCTTAAAACAACCGCTCGGGCCGTAAACGTCCGAAAAAATCAAATGGATGCTTTATACGCCTATAATAATCAATACGAAAAAGATCTATATAACCAATCAAAAAAGGCGCTACAATCTAAAAGCGATCTATCTAGAAAAGAAAAAAGGCACCAGAAAAAATTTTCCCCAAGAAGGGGCGCAACGTCGGAAAACAGTAAATTAAATCTTTATCCATTAATTAGCGCTGGCTATAAAGTAGAACAAAAAGCACTCCTTCAGCAAACTCTTAAAAATCTAATAGAAATTCTCTATGCCGAGGAAGATTTTTACGCAGCCCGAAAAAAACAAGACCCAAATTTTTTAGACCCCTTTGTTAAGAGCTTGATCAATGATCTAAAAAGGACAAAATCCCTTGCAAAAGTTTCCTTTTCGACAACAGGAGATAGAGAATTTTACCTTACCCTTTGCAAAGGTTCCTATCCGACAAAAAATCGACAGAATCCCCTGTTAAACTATATTACCCTTCAAGCGATCAAAGATGGGCCGCCGATTGTCTTTCCAAACATATCGGCTCCTTTAATAAGGGCGTATTTTGGAGAAAAAATCGCAGAAAAAATTTTTAACGAAGAGGAAAAGCTCTATTTTCAAGGAAAGAGCGTCTCCCGCCTTAACAAAGAGGCCCTTGAAAAATTATTAAGCCCTGTCTATCATAATGTTCATAGCTCTATGCTGACCTATTCCCACTATACTTTTGATAGAGTCCAAACCCATTGCCTGGGATCAAATGATACTTTGATTACAAAAGGGGCACCGGTTTCCCTTTAACGGAGGCACCTAATTTTGCTTTGGGTAAATACATATGCATGGTTGTAGATTGACCAAGGTTTGAAGTTGCATAGATTTTTCCACCGTGTTTTTCAACAATAAGCTTTACAATCGACAAGCCTAATCCCGCTCCGCCAAGCTTGCGGCAATGGGCTTTATCCACTGTATAAAAGCGATCAAAGATTTTCTCTAGATCATTTTCAGGAATTCCAATCCCTTTATCATGAATTTGAATATAAAGCTGCTCCCCTGAATTATCAACTTTCACTACAATGACTTTTTCATCACGGGAATATTTTACAGAATTTTTAAACAAATTGGTAAATACAAGTTCTATTAAGTCACCATCTACCCAACCAATTGCCTCCTCTTCTGTTCTAAAATGTTCGATAGAAAAATCTGGATAAATGGAAATTACCTGGTAACTAATATCTTCAATCAATCGATGAATATCAACTTTCCCAAACCCCTCAAATTCACAGTTTTCCAAATCAGTAAGTCTCAATAGATGTTTAACAAGATGCTCCATACGCAGACAACTAGCTGATATTTTTTCTAAAATTGCCTGTTGCATATCACTATCTATCCCTTCCCCTTCTAAAAGGATCTCTGTGTATCCTTTTATGATGGTAATAGGGGTTCGAAGCTCATGAGAAGCATTTCCCACAAACTCTCTACCCATATTTAACATTTTTGAATGATTTGAAATATCTTTTAAAATTATGAGCGATGAGGCTTTTTTTTCTATCTTCAAGATTTGTATAGAAATTGTTTTATCCAAATATAAAACCGACGCCTCTGATTGTTTTGCTCTGGTCATTTCATCAATCTTTTTTGTAATTGACGTGCTGGGCAAACTATATAGATAATGATTCTTACTACACTTGGGTACTTTTAAAAAAACCTCGGCTTGATCAGAAAGAACTTCTATTAATAAATTGTCATGAAGTATGATCACCCCCTCTTCTAGATGAGGGGCAAGCAATTGTAAAACTTTTTTGTTTTTATACCACATATTATTTAAAGAGAATATCAAACATTTATATAATTGTCTTGGACTTTTCTCCCGCAATCTCTTTAACATAGGTTGGAACAGCGTAACCTGGCATACAATCTCTCAAAGCAAGAATCAAGGCTTTTCCGCGCTCTTTGGATACCTCAAAATGTTTTGATCCCTTCACTTGATCCAATTGATGGAGGTAATAGGGAATGACCCCTCTTTTTACAAGGGCCCAAAATAACGCTTTTAAAGCCTCTTTAGAATCATTTACCCCTTTTAGCAAAACAGATTGCGTCATAACAGGAATCTGCAACTGCTGAATCTTTCCCATTGCTTCGAATATGTCCTCATCTAATTCTTCAACGCAATTGATATGCACGACAAATACAATTTGTTTTGAACAAGTTTTCAACATGTTTAAAAACCGTTGGGTAATCCTTTCCGGAATCCCTACAATAAATCGAGTATGAAAGCGTATGATTTCTACATGTTCAATCTCTTCAAGTTTTTGAAATATCTCCTTTAAAGCCCCGTCAGAAAGGGCCAAGGGATCTCCTCCGCTTAAGATTACCTCCTGAATGGAGGTGTCATTTTTGATCTTACCAATTGCTTTATCAACATCAGATTTATAAGCAAAATTTTGTCTAAAACAATACCTGCAATGCATAGCACAAGCCCCAGTTGTCAATAAAAGGGCGCGCCCTTCGTATTTGTGTAATAGTGCATCAGATTTCATCGCAGCGGTATCACCTACTGGGTCGATCTCTCCCTCTTGATCAAGTTCTGCATCTACAGGTAAAAACTGACGGGCCAAGGGGTTTTCTAAACAACCTTTGGGCATTTTTTCGGCCAATCGTCTAGGCACATGCAAAGGAAAATTTTTTCTTTGCAGCATTTGGGCGGGGTCAATCTGCAAAAAGGTTGCCATATCGTCTAAAGAGTTAAACCCCTCTCTTTGTCTTATTCGCCAAATTTCCATGAAAAGAGTTTACCAACTTGGGCGATAAAACGCTACAAGCAAACAATGGAGTTGTAATCTATAAATTGTTTTTGGACTTTCATCTACTTTTAAAATATTGATTGAAAATCATTAAACTAAAATCATCTCCCTATTTACGCGAACCACCCCCGCGCCTAGCGAGGTAAGTTTTGCAGCTAAATCTTCATAGCCGCGGTCTAAATAGTGAAGGTTTGTAATTTTAGAAGTTCCTTCGGCTATCAAAGCTGCCATGACGTATGCAAATCCTGCCCTTAGGTCTGGGATAGCAATATCTTTTGGAGAGAGCTTTGCTCCCCCTTTAATAACTATAGAATGTTCGTGATTTCTTAATGCAAATCTACAGGGCTTTTGTCCTAAGCATTTTGTGAAAAAATCGATCTCTGCTCCCATTTCAATTAGTGTATGCACATAACCAAATCTTGATTCATAAACAGTTTCATGAACAACAGAGGATGCTGCCGACTGGGTAAGCAGCACAGTAAATGGCTGTTGCCAATCCGTCATAAAGCCGGGGTGGACATCGGTTTCAATAACTGCCCCTCCTTTTAATGGGCGATCGTAGAAGAACTCAATTCCCTCCCTTTCTACCACAAAATTTCCACCAATTTCTCTTAAGTGGTTTAAAAAAGTGACCATATGTTCTTGTATAGCACCTTTTACAAACACTCGTCCTTTGGTAGCAATTGCAGCCATACCAAATGAGGCGGCAACGATTCGATCGGGGATAACAAAGTGTTCACAGCCGTACAACATTTTCGTCCCCTCGATGTGAATTGTTCTATCTACATCGATGTAGATGGATACGCCAAGTTTTTGCACAAATAGTATCAAGTCTAGAATTTCACATTCCATTGCTGCATTTTTAATAACAGTACGCCCTTTTGCCCTGCAGGCTGCTAAAATAGTATTTTCTGTAGCTCCCACAGAAGGATATTCTAGTTCAATGATATCTCCAACAAGGCCGCCGTGTGCACTTGCAACATACACGCTATCTTCACCAATGTTTTGGTATTCAATTGTTGCACCAAGCGCTTGTAAAGAATGCATATGAAAATCCACAGGTCTTTTTCCTATATGACATCCACCAACTGTTGGGACGACAATTCTTTCATTGGTTCTTCCAAGCAAAGCGCCGATTAAGAGAATTGGAATTCGATTGGCACCGGTAAAGCTTTGCGGGATGGTGGTTGATTTTATCACTTTTGTTTGCAACATCAGTTCATGTTTTTCTTTATCCCATTTTGCCTTCATTCCGATGGCACGGCATAAATCAAGGGTGATTTCAATTTCACTAATATTTGGGACATTAGTCAAAACGCATACTTTATCAGTAAGAATCGATGCAACAATTAATTTAGTCACAGCATTTTTTGCCCCACTTACTGAAACCTCTCCAATTAAGGGCACTCCTCCGGAAATTTCTAAATAATCACCATTCATAATTCTATAGTACAAAATTTTATGAATTGAATACATGTTTTTTTCGACAAATTAAGCAATTTAGTTTATTACTAAAGGTATGCCGTTAAGAGTTCGAATTCTCCTTTGGGTTTCATCCCTTTTTATTATTACAATCGTTTCCATTTTTGTAATAGGTAGTTTTGAAATTAATTCTAGTCTCAAAAAAGAGGAAACAGCACTTATCCAAAAGGTAAATGCAGTAGGCAAAGAGAATTTTGAGAACATTGAAAAGTATTTGGAGATCGAGTTTAATAACGCGGTGCAAAAAATGGATTCAGTATTTGAGTCAATGACTACAAGCTCTCAGTGGCGACTTCGATTTTTACCTGACGCGTACAATGTAGAAACCAGAAATTGGGGTTCAAGCGCCGCAGTTCTTGCAACCTACCCCTGGTTGGACTTGATCAACATAGAGATCAACGGAAAAGAAAATGCTTATATTTATGAGGCAGCTCCCTTTTTACAAAAATTCATAAAAATCCCCATTTCTGAAGATTTAGCTCTTTTTTCCAGACAGAACCAAGATGGAGCCGTTTGTGTTTTTGTAGGAATACCCTTTTGGTCTAATAAAATTATTAAAAAATATGTGGACGACAGTGCCTTTCCAGATTTTTTCTTAGCAAAAAATATAGACCAGTGGTTGTTGTATGATGTAGCTGAATTGCTAGCACTAGATCCGGGCAAATTGCAACCTAAAAACACTAAGCTTTATAAGCATCTTTTTGATGAAGCAATAACAATTCATTCTCAGCAAGAATTTGATTTTCTATTTAATTCACTGAAAGTAATGCTGGAGGTTACAAAAAAAAATCTTCTGGCCCACCCCTCTTTGATAAAAACCCTCTCTAATAAAGAGAGCACCGAAGAATTTATCCATCAAAAGATCAATGAAATCAAACCTGATTTAAACTATCAAAGAAATTCTTGCAGCGAGCCGCTTTGCACACCGGATAAATTATATAGCGATCCTAATTGGTCAACAAGGAGAGATTTCCAACATAAAATCCTGCAAAAACATCTTATTTGGGAACTTTGCATGCTTACACGAACCGGCGTTTGGGATTACTCCCCTTTTACGCCAGGGGCCCCCAAAGGAATTGTCTCCAATCTTTCCAACACCAAAGATTCTAACCCCGCTTTTTTTGAAAATGTTGTCGAAGGATTTTTTGTTTCTGATGTTTTTTTAAACAAACGGATCAATATTGCTAAAACATGCACTTTAGAGGTGGGAAATAAAGAATACGATCGTAAGATCATATTCAATGGAGAATCATCTGGAGTAGCAAAATCGTGCAGAAATACTCAATTAGAAATACTCTATGACAAAGATCTTCGGGAGCCATTTATTACCAGCACCTATTATATCACCTATTTTAAACCTCCGATGGAAAAACCTAACATCGCGGCAATTACTTTAGGGATTTCCCTCGACCCCACCCTACTTTTGTTAGCACTTGTCTCCCCTGATGATATCGCATTTATTTTCGGCGACCAAAACATCCGCCTATACACCACAAAAGGGCAGGTTTCAAACATCCTAAATGACCCAAAAGATCCCAATAGAATTCGCCTTCTTGCCAATAAAGAGGGGTTTTTAGTAGACGAAACTGGGGAAGAGCTCTATTTTTCTTATATAACAAAAATCACAGAAAAAGACGGAAGTATTGTACTTATTGAAAAACAAGAAAGCAGAATCACAATCATCAATGCCATCAATAATCATATTAAAAAGCTCTCTCACCGTGTGATCATTAACTCATCGATATTAATTATTATCTCATTGATTATTATTATGATAATTTTATCCAGAGTAATAGGAGCGATTACTAAACCTATCAATGATCTTGCAGAAGTTGTGACCCATGTAACAGACAGGTCATTAGAAAGCATCCATTTTGATACAGAATTAACAAAGCGCAATGACGAAGTTGGCACTTTGTATCAATCTTTTTCTGAAATGATTAAATCGATGCAAGAGGGGCATAAAGTAAGGGGGCTGCTTGATAAGGTGGTATCAAAGCAAGTAGCAGAAAAAATTGTAAAAGAAGGGATCAAGCTAGGGGGTGAGAAAAAAATCATTTCTGTGATGTTTTGTGACATCCGAAACTTTACCTCAATCTCTGAGAAAATGGATCCAGAAGATTTGCTTGTGATGCTCAATCAATGTCTAACGCTTTTAAGCGGTGTTATAGACGATTTTGAAGGTGTCATTGATAAATATGAGGGGGATAAGATCATGACGCTTTTTGGCGCCCCTTTAGACACTCCCGATCACTCTCTTAAAGCGGTCCTTTGTGCAATTGAAATGCAAAAAGCACTTGAAAGGTGGAACAGTGTTCGACAAAGCAGTAATCTTTGTAAGCTTGAAGTTGGTATTGGAATTCATAGCGGAGAGGCTGTTGCTGGAAATGTTGGTGCGGAAAATCATCTTTCATATACAGTTCTTGGTCACATTGTAAATCTTTCTGCAAGGCTTTGTGACTATGCAAAAGCTTGCGAAATTCTTATTACTAAGCAAACCCTTGACAACCTCTCAGGTCAAGTAGAAGCAATTGAAAATGAAGCTCATAAGTTCAAAGGGATCACCGAACCAGTTGTTACCTACTCAGTTATTTACAAAAAGTAAAATCTTCATGCGTTAGCCCTCTGATACCAATGCTAATCAGTGGCTTTTGTGGTATTGGAAAACATAAATTCACGCAATAGAATGAAAGATGCAGCTCCTAGAAAAAACATGGGTATATATCCTTCAAAATTTAATTCAAAGACAAACACTATTACAAATCCAACTGGGATCCATAAGGATATTAGAGCATTTAAGAGCCTTCCTGCTAAAAAAAACCGGCAAGCTAATGGCACTCCAATTGTGAGAGCAAAATAAGGAACCCAATTGTCTTTATAGATGTTGAAAGCAAGAAATATAAACAATAATGAAACTGATATTGCAGAAGCTCTCTTTTTAGAAGTTTTTATTTTCATATTACCTCAATTTTTTAGGTTAAACTAACTGAATATATCTATTTGTAGCAAGATAAATCAACAAAACCATTTATCTTTAGGTTGCTGAATTTTGGTATAGTCGATTAAACCTACATATGAAGAGCTGATCAATAAGAATTCATAAAAACAGTTCGATGCCCCAGGTATTGAAGTATTTCTAGACAAATAATATCTGTGCATCTATAAAATCTTTTTACTTATCTTAAAAAGTGTTTGAGGTTTATGAAAAGATTTTATCTAATAGTCTTTATTCTTTGTAGTAATCTTTTCTCATCAGAAATTGTGAACCATGTGAATGTAATTTCTGGAAAGCTTCGGCTTAGTTTTGAAGACCACAAAGTAAATGGGGGCATCCCCCTTTCAATTTGTAGAAGCTACAACTCAGCATACACAACTAGAGAAGGGCATCCAAAATGGAATTTCACTGAAGGGTGGAATTTTTTTTCTCATACACACATTTATGTAGATGAAGATTGCCCTGGAGCAAAAATTATGGAGTCAGACGGCAGTTTAATCAACTACGTTTTTAAAAAATCTACTTGTATTTCAACACACCTATTTGACATTTGATCCAAATGGTCATGTGGAGGAAGAATCGCTCCCCTTCAATTTAGGAACTATCAAAAGTTCAAGGGATCTATTAGAAAGATCATATAAAATGATCTCTCCTTTTCATAATGTGGAGCT
>CAMBZN010000017.1 GCA_945872565.1 Chlamydia trachomatis | reverse complement strand
TATGGCGGCCGTGAAATAACAGTAGCTAATGGCGTTATAGAAAACATTTCTGGTAAGGTAAACGTTAATCCATGGATAGTTGCCGCAAAAATAATTGGTACAGTTGCTTTTCCAATCTTTGTACTCATCGCATATTTGATTC
The DNA here is from genome assembly GCA_945872565.1 of Chlamydia trachomatis. GTDB lineage: Bacteria > Chlamydiota > Chlamydiia > Chlamydiales > 2-12-FULL-49-11 > JAJACQ01. The sequence goes on along the minus strand of CAMBZN010000017.1, from coordinate 25,123 downwards.
GAGAAAGTTACAGAGCGAGGCTAACAATCGAATCATTTAATGCTAAAATGCAACGTTGTATCCAAGAGGATTCACGAGCCTTTGTTCGAAAAAGACTTCATAAAAATTTTATGCGTGCACGCGATCGCATAGTGAGTAATGGATTTGTGGAGCTTGCTTACAAACCCTTTGATGCCTATCTAAAATACTATACTAAAGTGGTGGATGACAAACCCTTTGATGCATATCTAAAATCCTATATTAAAGCGGTGAATGGGGGCCGGATTAAAGACGTCTTTGCTTGGAAATATGTTAAATTTGAATTGGAAGGTATAAAAAATACACTACCTGTTTTTATGGCGACTCATCTTGAAGCCGTACTCAGAAGATCATTCAGCTTTGATAGAGACTGTAAAATAATAAAAGAATATTTTGAATTAATAGAAAAAAGATTTGAATTTCTTATTAATTTGACCGATAAAAAAATAAACTTATTACAATTATCGCCTTTTATTAAAGTTTTACAGGATAAGAAATCCTCATTTGAAAAAAAAACCAAGACGTATGATTATATCATCGAGCATGGAACTGTTGAAACCCAAGAACTTGCTACCGACCTATTCAGACCCTATCTTCCACTTGCCCTCGTTGCCCTCGGTGCCAGCGGTCGTGTTACCTACCATGAAAAAGTAGAGACTTTTTTTCAGGAACTACTAAGCCCTCCAAGAGTACCATATGCTGAGCCAATGAGCCAAAATGATGAAGATATCATTGATGCGCAAGTACTCGTACAAAATCTTCTCGTTGAGATTAAAAATAAAATGGACATTTTAAAAGATAATCACTCCTCCTTTGAGGAAAAAAATAGCGCGTATGAATTTATCCTCCAGCAAGGAACTCTTGAAGACCAAGAAATTGCTACCGACCTATTCCAACCCTCACTCAGAAGTGCCCCCCCCCGCTCTATCTATAGTGAAAAAATAACGGAATTTTGATTAAGATTTACCCATGCATTCAGTTATAGCCTACGCTCAATTTAGCAGTTAAAGTGGAATATAGAATTTGGTGAAAGAAACCTTAATTAAGTAATATTTTTTAGAGCTTAATTGCTTTATTATCAATGAAATAGACTATCCTTCAGTTTCAGTCTATAAATCCTTATACTTTTTAATATAATTAACTTTATTTTTAAATAAAATTACTGTATAATTATTGTTATAAACAATAAGAAAGAGAGAGTTTTATGCACACACCTATAGCCGTACATTACCAAAATTCATTTTTAAATTTTTTTGAAGATATTTTTGATATGAACCATAAGAAAGCAGAAGTAAACAAAGAGGGTTTAATAAGTAAAATATACCCACCTGAACCTGATTATGGCGACGAGTCAATGGCCATAGTCAAAATAATTATTATAATAATTTTTCCTTTATTCGCTCTTTTAGCATTTTGTTTTCGGGAGATTGTTAGAGCTGTGAAAATTAAGGGTTTTGAAGCCAAGTGTATTATTGATGAAAAAATAGGGCACACTAGTTCTGAAATCAACCGTGCAAAGACCCATTTTCAAAGTATTCATAAGCGAACTAATAACTATGCTAAAGAATTTTTTAACTATTATGCAGATCCTTACACCCTAGAAGATTTTAAAAATTACGCTGACCGTTTAAAATGTCGTTACCCGAAATTTCCTAGCTATAAATTTACTGATAGCTCTACTTATTGTCTTAGATCGGGGGCTTTTTACAATCCAGAGCCACCAAGATACATGAGTTATAAACATGGGTTCAATAATAGCGAACTATACATGAATCCGGAAGCTGCATTTGCGGTAGAGCAGATTTGTGCAATATTTGAAAAGGATGAGTTTAAGTATTCAATTGAATCTCACTTAAATAAATATGACCTACATACTCCTCAAACAGGTAGTCTTGATCAGATGCATCTCTATCAAGAACAATTCAAGACATATCAAACGGAAGCTTCTAACCAAGCAGATACGATCAAGGAAAGGTTGAAAACAAGACCAGAGTCGCAAGGTCGTGAAATTCTAATTACTCTGGTAGATGACTTATATAAAAAATTTGATAAAAAAATCGAACGTGCTCTAAAGTCCATTGAAGAGAAAAAACAAAAAGTACTTGATCAAAGAAAACCCGTAGAAACAGGATGTAACAGTGTAAATTTTAAAGTCGCAAGTATAGAAGGAAAGGTAGCGGCACTCAATGAGTATTTACTGGATTATACTACCGATGAAATAAAAACAATGTTTGGCCCTTCAGAAAAATTAAAAAGTGAAGAGGAAGTTACTATAAGATTTGATGTCATAGGAACTCTAGTAAAAGATTCTCAGAACATTGAAGTTGTACCTTTTGCTATAGCTTCTAACCAAAATGATGAGGACCTACCTGTTGCCCAACAAGTCAACTAGCTTCAGATTTTTGTAGATGGAAAGAATATATTTTGATAGAATTGCCCTCTTCATTATTAAAAAGGTGAAAAAATGAAAGAGGGCGATCAGTACAACGGATTTATGATAAAAAGTGTTGAGCGGATTGATGAGATTCATGTTACCCTCATCCACGCCCAGCACATTCAAAATGGCGCAAACATCTTCCATATCACAGCCGATGACAAAGAAAACCTCTTTGGATTGTGTTTTAAAACCTATCCAACAAATGACACCGGTGTACCTCATATTTTAGAGCACACCGTTTTGTGTGGTTCGAAAAAATTTCCTATTCACGATCCTTTTTTTTCCATGCTTAGAAGAAGTTGTAATACTTTCATGAACGCTTTTACCTCTAAACTTTGGACAGGCTATGTTGCCTCTTCACAGATAGAAAAGGATTTCTATAATATCTTCTCTGTCTACTTAGACGCTGTATTTAACCCCCTTCTCACCGAGGAAAGTTTTATGCAAGAAGGGCATCGAGTAGAATTTTCTGATCCAGAAAACATCCATTCCCCTCTTGCCTACAAAGGGATCGTTTTCAATGAAATGAAAGGGGTTTTTTCAAACCCTTCTTCAGTTGTTTGGAGAAGTCTTATGAGCCATCTCTACCCAGCAAGTGCCTATGGTTACGACTCCGGTGGCCTGCCAAAAGACATCACTAACCTTACCCATCAAGAACTAGTCGATTTTCACAAGAAATTTTATGATAAACGTAGATGCAACTATTTTTTTTATGGAGATATCCCTCTTACAAAACACCTTGACTACCTAAGTACTCATCTCTTCAACAATAAAGAAGAGAAAATAGCACAAGTACCGGTTGTGGAAAAAATTAAAAGATTTACAATCCCAAAATCTTTTACCGCTCAGTATCAATCCACTAATGAAAAAAAAGACCCTACTTATTTTTCTTTAGGATTTGTTACATGCGGTATTGAGAGCCAAGAAGAAGCCCTTGCCTTAGTACTTTTGGATACTATTTTGATGGATACAGATGCATCCATGCTAAAAAAGAAAATTTTGCAATCAAAACTCTGCTCTGACCTATATTCTATGTATGATACCGATGCCCGTGAAATCCCTTACGTCATCTATTGTGTAGGACTAAAAGGGAAGTCAGAGGATCTAGAACATTGCATCTTACAGGCTTTTGAAGAGATTAAACAGGAGGGTATTTCTGATGAATGGATTGAAAGCGCCCTGCATCAAATAGAATTTTCTAAGGTTGAAATTGCTGAATCAGGCGGCCCGTACGGTCTAGATTTAATGCAAAGAACTCTAACACCCTATCAACAAGGGGGAGATCTTTCAGATGGACTAAAAATTCATTCCCTTTTACACGCTCTTCGAGAAAAACTCAAAAATCCAAAATTCCTTCCCAATTTTATCGACAAAATGGTGTTAAAAAATACCCACAGAGTAAGTCTAACCTTATGCCCAGATGAGCATCTGGCCGAAAAGGAAAAACAACAGGAAGCTTTGTCGTTACAGGCAATAAACGATGGTTTTTCTCAACAAGATCGACTCAAGCTCCAGAGGCAAATGAAAGCGTTTAGGCAGTATCAGGAACTTGCCGAAAATGAAAATATAAACTGCCTTCCTAGTTTACAAATTAGTGATATCCCTACAGAGGTCCCCTATTACCCCATTTCCAAGATGCTAGAGCGTTCAAGCACTATTTATCACCACGATGTATTTACTAACTCTATTTATTATCTAGACTTAGTTTTTGATATTCCCCAAATTCCTGAAGAAGATCTCCCTTACTTAAAATTGTTTAGTTCTATCATTCCTGAGCTTGGAACCAAAAATTGTTCTTGGGAAGTGAATATGCAACGCGTCCAAGAGTACTTTGGAAGTTTATCATCAGGGCTTGCATTAAACGTACAAAAAGACCATATCAACACCTGCTACCCCACCCTTTCCATTTCCTCAAGGTTTTTAACAAGAAATAGAGAGCAGTGCTTTCAAATTCTTAAAGATACCATCCTTAATATTGATTTTGAAGATGAGCAACGGATTAAAGACCTTATACGTCAAATTGCATCCTCTCTTGAAAGCGGTATTAATAAACGAGCAATGAGCTACGCTTTAAAGCAATCCTCTGCTCATATTTCTCCTTGGAACCATCTTGGAAATCTTTGGTATGGCGCTCCCTATTACCGTTTTATCAAGGATATCGAAGAACGCTTGGATGAAAATATTTCTATTGTTATCGAAAAGTTTTATAGTTTTAAAAAATCCCTTTTTCACTTTAACAATGCTCATATTGTCATCTCCTGTGAAGAAAAGGACTTTAAAAAATTACAAGAAGTAAGCTTTTATGACCTAATGACTTTATCTGATGCATCGTCATCATTTTCCCCTTGGATAGAACTACCTGTACCAAGTTGCGCAGAGAATAAAGGGGTTGTGATCTCATCATCCATCGCACATAACGCCCTTGCAATTGCAACTGTTACCCTGACATCAGATCTTTCCCCTGCACTTAAAATAGCTACCTACTTACTTGAAAACATCTATATTCATAAGATGGTTCGTGAAAAAGGGGGTGCCTACGGCTCTGGGGTGAAATACAACATCTTAACGGGTGTTCTTCATTTTTATAGCTCAAGAGACCCTCATATCTCTCTTACAATCGATGCTTTCTTAAAAGGGGCAGCAGAGTTATCAGAGCGTGACATATCAGACCGAGAGCTCACTGAAGCCATTTTAAGCTATATTCAAGATGTAGATTCTCCAGTACCTGTTAGCTGCAGAGCAAGTGTCACCTATTTTCAAGAAAAAGTAGGCCTTTCTAAAGAAGTACGGCAAGCATTTCGAGATCAAGTTCTTTCTATTACTAAAGAAGATATCAAGCGTGCTGTAAAAGAAGCTATTCTTCCAGGTCTTAAGTCACAGGCAACTCATGTGACCTACGGTCAAAAAGACAAAATCGAAGAAGCTAATACCCTTCTTACAAATCCACTTACTATAGAATACATTTAATTTGTGGGGCTATATACGCCCCACAAATTTAAGAAACTGTTATAGATGTAAACAGTGACTGTCCATCACGGGAAAGTAACGCTACAAGTTTCTTTCCTTTTTCTGTCTTTTCAATTGCCTTTTTCAAGTCTTCAACAGTTGCAATTTTATCTCCATTTACAACCAAGATAACACTTCCTGCCTTCCAGCCAGACCTGTGTGCTAAGCTTCCTGGAACGATATCTTTAATCAAAAGCCCTGTTTCCCCATTTTTTAGTTGATACTTCTCCCTTGCACTTTCAGCAATTGACTCAACAACAACTCCCAATCTAACAATCGTATCATCATTTGCGGCTGATTCAGAAACAAGCGACCCTAGCATGGCCTCTAATTTGATCTTTTCCCCTTTTCTAACTACTTCTAGTTCGCACTTTTTTCCTGCCGGAAGTTTTCCAACTTCAGTGGCAAAATTACAGCTACTTTTAATCTTTTTGCCATTAAATGCTGTGATCAAATCACCCGGAACAAGCCCTGCAAGCTCTCCTGCTGAATTTTTTGCTACACTTGAAATCAAAGCTCCTTTAGTCCCCTTTTTAAAACCAAATCCTTCAACTAAGTCCTCCGTTAAATCTTGAATATTTACACCAAGAAAGCCTCGATTTACAACCCCTGTACTTTTTACATGTTCATAGACCATCTCTGCAATTTTACTTGGCACAGAAAAACCTACACCCATATTTTTCGATGAAGGGGGGATGATTGCTGTATTTACTGCAACTACTCTACCCTCTAAATCAAGAAGAGGACTTCCACTAGACCCGGGGTTTAATGATGCATCTGTTTGCACATAATCTTCAAGCTGAGTAATCTGCAGGTTAGTTCTATGCTTTGCGCTAATCACCCCAGCAGTCACTGAATCACGCAGGCGCAATGGATGACCTATGGCAACAATCCATTGTCCTGGCTCTAATTCATCAGAGTTGGCAAATGTAAGAAATGGGAGCCCCTTTTCTTCTATCTTCAACACCGCAATATCTGTTTTTGGGTCACATCCAACAAGCACTGCTTGATATTCGGTTTCACTATCGTCTTGATAGATTTCCACAAGTATTTCTGATGCATCTTTAACCACATGGTGATTGGTAACAATATAGCCATCTTCAGACACGATAAACCCAGTTCCTGATCCAATGACTGGCTTTCTTTCTACCCTTTCATTTCCCCCTCCAGGGGCTCCAAAAAATCTCCTAAAAATCTCATCTTGAAATTGATCAATTGATTCAACATGTCTATCTCTTTCCGCCATTTTGTATTTTGTCTCAATATATACAACCGAAGAGCGGCATTTTTTTACAACATCTACAAAAGCGCTAGATAAACCTTTTCCGCAATGAGAGCAAGTTCCAGCTGTATTTTGCGCTCCAAAAAGAGCAATGCTTGTACTAATTAATACTAAAGATAGATATTTATTCATATAGCCTCCTTGAGTTTTTTAAAACTATTTTAAAAACTTCGCTCAATTTTGCCAAGAAAAATGATTAGGGCTTCCTTGCAAACGCCCAAGTAATCACAGGACAATTTATGTCATTATGACCGTTTCGGTTAATATCTTCATAATCAGGCCATCTATTTTCCGAGAACAATTTAAGGGTATAAGCGAGACTTCCCCACTGACCAACCTCCATCAATTCAAACCCTGCCATTGCTATTGTAGTTGCAAGCCCCATGGGTGTAAAACCTGTAGAGAAATGAATGGGTGTCATATGGGGTATATTACAAGCCGGCACATTAATATATAGTATACCGCCCTTACGTAGCTTTTTATAGATATTTTTTAGACATAACAAGGGATTATACAAATGTTCCAAGGTTTGGTTCAACATCACAAAATCGTAATCCTCTCCCGAAATATTTAATTGATGTAAATCATAGTTATGAGGATTATCAGAGTAGTTAAAATGATTGACTTGCTTTGTTTTAAAATAGTCAAATTCAGGATCATGGGAACAAAATGATAGTGTTTTTTCAAATGACAATCGGTTTTTCTTTATAAATTTAGAAAACTCTAAAATAGCAAACAATCGAGGAGCATCTATTCCTATCCAGAACTTTGGATTTTTTAATCTATTAAAGGGGATCTTATCATATCTAGATGAATATTCTTCAGTATAATTCACTTTTACAAACTTATCGAAAATACTCTCAATCTGTTCATTGGATAATATTCCTTCCGCAAAACAAGTTAAAAAAGTAAATAAAAAAATACCGATTCTATACATAAATAAACTCCAAAAAAAACCTCGAAGTAGATTCGAGGCTTTCTATAAAAAAAAATGGCTATCGAACTAACAAACTGATTCTTTTAATGCTTTACCAGGACGGAAAGACGGCACTTTCTTCGCTGGAATCTGAAGCTCTTTTCCTGTTTGTGGGTTTCTTCCTGTTCTTGCTTTTCTTTTTGTTACTTTAAATGTACCAAAACCTACAAGTTGAACTTCTTTGCCTTTTTTTAGAGCTTTTTGAATAGACTCAATATAAGCGTTTAAAAATTTCTGTGTGTCAGATTTGGTGAATCCTGTTTTATCAGACAATTCTCCAATCAATTCATTTTTATTCATTTTGTGACCTCCATTTTAGGTTTGTTAATTTCTACAGCTTATGACAACCAAGAATAGTACACAAGCATTTCTGTAACAAATAATATCTACAGGCCACGATTATAGGGGTTTTATGTCTTATTTTTCATTACAAATTTCTGAAACTCTTCCGAATCTCGAATTTGATCAAATGCTTTATTATCAGTAACCTCTGAAATGTCAGCGGCACCAAAAAGTTTTGCTGTTGTAAGCCATCCAATTGCCTCAGCTATTTTCTTTTCATACCCAGTTGCCTTTGCTGCAATAATTGCAATTTCACTGTCTTGTTCAATCTCAAAGGCTTGCCCAGCAAGTAAAATTACCCGTGAAAAATCCTCCATTTGAAAGCACACATGATAAAATAACACCTTTCCTGCTGAGGATAAATTTTTCTCTTCGCTTAGCAAAAGCTTATAACATTTTTCTTTGTCCCCTTGCTCAAAAGCAATTTTTGCAAGGTTCTCCTTAGCAAGGGTATGAATCATCCCTTCATGGGTAGAATATAACAGGGTTTCTAAGCATTTTTTTGCGCTTGTAATATCCCCTTCTTTGATCATTTCATTTGCTTGGTTCATTTTACCATTATTTGATTCACTAATATCATCTTTGGTGAAATTCTTAAACTGTCGAAGGGTCTCATAACTTTGAAAGGTAAATAAAAGAAAAATAGCTCCTATAAAAAATTGCCCCATAGCAAAGAAATAACAACTACCTGCTGCAGATAATAGTAAGGAAATGATAAACGATGCCTTCCATGATTTATGCCCAATAAAGACCTCTAAGAGGACCCTTAAAAGATGGCCACCATCAAGTGGTAGGATAGGAATTAAATTGATCACTGTCCAGAAAAGATTGATAAATCGGGCAACAATAAGAGCGTAGGCAAGATATGGACCTACAACACCTAATGATTGTAAAGTCTCTATAGGAATTAAAAATGTGGCAAAATATAAACCAAATCCAAAAGCCGGCCCCATTGCAATCACAATCAATTCCTGCCATTGTTTTAATTTCTTTCCATGCGGAAGGGTTAAACCACCAAAAGCAAACAATTGAATTTGCGCACGTTGGCCAAAAAGAGTTGCTGCTATTGCATGGCCATACTCATGTACAAGCACAGATAGAAAAATAACAATTGCCCAAATGATTGTTCCCATCAATGAAAAGGTATTAAGAAAACCCAATATGGCTGCCATAAGAAAAAACGATGGTGCTATTTTTACTGGAATTTTTTTCATTAACCAAATGCCCTCAACATCGCCTTGCCCATCTCATCAGGGGTCATTGCAACAACTATATTAGCCTCTTGAAGAGCCAGAATTTTCTCATCAGCGCCCCCTTTTCCCCCCGAAATAATAGCCCCTGCATGACCCATTCGTCTCCCTGGTGGAGCGCTTCTTCCTGCAACAAAAGCAGCAACTTTTTTAGTACAATGTCTGCCTACCCATTTTGCAGCCTGCTCTTCTGCCTCTCCCCCTATTTCTCCGATGAGTAAAATTCCCTCCGTCTGAGGATCTTTTTCAAACAACTCCAAAACATCAATAAAATTAGTTCCGTTTGTGGGATCGCCACCAATTCCTACACATGTTGTTTGCCCAAGCCCTAATTTTGTGGTCTGCCAAACAGCCTCATAGGTAAGAGTTCCTGATTTTGAGACAATTCCAATTTTCCCTGGCCGATGAATGTATCCTGGCATAATTCCAATTTTACATTGATCGGGTGTGATAATACCGGGACAATTTGGCCCAATTAGACGGCTTTTACTCTTGTGTAATTTCTCCTTCACCTTTAACATATCAAGTATTGGAATTCCTTCTGTAATGCAAACAATCAAAGCAATTCCGGCCTCTTCTGCCTCTAAAATGGCCGCAGCAGCAAATTTTGGCGGCACAAAAATCATTGTGGCATCAGGATTTACAGCAGCTTTTGCATCCTTTACTGTATTAAAAATAGGAAGACCATGCTCAGAGGATTGCCCCCCTTTTCCAGGAGTTACTCCACCTACCATCTTTGTCCCATAAGCCAAACATTGACTTGTATGAAAACTTCCTGCTTGCCCGGTAATTCCCTGACAAATCACCCTTGTATCTTTATTTACCAATATGCTCATTATTTTCCCTCCACTGCAGCAACTATCTTTGTTGCAGCTTCCTTTAAGTCACTTGCTGATATCACTTTTAAACCCGACTCATTGAGTATTTTTTTTCCCTCTTCGACATTTGTCCCTTCTAAACGGACAACAAGCGGCACTTTAAGTTTAATTTCTTTAACCGCAGCAACAACCCCCTCAGCAATAATATCGCACTTCATAATTCCTCCAAAAATATTTACCAAAATACCCTTGACCTTTGGATCACTTAAAATGATTTTAAAACTCTCAACCACTTTCTCTTTATTTGCTGAACCCCCCACATCTAGAAAATTTGCAGGTTCTCCCCCCATTGCCTTGATAATATCCATTGTTGCCATCGCAAGCCCTGCACCATTGACCATGCAACCAATATTTCCCTCCATTGCTACATAGGCAAGATTCAATTCATGGGCACGCTGCTCAGCCTTGCTCTCTTGTGTGGGATCATACATATCTGCAATTTCTTTTTGACGATACAATGCATTTTCATCCACGCTAATTTTTGCATCTAACAAATAGAGATTTCCCTTCGGGTCTTTGATTAAAGGGTTAATTTCTAAAATCGAGGCGTCGATTTCCATAAAGGCCCTTACCATGTCCTTAACAATCTTCTCACCTTGGACGGCAGTCTTTCCTGCCCAACCCATAAAGTCTACAATTTCATCCACCTGGGAGTCTGTAATCTCTCCGTTTACACTCAAAGGTGTTTTTAAAATCTTTTCTGGGGTTGCCTCTGCTACCTCTTCAATCTCCATTCCCCCTTCTTGAGAGGACATAATCAAAGGACAGCCATGCTCTCTATCAATAATAATTCCAAAATAGTACTCTTTTTCGATGTCGGCAAGGTCAGCAATCATCACTTGATGGCAAATGATCCCCGATGTCCCTGTTTGTTTTGTTACAATCTTCATCCCAAGAAGGTTAGAAACGTGGGTGCCTATTTCATCTAAAGTCATGGCAACTTTTACCCCGCCTGCTTTCCCCCGTCCGCCAGCATGTACCTGTACTTTTACAACTGCCTTAGTTTTACCAAACTTTGTAATTGTCTCTTTGATCTCTTTCCTATCACTAACAACCACAAAATCATGAACTGGCAATCCATATCTTTTTAAGATTTCTTTGGCTTGAAATTCGTGAATATTCATCACCTCACCCCTTTTAGTCTTGAGTAATGGAAAATCAATGATTAAGATTCAACTGTTATCTATATTATTTGTCTGACCAATCATTTACTGTACTTTGGTTGTCATTCCTATAAATCTTGCAAGCCATTGATTAGCAAAATCCTCATTTTGTTCAACCCCTTTTCCAATCTTATACATCCAATGAAGTGATAATGCGGCAATTGGACTTCCCTCATCTACAGCTTGGGTAAAACAAGAAACTGGGTCAAGACTCTCTTGCTCAGAGATATCCTCATGTAAAGTTAAAAATCCAATCTCAAGTGGGGCCTGTGCATTTCCTTGTTTGTAGGCATTTAAAAAAAAATCAACCATTTCATCGGTCTTTGCTTTTACATCCTCTGGAGCTAAAATATGTCTATTCATTGTTTTTTTTAAGTTATCAAGCTCCCGTTTAGCAATAATTCCAAAATGATACAGAGCATTATTACTATTTGATCTGGTTAAATACTCCTTTGCCTTTTGTAAATTGATAGAAATTCCCTCAATCCCATATAAGTAATCAAGACCTGACTGAAAAGCTGCTGGTTCAAAACCCCTATCTGCTGCTTTTTTGTTCCACTTAAAAGCTTTGGATAGATTCTTCTTTACCCCTATTGCATTTCTATAACATTTTCCAAGATAGAATTTTGCATGGACATTGCCGGCCTTAACGGCACTTTTAAAAGCCTCAAAGGCTGATTTGTGAAAAGTAGTCCCATCTTTGATATATTCGTTTCCAAGCCTTACCCATGCTGAATTAAGACCATGTTCAGCAGCCTCTTTTAAAAAACCCATTGCTAGTTCTCGATTTGGTGTTATGACTCCAAAATCTCCAAAATAGATTTGAGCTAAATGAAATTTTGTTCGACCTTTAGCATGCTTTTGGTGTGTTGAACTGTCTAATATGCAATGATACAAGGCAATTGCTTGTTTAGTCCCCTCTTCTGTTTTTTGTTTAAGATGAAAATTGGCAAGAAAACTTAAAGCCGAATAAGAAAACGTACCCTTGATACTTTTTAAATATCCGATCCCTTTGTCTATGCTAGCAGAATCAAGAGGTGCCGATTCTAATAGAAACTTTCCTAATAAAAAAACTGCCCACTGTTTTCCTTGCTCTGCATACAATTGATAAATTTCTAAGGCTGCTTTTTCATTTTTTTCAATTACCCCTAAAAATCCATTCATACAGTACCCTGCATAGGACTCTGCAGCATTTTCACTACCCATCAGATACGCCTGCTTTAAAAAATCTATCGCTAAAGGAAAATTCTGTTTTATTGAATAGAGCCCTTTCATATAAATAGCTGAGAGCAGCTCCAACGAACATTTGTTGTTTAATGCTTTAAGCAGATTTAATCCAGCCTCAGTTCGCGTTTTCCCCCCCTCACCAGCTAAGTACATTTTAGCTAAAAGATATTTAGCATTAGCATTATTTTGTACAGCACCCTTTTTGTAGAAGTTTCTTGCAATAACAAGAGATTTTTCGCCTTTGTCCTCTTTTGCATAGATTGATCCCAAGAGAAACTCTGCTCTTCCATTAGTTTTAGCAAGCCCTGCTCTAAAATATCCTTTTGCTTTTTCTACCCTTACTTTTCCCCATTCTGTCTGTCTTTTATTTGCTCTAGGCAAAACTAGTTCTCCTGCCCTTAATCCAGCTTGAACACATCCTAACTGTGCAGCCTTTTCATAGTGCTCTAATGCCTTAGAGCGGATTTCTGGTGTGTTTCCTGATTTTAAAAGTTCCTCAGCAAGTCTATTAAGCTCTTCTGCTTTACAATGAGTTGTTATTTTTGCAATTGGTAGGTCAGTAGGAGGCTCCTCTCTCTTTCGTTTTCTCTCTTTTACATCTTCCTGCAGGGGGGCTTGAAAAATTGTGCTACTGCCTGAGACTGCTTCCATAATCATCTCCTAAAAAAATAAACATTGTTATATTTTAATTATTACAAAATTAAAAGAGATAGAATACATAGGTTCATATTATAAAACAATTGCTAAATAGAATTAAGACCATGATTTCGCATAAACTGACGCTTTAAAACTGCTATTCTTAAGCTTGGTTCCACATTTCTTTGTTGCCTTACTTGTTGATGCGCGCGACGATAGTCTAGTGCCCACTGACTATTATTTAGACAGCCAGTCTCCAAATATTCTTCGCCCAATTCTTGGTTTTTTGCAACCCCGTATTTTCCCTCTAAATAGACTGATGCCAATAGATCTACCGCATCTAGGTCTATTGCAGCAATAGATTTTAAAAGTTCTTGTCCTTCTTCAAGTGATTTTTCACAACCCTCTCCTTTTAAAAGCATCCTACCTAAATAGTATTTTGCTGTTGTTATATCTTGATCAGCTGCTTTTTGAAACAATTGGAATGCTGCATCATAATCTTGATCGATTTCCCCCTCTCCACGGTAGTACAATTCTCCTAAATCATTTTGAGCTTGAGCATAACCGGCTTTTGCTGCCTGTCGCAAATAGTTAAATCCATCCTCCTCGGTAGTGCCGGTTGTGGTGGCAATTAAGTATTCAGCGCCGCCACCGCTCTTGCCCAACCCCATCTTAAAATAAGCGATAGCCTGTACTTTTGTATCCTCATCCGTTGTTTCTCTAAGAATGATTTGCCCTGCCATCAAAGCAGCTGCTACATGTCCCTTTTGCGCTGCTTTTCCAAATGCTTGGATAGCTTGTGGAAAGTTATTTGCATTCAGATCTTTATAACCGGCATTATATAACTTTTCTTCAGAAGTGATTTTTTGATTAGGATCAGTGTTTTCTGACCCTTCTACTAATGCTTTTCTTTTATGACCTATTCCATCCATTTTGTATTCTCCTACTAGGTTATGATTGTCTCACGGTTTTCTCTATCACTGTCTTCGGATTTATCAAAATATTGCATTGCTTTCTTTGAACCAAGATTTTGCGCTTCCCTTAAAAGATCGATCGCGTATTTCTTAAACTCAATAGGTAAATATTCTAAAGCTTGCTTTGCGATATAAAATAGGATGTCTTTTCTTTGATGATAGATGCTCAGACCAATAGTTATTTTCTTTAAAAATTTTTTTTCGATGTGATGACCTCTACCATACTGACTGATTTGATCGACGGCGGCCTTGATCACTTCATCTGGTGATTTTAAGCTCAAAATCACTTCTGTAAACAGTTTGATAGCTTTATCTTTATTTATTGAAAGAATTAATAGCGCAGCTTCATACTTTGCTATTACACTACCCTCTTCAATTCCAAGACAATAGATTCTATAGGCTTCACCTATTTTACCCGGTTCTGATGAATATCGCCTTGCTAAAAATAAGATTGCATCTAAATTCCCCCCTTCAGCAGCACTAATAATTTTTTTAAGGCCAGCCTCTTTATTTTGCGGGCAACCCTCGCATCCTATTTCTTCGATTCTTCCTAGATAATACTGTTTTTCAAATCTGTACATAGGGTCTTGTAACCCACTAAACATAAGATATAGATAAGTCAAATCAATCCTATCCGCTCCAAAATTAAATAAAAAAAATGCATTTTCAAAGAAAGTTGCCTCGGGGAGTTCATCTTTCAATTCTAAATAACAATCTTGTGCTTTTTGGGTAGAAAAATAAGGGGAACTTTTTAAAGAATACACATACCCAAGATAGATTGTACTATCTGCTAATCCTTGCGTCATTCCGTCTAAAAAATGTTCAAATGCTCGAGGAAGATCCCCTTCAGCTTGAGTTCCAAATAGGTACTTCATAGCAAAAGGTTTTTGGTCTTCTGGGTTTACCCTCGGATAAAATGCAACAACCGACTTTCTCAGATTTACTACAGTATTGTTCAGCTGCTTAGCTTTTGGGTAATAGTCTCTGGGCATCGACCGGAAAATCTCTTTTGCCATTAAATACAAATGATCCACTTCGTCAGGAGCAGTGTTTATAAAATTTCTTAGACGAGTATAAAATCCTTGTTGCAATGGACTTTCTGCTGTCTTAGCAATCATAAAATCAAGTGCTGCTTTTCTGTTTACTACTGTAGTGCTAGGATGCAAACTAATCTCTTCAAACAATCTAATTACTGTATTTTCATATTCGGGTGTATCTATAGGGACGGTTGCAAGGTAGATCATTGCAGATGTATTTCCACATCTTGCAAGCAGGGCCATTTGTTGAAGTCCATCCTCTTTATTTTGCGGACAAACATCACATCCTATTAGTTGAATTTTTGCTAAAAAATAACTAGCATCCTCATTTTGCATCTTTAAGAGGATCGCAGCACTAGCTAGCGCTAGAAAATTCAGACACTCTGGATTTTGCCAATTGATAAAGAGATGTTTAGCCTTGTCAAATAACTCTATTTCCCATTCATTTTCCAATACTTTTTGTAAACAGTATTTAGCCTTTTCAATAGAAAAATGTTTTGATGATTTCAAACTAAATAGGCACACTAGATAGATCGCACTTAGATAATTATCTTGGGCTAGTCCATCTAAAAAAAAATCAAATGCCTGATCGAAATTTTTTGCGACCCGATGACCGGTTAGGTACAATTCCCCTAAGAGACCTTCGGCAAGACCCTTTGTTTTTTTCAAAAAATTTCGTAGAATCCTTTGACCATTTTCATCTATACAACGCTCATTAGACAACCGTCCAAATGCCCAATCAAAACTTGCCCTTTCTTGCCCCAACTCTTCTTTTGAGATTTCTCCTATTTTAAGAGCTCTTGTAGTTATTTCACTTTTAAGAGACGCAACGTCTGGATGGTCGTTTGCTTCTTGTTCAACCCTTTGCAGTTTAAAGGGGGGTTGTTCTACATAAAGTCTGAAATCGCTTTGCCCTAGTGGGGATAATGCCATCCTTTCTCTCTTTTTTTAAATGTTATTTCTACTATCTAACTTAATAATGGGGTTCAAATAAAGATTTACCAAAGCATTGCTAGTAATTACAGTTTTTCTCAAAGTACCCGTTTCAACTGCATCGCGAAAAATCTCCTTTTTTGATCCCTTGCTAAACAAAAGTTCCAACTTTTTCACCTTTTCTAAAAATGTATCTGTAGAGTCTTGCCCACTCCAAAATTCTTCGAGATAACAAAGGGGAATATGTTTAGCAGCGTAATTGCTACCATTTGCATAAGCTTCTCTTAAATACCACATGCCCCGTTTAGGGTCGGCCTTTACTTCATATTCTCCATTGTAATGGATCTCTGCCAGTAACTCTAGGGTATCTTTATCTTTTGGAATACTTTCTAATAACTTTAAACCTTTTGCAATTCTCTTTTTCCCCCCAACCTCCTCTAAATACATTCTAGCCAAATGATACGTTGCATCGATGCAATTTTGTTTTGCAGCTTTTTTAAACCACTTTCTTGCCACTTTTGGATTTTCATCGAAGCTTAATAACCCAAGTTGAAATTGTGCATCTATCATACCCCTTTTTGCCAAACACTTTATGATAGAAATTCCAAGTTCATACTCTTTTGACCCTTTGTCAAATAATAAATGGCTTTGGGCTGTTTGATAGAATTTCTTTTCTTGTCTGAGCGCGCTTGGTGCATTGGATTCATTTTCCTTGCCTTCATAGCTCTCGTATTGCTTGCTCTCATATCCCTTGATTGGAGTCATTTTACCCTCTTAAAATGGTTATTCTGTTTATTATTAATTGAACAAATAATTTCATCGATTCTATAAATTGTTATTAATAAACAGATAGAATTTTCAATTATTCGTAAAAAAAGAAAAGCAGTTTAGCTTGAAATGGAATAAATACCAAGCATGAAAATTACTCATCGACTATACTTGTTTACTAATGATAGCATTTTTAAAAAAAGCCCTTACAAAGACCACTTCCTTTTTCACCAAAAAACTTGCAAGTTTATTCTCAAAGCCACTTGACAGCGCGGCTAAATTGATGCTTGAAGAGATTTTGTATGAGGCGGATTTAGGTTCATCTGTTGTTGAATATTTCATTGAACACATTTCCCTATTTTCCAAAAAGCACCCAAATGCTTCCAAAGAGGATTATTTAGATGAACTTGAAAAGATTGCCCTTTCGATTCTAGAGAAAGACGCTCCAACGCTCGGGAAGGATGGGTATCCCAAAGTAATTTTCATGGTAGGGGTCAATGGAAGTGGGAAGACAACCTCTATTGCAAAGCTTGCTAAACTGTACAAAGAGGAGGGTAAGAAGGTTTTACTTGCCTGTGGTGATACATTTAGAGCCGCCGCCAAAGAGCAGCTCCAAATGCATGCACAAGCGCTGGGAGTAGATATTGTCCTTTCAAAGCACGGCGCTGATCCGGGAGCTGTGATTTATGATGCAATGGAAAAGGCAAAGCACGGCCAGTATGATATTGTCATCTTTGATACAGCCGGAAGGTTAGAATCTAAGATGGAATTGTTAGATGAACTTAAAAAAATTCAAAGAGTTGCCAGAAAATTAGACCCTTCTGCCCCGCATGAGGTCTACTTAACAATTGATGCAGGTCTTGGAGGCAATTGCGTTACCCAAGTAGAAAACTTTCAAAAATATATTCCCATCACGGGGCTTATTCTTACAAAGATTGACTCAACCTCTAAAGGAGGGGTGGCACTTTCCATTTATAAAAAGCATGCTATTGCGATCATGTATGTAGGTTTTGGGGAAACTCTTTGCGATTTTTCCCCTTTTGATGCAAAGTTATATGCAAAGGCGCTGTTTAAGGAATAAACCATGTCTAACTTTGAATCTATAGAGTTCTTTTTTGCAAGCAGCAAAAGCCACCAGATACTGGATCCTTTAAAAGCAGCTCCTACAGTACAAATACGAATAGAAAAGCAGCCCACCCTTCCAAAAGCTATCTCAACACAGGTTGAAACACCAACACCAAAAAGGGCGGTAGAGGCTGCTTTCAAACAAGAGGAGGAAAAAAAGGACTCATTTTACTCAAGATGGGAAGAAAAATACAAAAACTTGCAAGCTTCGAACTTATTGGCCAAAGAGCCTTTTAAACGTCATGCCCTTTTTGTAGTGGAAAAAAAGGATGACTCACCATTTGCTAAAAAAATATGCGAGGCAATTTCAACACGAATTATGAAAGCTACCTACTGCCCTCTTAAAGGATCCTTAGAGGATCTTATCGGTCAATACAGCCCATCTCACCTAATTCTAACTTTTACTGCACTATATGCAAGCAATCTCCCTACAATAACTATTTCGGATTTGAAAGAGATAGAAAGCGATCCCCTAAAAAAGAAAGTTCTCTGGGAAACTCTCAAAAGCTCTTTGAAAGACAACTAATATTGTTAATTATCGCCTTATGAACAAAACACACGTGGGAAATAAAAAGGATTATTTGAACGTTGATTTCCTTCATCTGAAATAGAATCAGAATCAGAATCAGAATCAGAATCAGAATCAGAATCAGAATCAAAATCAAAATCAAAATCAAAATCACTTCTAGGTCGTTGCACCTGATTGTTCTCTGTTAATTGTGGTTGATACTCATCATCTGAATAATCATCATCATTATTCAGACCTAATGAAAATTCATATGCCCTTGCCGGAGCGCCTTGTACTTTACATACTGAATTAGATAAATCATTCAGTTTCTTAACTATTTCAGGATAATCTGAAATCAATTTAGTGTTTTTTATTTCATTTATTTTATTAATTAAAGCAGCATCGCTTTTGTTTAATGTATTTTTAGGATCAATGATTTTAATCAGACGATTACATCTATTGACAATACTTAGCTTAGTACATGCCTCAATGATTCCATCAACCATCAACGGAATGAATAAAATAAATAGATTTAAAACAAAGTAGACAATTACAATTTCCTTCTCTCGATTTGGATGATTTTTGTGCAAAACTTGAAATAACGTAGGTACGCAAAATAAGTCTTTGAGCGGACTAACTCTATCTGTAATTGTTGCCATCGTTAACACTCCTATATTTTTATTATTAAAAATTAAATTGCTATACTAAAGACAATGCTCATCCTCGTCACTGTCACTGTCACTGTCACTGTCACTGTCACTGTCAATGCCTAATAATTCACCAATGTTCATTAACCTCTTTTTCATTAGAAACCGCGTGATCTGAGTTGTTTTCGGATTGCTTAGGTTTTAAAATATCGGAAATCTGTTGTATTTTTTTCTCAACTTCCGATATGACATATTTACCACCGATGTATTCTCTAAGATTAATTAAAAACAATTGAACCATTGTTTTTAATCTAGTATGAGTATTGCTCGAATAAAATTTTGTTGCCTGGTCAGAAAGCTGTTCAACCTTACTTACAATATTTCGATGAATGTTAGCTCTAATAATAGAATCTACAATTAATACAATAATAAAAGTAAAAAAATTGATTACAGAATAGATCGCTATTGCATCACTCCTTTTACTATATCGTTTTTCAATAATCGATAGCAGTGTTTGGCAACCAGATATAAATGGTTCATTTTCAACTAAATTCATACTAAACTCCTAATTAATATTATAATTATAATATATAACATTAAATTAGTAAATGATAATTATGAAATTGTAAGCGTTTTTTAGAAATGTCCCCTTTTAATACAAAAAAGCTGTTAAAGCCTTGTAGATCATGTACTTGAATCGATTAAGTCGTTTAGAATTAATCGTCAAGGTTATAAATGGGAATTTCGTTCAGAATTAAGTTACTGATATTCTGTGTGTTATCACTTTTCTTTGACTTGTATAAATTTTTCCTTTTTTCGAATTACTTTTCGGTAGTAAAAAGGCGTCCTTTTGGTGCATTGTCCTCTCTTAGCACACCTACCGAGTGCAGCGCCTTTGCAGCTTTTGCTGAATCCTTTACTTTGGCTCCGCTTCGCTCTAACATTTCTTCTTCAAATTCTTTTAGTACGGCTCCTCTTAATCCTCTTTCTTTCCATTTTGATGAAAGATTGCATCCTACCGAAATGCCTCGGGCTAGGCAAAGGGCATCTAGAAGGGCTTGATTTGCCCCCTGCCCTTTAAACGGTGTCATAGGATGGGCTGCATCCCCAATCAAGGTTACAGATCCAACCCTTTCTAATTGCTGGGGCAAGAGTAACTTTCTATCATACACAGGGTAACCTGAAACAGTTGAGGGTAGGGTTGAAGATAATATTTCAGGGATAGGGTGATGCCAGTTTGCTCTCCTGCATGCTTCTTCTTTAAGTTTATCAAACCCTGCAGCATTTAGGGCTTTTGCCTCTTTTTCACAAATAGGAAAGCTTAGTTGCCACATTACCGAGTCTTCTGAAAAAGGCATCATATAAATTCGTTCATGGCCATTAACAGTTTGAAATACCGTTTCTGAGTTAAGCAAAGGGCTTTTAGGACCTTTAATCGCTTCTAAAGAGCAAATGCCTAAAATCACCATATAACCGATATACTCAAGTGGAGTTGCGGCTTCACCAATTAGCCCTCTGCGTACAGTACTATAAATACCGTCAGCTCCTACCAGCAAATCTGCTTTGACATGCGTTTTTTTTCCATTTGTCTCAAAGCAAAGCTCAATCTGTTGGTCACAAGATTGTGTAAAGCTAATCAGCTGGTGCCCCCACTGCACTTTATTTTCATCTCCTAATTGATCGAGCAAAGCTTGTCGCAAAGATTGCCTTGGAATGTGAACATTTATCCGTTTTGGAGGCTTATTAAGCTTTGCGTGCGTTTTCATTCCCCATTCGCTCAATCGCTCTCCTTGGGTATTGTGCACCAAATGGTGTGTTGAATGCATGCCCCCTTTAAGGGAGAAAAGACCCAATCCTTTAATTGAGTTACTTGCTTGTTGCAAAGTAAGTCCGTACCCTTGGGCGCGGGCATCAAAACTTATGTCCCTCTCATAAAGAGTAAATGGAATGCTCCGATGCAAACAGGCAACAGCAAGGGCAACCCCGCCAATTCCAGCACCAATAATTGCAACATGTGGAAAGTTTTTTACATCTGCTTCATTTTTGGTCAGGGAAGGAATTAAGCCAGATCCAGCGCAATTATCACATAAATACTGCGCGATTTTAGGGCGAGGGGAGGGGTTTTCTTCCCTGATATTTTTTTCAAATTCTTCCAGAGCTTTTTCATAGCGAAGTTTGGACTGTTTGCGAAATTTAAAATTTTTTTTCCCAAGTCCATAACATTTTGGGCAAATAGTAAAGTAATTCTGTGAGTTTTCCATTTTGATTGCTCCAATCATATTTTAGAAAGGGCAATAATAGCAACAAATTATAGAGCGCAACCATTTTCTTAAAATTTCAGTTGTTTTACTATAGCTACCGGCTGTAATATAGGGCTTTTTTGGGAAAACCATGACCTTATTTGTTACCGTTTTACTGGATAAAGGGATTAAAAAACCCCTCACCTACCTTGTTCCTGCCCGTTTACACCATTTGGTTGCTGAAGGCAGACGAGTATCGGTGCCCATTCAAAAAAGAACCACTAAAGGGACAATTGTCGCCCTTTTGCGCAAAGCACCTAAATATGAGGTGAAAGAAGTGCTTGAGGTGATTTCAGAGGAAATCATGAATGCAGATCTAAAAAAACTTGCAGAATGGATGTCTGACTACTATGCAACCCCCCTCCCCTTTGTCTTAAAGACTATTCTTCCAGCATCCCTTAGAAAAGATCTCAAACAAAAAACCCAATTTATGGTTACAACCCTATTAAGGGGGGAAAAATTAGTTGCCTATACCTCATCAATACGTGATAAACACCCAAAACGGGCGGAGGTGATTGATGTTCTTCTTAAGCATCCTAAAGGATTGTTTCTATCAAAACTTTTGATGGAAAATGTCTCTATCAGTGCAATCAACACCCTTGAAAAAGAACAGATCATCAAAAAAGAACTTGTGGAGGTAGATCGAAGTATTTTACAAGATGTCCCCTTTTTTAAGACATCCCCAAAAAAGTTAAACGGTCAGCAGCAGCAAGCTCTAGATAGCATTTCCGCTTCCATTAAAGAGGGGGGCTTCAAAACATTTCTTTTACACGGGATCACAGGAAGTGGAAAAACAGAAGTATATCTTCAGGCAATAGAACAGGCCCTTGCTCAAAATAAGGGCGTTTTAATGCTTATCCCTGAAATTGCACTCACAGCACAAACAGTAGAGCGTTTTAAGCACCGTTTTGAAGATCGCATTGCCGTTTTACATTATCGATTAAGCGATGGAGAAAAGACCGATGCATGGAAAAACATTGCAGGAGGAAAGATCCCTATCGTAATTGGGGCAAGGTCTGCTGTGTTTTCTCCCATCCCAAACCTTGGACTGATCATCGTAGATGAAGAGCACGAACTCTCCTACAAACAGATCGATGAGATGCCCTGCTACCATGCAAGGGACGTGGCTGTTGTTCGCGGGTCATTTACTGGAAGCACCGTTATACTTGGAAGTGCCACCCCTAGCTTAGAGAGCATGTACAATGTAATGGAAAAAAAATATCACCTTTTGGAGTTAAAAACCCGCGCAGCAGCAAAAAACCCGCCAACTATCAAAGTGATAGATATGAACCAAGAGAGAGAAAATGGGAAAGGGTTTACTATGCTCTCTGAAACCTTACTCACTGAAATAAAAAAGCGTATTGATATAGGGGAGCAAATTATTCTTTTTTTAAACAGACGGGGGTATTTTTCCTGCCAGATTTGCAACTCCTGTGGGCAAACCATCAATTGCCCCGCTTGCGACAGTTCTCTTACCTATCACCGCGGAGAAAAAGTCCTTGCCTGCCACCTTTGCGGGTATGAAAAGCCTGCACCTGTAACAAAGTGCCCTTCTTGCGGAGAGGTAGAGACACTTAAATATCGGGGTCCCGGGACAGAGCAAGTAGAGGCATCCCTTCACGCAATTTTCCCAGAAATTCGCACCCTTCGTATGGACAGAGATACCACTAAACACAAAGGCTCTCACGATGTGATTCTCAAACAATTTAGAGCAGGCAAAGCAGACCTTCTTATTGGCACACAAATGATCGCTAAAGGATTAGATTTTCCACTGGTCACTTTATCGGCAGTGATTGGAGCAGATGCCTCCTTACACATTCCTGATTACCGCTCCACAGAATCATTATTCCAGGTAATGACCCAAGTAGCCGGCCGCTCCGGCAGAGCAGAACTTCCAGGGCTTGCTTTGATTCAAACTTACTACCCCGACCATCCTGTAATGGTGGCTGTGCAAAAGGACGATTTTCAAGGATTTATTCGCGCAGAGCTTGCTGACCGTAAGCTATGCCATTACCCCCCCTATACAAAAATTATTAAACTAATTTTTACTTCAATTGACAAGGTTGCAGCTGAAAAAACAGCCTCTCAGGTATTTGCCTGTTTAAAATCTTTGGTTCCCCAAGGGACTTTTTTATATCAACCAATGCCTTGTGGTTACGCAAAAATAAAAGAAAAATTTCGGTTTCAAATTCTTATGAAGGTGGAATATGTTAAACCTATTACAAAAATTTTGAATCAAATACCGGTATCCATTCCAGCCAAGGTCCGTTTTCTCATTGATGTTGGGGCTACATCAACTTTTTCTTAAGTTTTAATATTTTTTTAATAAATAGTTTATTTTTAAATTTAAAAACTGTAGATGGTTAATTATTTGCAAAAAATCATTTTTTTGTTAATATACTTATAATTATTAAACCATTTTACATAAGATGACTGCTATGAATATTTCCCAAAAACATCTAGAAAATATGTTTGGTGCAGTGTGCAGCGGAGAAATTATAAGACAAAATGGAGTGCTTACGTTTGTAGTTACCAACAAGCCTCTTGCGAATGCAAAAGCTAAATGGGCCGCAATATTTCATATTATTGGGTTAGTTGCTTTAAATATGATATCCCTACTAGCATTTGTGGTTTTATGTATCATGCGAGAGGATTTGAAGCATCGATTAAAATCGCAAGCGGATACATCACCGGATACATCACCGGATACATCACCGGATACATCACCAGGTACATCACCAGGTACATCACCAGGTACATCACCAGGTACACCACGAGGTACACCACGAGGTACACCACGAGGTACACCACCAGGTACACCAGGGCCTACCCCAGAGTCTTCACCCCCCTGTACACCACCAGGTACACCACGAGGTACACCACCAGGTACACCACGAGGTACACCACCAGGTACACCAAAAGGTACACCAGGGCCTACCCCAGAGTCTTCACCCTCCTGTACACCACCAGGTACACCGCGAGGAAATCAACAAAGTCAAACGCACAAATCCGTTGTGCAGCAAATAGTCTGGACTGAACAGTTAGCCCGATATAAAAATTTATCACTAGAAATAGATTTGAATTTTTTAATGCATTTGGAAAAATTAATTATTGGTGAAGAAGAGAAAAAAAGTTATCTGCCAGTCATTTTAGTCCTTGAAAAAAATATACTTGTTGATTATGTAGCTTTTGCAACACCTTTTCTTAACCCTAATCACGAAAGTGAAATCGACTTTGAGCGAATTCAATATTTCAATTTACTTCATATTGTACAGATATTATCTACAGAAGATGAAAAGATCAATCCTAAGGGAAGATTTCTTAATGTAAAGGATGATAAAAAGAAAAGAATGCTCTGGGAGGTTCAATGCGGGCTCGAAAAATCTATTAGAACTCATGCGGTAGGAAAGGTTATGAAAAGACCTGAAAATCCGCTCGATTGGCTTGCAAATCCTGTTAAATTAGTTTCTCAACAAGTGGTTATTTACTTAGACAAATTTATCAAAATGTTTGAAGCACCCTTTTCATACAACAGACTTGTACAGGCTCTTGAAATTCATGCCATTATTGAAGAATATACGGCAAAGAATTTTGATATAACCAAAGAAATTACTGA
>CAMBZN010000016.1 GCA_945872565.1 Chlamydia trachomatis | reverse complement strand
AGAAAAATGTATCGTTGAAATTAAAACAACCATTTTAACTCGGCAAAAAGATAAACAAAATGAAGATCTAAGGAGAAATTAGATGAGAAGCAGCATAACAAAAAATTTGTACGAAGGGATATTTATTCTACGCACATCACTATCAGATGATGCAAAAGAAAAAGCCTTAGCAAAAATTAAAGGGGTAATCACCGAAGGCGGTGGTCAAATATTCAAAGTAATCGATTGGGGAAGAAAGAAGCTTGCATACCAAATTAAAGCTTCACGTGAAGGGCACTTTTATGTCATGTATTTTGATTTACCATCAAAATTTTTGAATGAATTTATCAGAGAAAACTCTTTAAATGAAGATCTTTTACGTTCTATGCATGTAGTTACAGAAACTGTTCCTGCAGAAGATGTCATTGAGTTTAAAAAAATAGTAGAAATTAAAGAATAACTTAAGGATTGAAATATGAACAGAACAAAATCTAATTTTCAATTTCCAAAAGGCCGTAAAAGCCCTTTGAATGTTGATGGAATTACAGAGATTGATTACAAAGATGTAGCCCTTTTAAAACAATTTGTCACAGAACGTGGTAAAATTCTTCCAAGAAGAATTACAGGTGTTACAGCTAATCAACAAAGAATATTAACAAAAGCGATCAAACGCGCAAGATGTATTGCACTTATGCCGTTTGCATCAGCAGAAGCGTAAGGGGACACATGAAATATCACGTACTATTATTAGAAGATGTGACAAACCATGGACGCAAAGGCGAATTAGCTTATGTAGCTCCTGGATTTGCACGTAATTTTTTACTGCCACAAGGCAAAGCAATCCTTGCTTCCTATGCAACAGTAAAAACACAAAGTAGATTAAAAGATGAAAGAGATGCACAAGCAAAAATAGATCGTCTTCAATCAGAAAAAATTGCTGAAGAACTTAAAGGCAAATTATTCACAACCATCACAAAAGTTGACACAGATGGCCATATGTACGGCTCTGTATCATCAAAAGATGTAGCTGAGATGATTTTTAACGAAGGCATCAAGATTGAAAAGAAAAATGTTGTACTTCATCTTCCAATCAAAACTCTTGGAAAACATTCTATTCAAATCAAGCTACCAGAGGGTATCATGGTAAATATTTCATTAGAAATCAAGCCAGATAGAATTGTAGAAAAGAAAAAGAAAGCAAAAGATGTAGAAGTTGAAGCTCTTGTAGAGGAATCAAAAGAGGACTAATTATAAAAGGGACAGTGCTATTAATAGTATTGTCCCTTTTTCATATTGGAAGGGGTTGTTTTTCTAACTCTTCGCCCAACCGGCTTGTCGATACAATAAGACTCATGCATATACCCAATGCAAAAACTGCCGTCATAGTATAACTCCCAGCAACACTTCCAGCAATGGAGACAAACCCAATACTTGCCCCCGAGCTAATTCCTTTGCCAAATTTCGAGCAAAGGCCATCAATAATAATTTTTCCCTTCATCTTAGAAGCTGTAGGCATAGATACAAATGCAAGTTCTTTGCATGGATCAAAAATAGTGTATTTAACTGCCCTACAAACACAAAAAAGCGATCCACCTAGAAATACCACCACTTTGAGCCAACTGTCGTGTGAGAGACTAAATAATGATGAACTGAAGGATTCTGCGCACAGGAAGAAGAAAAAAACCCCTTCGCTGATAAACAATCCTACAGGAAGAATAATAGCGCACGAAACCCATCTGATTTTTTTAAGGAGAATCGGAGCAATAACAAGTGCTATAAGAATCGTTAAAAGGCTATGCCAGAAGGTTAAGTACCCCATAAATGTGCAATAATCAGTGGGGAGTGGATATTTTTGCTTGAGAATTTGCAAAAAAAGCACTTCGGCAAGAGAGTACGCAATATAATCAGCAAAGACGATCCAGCCCATCAAACGAAGAGATTTTGTTTGTAAGAAAAAATCAAAAGCTTCTTTTAGGGAAAATTTATTTTCTTTTGCGTAGCTATATTCAGTGGATTTAAATTGCCTACATAACTTGCTGTAAAAAATAGCTGTTAGGAGACCTATACCAAATACAAGGCACATCATAAGAATAAGGGAGTGATTCCAGTGACTTTCAGCAAGGGGGTAAATTTTCCACAAAACTTTAGAGTTACAAAAAATAGTTAAAGGGCCTGCTAAAATAGCTCCAAGGCTTGCTCCAAGCATCAGGGAGGGATACACTCCTTTAGCTTGTTCAACGGATAGATTAAAATTGATCAGTCCTAAAAAGAGAATTTGAATAAGTGCAGGTTTCCAAAGTTCCCCCATAATATAAAAAATCATCGAAGCAAATTGCATTAAATGCGGAGTTGCAAGGCTTTTTTGAAGGGCAATCAATTGAGGATAAGCTACTCCTGCAAATAGAATAAAAAAGGAAATAAAGATAAAAAGCATGATAAAAAAAACTTTTTTCATTGAAAAATTTTTTAATATTTTAGATAAAAACCACGTCATAAGCAGCGCTGCTGGTAAAACTCCAAACAATTCGAAAAATGGGATGGAGACGGCACTTCCTCCTAAATCGGCAATAGCTAAAGTTTTTCGCACGCTTTTTAGTATGGTATAGTTAATATTCAATAAAAAGATGATCCCAAACATTAGAGAGAAAACTCTTATCGAAGAACTCTTAAGTATTTTATACATTGTTTTCCAAAGGGTATATTTCAAATATAATGAGTAGAATTGGTGTTTAATCCGATAAAACTGCTCATATAATTTCAAATTATACTCGAAGGATCATCTATTGACTATCCTTTTTATTTCCTGTATTCTAATCTTACTATTATGATAAATCAAATACTAAAAAATCTATGGGATACACTGATGGCATGCTTTGTGGGTGGTTCGATGATTATTATTTTTTATATTCGTCAACACCTGCTAGGAAACTCTATTCCTAATTTTAATCGAGTAAAAGAATCTAGACTCTATAGAGGGGGGCAACCCTCTGTTAGAGGGATTCAAGAGTTAATGAAAGAGGGAATTGGGACTATTGTGAACCTTCGATCATCAAATCGGGATAAAAAAACTATTTCAAAATTTTTTACTGGAAAGATCCATTCCATTCACCTGCCTATTTTCCCGTTCAATCCAAGAGAGGCTTCCGTAGTGGACTTTTTAAAAATTTTTGCCAATCAAACGCTTCCTGTATATGTGCATTGTTTTCACGGCAAAGACAGAACAGGGCTTATGTGTGCAATGTATCGAATCGTTTATGATGGATGGAATAAAGCTGATGCAATTACAGAAATGAAGAGCAAAGGATTTCATTTCTGGCAAAGAAGTATTCTATCTTACATTGAAAACTCTGATGTGGATGAATTGAAGAGAAAAGTATTTGCTCAGTAACCCTCTTGCAAAACATGACAAGGGATGGATTCAAGATAGAGAATTCTTTCTTTAATGGTTGGGTGTGTTGCAAAAAGCTGAGAAATCCCCCCCCTTTTAGAAGAACAGATCATCATGGCTGCTAGGCTTTTTTGTTTTTCAAAATCCTTTTTTGAAAGTGAGGTAGTTCTTTCAAGAGCTCTTAAAGCTGCGATCATTTTATCTTTTCCCACAAGTTTTGCCGACCCTCGATCTGCTGCAAACTCTCTTTTTCTTGATACAAAGAAAATGAGTAAAGAGCCTAAAGAGAGAAAAATCACCTCAAAAAGCATAGTGAACAGAGTGTATGATAGATGAGAGGACTGACGTTTGTTATCTTTACTTGTGATTGCGTAGGCAAAAATTCGGCTTAAAAACATTACAAAGGAATTAATCACACCCTGTAAAAGCGCCATTGTTACCATATCTCCATTGGTGATGTGAGCCATCTCATGGGCAATTACTGCCTCAAGCTCGCTTTCAGAAAGTGTATCAAGAAGGGTTGTAGACACTGCAATCAAGGAAGAATTTTTCGAAGACCCAGTAGCAAAAGCATTACTTTGTCCACTTTGAAAGACGCCCACTTCAGGGACTGATGAAAGCTTTGCTCGGATTGAAATATTTCTAACCATAGAAAAAACTCTTTGTTCAGATTCAGAAAGAGCTTGGCCAGCGTGCAAAATTTTTAAGTTCAACATCCATTTTGCAATTCTTTTTGAAAGTAAAAGAGAGATGAATGATCCTGTCATTCCCCAAATAAGACAAAATAAAGCAAGAGACTCTAAGTCAAAACCTGCTCGTGTAATGTAAGGTCTTAAGCCCACAAGGTCTGATAAAATTGAAACACATGCTACAATCAGTAAATTTAAGCTAAAAAATAAAAACATTCTTTTAAACATGAGAACTCCTGCTCTTTCCCTTATGATTATACATTTTTAACAGTAAAATTGCAAATGGTGAAAGGGTGGTGAAAGTTCGATTGCTTTTTATCACTTAATGTGTGATGAAGTAGTTTTAAAATATTAGAGGGTGATTATGAGTCGAATATTAGAAGGACTTTTCGGAAATAAAGGGCTCTCTAAAAAAGAGGTCTCCTCCTTTTTAAAAAAACGGGGAAAGGCTCAAACGGTATGCTATGTTTTGATTACTTGTAGCCAGCCAAAAAAGGATGGAACTATGGACGTTGAGATGAAATATGAGGGTGACAAATATTTGGCTTCGTATATGATTGAAACAGCTTCAAAAATAATAGAGAGAGACTAGATGAACTATACAACTTGGTTTAAAGACCATGAAAAGGAAATTTGGCAGGAGTTTATGGCGTACCTTGCCATTCCAAGTATTTCTGCTGATCCAAAACATTCAAGCGATATGCTCAAAGCTTGCGAATTTGTAGAAGCTAAGCTTTGCAGCCTTGGCTTAGAGGTGTCTTTATGGACTGAATTAGACACTCCCATCGTATTTGCACAAAAGATCATCGATCCATCCTACCCTACTGTGTTAATCTATGGTCATTACGATGTGCAGCCGGTAGATCCATTAAACCAGTGGACAAGCCCGCCATTTAAACCAGAGATCAGAAATGAAAGAATTTATGCACGCGGTGCAGAAGATAATAAAGGGCAAAATTTCTATTCAATGATTGCACTGCAGGCCTTTTATGCCCATAATCCCGCTCCAAAATTAAACGTTAAGATTCTAATTGAAGGAGAGGAGGAGATCGGCAGTCCTTTGTTTGAAACAATTGCAGCAAAATATAAGGATGAGCTTAAAGCTGACTCAGTGTGGATTGTAGATATGGACATGAAATCCTATGAGTCACCAGTTTTGTGTTTAGGTTGCAGAGGTATTGCAGCTTTAGAGGTAAATGTGTCAAATGCAGGTTTTGATGTTCATTCAGGTGCTTATGGAGGCGCCCTTTATAATCCTATTCAGGGTTTAAGTGAAATGATAGCCTCTGTTTATGATAGGGGTGGAAATATTGCAATCGATGGGTTTTATGATGGAATCAAAATGTTAACAGAGCAAGAGAAGTTAAGGCTAAATCTAGATACCTCTCAGGAGGTGTTTGAAGAAGATACCCAAGGGAGCTGTTTTAGAACAAGCGCCGGTTACTCGTTACAAGAGAACATTTCTATTCGACCAACTTTTGAAGTCAATGGAATTTTTGGGGGGTATCAGGGGGAGGGTTCTAAGACAATTATTCCAAAAGAGGTTACTGCAAAGATCACTTGTCGCCTTGTAGCAGGTCAAGATCCAGAAGAGGTTTACAAAAAAGTAGCCGCTCATTTTAAAAAAGTGGCTCCAAAGGGAATGAAAGTTGTTTGTACATTCGATGGAGGGGGAAAAAGTTTTTGGGGCAGTCCAAATGCCTACACTGCTCAAGTCTTTGCATCGATTTTAGAGGAAATTACAAGTAAAAAACCTAAGTTTGGGTATAATGGGGGATCAATTCCCCTTGCAGACACTTTAACAAAAGCAACAGGAGGGGAGTGTATATTCCTCGGAACAGCCCTTCCAGAGGACCGGATTCATTCTCCTGATGAAAGTTTTGGAATGAAACAATTTACCGATGGATTTAAAATGATTGCAAAAGGGTTAGAAGTGTTTGCACAAAACAAAAATCAGTGGTAACGTAAAAGTACCCTTGTAATTGTATTTTTTTAGGACCTATGATGATAGAAAAGATAATGAAACAATTTTTTAGCCCCAGTAATGCTCACTATCGTTTGTTGCTGCTCTTTCCTATTCTTAATTTAGTTTTTTTATCCATCGTGATTTTGTTTTTAAAGTCGCCAAAAGAGGCCATCCTTATTTCTATGGGAAGTGTTTCGTTTGTGGTTTTTTTGATCGCCTCTAAGAAATTTGCATCTTTATTTTACTATACTTTATTAGCATTTAACATAATGATTTTTTTTGTTACGTTTAGGGCTGAATCATTGTGGATAAAGGCCTGGAGCCTTTCTATGATGGTGACATTGATCTTAGGATATTACCTCTCTTTAGAAGTTTTAGAATTTTATCAAAACGATGAAAAACTATCTTTAGAGAATAAAAAGGAAAAAGCTCTTTGGAAAAATCGATTTGAAACTCTTCGTGATGCTCATCATTTACAATCACTCACCGTCGAAGAAGATTTAAATAAAAGCAAAGAGGCGATCAAGCAAAAAAATGGGCAAATTAAGGCTCTAGAAAAGCTTGTTGAGGTCACTCATAAAGAGGCTGCCGCTTTATCCAAACAAAAGCACGAACTCTTTGATAAAATCAAGTGTAGCAATGATAGTCGGGGTGATGAGGAGATTAAAAGGCAAAATATTGCTTTATTGAAAAAGGTAGACGCTTTTAAGAATCTTGAAAGAGATATTACAATGCTCCAAGATGAGAAAATTTTGCTTGTTGATAAAATTAGCAATTTACAAGAACACAATAGACTCTTGGAAATGGGTGATCAATCAAAAGTTGTTGAGTCCTTACAAGAACAGGTGGAGCAGCTGCAGGCTGCTTTAGAGCTTAATGACCAAACAAAATCTGCCGGGTATTCAAAAAATCAGGTGTTTAAGTGCATCGAAGAGTTAGATTTTTTTCGAGCAGATAAGGTTTTGCTTGAAGAGGTTTTACTGCAGTTAAAGCAGAAGCTTGAAGGGCCCCAAAAACCTTTTAAATGGCAGGTTTGGAAAGGGGACAAAAAGGAAAAACCAATTGAAACAAAAAAGTCTATTTCTATGACAGACCTAGGAAAGGGCTTGAAGATATAACCTCCTTTTCTTATAATTCTTCTAATGATTACAAGAAATGACCCATGTTGGTGCCAAAGCGGAAAGAAATGGAAAAAATGCCATTATCCAGAAATTCCTTTAACAGTTTCCTTTGAGCAAAAGGCAGCATCTTATAAAAAAAAATATAATATTTTATTGAAAACCCCTGAGCAAATTGAAGGGATAAGAGCAAGCTGTAAGCTTTCGGCTGCAATTCTTAGAAAACTTTGTCAGGCTGCAAAAATAGGGGTCACAACAAATGAGCTCAATCAACTTGCAATCAAACTGAACAAAGAGGCAAATGCCCTTCCTGCAACCTTAGGCTACGGGTCCCCTCCCTTTCCTGCAGCCATATGTACATCTCTTAATGATGTGATTTGTCACGGCATCCCCGACGATAGGCCGCTCCAAGAGGGAGATATTTTAAATATAGACACAACCTCCATTTTAAATGGGTACTATGGTGACTGCAGTGCAATGGTAACAATTGGTGAGATTAGCAAAGAGAGGCAGCTTGTAGTTGATGTGGCTAAAAAATGTCTGATGGAAGCAATTGCAATCATTAGGCCAGGGCTAGAGGTTTATAAGATCGGCGATAGAATCGAAGATGTAGCTGAATCTTTCGGATGTTCGGTTGTCTATCAATTTGTTTCTCATGGAGTAGGGCTCAAATTCCACGAAGAACCTCAAATTTGTCATCATCGAAACAAGATGAATACTCCACTTGAAGAGGGGATGACCTTTACCATTGAACCTATGATTAATGCAGGTCTTCCTGAAGCAGTAATTGATAGGGTGGATCGCTGGACTGCCCGAACTGTAGATAAAAAAGCCTCTGCTCAGTGGGAGCACACTATTTTGGTCACACCAGATGGTTATGAGATACTTACTTTGTAGCAAATAGCATAAACTGCTTATTATTAAGCTGTTATAATTATGTTGCACCTATTAAAATATTAAGATATAATAAATATTTAATCAAACAGTCTAGAAGGATCTTATGCTAGCACCAATCGCCCCGTTATTCCGTTTGCCTATGGATGTGCTCGAAAGGGTCGCTGAATATGGGGGGTATAACTATGAATTTAGTCTTGTATCGCAAGCAGCAAGGGCGACCGTGAATCAATGTTTTATTCATCT
The DNA here is from genome assembly GCA_945872565.1 of Chlamydia trachomatis. GTDB lineage: Bacteria > Chlamydiota > Chlamydiia > Chlamydiales > 2-12-FULL-49-11 > JAJACQ01. Next base: position 21,323 of record CAMBZN010000016.1, on the reverse strand, counting down.
ATTGACCAATCCAAGACTTGCAAGTGAGTTGGATAAAATTGGATTAGGGCATCTAGTTTCTGGAAACTACCGTAACTTATCTGAGATAAGAAAAATATCAGAAGCATTATTTGGTAGAATGGGTTATGGTGCCGCTTTGTTAACGATGGAGCAGATAGATAGAAAGGTCTATGAAACAATCATTCAAACATGGAAGGCTGTACTAGTAGGTTTTGAAATACCGCAGAATGGTGAGATCACTCTAAATGTAGCATTAGAAAGATACCTTGCAACCAATCCCATTTATACAAAATCAGCCCCTGAAAGAAATAGGGCGTTAAGGATCGAGCATCGAGAAGATGGGCGCCTTGCAGCTAGTTTTCCAAGTGGGGTTACTTTTACTGTAGATACTCTTTCGGAAGAGTTATTGAGCGATTACTTTACCTTATGGATGCAAAGTCAGGAAAATAAGCCCGCTATTGCTGAATTAAATCTTAGTAACCTACCTATTTGTGTGCTTCACCCCTCGCTACGGTTTGTAAAAATAACTAAATTGCTCTGCAAAGATTGTCCTTTGCTAGAGGAGCTCCCTGATACAATAGACTTAAGCTCTATTTCGATATTAGATTTTAGTGGATGCGTAAAACTTGCAAAGCTTCCTTTAAAATTACCAAAGAAAACTTTTCGCAAGATATCTTTTCAGGGGTGTACGGCACTTAAGTCCTTTCCTTCTCAATTTTTAAATCAATCAATCATAACCAACCTAAACATTAGTCGATGTACAGGACTCACTTCATTACCCGACGGTTTTTTTGATCTAGCTGTGGTGCATAATCTTAACCTTTCACAGTGTGAGCACTTAACTACTTTTCCAAGAAGAAAAGCTCCAAGTGGATTAACTGTACACCCCATTCAACAGATCCAATTGTTTAATACCCCCATTAGCTCAGCCCCTGGTTGGAAATTTAAAAGTTTTTCACATAATACTAGCATTCAGTGGATTGAAAGAGATGGAACTTTTGTGCCCACATTATACTTTCACGACGTTTTTAATACCCGGTATGAAATTTTTCCCGGAAATCAGTGGCGTCTTACTTTGAGTGATCCAAAGAGTAGAATATTTAATCGGATGGATATTACTTTATTACCAACTGTGTTGCGATCAAAAACTTCTCGCATAGCGCTTAATGTTTTTTTCACAGCCATTACTTTGGGATTTTCTCACCTTGCAAAATTTTCTGTTTATAAAAGGGTGTTAAGAGAAAGAACTTAAGATAAATGAGTGTTTTTAATAGGCGTAGTTCCACCCTTTGAGAACCATTTCTATTGCAATCATCAGAAGAATTAATCCCATCAGACGCTCTAAAGCTTGCAAACCACGTCGATCTATCCACTTGGATAACTTTCCTGCAAGAAGGAGGATGAGTGTAGTTGCTGCCCATGCTAAAAATATTGCTGACATAAGTACTTTTGCTGATACTTGCTGATGAGAGTAGATCATTACAGCTGCAAGAACAGCAGGTCCTGCAACAAGGGGTATTGCAAGGGGGAAAATAAAAGGCTCTCCTTGGAGGCCGTAGGTGTCTGCATCTTTTTTAGGGAAAATCATGTTTAACCCCACAATAAATAAGACAATCCCTCCTGAAATTTGCATAGATTTTGCAGAGATTCCTAGAAAATTAAAAAGGGAATTTCCAAAAAAAGCAAACAGAATAATAAGAGCTAAAGAAACAAGCATCTCTCTGATAATGATCACAATCTTACGTTTGTGTTCAATATCTTTTAGGATGGAAAGATAGACAGGGATATTGCCAAATGCATCCATAAGGAGAAAGAGGGCAAAAGAAATAGAAAGAATAGAATTAGCCATATCATCAGTATACAAAATCAAAACTTATCTGAGTAGTATTTTGAGTAAAAAAAGAATCTAACTATTTTTTCTAGTAGATTAGAGGAAAGATCAGGAAGAATAATTAAGGTCTCTTCGTTTTTTGTAAAACCTGCTTTTGACCAATTCACCGAGCCAAAAATATAGGTGTTATCAATCAATGCTGCTTTATGGTGATTTAATCCAGGTTTAATGCGTACCCGGATGGAAATTCCGGCCTCTTTAAGGGCGGCGGCCATTTTTTGGCAGGAGCCACTTAGCATTGCCTGATCCAAAAATAGGATCACTTCAACACCTCTATCTCTTGCCCCAATGATTTCATCAATGATTTCTGGATGGGATAAAGCGTACATTGTAATGTACAGGCGCTCAGTTGCGCTCTTGATCCTTAAGAGAAGGTCGCTAAGGGCTGGGGCTTTGTCTTTTGGAAGAAGGTAGTAGATAAGATTGCTATCTTGATAAGAGTGGTTTTCAAGAACTGCCTGGATAAAGAGGGGATTATTAAATCCAAAAATCTGGTTTCCTTGAAAGGCAAGAGATGATTTGGAACAATTTGCTGTTCCCATGTACATCTCTTTTTCATCTATGATGAGAATTTTTTTGTGATATAGGCCAGAGGTTTTTGCTCTTTTTGCCCGTTCTTGCTTAGAGTTATGAAGGGTTACATGAACGCCTTCATTTTGCTTTTGAGCTAAGATTTTTTTAACGTCCTCATCTGTCAAACCAAAGGATGATAAAAAAATGCCTTTCTTTGCTTGTTTTAGGAGAGAACAATAGATGTACTTTAGATCTGCTCCCGCTTCTTCAAAATGGGCAACAATGGGATTGTTTTCACTAGGGACGTTTACATGGATAGAAAAAAATCCATATATAGATATTAATCCTATCCAAACAATAAGCAGTGGGGTAAAAAATCTACGGATAAAAGAGTTCAGTTTTATTTAGCAGGGGCTAAATTCTGGGCATCTCTTTTTTTCATCCTTCGAAGGACTTTGTCGATTCCTACTTTATCAATAATTCTAAAAGCATGAGCAGTTAGTTTTAAAGTGATGAATCTACGCTCTTCAGGGGACCAAAATTTTTGTTTAAAAAGATTGATTCTATGCTGTCTTTTGGATGAACCGGTGATGTTTAGACCAATTCCGCCTTTATACTTAGCAATACCTCTAGTATTATAAGCTCTTCCTTTGCCAAATCTTTTCTTTGTTACTTCGCACATTCTTGACATGAGTATTCTCCATAAAAATTTGTAGGTAACTATAGCACTCTTCTGCTTAAAAAAACAAGCTTTTTATTTTATATCCGTTTGTTTTTAAATTGCCCCTCGACAGTTGAGTCTAATATATATTATGATGCAACAATGGACAATACTGACAGCAAAGAATCGGTTGCTAAAAGTGCTTTGCACTTTTTAACAGGGACATTTATGAGTCGAATCACAGGGATGATTCGAGATTTATCCATGGCTTTTTGTTTTGGGGTTACCCCAGCTGTTGCTACGTTTTTAATCGCTTTTCGACTGTCAAACTTACTTCGAAGATTGTTTGGAGAGGGGGCTTTGCTCAATGGGTTTATCCCCTTTTTCGAGGCTAAAAGGAGAAAAAATTCTGCAGGAGGGGCATACTTCTTCAGAGATGTTTTTTGGTCTTTAGCATTAATTTTAGTTGGAATTGTCCTCTTTTTAGAACTATTACTACTTCCTTTATACTTTTTTTTTACTTTTTCTGAAGTTGTTTCTGAAACTTTATTTCTTTTAATCATTCAGCTGCCTGGTTTGATTTTTATTTGTTTATTTGGTTTATCCATAGCGCTGCTTCAATGTGAAAAAAATTTCTTTATACCAGGAATTGCCCCTGTTGCCTTTAATTTGATTTGGATTGCAGCTGTTTGGTTGCTCAAAGGGGCCCCAACAATAACGGCAATGAGATGGCTATCTTTTGCGGCTGTGTTTGCTTTTGTCTTTCAATGGGTTGTTACCATCATTCCGGTAAAAAAGTATGTTCGGTCCTTAATTACAGTGAAGGAGTGGTTCTCCCCTGATCTTTTTCAGCAAGATCTTAGGCTAATGATCGCTCCAGTGATGTATGGAGTGATTGGGGTAGCAGCTGTTCAAATTAATAGTGCGCTAGATGTGTTGATGGCAAGATTTATTTCCTCTTCAGGTCCTGCATTGCTTAGTTATGCTCACAGGGTACAGCAATTGCCCATTGCATTATTTGCAATTGCCATTTCATCGGCATTGATGCCCCCCTTATCAAGAGCTATTAAAAATGATCAGTTTGATGAGTACCAAAACTTAATTCAGTATGGATTGATGCGTACATATACTTTTCTTTTTCCTGCAACCATTGCGATATTTGTCTTAGGTCTTTCCTCTATTAATCTTTTGTTCGGAAGGGGTGAATTTACGGTAGAGGCGGTATATGGAACAACATTTTGCCTTTGGGCATATGGGGTAGGAATGATCCCTATTGCATTTATTTTACTATTAGCACCTGCTTATTATGCAAGACGTGACTACAGAACTCCAATGACTGGCTCGTTGATTTCAGTTGGGGTCAATATTGCTTTAAACGTCATGATGATTTTTTTCTTTAGACTTGGCCCAGTTGCCATTGCTTTTTCAACAAGTGCCACATCGTTTGTTAACCTATTGTTTCTAATAAAAAGGCTACAAATTGATGTTTTAAAGAGGATGAAGTCAGATTTCATAAGGGTTGTTTTATCCTCTGTATTTGCAGGTGTAATCACTGCTGTAATTGCCTTTACTGTTTATCAAGACGCCTCTTTAGCCCTTCTTCTTGGGGATCGATCGGCCATGCTTTCAAGAAATTTTGCAGAACAAATGACAACCTTTTCTTCTCTTACCTTTATTTACGGGGTAACATTTTTTTTCTGGGCTTATGTGTTTAAAGCAAAATCTGCTCTAGACTTACTTGGGGGAATAGTTCCAGTAAAAAGGGCTGACCCTTAAGCAAAAGGGGAGCTTGGAAGAATTTCTTTGAAATGCGACTTCAAAGAAGATGGAACAATTTCATCCACTCCTTTTTTATCATACATAAGAAAATACATACACGAAAACATGATTCCAAGCGCTGGAGAGATGATAGCAATAGTTAGCGCAATAGAGCATACAATAGATCGTTTTACGGCAAGCAAACTCTTTTTAAGGGATAAAGTAAGCCATTTAAATTTAAACGCTGTAAGGAGCGATAAGGAGAGTTTAACTGTGAGAAAAACAATAGAAAACGCTCCCCAAACTAGATCTACAGCAAGTAGACAGAGAAAAAACATCCGAGCAAAAAACGCCGACAAGAATCGATCCTTTTTTGAGCTAGGATCTTGAATATAATTTTCTCGATTATGGGTCTCTTTTGATGAGGACAAGGGGCCTTCACAATCATTAGATTCTGCGTAATCAAATATGTTGTATATAGTCATTCTTATGTTTCTCCGTTTATTTCTTTTTCGCTAAGGATCACTTTGTTGATCCCATTACGTGCTGCAATTGCATACATCTCCGCATACGTCGGAAAATTAAAAACGTGATCTACAAAATAATGGATTTTGGCATTTAATGAAATCGCAAGTTGTGCAATATGGATCACTTCAACAGCTCCGGCCCCGATGATGTGGGCTCCAAGGAGGTTAAAATTTTTTCTGTCGAAGAGTAATTTACATAATCCTGTTTGTGTACCTGTGATGATACAGCGGGAAATTTCATAAAAATAGGCTCTTCCTACTTCGTAGGGAATGTTTTTCTCTTTTAGGGATTCTTCTGTTTCTCCAATATAGGAAATTTCGGGAATGGTATAGATTCCGTAAGGGTATAGGGGCATTTGTTTGCAGGCAGTATTGGAAAAAGCGCATGCGGCTGCATAACTTCCTTGTGTGTAGCTTGTAGAAGATAAACAAGGTCCTCCAATGACGTCACCTACTGCATAAATATGCTTAACTTCTGTTTGAAAATTTCCAAATACCTGTAAATATCCTTTAGCATTGAGCTTTAGTCCGGCCTTTTCAATTTGTAAGTTTTTAACATTTGCCTCTCTTCCTGCTGCGATTAATACTTTCTCTGCGGAAATATAAGTTCCATCAGAAAATGTTACAATCACCTCGTCATCCACGACCTCAATCTTTGTGTATTCTTTCTCTCGAATGAATTGTAAGTGATTTTCTTCTAGTGAAATTTGTAGGTGCGACCCTATTTCTTGGTCCAAAAATGATAAAATGCGCTTATTTTTATCAACTAGTGTTACTTGTACACCCAAAACAGACATCATGCTTGCATACTCACAACCAATCACCCCAGCACCAATAACAATCAAAGATTTTGGAATGGTTTCCATGGAAAGAAAATCTGTAGAGGTAAGTATTTTTTTTGAGTCAAAGGAAATTTTTTCTGGCTTTCTAGGCGTTGAGCCAGTTGCTATAAAAATCATTTTGCCAAAAAGCAGGCTTATATCTCCTGTTCTTGTTTGAACCTCTACGGTGTGACTATCAATAAATCTGGCGTGCCCTAAATACAAATCCACAGCATTTTTTTTAAGCTGCTTGAAAAGGGTCGCCCGTAGATGTTCTTTTACCCAGGTAATCCGATAGGAAAGATCTGCCATCGATATCTTTGCAGCGGGTAAAATGGATGATTTTTTTGTATAAAAATTCTTTTGCTGATAATTTGTTAACTCTAGTATCGCTTCTCTTAAGGTCTTTGAAGGAATGGTTCCAGTGTGTAAAGATGATCCCCCGATGTCCCATTCTTCAATAAGAGCCACCTTTTTACCCATCTTTCTTGAAGCAATAGCAGCCTTTTGCCCCGATGGTCCAGATCCGATAATGATTGCGTCATACTTTTCCATAAACAGGGCAAAACAATTTCAATATAAAAATTTTTTTTTACACTTTTGTCGATCTTTTTACAACATAAAACTATTATAATATTTTTTTTAATTCTATCAATTTAAGGATAAGCGCTGCAGAAAAAATAAAATATTTTTTCGAAAAAAGAAAAATGGTTGTTAATAAAATGATTCTATCTCATAATTAATGAGCTGTTTTATAAAAAATTAGGAGACATAATGAGTTCAGGAGTATTTTTAGGTGCAGGTGCAGGTGCAGGTGCGAGCAAACAAACAGAAAAAGAATTACCGAAAGTTGTGAAACTATCAGCAAGTGAACCCATGGCAGAGACCAGTCCACATAAAACGGCCATTGCAAAACTAGATAGAATTATACATGCATATAAACTGTCTATAGGCAGAGCAGATGCAAACAATCATGTTGTGCTGAACTTTCTTAATCAATCCCCATGTGAATGGGGAGACAAGGTCAGACATTTATGCAAAGTTGTTGCCTCAGCCCCAATGGTCCCTAAAAATCAATTAGCGGAAGAAAAGGGAGCGCCGATTGACCTTACAGGCGAAGAAATGAGTGAGGAAGAATATGAAATAATTTTTGCAAATTTAGCTGCGGGCAACCAGCCAAAACAAACAAGAAGGAAAGCAAGGCAAAGGCCAACTGGGGAACAAACCGTGTATGCTTATCCAAATGAAAACACTGCTCGAGCCATTAAGGCATTTCTCGATAGAAACGGAAAACATGACTCAAAACTTATTGATCTAGGGTGTGGATCTGGTTTATGGTTAGATTTTTTTGCTGGATTAGGTTTTGATGCAGTAGGCCATGATATCAAAGGTGAAATACATCAATGGTGTGGACAAGTAGAATTGGATAAAAAAATACAACTTCATGATTCACCAAATTTAAGCTATTTGATCGATGAAGGAAGAGAAGGAAATGTTTTATTTTTGTGCTGGCCGCCACGTGAAGAGGGTGAATCAAAATCAGGGCATAGGAATTTGATGGCTTTTATGGCGTTAAACTTCTTTTTAAAAGGAGCAAAAGAGGCGCGTATACCTGCCCATGTTATTTATGTAGGTGAGTTTATCAATGTAGAAGGAAATATAGGGTGCACAGCCGGTGAAAGATTTTTTGATTTTGTAAAGAAAAATTTTACTCAGACCCCAATAATCTGTAATGGTCCAGAAGTAAATTCCAAAGATCCATATAGCGTGGACGGATTATTCTTACTTACAAGTAAATAATAGACATCTTTCGAAAGAGCTCTAATCACTAAAACAGGTTCTTTTGAATCTTTTTTCGATAGGTAAGAGCAAACGTTAGTAAAGCAAGTCCCAGCAGTGCTATGTAGAGATAAAAGCCTATTGGACCCATCGCTTTTAAAAATCCAAGGGCAATTGCAGGGCCAAAAATACTCCCCATCCCATAATTTACAAGCCCTGCGGCAGCAACGGAGGTAATGTCACTATCGGGTAAAAAATCACAGCAATAGGTGATACAAACAGGGTAGAGAGTGAAAATCATACCACCAAATAGGAATTGAATTACAAGCTTTAGTCCAAAGGGCATAGAAAATACAAAAATGGCGGCAATAGAAAAGGCAATGATCATACAACAGATAAGTATGATCACACGCTTTCTTTGAATAATATCAGAAAGTTTTCCTATAGGCCATTGCATGCACATTCCGCCAAAAATGGTAACTGCCATAAAAAGGGAAATTTGCATCATGGTAAAATTAGACATTTTTCCACAAATAGGACCGGTGGTATAAAATGCCCCTAAAATTAATCCAGAAGTCAAATTGCCAAGAAATCCTAGCGGAGCTGTTCTGTATAACTTAAAAACACTTAGATAGTTAGAATGATTAAGACCGGGCGAATTCTTTCGGACAAAGCATATAGGGATTATAGAGAGGGAGACAAAAAGAAGGGTTAGATTGAATGGATGAATGCTATCCATTGGCACAGCTGAAATGCCAAATTGGCCGATAGAATTTGCTGTGTAGAGCCCAATCATATAAAAGGCAAGTACAGCACCCCTTTGTCTTGGAAAAAGCAGCAGCAACCAACTTTCAACAGAGACAAATAATCCAGCTACCAGCAAACCACTTAGCAGGCGAAAACCCATCCAAAGAATTGTTGGTTGGGTAAAACTTTGCAAGGAAACAACCCCCGCAATAGCTGCCGCAGAGAAAATAAAGGCGTGGGCCTGGCCTAATTTCTGGATCACTTTTTCAATGCATAGCCCTCCAAGGAGCATCCCTGCATAGTACGAAGAGTAGATCAAAGCAGCAATCAATCCATTAAAATGCTGTCCAGAAAGACGCAAAGAGAGGAACGTTTCAAAGTAACTAATTGCCATCATAGCAAGAGTTAGCGAACAAACAGGGGCAATAATAGCTTTCAACATTTTTTTCATAGATGATTTATTCAGGAAATTTACCTGTAGTACCAGGGTGGATCGAATAGGGTTCTTTAGACGTTTCAGGCTCTTTAGGATTTACGTGTTGCTTATACAAAGTAAAAAAGACCATGAGAAGAGATAAAAGGGCTGTGTAGAAGAAAAATCCTGACGGGCCTAAAAGTTTCATGAATAGGGGAGAAAGGATGGGCCCTAAAATGCACCCTAGTCCATAAATAATTAAAGAAGCAGAGGTCACGGAGGTAATCCCAGCAGTTGAAAAATAATCACAACAATAAGTGATACTTAAGGGGTATAGGGTAAAAGCCATCCCTCCAAATAAAAAAAGCAAAAGAAGATTTAATTCAAAACTGAGCTGGTTTATTATGATTAATCCCATAGATAAAAAAAAGACTAAAGCTGCCACAGCAACAATCACATGTCTTCTTTGAAAAATGTCAGAGAGTTTGCCCACAGGCCACTGCAACAGCATCCCCCCAAAAATGGTCACGGACATAAACAGAGAAATTTGAAATAACGATAGGTGGATCATTTTTGCATAAACAGGACCAATTGCATAAAAAGCGCCAAGAATTAACCCTGATGTAAAATTGCCTAAAAATCCTACAGGAACCTTTCTTAAAAGATAAAAAATGTTGATTGAATGAGATTCTAACAGTTTAGGGGCTGCAGCTTTCATCAAGCAAACTGGAATGATAGAGATGGTTGCAAGGAGCACTGCAACGTCAAAGGCGATATCACCCTCAACAGAAATTGCTGAAATCCCAAATTGACCAAGGCTTTGAGCACAATAAATAGCAACCATATAAATTGATAAAACAGCCCCTCTAGTCGCTGGGGTTGCAAGCAGTAAAAGCCAGCTTTCAATAACGATAAATAATCCAGAGGCAAAAGCTCCTGTTAAAAAGCGAAACAAAATCCAGATGTAGGGGGATGAGGTGAAACTTTGCAGCAGCACTGTTGTGGATGTTAATGCTGCAAAAATAGCAAAAGCTCTGATATGGCCCTTTTTATGAATGATCCCTTCAAGATACAAAGCCCCCACCATCATTCCAGTATAGTAGGCGGAATAAATTAACCCAGTGACAGAAGAATCATAACCAGAATCTGTCAAGCGTATGCTGAGAAATGTATTAAGATAACTGATGCCAAGAACAATAATGATCAGGGAAGACACAGGCGCAAAGGTAAGTCTAAGAACAGTTCTCATAAACTAATAGTACAGGATCACCGAAATAGAAGTAGAGCTTTTTCTGCATGTATTAGAGAAATGGCAGAACCATTGAGATAAGCATCAGAATAGGTTGAATCACTAAGATGTTTTTCAATAAGAGTAAGGCAGGTGTGTAAGAACTTTGCTGCTGTTAAAACTGGGAGGTTTTGCATTTCTTCTATTGAGAGAGGATTAAAAGCATTGTATGCCGAAAAAAAAGCCTTTTCTTTTAAATCCTTGTTTTCACAAGGGGTAAAATAAAGTGTTTTGATAACGCTTGCAAGATCATAGAGCAAAACATCCATTTGTATATGATGATTTTGTAGTATTCCTGAGACACTATTTTGTTTAAATAGGATATTTGTAGGAAAAAGGTCAGTATGAACAAGACCAGTTGATAAAAAAATGGGCCACAAGTCTTCAATTTGTTTTAAAACTTTGGGGATTAAATCAAAAGATTCAGGGATAAAATCTTTGAGATGTTCATATTTTTCCCTTAAAGAGATCACAAGGGGTACTTTACCAAGATCTGTCTTTTTGTATAACCTTGAAATAGAATGCATTTTTCCTAAAAAGTCCCCAAATGCTTCAAATTCTATCAAAGACCAATCGGGGCGAATTTTCCCTTCGCAAAAAGACCAAAAGACTCTGTAGCCTTCTTTAGAATGCTCGAAAGAATACAAATTTGAAAAGGGAAGTCCTGCATCACAAAGAAATTGAACCGATCTTTTTAAAAAAGTAATATCTTTTAGGTGGATGTTTTTTTTATAAGTAATGGCTAGGGCAGTTTTTCCATCAAAGATTGTCTTTTCAATCTTTTGATCAATATTTTCTTTAAAAAAGGATGGTGATTGTTTCACAGTTGCCCTCTTCCAAGTTCTTCGTGTTTTCAAAAGTGTTACCATAATAGTTCCCCCAATTTTCTTCATACAGGATTATTTTCAAAAATCAAGTTGTTTTTTTTCTTTCGGTCTTGTATTTTTAGTTTATGATCAATTTACTTACCTGTTTTACACTTTTGGCCGCAACCCCTGCAGAAATTGCTATGCAGAAACAATCCACTAACGCAAAAGAGCCTTCGGTAGACCAAATTGATATGAAGAAATATTATCAAATGCTAAATAGAATGCCTTTTAAAGAATTAAATCAGCTAAGTGAGGTGTTAAGTAACGGGTTAATTCTTGTTTTTAAGGATATGTCTAAATGGCAAATAGAGAGTCAAGATGCTATTTACACATCAGCATGGCTAGGACCTGTTAGAATCAAGATGGTAAGGATGGAAAATCCCGATGCCTATGATTTCCCATTTGAAATGACTAATTTAGCAACAAAAACAACAGTATATGCAAGAAGACTAGAGTAGAGAAACTGTTTTAAGGAGCATTGTCATCTCTTTCATGCACTCAGGATGATGATCCGCTTTCTCTAAAAGAAATTTTAGTCCTTTAAAATGTCTTTTAGCCAGTGCTGGTTTTAACCGAACAAGATTTAAATGTGTTAAATAGTATTCTACCACAGGATTTAATGGATATAGATCGTGATAGGTATTTAATACCAACAAAGCTTCTTTTTTTCTACCCAGTTGTAACCATGTGATTGCAAGGTGAAAAATCCCTTCTCTAAATTTTGGGAACTTCTCTAAATAGACTTGTATTTCTTTTTGTTTTTTTAGTATGGATTCTCTTGAGGAATCGACCTGGTCATAGATCACAGCGATCCCTTTTTCGTCGCATTGCCCTCCAAGGTAGTCTTCAACTAGTGTATTGCTAGAAATAGATCCTTCTAATTTCACATCTTTGATTTTTTTTAAAAGGGCCTCTCCCTTTTTCTTATCACCGATAAAAAGGTAATTAAAAGCTAGAAACATTTCTGTAAGCGGGTCACCTGGAATAAAAGCAAGGGTCTTTTGATACTCTTCAATAGCACGTTTATAGTTTTTAGTTTGCCAAAAAGTTGCTGCAGCGTTTGAGTGATGAAGCCCGGCTACTTCCTTTAAAGTTCTTTGCTGAACATACTTTGTTTGGATGCTTAAGTATTTTTTTGTGGGCATGTGTATCCCACGAGCTGTAGTCTCAATATTTAACTCATCATCTTTGTTTTTATGTGCGACATAGATATGACCTGGAGGGGTGTAGATGTTTAAATTCAAACCTAGCCTTTGAGCTAAACTTAAATATAAGATAGAGACACCAAGGCATACACCATGATGGCTATCAAGGATGGATGGAAGAAAAGTATACTGGTCAACATCGCTTATCCATAAAGAATGAGGCGGAAATCGAAAAAGCATCTCATAAAAAATAAAATAAGAGATTTTTTCAATGATATCACGCTCAGTTGGATTCTCATCAAGTCGTGCTAAAATCGATAGGGCAAATAGGTCAAGGGTTGCCTCGTAACTTTTGATCACATCCAATTGATCAGAGCCGTACTGACTTAAAAACACAGCCCTTGCGATGTCAATTTCTTCACTTGGAAGAGCAAGGATTTGTTCAGTTGTTACAGCATGATGACCAAATAGTTTTAGATGTTTTAAATGACTTGCAATTTTATCTACAAATGCAATCTGCTCAGCAGAGAGTTTGGGCAGTTTTTCTTCCGGTTGCTTTGTTAAAGTAGAGATAAAACTATCTAAGTCAATTCTTTTAAACAAGGGGATCGCTCGTAATTCCATGGGGGATGACCTGTGTTTATTAATCAATGAAAAAGCAGTAGTTAAAGCTTTTTTCCCTTGCTCGGTATCGGAATAAAGGTGGTAAAATGCAAATTGTTTAGATAAACATTTTGGGTCTAAACGGCTATAGATTGTTTCAATTTCAGAATTCTTCGCCTGCAAAAGAAAAACAGAAAAAATGGATAGAAAAATAAGTTGTTTCATAAAAAAATAATACTACAATAGGGACTTATGAAAAAGAAAATTTTAACTGATCAAGGTTTTCATGGCAGCTTTTAAACTGTCGTGCCTTAAGATAAATTCTAGAGAGGGCCTTGTCCTATAACACCAATTGGAAGGAAGAACTGTTCCTGGAAGATTGATACGCTCCTCTCTTGGATCATCCCACGTTAAATCTTCAAATAAACTTAAGTATTCTGGCAATAGATTGATATGAAACAGTGATGCAGAATGGTGACTGTCTTTTAGTATCTTGTATCGAGTGGAGGGGGAAAGGGTGGGTTGGTACTCTATTTGATAACAAGAGGCAAAATGTTTTGCTTCCTCTGGATGATTATTCCACCAAAGCGTCAATGATTCACTATCGTGAGTTGAGACTGTTGTTAAGCTAATGGGGGGGTAGTCTTTACCGTGAATGTAGGTGTTTTTGATCTTTTCCCAGAAGGGTACCTTAGTTCCTGGTAAGGTATGAAAGGTCATATTTTCCTTGAAAGAGGGGTCAACTACTCCTAGGTCTTCACCAATAGGTAACATGCCCGTAAGTGAGATGAGTTTTTCAATGATTCTACTGCCCTGACAAAGTGCAAGATTTGGATCTGACGGGATATAGCATCCTTTATCGTGGGGGTCTTTGCGATCACGAGCAAAGATTCGATACAATCCGATAATATGATCAATACGATAAAGATGATAAAAGCAAGCAGCAATTTGCAGTCGATCTTTCCAAAATAAGTAATCGCTTAACTCCACATGTGTCCAATTATAGATGGGAAAACCCCAATTTTGCCCTTTTTTGCAAAATTCATCGGGGGGAGCACCGGCAGAAAAATGCAAGTCAAAGTTCCCTGGATTGTCCCATACATCCACACTTTCACTGCTTACTAAAATAGGAATATCCCCTTTTAAAAAGACGCCATTTTTTTCTGCGTACCCCTTTACCTCCTCCATTTGAGAAAAGCAAAGAAATTGCAAGAAGATATAAAAATCTATCTCAGCCTTTTTTTCCAGGAGTAAGTTTTTTTTTAAAGTCTTGGAAAGGTTTCTATGCTTGCTCGGCCAAGAGGACCATTTTCTATGGGCATAGCCCTCTTTTAGCATTTTAAATAGGCCATAACTGTAAAGCCATGGATTTTTTTTGATAAAGGTTTTGTATGCAGGGGAGTTTTGAACAAGAGGGAAATATTTTTTGTAGTACAACCTTAAAAAATCCATTTTAGCATTAAGTACCGCATTATAGGCAATTCTTTGGAGGTGAGTGTACTTATTAAATCCACCTAATTCACGGGCAAGTTCACCGTCACTTTGGCAGTAGGGGAGTGCTTTTAAAGAGAGATAAATAGGGTTTAACGCTTTGGAGGAAATAGCATTATAGGGGCTGTTTTCATAGCCGCTATCATTTAAAGGGAGCAACTGGATGATATCAAAGCGGATGCATTTGCAAAAATCTATGAGTAGTTTTAAGTCTAAAAATTCTCCTATCCCACAACTATTGTTACTATGTAAAGAAAAGAGTGGGATGTTTATTCCGTGATGATCAAAGATTCCAATGGTTTTCCAAGCTTTACTTAAGGGGCTTTTGTGAATTTTTTCAATGGTATCTAAGGATTTTTTTTTCATAGTTAAAATCCAAAGATGGATTTTTTACCTTGAGTGGTTCCTTTGGGAATATCTTCAGAAGGGGAGGTTCTGCCCTCATTAATTGCATCCTGCCAAAGTCTTGCTCTTTTTGTAAGGTGTTTTAAACTTTGCATCAAAGAATCGATGGTAAGGCCTGAAAGGGCAAATTTACTATGTAGGGCTAAAACATTTTCCCTGGCCATATAAGAAAGAATTCCTGGATTTTTATGTTCATCGAAATTTGATTTAAGGGCATCTTTCAAAATGTTTTCCCGAAATTTACCGGGGGGAAGCTCGGTGATAAATGCGCCGATAGTGATAAATTCTTCCATGGAATCTATTTCGATGTGAATTTTTACACGCTTTTCAATTAGTAAAACAACAATATTATTAATGTCTGGATAGATTTCCCTTTTTAATCTTTCTGATAATTGCGCAATCAAATTTATATAGTTAGACATATTTTTTCCTATTCAATGGTATCTTTAGAGTCCCATCCAAGCTTCTGTTCTTCTTCCTCTTCTTCCTCTTCCTCGTCATCTAATAGGTCATCTAACTCGCTAATTGTTTCTATTAACGCCATAAGCAAATCTTGCCGATGTTTAGGGGATCTAAAAAGTTTAGGAGCAACACCGCGCATTGCATCCCTGTAGGCGGTTAAAATAATAATCTGAGCGATGATCTCAGCATCTACTCCAAGGTCTTTTGCAATTTGAAGGACTTTATCAGGAGAGGGGTATCTCTCTTGAATGTATTTATTAAAAAATTTTGCTAAAAGCTCAAAGGTAAGTTTTTCAGGACAATGCAGGTTTTCTCTTAATAAATTTTCCTTTATCAAATTCATCCTATTATAAAAGAATCGATAGATTCCTAAGATGGCCTGCATCGTTCTTGCCTCGGCAAAAAGTCTTGCAAGCTCCTGCTTTGATATAGATGGCCCTTTTGATTTCATATCGCTTCCCAAAGAGTGAAGTATGAAAGATAAAACAGGTTTCATTTTTTCAAAAGTGTAGGCTTCAGAAAGTTCGTCGAATAAGGAGGCTGGCTCCTTTGGATTGCCTGTTATGTCTTTATATAATTCACGCAAGGATCCAGTGGTCCCGAGCCCCTTTTTAGCAAATGCTTCGGCCGTTTCATTGATGTTTCTTCCAGCACGAACCTCTTTGCCGTGGCGATCATTTAATAGGTATCTTGCAAGTTTAATGTTTTTACCTAAGTTCATATTAGGGTTTGTGGTTTTTTCTAAAAACTCTAAAGCCTCATCTGCAAGGTATTCATCCTTATAATACTTACGAACCTTGGCAAGGATCTCTTCTGCATCATCGCTCTCCTTGATTCCAGCCTTTAAGCCAAGCAGCGCCTGATGGTTCATTTCAGAATTTTTTTTCTCGAAAGATTTTGCCATCTTTGTAACATCATCAACTAGTTGTTCAAAGTCGTGCTCTTCAGCCTCTGCCTCATTGACAGTTTGGGCTGTAACCCTTTTTTCAAGTTTTTCTGAGTCTTTAAAGACATACATAGGGGGAAATAGAGCATTTTCTCCACATTCGATCATAGAGCGCTCCAGCCCAAGAACTTCAGCTTCAACCTCTGCGGCAGCTTCTGTTTGAGATGCTTGAGAGCTTGCGTGCGATGGGTTTACACCTTGGATGTGGGAATCATTAGCCATTAGATCTCTCTTATTTTATGGATATTATCTCCCATATTCTTAAAAATAGGAAACAGAAAATTTATTTAAAAGGAAAAAAATGTACTTATCGCAATAAGCACATTTTAAAAACCTTAGCTCAATTGAATTTTGCCCAGTGGTTGAATACGAATTTCAGCAACAATTTCCTGGGTGGATAGTACTGAAAAATCTGGATATTCCCCTTCGATGAGCTTTTTGACAAATCTGCGTACGTCAATAGCAGTAAGGACAACAGGGGATAGGGTACCTGCAGGTGTTGGCTTTACAACGTTTCTGATTGCTTGAAGGATCAGCTGTATGGAATCAGAATCAAGCCGCAGGTATGACCCTGAGGAGGTCTCGGTAATTGCTCCTCTGACCATATCTTCAATTTCTGGATCTAATAGATAGACAGGGAGGATAGACTGGCCTTTTGAATACTTATAGCTTAAATATCTTTTCATGGAAGATCGCACATATTCAGTTAAAAGAATGGTATCTTTTTCTGTTTGAGCCCATTCACTTAATGCCTCTAGGATGGTTCTTAAGTCTTTGATAGATACCTGCTCTTGAATAAGTCTTCTAAAGATATCTGTGAGTTTTTGTAGTGGAACAAGGCGAGATACCTCCTTTACAAGGTCTGGAAAGCTTTTTTCTATAAACTCTAAAATAGCTCGAACTTCTTGGATACCTAAAAACTCACTTGCATATTGACGATAAAAATAAGAGAGGTGAAGGATCACTACATCTAACACTTCCCAGTACTTGATCCCTGATTTATCCAAGATTTGCTTGTAATCTTTACTCACCCAAATAGCGGGTTGGTTCATGATGTTTTTTGATTTAGTGAACGGGATATTGTATCTTTGGAGGTTTTGCTCTGTTTCGGATGTAAGCACATGATCTTTGATGATTTTTCCGCGCATAAGGGGAACTTCATTTAAATAGACGCAATACTCATCGTTGTCTAAAGAGGGAGCGTCAGTTCTAACATGAACCCCTGGAAATCTAAGACCTAAATCTTGATAAAGGGCAGCGCGCATTTTTGGGATTTTTTCTTCAATAAATTTCCCCCCTTCACGATCTTTTTTCACAAGATCAGCAATATAACCACCGGTTTCTAAAATCACAGGAAGGGTAAGGGCAAATTCATCCCCGCCTCCGCGTATTACTGTTGAGCCATCGGTCCCTGTTTGCATTACTGAACCTGTTCCTGCTGCTACAAGACTTGCCTCTTTTTTCATAGAGATTAGTTTTGTTATACCAAATCCAAAAAGTAACATCGATATAGTAATAAATAGTAAAGAGGGAAATGCAGGGACCATTGCTATTGCTAAGGTCATTCCGCCTGCAATCAATAGGCCTTTTGGATGCTGAGCTAGTTGTGAAGAAATATCTCGACCTACGTTGGAGTTTTCTTCTGTGGATACACGGGTAGTTACAATACCTGCTGTTAGGGAGATGATTAGGGATGGAATTTGTGAGACAAGACCACTACCAATTGATAGAAGGGAGTATGTTTGGGCAGCTTGACCAGCGCTCATTCCGTGCATTGTAATTCCGATGATTAAACCACCGATAATATTAATCAAGGCAATGATAATACCTGCGATCACATCCCCCTTAACAAACTTCATCGCACCATCCATGGCACCATAGAGCTGACTCTCTTTTTGTAAATTTAGACGAAGCTGACGTGCTTGGTTTGAATCAATGATTCCAGAGCGCATATCGGCATCAATACTCATCTGTTTACCAGGCATTGCATCCAAGGTGAACCTTGCAGCAACCTCTGCGACCCTCTCGGCACCTTTTGTCACAACAATGAATTGAACAATTGTAATGATTAAGAAAATAATACCACCAACGACAAAGTTTCCCCCCACAACCAAGTTTGCAAAAGCAAAAATCACCTCTCCTGCATAGGCATGAAGAAGAATTTGCCTGGATGCTGAGATCTCAATACCAAGGCGAAGAAGTGTTGTCATCAATAGAATGGAAGGGAAAGAGGAGAGTTGAGTTGCTCGAGAAATATATAATGCAACCATTACAAGAATTAAAGAAGCGGTTAAATTGATGGAGATTAAAATATCTAAAACTTCTGGAGGTAGTGGAATAATAATCATGGAAATGATTATAAAAACCATAAATGCAAGCATAAGATCAGAAGATCTACCAATGGCATTTAAAAGTTTCGACTTAGCAAAGAAATCCATTATATTATCTAACAAATTACCCATTATGTAAAGATCTCCAGTTGTTCTGCTTTTTTCTCTTTCTCTTCCAAATTAGCTATCCATTTTAAGATTTCGGCAATTGCCTCGTAAGTATCTTCTGGGACGTAATCACCTGTTGTCCCCTTATAATATAACAATTGTGCTAATTCCACATTTCGCATAACCGGAATATCATTGTCTACAGCTATTTTAATGATCTCTTCGGCCATTAAATCTAGCCCCATGGTGACAATTTTAGGTGCAGGTTCGTTATTGGCATCATATTCTATTGCTACAGCAATGTGTGTGGGATTTGTGACCACTGCTTTTGCTCGTTTTGTAGCAGCAGGTCCGTCTTGATAGGCAATTTCTTGCGCTACTTGTCTTCGCCTGTTTTTAATATGAGGATCACCCTCAGAATCTTTGTACTCTTGCTTTACCTCAAATTTTTCCATCTTCATCTCTTTAGCAAAAGTTTTCTTTTGAAAAACTAGATCAAAAATTCCTACTGCTATGAAAAAAAGCCCTACCCGTATGACCACTTTTTTAAGAAAGGAAGCAAAAATTAGAGCGCTAACATGAAGGGGTGCTCCGCATGTTGCGATAATTTCTGGAAGAGAAGTATACACAACAGAATAAATTAGAGCAACTGCTCCACTAATTTTTAAAATGGATTTAATTAGCTCCACTAACGTTTTTATTTTGAAAAGGTTTTTTAAATTTGTAACAGGATTGAGTTTTTTGATGTCTAATTTCATCGCTTGAAGAGAGAACATTGGGCCGATGATTAAAAAATTTACAAACACGCCGATAATTGCTATAAAGACCATTAAGGGAAGGGATGTATAGAAAATCACATCCATCGCGCCAACTAAGATACCGCCTGCTTTTTGGCTTAATTGATCATGTTGTGGGATTAAACTAAACATGAGCAATAAAAACGTGGTGAGCTTTGTGTAGAAATAATCGGAAAATGCAAGTACCCCCGCAATAGAAACAATAAATGTAAATGCAGAAGGAAAGTCTTTTGACTTAGCAGCTTGACCTTTTTTTCTAGCATCCCTAAGTTTTTTAGGGGTAGCTTTTTCACTTTTCTCTGCCATTGTTTGTTAGACCAGTAATTATAACCAAGTAACTATACTATAAAAGAATGCTTTTCTCAATATGAATTATTTTTCTAAAAAATACAAGAGAAGAGCTCTTGGTCTAATTTTTTCTGATGCAGTTTATTTGATTTTTATATATGATATACATGAACTAATTAAGGATTTTTATGTGCAATATTGTTAATTCCGGAATTGAAAATTTTTTTAATGATATTGCGGCGCAAGATCCTGTTAAAGTACAATCCTATACACAGGTGAAAACTGCCTGTGCAACAAGCAAATTTTTTAAAAGAAGTAGATCGGAATCAACCTCGGATACAGAAGACCTTTCTTCCTCTGATTCAGAAAGCAGCGAACCTGATTTTGGTATAGAGAAACTTTTCAAAGAAAATAAAAAGAATCGCTCAAGGATCGATTTAGAAGTAGCAACTTGTCTTTCGCCTGAAGATTATGAATCGGATTTAGATCAAAGGCAGAAAGAGATTTTGGCGAAAGAAAAAGACTTACAGCCCCTTGGGCTTAATATTATGAAATGTTTAGAAAACACAGACAACTTAAGTCCAACCTCAGCTCACCAGAAAAAATTTAACAATTATAAGAATGTTGCTGGATGGGTGAAGGGAGCCATTTTTAAAGGACTGGAAAATTCTGGGGCTGATTATTTATATAATCTAGAGCACATTTATGATTCCGATGATAATGGAGGTGGCCATATACAGAGACCTTCCCATCCTGTGGAGGTCATATTAGAAAATTCTGATACGAAAGTTGTATACGGTCAATACAGGCAGGATCCTGCAAATAGTGAAAGTAAAATAAAGCTATCTTCATTTTTTCCGCCAAGAATTAGTAACAAATTGGAATTTTTAAAGTTTATGAGCCAGTGTGTTGTTGTGGCAAAAAAAGGAAATAAGGAACTGCTATTGTCGGAAACAGATGGTATTTATGTTATTAGATACGTTCGTATAGAAAAAAAAACCTCAACATCTGCTTTCCCTCTTGTTGCAGTAGACTCATTTGACCCTCAAGATCAAGCTCAGAAATCATTAGAGTGGGGTGGGGTATCTGTTACAATCAATGCAATTTTTTTTGATGATAAAGAGCCCATGTTCGAAACTTCCGAATGTAAATTTTATGACATTTCTTCGTCATTTGGCGAAAATTTGCAAGGAATTTTTATCAAGCTACCTAAATGAATTGAAATGGTCCACTTGAAATTTAAACGACGGCAAACTTACTGCCAGCACTCTAATTGAATAAACCTTAGTGACTTATGAATAGATGCCGTTTTTCTTCATAATCAACCCCCTAAACTGTTTCAGCTAAATCGTTCATAATTAACAAGATGTGATCTAAATTTTTCCACATCCCCTTGGTGCTAGATTACATTTAAAGGAAAATCGAAGATTTTTCTATAAATATAAAAATATTATTTAATATTAAACTGTTAATTATGTT
>CAMBZN010000015.1 GCA_945872565.1 Chlamydia trachomatis | reverse complement strand
ATTTATGCAATTATCCCATACCTATTCATTACTGTGCTTGAGTAATTGATATGTTTATGGGCGGCTTTGTGTATTTTCCATGGAGTGAATGCATAAGAGGCGGCATGCAAAGCCCTAAGGCGACCTGCGACGGATTTTCCTTTTTTTGCAAGCAATCCTAACTGATAAATCCCGAGAAATAAATGTCCTATAACTAACATAAAAACAACTATCACAGGGTACAGCAGTATATATGCAGCGGTTGCAATAGCAGTGACAAGCACTCTAACCCCTTTACTTTTTTCCCAAAGAGTCTCTTTAACCATGTCTGCCGGTAGTGAGTCAGTAAGGAGCGAACCGTACATTTTAAGACCCAATGTTTGTTTACCAGTAATTGCACCATGTTCATTTCTTCCGTATCGCGCAGGATACGTTTCTTGATGCGATCTGCAAAGTTGAGCAAAAAACATCTCCCTGTACTCCTCTGAATTGATTAAGACTTTTAATCTCTCAAACGTCAAATTTTGATCTTCCTTATCAATAAAATATTGGTTTGTTGCTCCAATAGCAGCAGCCACCCCCCCTCTGTCTACAGAAGATTTACAATGATACACAGCACATAATCCCGCTGCCCTTTGAAGAAAATCGGTAAAAATAAATCTTTCTCTAACAGACAACTCTTGATTTTCTAATTGCTCTTTAAGCTGTGTTTCTAGAGAACCTTGAGTTAAAGCACCCCGATCCGGTACTTTTTCAAATAAATTTTTATATCCTATTTCATTTATCTGAGCATCTAAGTTTTTGCCGTTTAAATCATCATCAAATAAGTTAGAAAGCAACTCCCCAGCATCACTGATATTTTGATGGATATGAATTGGTTTTACCTTCACTTGTAATTCTTGCCCATTTATAGTAAAAGTAAATGTATGATTTTTTTTTAGCAGATCTTTTTCAAGTATTAAAGATTCCCTTTCATCTAAATTGGATGTTTCCTGAAATTTTCCGCTCTTAGTTAAAGAATTTACAAAATAACTAAAAGTATAAGATCCATCTGTATCTTGATGTAAACCACGCACTTCTTGCCATTGTCCATCCGCAAGTGCAAACTCTTGCGTTAGCATAAACTCTACCTGCTCCTTAAGACGATCTTGCGTATCTGCCCTTCCTAAATAGTTTGTCGACCTTCCGCTTGACGTCCAGACCCTTAGCATTTGCACGTGGGGGGTAGATCTATCTAGATTAGACGCAACACATCCAGATTCAGAAGCTCTTTTCCAAGAAGTTTTGTGACTGGATTCTATAATACCAATTTTTATATTGGTCTCCATATCACCGACGGGCAGGTTACTTCCCTCAAGGTGCGCCCGTTCAGGTTCATAACCATCAATCTTCTTTCTGCCTTCCAATTCTTGCGTAAAATCAGCAAGACGAGGGTCTGCTGCTTCTTGTTTAACGCATACAACTGTATGATCATGTTTATAAGTGAAACTGTTAGCCAAGCCAGGGGAACTAGGTACTAAAGAACTCATCATTTTAATCCTTTTTTATGTATTTATTATATCAATTTTTATAATTTATTACAATAAATTTAAAAAAGGGACCCCTTTAAAGAGTACCCCTCAAGAAAACTGTACTTGTAAAAAAATATTGCATGAAAATACAATTGTTTATATAGAAAGGGAAAAGTTAAATCTAAATTCTACTCCCTTTATGAAGAAAAGCTTATCAACCCTTGCGTTCGTCGCCATAATATACTCAGGATCAACGCTTTTTGCTCAGGAAGGATTAGGTGAAACTCAAAAAATCACTGAAGCTGACACCTCTTTAAACTCTAAAAACAGATCCTCACGACTAAGACTTACTAATGAAGTTCCCTCCGAGATGCTAGCTGACGAAAGTGTT
Source organism: Chlamydia trachomatis (assembly GCA_945872565.1). GTDB lineage: Bacteria > Chlamydiota > Chlamydiia > Chlamydiales > 2-12-FULL-49-11 > JAJACQ01. Next base: position 31,620 of record CAMBZN010000015.1, on the reverse strand, counting down.
TGCTATCTTGAGGGGTATATCCAAGCTTTGATCGATGCAAACTACTATGAAAACTACGTTGTTGTTGAAGTAGATGAAAATCGCGTTGTCTATCTTTACAATCTTCCAACAGATCAAAGGATTCGAAATAGTATCATCGCCTTTGTAAAGGATCTTCCTAGCATTAAAGGGGTCGAACCAAGGGAGCTTGCTAAAAAAGATGCAGGTGATGCTAGGACAAAACGCTTTAATAATCGCCTCTCTGGAGTGTGGTTTCCTGAAAGTACGGTTCTTTTTGAACCCCTAATCGCAAACCCAAGAGACCCAGTCTATTCTATCGCGTATCGATGGGGTGATGAAGTGATTGCACCTAGTCAAATTGCCATCTCTTTGGGTGATATTTTTCCTATATATAGATTTTTTGATGTGCTTGGTGGAGATATGCAAATCGACATCGGCGCTTGTATGTGGGCAAATTTCGATATGTACCCTGATTATCGCCCTAATGGTGAGGTTGAACTTGTTACCTCCGATTACATCCTCTCCATCCCCCTCTCTTATTCACGTGACTTGTATGCATTAAGACTAAGAATTTACCACATTTCCTCCCATCTTGGAGATGAGTACATGGCAAACAATCCCCTTGCGGAAAGAATTAATGTAAGCTTTGAAGCAATCGACTTTTTTGCCTCTGTGCAATTTAATGACGCCTTGAGAGTCTATTTAGGTCCTGGAGTTGTGATCTCCTCTGACCAAGTCTTCCCTATGGGCAATTTCTATGCAGAATATGGCTTTGAATTCCGCCCATTAGTGCATAAATACAACCACCCTCGTCTTTACGGCTGTCCATTTTTTGCTCTTGATTGCCAAAACTGGGAGGTTAATAACTATAGACCCTCCCTCACCTTACAACTTGGCTATGAGTGGTCAAAACTTGAAAGAGCAGGACGAAGCGTTCGTGTGTTTGCTGAATACCATAACGGGTACAGCGAAGGACAATTCTTCGATATGTTCACCAATTATTGGGCAATTCGGGGTGCTTGGGGCTTTTAACCCTTTTATCATAGAAAATACTTCTGATAGACTTTCATGGTCACTCTTGTCATACTAATATTAAAATAATATTAAAGGAGCAAAATGATGGCCATAGCAACTTTTCATTCTCACCCATCAACTCAATACCAGCTAGAGAAAGGCGTTACACCTATCGACACAACTAACCGAAACACTTATTTTGAATACAAACCTAAAGATGTTATTGTTTTAGAGGGGTTTTTAGCTATCTTTGAAGATATCAAGTTAATTTTTCAAATGATGATCGAAGAGATTAAAAATCTTTTCAGAGATAAGGATAATAAAAATTATTACAATAACCTGGATGGAGGTCAAGTGTTTTTTATTCCAGGACTTGGCGATCCAGGTATTTGGGGACAAATAGCAAAACGAAAACTACAAAAAGCAGGTGCGACTTTTAATGTATGCGTTTGTAAACATCAAAATAATGGAAACCAAAGTACCGAAAAGACCTTCACTGCCGTTTATAAACTGGTAAATGCATATTGCACGAATAATCCTAGTAAGCCTATTGTTTTAGCAGGGGTCTCTCTTGGCGGACGTATGGCGCACATGATTGAGTTGCAATTAAGAATAGATCATCCAAATACTCCTGTTCTTATTTATGCTATGGCTCCAGCTTTTGCTTCGCAGTTTTGTACTGATATGGATAACAATGCCCCTTGTCTAACAGGTGCAGTTTTAGATAGATCCCTTATAGAGGCATTTAAAGTAGGCAGCTCTACCACAACTTCTTTAATCAAAGACATCAACGCTCCCCTTGCTGGGAATGTTGCACCAAGAACATTTCATGCGGTAAAAGCTTCTAACGACGATCTTATTGATGGTGCAAATGCGTTTGCTAATATTACAAATCAAACAGGTCTTACTTACCAAAGATATGTAGCGCATAGATGCAGCCATTTGGGCATTTTAGGTGTTGCAAGCGACCATATGAACAAAACAATAGTCGATTTTCTTTCAAGAGCTCAATAACAGGACATAGGGCGTTACAAGCTCGATGTTTTCATTGATAAAGTTCATCAATAAATAGTAGTCCTTAGGCAAAAATCTGGGCCGGTCGAAAGCTGTATAAGTTCCTACTGCTTTCCCAACTAATAGGTTTTCCCTTCCCGCCAGAATGGTTTTTAAGTTGAATTCAAAATCTTGTAAGCTGTGGTTATACTCTAAATTAAACCCCCCAAGATCTAAAAAAAGCTTGGTTTCTACAAGCATACACTCCATTGAATTTCCCATTACCCCTTTTTTTGTATCATTTCGGTAAGCATAAGCTTTTCCATACCCGCGAAAATCAAGCCCCAGTTCCAAACCATCCTCTGTTTCTGTTGAAATTAACTGCAGACCAAACTGACGAATCATGTGATTTTTTAAGTGAGTTCTAATACCTATTGTTCCCACCACATCTTGGTTTTTACCATATTCTAAAACCATCAAAGAAATTGCATCATTAATTAGCACTATGTTCTTAGAAAAAAATAGCACCAAATCCTCTTTTGCAGAAAAGGCAACTTCATTATACATTTGAGCGTTATGGGGCCATTTTGAAGTAATAAGCTCTGTTGAAGTGTTTGATCTAATATAACTTGCAATCTTCTCAAGTTCATCTTTTGTTGAGCCATAATCAATGATTGTAATTTTATAGTTTTTATAGCTTGTTTTAATGTAAATTGCTTCCAAACAATCAATAAGAGCCTCTACCCCTCCCTGATTAGTAATCATGATATTCACAGAAAAGTCAGTTTCTATCGATATTGTATTTTTTTCATCAAAAATAATCTCTGGAATAACTCTCAATGGTAAATTGGAATGTTTTTTTAAAAATTTCTTATGATTACTTAAGTAGACTTCATCTTGATCATCAAATGATTCTTTGAGAATATCCACGCCGAAAATCACACCAACTCCCACCCCATCAATATGGTTTTGCACGCAAAAATCAACATCATAAAAGCTATCCCCTTTAAATTTCTCATCAAATGTTTTGGATAACCTCTCCCTATGAACCGCCAAAAAACTCCCTTCTAAAGCAACCACATCAAGCACTTTATCCAAAAACTCTTCACCAAAAATATTCTTACAAGATTCACTGTACTCTTCATACCAGATAGTTCCACACAAAGGCTCTTGCTTCTCCCATAACATTCCAGAAATCGGGACGATCAAAGTACCCAGTGAACCAAAAATACCATGTGAATGGGTGGAAAATAAGCTACCAATTCTTTGCCCCCAGTTGTTTGAGCAAATCCTCACCCCGGCTCGAAGAAATACAATAATATCAAAAGAGGCTTGTTTAAGGCACTTATTAAATCCACTTGCTACGTTTGTATCCTGGATACAAATACATTGCACCTCATCCACTCCGGATAATTCACGCATGGTATTTTCAAATAATGGGGATGGCTCATTTGATTGGTAAATTAAGGTTATCAAATAACACCTCGTTTTACACAAAAATAAACATAATTAAATATTAATTGCCATCATTTATTATGAAACTAATTATGTCTCTCTCTCCAAGAAACTTCTGCATATTCTCATAGATTTTAAAAACCCTGCCATCGGGTCCAATAATCACAACCAGCGGTTTTGTTTCTATTAATCCTGAGGCATTATACGCTTTAATTACACTACATTGTACATCAGAGAGTAAATCATAGGTAATGTGCATCTTATCATAAAATTTACGGTGATTTTCTACTGTATCACTGCTGATTCCATAAACAACAAATCGATCTGAGAGCGACTTTGCTATGAGTTTTTCCATAGCACGTATTTTCCGTTGTGCTGAAACGGTAAAATCACGGGGGTAGAAAAAAAGGAGGACAAAAGAACCTTTATGAGAAATAAGATTATGAGTAAACCCCTCCTGATCTTTGAGCATAAAATTAGGGGCATCATCCCCTATTTGAATGTTAATGGCAAGCAGTGAGCTGCAATAAAATAGAATAAGGGTGAGTCTTTTTAGCATAAAAAAATTTTATATTTTAAGTATAGTGCTTTATAATCTGTTCTAGTATATGCTTTCAAGAAATATAAATCACCCTTATGATCATACGAGTCCGAGTCAAAGCAAACGCAAGAGAAGATGCCATCACCAAAAAAGAGGGGGACTATCTTGTAGTTAAAGTAAAAGCCCCAAGAGAAAAGGGGCTTGCAAACGCCTCCTTATTAAAGACTCTAAGCAAGGAATTTTTAATCCCCTTAAGCGCTATTGCGATTAAATCAGGTCACACGTGTTTAAAAAAGAGCATTGAAATAGAAGCATCTTATGCAGAACTTGTATTTGATAAACTCTCGCAATTTTCTTGATCGCTCTCTTTTCGGATAATTCTTACCGGGTAGTCCCCCCCCCTTTCTTCCCCTCTAAATTTACAAGGCAATTGCTGCATACTTCTTAAGGCTCTCCCTCTTGTCAAAGCAGCTGGCTCATCTGCATAGGTGGTTACATCGTGTAGAATTTCCTCCTGGGAAATGGTCGCTAAATATTTTCCAAAAAAAGTTTTCTTTTTATTAATTTGGGTAGCGCCCGTGAGAATATCTCCAATAATTAGCCCTTTATGGACGAATCTATACAACTGAAAGTCTTCATCTAAAATATCAGATTTTCTATAGTAATGGAATCGAGTGGTAATCAAAGTCTCAGAAAACTCTAGCAGATTGATCGAAACCCCCTTTAATTCCGCTGCATAAAAAGGAAAGTCTTCTAAAAACTCTTTTGTAACCCTCCCTTTAAGAAAAATTTTTTGCTCAGGCCTTACCGAAGATAATTTTTTTGTAAATAATGGATCTTTAACATCTAAAAATACAAGCAAGGGATCAATCCTATGATAGCACATTGGTATGTTATAAGTGACTGCAGCAGATAAATCTTCTGTTGCAACAGCCCCTCCAATATAGGCACTTCTTACATCCAACGCACTTTCTTGAACATAGGAACTTGAGCTATTTTCTACAGTAAGAAAAGAGGGAGATATATAGGAGGCAATCTTTTCTACTTCAGTACAGATTTGAATCTGCCGAGGAAGGTAATGATTGAGGATTTTTTTAAAAAATGCTAAAATCAAAACATCTCCAACAACTTTCATTACAGGCTCTCCCGGATAAAAAATCACCCCCTCTCTTGGGGCGTGCAATTCAAGCTCAAATCGTAAGAGCGAAAGATACCTGATAAATTGATCAGAAAATAGAAGCTTACCAGACTTTTGCTGTAAGGAATGTAAATAGAAAATCTCCTCATCTTTAAAAATCTTCTGTCCCAAATACTTTACAACAGATGAAAGCCCAACAAATATAAGGGGCTTTTTTTGCTCATAATAGCTAAAAGAAACAGCAAACTTCTCAATGCTTTTGCCCTGATCTTTCTTCCATAAAGAATAGACCTCTTGCAATTCAAAAATTCCATACATCATAGATTACCCAATGCTTTTATATTAAGATATTATTCTTATGAACTTAAGAAGCAATTAATAGTCAGCCTTTTTAAGGACCTGTCTTTTTTCTTTTTCAAGATTATTAATCTCTTCCTGAATTTGATCAGAGATTCTATCATATTCATCAGCAGACTGCCAGCATTTTTGTGCAGTGATTAGGCCATCCTGATGTGAAGAAAATTGCAGTCTATCACCTAAGTTTCTTACGCGCGCTGCTTTAGTCAAATAATACTCTTTAAGATTTGTCAAAGATTCTATTTGAGAATTGATCATTTTCATATCAATTTCTTGATCTGAACCGTGTGTGACTTGTAAAGATCCAGTAGAAATAGCATGAATTTCACCACTATAAAATAAAAACATACTCGCAAAGTAAAAAAAGCTTTTCTTCATCGTCTACTCACTGCGTTTTTTTTGTTATTTAATTCCATTATCGCCTGCTGATTTTCTTGTATCTTTCTCTCATACATTGCAGTTTTATTATTTGATCGTCTAACCTCGCTCATATTTCTAGATTGTAACGAACCTACTGAATTTTGCCTTTCCTTCTCAATTGCAGCCTGATAAACTTTTATCTCATTTTGGTGGTAGGCAATCTTTTCATCAATGGATCCGTTTGGATCTGGTTGAGATACAATCTCTTTTGCTTTAAACAAACTACACCCACTGTTTAAACTTGCAACCACAACAAACATCGCGCATAATAATCTTCTAACCATATTTCACCTCTTAGTGTGACTCATACAAATTCAATACATATATGCAAGAAAAAATTATAACTGCTATTTTATCCTATATAATGATACGATAAATCTACTTATGAGAAAGATCTTACTATCCTTATTGTTTGTTTTTGTAACCACCGTGCAGGCTCAGCCATTTAAAAATATATTTTTAAATGGAGCTGTTGGTGACTATAGCATCTATCAAAATGGGAGCTCTGTAACCATCTTGAACATTCATTCTAAGGAGCTTCCGTTTATTACCGTTGAGGAAATCACCCTTCCAAAAGAGATTTACGAGAATGTAAAAGGGATTGATTTGAACAATTGGCTGAAAAAAAATGCCCCTAACAGTACCTCTTGGACGCTGATGGAAATAGATACTTCAAATTTTAGCATTACATCCACCTATTGCCTAACTAGAAAGGCTCATCTTCATGTGCATAAAGAAGATACCCTCATCGCTTCCTTGCTTGGGCTAGAAATTAATCCGATTCCGATAACTCACCTACCAAGAACAGGGCCAAGACCTGCTACAAAAAATGACGATCGTCCTATCTGGGTTCCCTCTATGTTTGTAAATGGAAAAAAGCAGACCCCAAAAACAGTAGATGTCTATTGTGGTCGGTGGGGAAAGGACTCCTCCCCTCTTTCAGATAAAAATATTGACCTCTACATTCTCGATCATTTCCCCTTTCCCTACTGGATCCAAATTCATGGGGACTATGGCTCTAAAAAAATGATTTCCCTAGATTCTGGATCAAATCTCCTCTCTCCGGTTGAACAAATTCCACAAATGCCCCCTAAATTCATCTCCTCTTTGGAAAAATGGAACAACGACACAGAAAAGTTCTCTTTTCTTGTTCAAGGGGAAAGAACTATTTCAAATTATACCGTTTACCTCCTTGAAGTTTCAAAGGTCAAACCAAAACTCATCCCCATAGAGGCAACATTTCAAGTAATAGATACAAACGTTTTAAAATTTGACTTACTAAGATCCCGTTTAACAGACGAATTAACTGCCGGAAAAAAATACCGTCTGTATCTTTCTTATGATGATAAAAATGGAATAAAATCTATCACATCTAAAGATATAATACACTGGAAATAAAACCTTGAAACTGTTAAACTAGCGTCTATGAAAAAAATCTCTCTAAAAAAAAGCTTGGGCTTATTCACCCACGCCTGTTCTGTTTATAAGAAGAAAAAAAGCACCATTTCTGAAATCTTTTCCGTCGAAATTGAAAGCAGACTCCAGCAACTACAGGCTTGCATCGCTAAAAGAGATAAACAAGGAGCTTCCAAACAGGCTCTTGCCTTAGAAAAAATTTTAAAGACTCAAGTTCCTTTATCACTAATTTCAAAGTTTGCCTTTAGCGCAGCAACCCTTGCGGTGGCTTTCTTTTTTGCAATTGTGATCAGGCAGACAGTTTTTGAGCCGATGGAAATCCCTACTGGTTCAATGAGACCAACATTTAGAGAAAATGATCGGGTGATCATCTCAAAAGCTCAATTTGGGGTGAACATCCCCCTATTACGCAAGCATTTTTCATTTGATCCCAGCGCTATGAAGCGGATGGGCACTGTTGTGTTTACTGCAGAAGGATTAGATCTTCCAAATGTTCATATTAAGCATTTTGGTATATTACCCGGGGTAAAAAGGTTTGTAAAAAGAACCATCGGACTTCCAGAAGATAGATTATATTTTTATGGCGGAAAGATTTATGGGATAGATAAAGATGGTAATGACATCTCCCCCCTTCTTCAACAAGAAATTCTTTCTCACATCGAACACATCCCTTATATTTATATTGGAGGGAGGGTTGTTGATGGTGATTTAATTCAAGTGAATCAAAAGATCAACTCCATTACTGTAGAGCAAAATCATATTCCCATTTCGACTTTAAGTACCTCCTCTGGTGGAGAGGTTAATGCTGTAGTATTACAAGATGGGGTAGAAGACATTCATCAAATGTGGGGGATGGGCAATTATGGAATGACAAGAATTGTTCCTGCCGAGAGTTTATATTTCTCAAATGGGACAATTGATCTGTTGATGAACAATGTCGGAGTAAAACATTACTTAGAAATCACTCACCACCCATCGATTCATGGAGCAAAACTCATTGACGACTACAGAGGGACAAAACGTCCAGAGCTTGGACGAAGCGTTTCCTATATTCCTTTAACAAAAGAAACCATGTTAAAAATTTGGAACAACCTTTCAACAGGAAGATTCAACTCAAACAAAGGGTACCTAGAGCATTTTGGAAAAAGCTATGAAAATACCTTCCAATACAACGATCGTCCTAAAATAAAAGGGGGGATGAAAGATGGCTCCTACGAATTCATTGATGGTGTAGCCTATCAGGTAAAGTGGCAGAACCACCCCTTTTCACTTGTTCCTTCTTTAGCAATTCCTAAGCAAGTTGAAAGTGACCACCCCTTTGCAACCTTTTCAGAAGAAAAATGCATGACCCTTTATAACACAGGGATCGAGCAAAGTAAATTTGTTGCCTATAACACTCATATGGGTCTTGCTCCCTCCAGGTATGCCTATTTTCGCGATGGTGACCTTTATTTAATGGGGAAAAAAATTCTAAGTAGTGATGATAAAGTCTTGCTTGATTTTGTTACATTAGAAACTACTAAAGAGTTAGAAAATAACGGCTATGTTCCATTTATAGACCAAGGAGCCCCTCTTTTATCAGATGGCACCATAGACAAAGAAAAGATTCTAAAGGATGGACTGTTTGTTCCTAAGAAAAGTTACTATGTACTTGGTGATAATCATGCAAATAGTGGCGATAGCAGAGAATTTGGCTTTGTCCCAGAAGATAATATCCAAGGTGTGGCAAGCTTTTTGCTCTGGGCACCTGGTGGAAGATTTGGAGCTCCCCTACAACAGTCTTACCAATTATTTACAGCACATAAAGTTTTTGTCTGGTCTATTCTTATTTTCGGTATATTTATCTATTACGCTCGGGAAAGGCGCAAATTTCGTTTGGTAAGCACTGAGCCGTTATCAACTTTTATAGAAAAACCAAGAAGCATTTTGCAAAAAATACTTGTTACCTAAATTTTGACAATCTGTAAGTGAATTATCTCTTCATTGATTTCAACTTTTTCACCCACTTCAGAGCTACAAAACTCCAGCTTGCTTGCAAGAACTTCATGACAAATAAGCGGTCCATGACTTTTAAGGGCCTTTTCAATTTTTTCCGTCCTAGAAAGCATTATTTCCACCCGGTCCACCACTTCAAAATCATGTGCTTTTCGCAAAGTGTTGATTCGATTGATAAGCTCTCTTGCTATTCCTTCAAGTTCAAGTTCCTCTGTAATTTCTGTTTCAAGGGCTACAATTAGTCCGTCAGCAGTTGTTGCAACAAGCCCTTCTTGAATGATTCTTTCAAGCTCAATATCTTCAAGCTCAAGCTGATATTTTCCCTCTCCCATAGGGATAAAAACAGCCTCTCCTTCAAGAATTAAATCATAGGCAGCCTTATCCAGCATCTCTATTGCAGTTTTACATCCACTCATCCATTTACCCACCTTTTTACCCAGCACTCTAAAATTAGGCTTGAGTTTATAGTGGACAAACTTAGACTCATCGGTATGCAAGGTGATTTCCTTAACATTTAACTCCTCACAAATTAAATGGTGATGGAGCCTTAGTGATTCAATAACCTCTTTTTGATTAGAAACAACAAAGACCCTTGACAGAGGTTGCCTTACTTTAAGGCGGTGCTCTTTTCTAAGAGAATGACCTAAGTTTACTACAATTTGAGCATACTCCATTTCTTTTTCTATCAACAGATCTCGAACCTCATCATCGTATAAAGGGAAATCTGCAACGTGCACTGATTCTGCCATTTCTGGCCTTTTCAACTGCTGAAAAATGGCTTCGGTAATAAACGGAATAAATGGAGCTGCAAGCTTTACAAATGTGAGCAGCACAGAGTAAAGGGTTTCAAAAGCTTGCCGTCGATCGGGGGTGTTTTCATCAGCCCAAAATCTAGTTCTTGATCTTCTAATATACCAATTAGTCAGCTCTTCAATAAAATTTGACATGGGCTCTACCGCTCTATCGAGTGTGTAGTTATCCATTCCCAACTTTACCTCTTCAATAAGTTTGTGCAATTTAGAAAGGACCCATCTATCAATATCAGAGGCTGGCCTAGAAAAGGTCTCTGCGGTGGGAATCCAATCATAAATTGTTGCATAAGTAGATAAAAAGGCATAGCTGTTCCATAAAGGGATAATCAAACCTCTTAGAGTTGTTTCTACACCTTTTTCAGAAAAGTTATAGTCATCTGCTTTCACAAGCGGACTATGAAGTAAGTACAGCCGCATAGCATCTGAGCCAAGTTTTTCCATCACCTTATCGGGTTCAGGGTAATTTTTTAGTCGCTTGGACATCTTATGCCCATCCTCGGCAAGAACAATTCCATTTACAATTACATTGGTAAAAGCTGGCTTATCAAAAAGGGCTGTAGACAGAACGTGTAAAGTATAAAACCACCCCCTTGTTTGATCAAGGCCCTCTGCAATAAAATCTGCAGGGAAATCCTTCATCGTCTTTTCTTCATTTTCAAACGGGTAATGATTTTGCGCATAGGGCATTGATCCTGACTCAAACCAACAATCAAACACCTCAGGAATCCTCTTAAAGAGCTTTCCATCTTCTTCAAAGGTCATTTCATCAATAAAGTGTCTATGAATATCTGTGATATCTGTATTGCCTGTTTTTTCCTCTAATTCTTTTACTGAACTGATGACACAAACGGTGCCATCCTCACTTCTCCAAATGGGAATTGGGGTTCCAAAGTATCGGTTTCTACTAATTGCCCAATCCCTTGCGTTATCAAGCCAATTTCCAAACCTTCCTTTTTTAATATGACCTGGAACCCAATGGATCAGTTTGTTATTCTCAATCATCTTATCTTTGATTTTTTCAACCGCAACAAACCAAGTAGTCACTGCACGATAGATAAGGGGCTTATCCGTTCTCCAGCAATAGGGATATCTATGGCGGATTGTTGTGTGTTGAAAAACCCTTCCCTCCCCTTTCAGGCGGCGAATAATTTCTTTATCCGCATCTTTTACAAAAATTCCCTCAAAATCCTTCACTTCATGGGTAAAATTGCAATTTACATCAATGGGACACACAAGCTCAATTCCAAACTTTTGGCAAAGGGCAAAATCATCCTCACCAAAAGCTGGTGCCATATGAACAATTCCAGTACCATCGGAGAGGGATACAAAGTCACCAGCTAATATCTTAAAGGCGTTTTTCTGATTAGAAAAATAAGAAAATAGCGGCTCATACGCCTTACCCACTAGATCTTTGCCTAACATCTCTTCTTTAATTGTGTACTCATCCTCACTCTTGTAGTAGGCTGAAAGTCTCTTTTTTGCGATAATATAGAACTCTTGTGTATCTTTATCATGAATGCGCACATAAACATCATTTTCTGCCAAAGCTAAAGCTAAATTCGACGGCAAAGTCCAGGGAGTTGTTGTCCATACAAGGAGGTAAGAATTTCCCCCTTGCAATCTAAACTTCATGGTTACAGATGGATCATCCACCTCCCGGTAGTTTAAATTCATCTCGAAATTGGAAAGTGGAGTGCCAAGGGCTGGGGAATATCCCATTACTTTAAACCCCTCATAGACTAATCCCTTGTCCCAAAGCTTGCTAAAAACCCACCAAACTGTCTCCATAAATGGTAAGTCCATAGTTCTGTATGTTTGCTCAAAGTCGACAAATCTACCCATTCGTTCTACAGTCTTTTTCCACTCCTCAGAATATCTAAGGACAATTTTTCTACATTCTTCGTTGAAACGGGCAATGCCAAACTCTTCAATTTGCGCAGCACTTTTAAAATGATGCTCTTTTTCTATCTCATTTTCAATAGGAAGCCCATGACAGTCCCATCCAAATCTTCTGGGTACATAAAATCCTTGCATTGTTTTATAGCGGGCAACCACATCTTTAATTGTCCCTGCTAAAATATGGCCGTAGTGGGGTAATCCTGTTGCAAAGGGGGGGCCATCATAAAAGACATAGTTTTCATGACCCTTTCTGTTTTCGACAGATTTTTTAAACGTTTGATTTTCTTGCCAAAACTTTAATATGGATCTCTCTATTTCTGGAAGAGTTCTTTTATCTTTCTTAAACATGTCTATTCTTTAACTCCGATGGAATAAAAGATAACATATTACCTTTATTCTTGGAAGGGCTTATTTCATCGGTTTTTACAATGCTTTCATCACTTATTAGGCAATATAAACAAAGATTCCTGCACAGCTCCTCCTGGATAAATAGCACTTTCTAGAGCAAAAGTTAGTCCTGGCCTGGTTTTTTTTAGATTGTAAAAGCACCGGTCTAGTCGCTCTAAAATTGCTAAAGATTGCTCTAATGCCCTCTCTACAATAACTTTTCGCTCTAGAGAAACCACACCGCCGATTTCATCCTGTAATGATTGTCTAACATCTGAAAAGAGAATATTACCCTCCCCTATCCTTACTGAATTGATAGAATTTTTCCGACATCTTCTTTTTCCATCGATTGTTTGAAGCATAGTTGATGGTCTATCAAGATCAAAAAGTTCTCGCGCATAATCGCAGAACATGCACACAAGAAATCGGCAGAACATAACCTTGCATTTTACACATCCCCTATTTTCTTTGATATACATCGCATTTGCAAGTGTCCCGCGAAAAACTACAGTCTTTACCCCTTCCTCTAAAGCTCCCTTTACAGCAGATAGTATTTTTGTAATAGTATCTTGCAATCCTGAAATTGGCATTGTAAACTTTTTTTTAAACCATCGCTCTTCTTCACGGTACACTTCTACGATGTTATCAAGCACATAAATTAAAAGCATTCCCCCCCCCTCTAATGGTTAGGAAATATTACAATGTGTCCACTTTAAAATAAATGCCATTTTTTTGTTAGCAGGCAGTAAGAGTGACCAATAAATCACGCCTTTTCAAAAGTGAAGTGCACAAAGTGAATTAAAAAAAAAGAATAGGCAGGTGATGAAAAAATCTCTAAACCAAATAAAAAAAGTCAGCTACTCCTATATCTAAAATTCGTGAAAAACTATAAAATTTATGGAGTTTCTGTTGAAATATCAAGATGGATTCAAGCGCATGAAAAAGTGCTTGTTAGCTAAAAACCGATCCATAACTAGGGTTGAGATGGTCCTTTTAATTATCTAAAATCATTAAAAGTTCCTTTAATTCAACTTTTCCCATTCTTTATAGAATTCTGATATCTCTTTTTCCGCCTTACCAATTGCGTCATACACAGCAGAAAGTTTTAAGGGATCTTTTTCCGTCTTTAACTTTTCATTTAAGGAAAGGACTTTCTCTTCAAGTTTTAGTATTTTTCTCTCAATTGCAACTATCGCTCGCTTATTGTCATAAGCTTGTGTCCCTTTGATTTCTTTTGAAGGAGCATCTTCCGAAGGAGAAGATTTTTGCACTGACTCCCATTGAGCATAGTCTGAGTACATCTCTACCTTCTCAGGATCTCCAAGGGCCAATACACAATTACAAATACTATCTAGCATCCCTCTGTCATGAGAGATTAATACAACAGCACCTGGAAACTCAAGAAGGCTTTCCTCGAAAGTCTCAAGAGTTGGGATATCCAGATCATTAGTCGGTTCATCAAGCAGCAATATGTCAGCAGGTTCTAACATCAAGTGAGCAATAGTAATGCGCGCTCTTTCACCACCTGATAATTTTGAAATAGGAATGCCCAGCAAATCTTTAGAAAATAGGAATCTTTCAGCCCACCCATTCACATGAATTTTATTCCCCCTAAAAGTTACAAACTCACCAGTAGGAGAGAGCGCCTCTTTTAAAGTGAGATGATCAGCAAGTCTCATTCTGTGCTGATCAAAATAAACAACTTTTAACCCTTCAGCCTTTTTTATTGTCCCTTGATCTGGCTGAAGTTCTTCAGACAAAAGCTTTAAAAGAGTTGTTTTACCGCAACCATTTGGCCCCATTAGACCCATCCTAGTTCCAGGCGATAATGTAAAATCAACCCCACTAAACAGCTTTCTTCCGCCAAGATTTTTAGATAAATTAGTAGCAACTATCAATTTTCTTGTCTCTCTTTCAGTAGTGGAAAAATGAATCTTAGTTTGCTTTACTGTATTTCTCATCTTTAAATCAGCGTGCTCTTGCTTGATCACTGCAGCTTCGTCAATTCTAGACTGTGCCTTTGTTGTACGAGCCTTTACCCCAGCCCTTAGCCACTCAGTTTCTCTTTTAAGCTTTCCGGCAATACGTTTTTCCTGCTCAATCTGCCCTTGCACAAACTGCTCTTTAAGCCTTAAAAACTCTGAGTATGTCCCCTCAATTGAAAACACCCCCTGAGGATAGACTTTGTCAATCTCCATCATCTTATTTACCACTTTTTCTAAAAAGAATCGATCGTGGCTGATCACCATAAAAGTTAGGTATTCATCATTTAAAAATTTCTCTAACCATAAAATGCCCTCTAAATCCAAATGGTTTGTTGGCTCATCTAATAATAGTATATCTGGAGACTTTACAAGTTCCACTGCAATTCTAAGCCGTTTCTTCCACCCCCCCGAAAGGCGCTGGGCAGATGGCTCTTCAAGGGTAAACCCAAGCTTTTTTAATTGCATTTGCGCAAGTCTATGCCTATCATAGTCAGGGACATCTTCTGGCATTGCCTCTACAATAATCTCTACTGGCGACTTGTCCTCAAAAATACAATCTTGCGGCACGTAGCCAACAATTAAATCACGCCTAGGGGAAACCTTGCCCGAATCAGGTCTTTCTTTACCTGCAATGATTTTCATCAAAGTAGACTTTCCACAACCGTTAAGACCAATTAAACCAATTCGATCACCTGTAAAGATACTCATCGAAAGATCTTCAAATATAGTTCCTCTGGCATACGATTTTTCTATCAATTCACAATTAAATAACATAGTCATGTTGACATCATATCATAGATCAATATAAAACAAAACATTATTGCGTAAATTAAGGTTCAGGAGTTACATAAATATAGTTACTATACCGCTCGGGCACGGGGACGGTAGGATACTTCTGATGAAGAATTTGAACCCACTTTCTCTCTGCCAATTCTCCTACTGGTCCATTAAATGGAATACACCACTTAAATGGTAGAAACCGGGGGATGCCTAAGGTCCTGTAATCTATCACATCTACATAATCATGGTCTATTCCTACAGATCTCCTAGCAACGCCAGAATACACGTAAACTTTGTATTTTGGGGTCCAATTGTTGTCAAAAGGACGCACTACAAATGTAAAAATATCACCTACGTTAATCATAATAAATTTCTTTATTTAATAAAAATGGCAATATTATATATTAATCACGATTATAAATAAATAGCATTTTTATATTCTAGAACTCTAGAGAAATAGAGAGGTAGGGTCCTGCTAAGGCAAAATTACTGATGTTTTTTTGAAATGTTCTTGCGTATACTCCAACTGTTGAATCAGCAACACTATCAATTGGAACTTCACTGCCCATATCAACAGATTGAAAAGCCCCCAAAAAGAGCTGTGCTCTAAATCCTGCCTCAACAAACAAGCTGCAGCAACAGTCAAACACTTTATTAAATGCAAATCCTGCCTGCCCATCAAAACTTGGGATCATTTGATTTGTTGATGGTGTTGTTGTTGTCTGTGTATTTGGTGGGGTAATGTCAAGCCCAGCAAGAAGCGGACTTGTGGATTCGTATTTTGTGCTATTGGAAATACATCCGTAGAGCAATGCCAATGATCCACCCATAGCAAGATCTAATGAGTCAATAATATGAAATGCTAAAGAAGTACCAAGTTGAGGTCCAGCACCTGAAAATGTTGATGGTGTATAAATGTTTCTTGAGATTTCACTTGATGCGTTTGAATAAGCAAACTCCAATGTTTGTGAAAGGTAGGCGTAATTTACACCCATATATACTGCAGCGCTCAGTTTATCACCTACTTTGATGGGAGTTCCATAGTTCACCCTACCCTCTTGCATGTAATGGTTTACCTTTCCTGATGCAAATGAGTATGCTGACGCATCTGGTCCAATGGTAAAAAATGGTCCTACCATATCTGCTTGAGCAACTGTTACTGTATCTGAATCAAAAGAGCATAAATGCCTCCAGTTTATATTAACAAAAGTTTGAGCAGAATTAATCACTCCAGTAACCCCCACATCAAAAGCGACATGCAAACAGGGCTTAATTTCATGAATAATCCAATTTGGAGTCGGTACCGGAAGGGGCAATGCCTCTGCTGCATAGTGCATGTTTGTAGCAGATGGCTGCACATAGGAAATGGTGAAATACCCAAGAAAACAATTTTTAGGTTCATCAACTCTAACATCTCTTATAAGGGGCTTTTTACAAGGTTCCTTCAAATTAACGCTGCAGGGGGTCTCAGGCTCTTGGACTTTCACTTTTGGTTGCTCGACAGGCTTTAGAGGAAAACAATAAGACGCCATTTCATAGTCTTCAGTGCTTTTTGTCTCTGCATATAAAGCACCGGTCAGTGAAAATAAAGTTACAATTGCAAGTGAATATGTTCGCACAGCCTTACCTTTGGTTGATATGATTAAAATCATTCATACTTCAAACTTTGCTATCAGTCAAGAGATTTATTGTTTCCGATTTTATTACACATTCCTCTAAAAATAAATAGATGAAATGGAACAAGAAAGTACCAGTACAGTCTTCCCAAAAGCCCTTTTGGTCGAAAAGTTGCTGTTTGAAGAATTTGTGTTTTCCCTTCTATTTCTTCCACTTTCCATTCAAGCCAAGCCTCCCCAGGTAAACGCATTTCTGCATATAAAAGGAGCTTTCCCTCATTCTTATCAGAAAGAATTACTCTCCAAAAATCAAGGGTATCCCCTTTTTCTAATTCGATAGGACTTTTTCTCCCCCGCCTTAAGCCCACTCCTCCAGATAACTTATCTATTCCCCCTCGAATTTTCCAAGCCCAATTCATATAATACCAGCCGTTATCTCCACCAATAGACCAAAGTCTTGAAAGCACCTCCTTTTTGGATGTTTCATATCTTCTTTTTTGAACATTTTTCAAACAGCCAAAAGTTGGTACATGAATATACTCATCAAAATGAGGTTTAAGTCGACTTGTGTTCATGGCATCTTTCCAAGAGGAAAGAACGTGATTTTGCTCAATTTTGTCAAATGCTCTTTTTATTGTTTCTTCATAGGTAAGGCACTTATGAGGAAGGTAGGTGTCGATGGTTTTTAAGCTACACACTGCATCGTTTTTTAAACTCTGCACTAATCTTTTTGCAATATATAAGTTTGTTGCAGTGACAAAATAAAGCCAAAGAGAAGATAGGTGTGGGGTTAAAAAGGGCACTGAAATAATCCATCTTTTTAAACCACGAACTTTAGCAAATCTGTATAACATTTCTTTATAAGTAAAAATTTCAGGGCCACCAATTTCTAACGTGATACTGTCTACATCTTTGTCATGGATATTTTCTAAATAATACAAAACATCTTCTATACCTATTGGTTGACATTTTGAGCTCACCCATTTTGGTGCAATCATCACAGGCAATTTTTCAACCAAGTCCCGCATAATCTCAAAAGAAGCACTACCTGAACCAATAATAATGCCTGCTTGAAAATTTACAACCGGGACTTTTCCTTCGCTTAAGACTTTTCCTACTAGATCTCTTGATCTCATATGCTCAGACTCTGGCATTTTTCCAGAAAGTCCGCTTAAATAGACAATTTTTTCTGGACCTCGTACCTGCATCGCTTTTAGAAAATTTCTTGCTGAGATCTCCTCTAGATTGGCAAAATTTTTATCTTTACTGCCGAGTGAATGGACTAAATAATAGACGCACGATAGCCCTGCAGGAATTTTTTCAAGGGAGGTGCTGTCTAATAAATCTGCTTCTATTACTTCAATGTTTTGATGGATTTTTTCATGAATAGTGAAACGATTTTTATCTCTTACAAGAGCAATCACCGCTATTCCCTTTTCAGCAAGTCTGTATGCAAGCCTACTGCCAACATATCCATTTGCACCAGCTATTAATACTCTTTTTTCTGATTTTTCCATAAAGCTTATTGACTCCTATCCCAATAGATATCATAATTTGTATAAAACACCCATAAAAAAAAGAGCACTTACCATTGATACGTTTTGGATTATGTTGTAAATTTGAAAAAGAGCCTATCCATTTCAAAACTACCACTGTTACTTATCTTAAAAGGTTAAAAGACAAAAAAGCAGATCCTAATTCCTATATAAGCGAGCTTATTTTACACAATGCCAATTCCTTACTTGCCTCCATTGAGTACTGCCATACCCATCTTATTGGAAGCTTTAGAGTTAATAGCTACTTTTTCCCTTGTATCACCCACCCTGATGTGATGTATACTTTAGAAGATCTTGCAGATCAGAAGGAAATTCTATCTCTTCTTGCTCTTTCTAAAGCAAAAGCGCAAGAATATTCTATTCGTCTTACCTTTCACCCTAGTCAGTTTATCCTTTTAAGCTCTCCAAGTGATGAAGTGACTCAAAAATCTGTGGAAGATTTATGCTATCATGCCGATGTTTCTCAATTAATTGGGGCCGATGTGATAAATATTCACATGGGGGGAAAATATAAAGATGCAGACGCTGCAATCGGCCGAGTGATTGCAAATTTTAAACTCCTCCCTGAAAAAGTTCAATCAAGACTTACCATCGAAAACGACGACAAAACCTACTCCCCCGCAGAGGTCATTCCCGTATGTAAAGAACTAGGCATTCCTTTTGTCTATGATGTTCACCATCATCGTTGCTACAAAGATCAATTAAGCGAAGAGGAAGCCACAGAGGGTGCCCTTTCCACATGGAAAAATGAGCCTTTATTTCATCTTTCAAGTCCGCTTAATGGATGGAATGGAAAAAACCCTGAGCACCACCATGATTACATAGATCAAAACGATTTTCCTCTGATGTGGAAAAATATCCCTAATCTTACAGTAGACATTGAAGCAAAGGCAAAGGAGCTTGCTATTGCAAAGCTTCAAAAAGAGCTTTGCTTCACCGGCTTTTAGGTTGATCTCCCTTTTTTTCTTAGAGCATTCTTTTATAGAACACTAAAAATAGTTTGCTTCTAATTAATCGAATTAATTATAATCTTTGAAAAAAAAAGAAAAAGTTCATCATGGCAAACATTTATTTCCTTGGATCTAGACCAGATATTATAAGAAGAAGCGATCAACTAGACCGTGATTTAACCCGTTGCACATCTTTGCAGAGATTAGAACAACTAATCGACACAGAAGGCTTTATTTTTAATATTTCTGATTTAGCTAAAGCTATGTTTAAAATTTGTATGTTTTTTCAACACACTATAAATGCTAAAAGAATATTTGATCGAAAACTTGTCCCTCTTTTTTACAAATTATACTCTGACCTTCCCCCCTCTTCAGTTCCATATGAAAAGATTATTAAAGCCGTTGCTACCATCGTAAATAATCCACACCCATTAATTGCTTCAGTTATTTCAAAATTGAAGGAATATAAAAATACTTCATTCACAAATCCTGCTGAAGTTTTTTGGGCACTTGCAAAACTCAACCAAAGTGATCCAATTTTAATTAAACAGCTGATCGAAGATATTATGTTTCTTGTGGATAATATGGATGGTAAAGATTTGGGGATTGTTGCCTGGTCTTTATATAAATTAAACTTAATAGATCAAAATAAAAAATTAGTATGTGCAATGGATAGGCGAGCTAAATCTATTTCTAGAACGCTTGTTCCTCAAAATCGATGCTTTCTCCTTCGTCTTTTTATCAAAAGCATCGATAGAGCGAATTTTCACTGTATTCAATCACTATTAAAGGATTGCAAAAATCATCTTTTGGAATTTGAAAATAGGCATTTATGCATGCTTGCCTATTCTATAAAATATTTAGGTGAGCAAGAAAATCATAAAGATACTTGCCTAACAATACTTGATCTTGCAACAAAAAGATTTAACCTATTGCCTTTTCGGGAAATTGCAAATTTTGCAAACTTTGCCTCAACGATTAATTCCCCTGTTCTTGCATCAAGATACTTATTAAAAGTTGAAGAATTTTTTTTAAAAAAACCAGATTGTTTTGATTCCTATGCATTATGTGATCTTACGTTTGCTTTCTCAACTTTTTACACAAGCAATACAAAATTTACCCTGGAGATGAGTAAATTAATTGCTCAAACACAATCGAATTTCTCACTAATTACTTTGTATACACAATTTACTAGACTAGCTTCTATTGGTCTTGTGGATGAAAAGCTTTTTACAGTATTGATAGCAAGATTATCAAAAAATGAGTCAGGTTTATTGGCTCCTGATCTATGTAATCTTATACTATTATTTGTTAAAAACTTGAGTTCAGTTTCTAAAGAAACATTTCTTCCCCAAATAATCAATCAAGTTACAATGTTAATGCACATGAGCAGCGATTTAGATCTGCATTCGAAAATGAAGGCTGTAATCTTTGTGAACATCTTAGTTCATGTTTACAAGCAAAAATTTGATAAAAAGGTGATGGATACCATCGAATCGTATACTATTGAGGTCGAAAGAAGTACTAAACAATCATCTAGTAGTCTACATCAAACAGTCTCTTCTTCCCTCAACCGTCTCAAAGTTGCACATACAAACGAAGTATTCATCAATGGATATTGGGTAGATATTCTCGTGGGGGATGAATACATTATAGAAGTAAATGGACCTACCCATTATAATTCTCACAAGGCACGCACCGATAGCCTTATAAAGCGCAGGCTCCTTAGAACATTAGGCTATCGAATTTATTATATTAAGCATGATAGTATCGATGAATGTGATTCGAATAAAAAACTAGACAAATATATTCAAAACAGAATACTAGATCTTCATGCAGGCATCATCGATGCTTGTAAAAAGTATCCAGAAAAACGAAAGATTGATTCATAAAATTTAAGCATTACAATAAAATGTTCAGTTGCCGAATGTTAAAATTGCACCTGTAATCGTAATGAAACTTCATTAAAAATGTATTCAAATCCAAACTGCCCTTGATACCCTATTGCAACTGTTAGATCTCTAGTCACTTTAGGCTGAATTAAAAGTTCTGCCGTCACTGCCGCTAGATTTTGTGCTGCCCTAAAAGATGTAAGAGTTACAAGTTCAGTTGCTCCAAATATCGCAGTAGTAATAGTTCCAGTATCAAAAGGGACTCTATTTATAAAGCTCAAACCCTCCTTAAACCCAAATCTTACACTTGCATTTTCCACTTCCTTGAAAAATCGAACTCCGACCTCTGTTTGAAGCATCGATGAAGTTTGAGCGTTACAATGCATGTTTAAATCCCCTGCACCAGTTTCAGCATAACCGCCCTGCCAGTTTGTCACATAGTCAAATGCAATATGAGGCTCAATATATGGTTTCATTGTTTTTCCCTTATGCTTTAAAAGCCAACCTAATTCAATATGTGGGGTTAACTGCCAATTATTAACTGTTGAAAGAGCATTCCTTTGCACATTGCCAAAACAAATAGATCGATGATTTTTTACCTGGTTATAGCCACCCCAAACAGCCCCCTCAAGATAGAGATCTTCCCATAAATAGTAACCGTATAAAGAACCAATACCGTAATTAATATAAGCTGTACCCATATTGCCGTCTGTCGAGATTTGTGAATTTGCATACCCAAGAACGCCCCCAAAAACAAATTCTTCTATGAATGAACGATCAAATCCCAATAAAACACCAAAAGTGTAAAAGTCAAAAGCGGCATTTTGATTTTTAGCGTCTTGCCTTGCAACATCTCCAAAACCTGCCATCCAAAATTCATTTTTACTTCCATCATTTTTTTGTGTTTTTTTTCTGCACTGCACGTTACCATCTGATGATACAAGGCTCTCTTCAAAAAATTGATGATTGTCTGCAAAAGATTGTGAAGCGCTTGACAAAGAGAGCAACCTTTTATCACAGAGGTACTCATTTAAAACATGACTAAAAGAAAACATCGTTTGTGAAGCAACCAACGTACCTGTGAAATTTCTTGCTGGAGATAGACTGTTTATTCCATTGGCAAGAGTTTCTCCACTAAGCTGCGCTAATACATAATATTCTTGTGAATGTGGGGCATATTCATTAAGATAATCGGCAAAGGTAAGGATATTTCCCGACAATCCATCTGTATCAATGAACAAATCGTAAGTTAAATTTGCAGTATTACCAATATAGTTTATCGAGAAAATAAAATTAGAGAGCCCCCCAGTTACAATAGGATTAAATTCACCGGCTAATGTTCCAGCATTTAAAATTTCATAACTCTTTCCTTGTTGATAATTTCCTGCATTTTGTATTACATTTACATTACCTGCAATATTTGCCGTACCAACTACGTCGATCAACGAGTTGCTTGTAGGATTTAATTCAATATTAGTTACAGAACCTGCCGTTAAATCAAGGCTTCCTACTGTAATGGTGCCGATTGAATTTCCCGGCGTAATCGCTGCACCAGATCCAATGGTAAGACTATTTTCAATGGTTCCAGTTCCTTTAACTGTAGCCCCAGAGGTAGCTGAAACATCCCCTGTAAAGACCCCATTTACAGTAAAAGTTCCTTCTGTTACCGAAAGATTACCCAAAAATGTTCCGCCGGCTGCAAGAACAAAATTTCCTGCTCCTGATTTAACCGTTCCACCAGATGCTCCAGTGATCGCACCTGAAAGAGAGCCTGTTCCATAACTTACAACTAATGATCCAGAAGCCCCCGTCATTGTTACTGTGTTAGAGACCAAAATGCCGTTTGATATGCTAAGTAGCGTAGAATTAGCCATATTTAAGGCATTAGATCCAAGTGCGCTATCACTTCCTACCGTGATTTGCCCTGCTGATAAAGTGGTAACGCCCGTATAGAGGTTATCTTGAGACAAAACTAAAGTCCCGGCGCCAGTTTTTGTAAAACCATTAGATGTTGCTAAAATCTGCCCTGCAAACGTTGCTGTTCCGCTGCCTACATTTAAGGTAACAGCTCCGTTAAGGATCACATCATTTGAAACTTGATAATTGCTATCAATGATTAGCGTTGTTCCCCCTGCCATAGTTAATAAACCATTTCCCAAGGCATTATTATTTTTTACCGAGAGCATTCCTTGTGATAGATTAGTTCCCCCCATGTGAAGATTTGTTCCTGAAAGAATTAAATTGCCACTACCTGTTTTAGCAACTGTTCCTGCGGTGTTAAGAGTTGATCCTGAAAATGATCCAGTGCCACTATCTATCGAAAAATTAGCGGTTCCAGAAATGATATTCACTCCATTTGTAGCATCCATTGCATTTGGTATTGAAAGAGTTGTCCCCCCTGTCATATTTAGTTGTCCTGATCCTAATGCACCAGCTCCACCAAAAGAAATTGTCCCTTCGTTAAGATTAGTTGCTCCTGAATATTGATTGTTGCCTGATAATACTAAAATGCCCGCACCTGTTTTGGTTAATCCATTTGCAGTGGTTAAAATCTGTCCTGAAAAAGTTCCTGTGCCACTATCTACTTTTAAAATAGCTGATCCATTAAGAACGATATCATTTGAAGCATTGATGCTATTATTAAACGCAAGAACTGTTGACTCTTCCATAGCAAGGTTGTAACCTCCAAGTCCCGCATTATTTCCAAGGGTAATTTGGCCGGCCGATAGCGCCGTTCCACCCGTATGAAGGTTTGCTCCTGAAAGAACTAACTCACCTGTTCCAGTTTTTGCTAAAATCCCAGCAGTAGGTGCTGTTGCTCCCGAAAAGGTTGCTGTATTACCATCATCTACCTCGATGGAACCGGTTCCACTAGTAATGCTAATTTCATTGGGAGTATTAATTCCATTATTTAACGAAAGAATTGTTGTATCTGCCATTGTCAATGTGTTTGGACCAAGCGCCCCATAATTTCCTGCTGTAATTTGCCCAGAAGAAAGCGTTGTTCCACCCCTATGGGCGTTATTTCCAGAAAGAACTAAAGTCCCTGTGCCTGTTTTTGCTAAGATCCCGTCAGTAGCTCCTGTGTTTCCCGATAACGTTGCAGCATCAGTGCCCTCCACATCTATGCTACCGGTTCCTGAGGTAATGCTAATTACGTTGGAAACATTAATTCCATTATTTAACGCAAGAATTGTTGTATCTGCCATTGTCAATGTGTCTGTTCCAAGTGAGTGATTATTCCCCACTGTAATTTGGCCGAGAGAAAGATCAATTGTTCCACCATAGTCTGAATTATCCCCTCCTAATGCTAAAATTCCGGCTCCTTGTTTGGTTAAAGTAGAGTTACTGTCGTCACTTGTAATTCTCAAATTAAATGCCATTGTTCCAGAGGAATTTGTTAAAATTGTTGCTGCCCCACCAATTGAATTAATAACTTGATCGGCAGTTGCACTGATTGTTACTCCAAGACCGCCGTTAGTACCGTCTATTGTGAAAGTATTAGCAAGTGATCCATTAGCTGTCAAAACGATCGTAGCCGGTAGAGGAAGGTTAAAGTCAACGATATTTTGTTGGTTAGGAAAAAAACCTGCGCCAAGTAGAGAAAATAAGAACGTACCGGGGGTAGTGTCAAGTCCTCCGAAGGTGCTATTTACTGTATATGTTTCTGGATCTGTAGCACTAAGAGATAAAGATAGGGCAAAAGTTAAAGCGTAAATTGATTTATTCATTTTTTTTCTTCGTTAAAAATTTCCCGACAACCTTAAACCAACCTCATTCAAAATGTATTGAGATCCAAACTGCCCTTGATAGCCCACCGAAATTGTAAAATTTCTGCTCTTTGTCGGCTGAATCAAAAGCTCTGCCATAACAGCTCCTAAATTTTGTGCCGTTTTAAAAGAGGTCAACGTTACAAATTCGCTTACACCGAATATTGCTGCTGTAATACTACCTGTATCAAAAGGGGTTCTATTGATGTAAGAGACGCCCTCTTTAAACCCAAATCGTGCATATGATTTTTCAACTGCCTGATAACATCTCATCCCAACTTCTGTTTGCACCATCGATGAAGTTTGACCCTTTACACGCATGTTTAAATTGCCAGCACCAGTTTCATCGTAAGCGCCCTGCCAGTTAACCGCATAATCCACCCCAATATACGGTTCAAGGTATGGCTCGATTGTCCTTCCTTTGTGTATTAAAAGCCCGCCTACCTCAAGGTGTGGTGCAAGCTGCCAATTGTCGATTGTTGAAAATGCAACTGTTTCTACACTCGGGTAAGCGATGGTTCGATGATTTTTCACTTGATTATACCCTCCCCAAACAGTGCCCTCAACATACACATTTTCCCATAAATAGTAACCATATAAAGAGGCAACACCGTAGTTAATGTTTGCCGATCCCATATTACCATCTGTTGTGATTTGTGAATTTGCATAGCCAAGTGCTCCCCCAAAAAGTGCCTCTTGCACATTGGAAAAATCAAATCCTACAAGAAGTCCTAGAGTGTAGAAGTCAAAAGCTGCGTTTTGACTCTCGCCATCCTGCCTTGCAACATCTCCAAAACCATTTACCCACAATTCATACAAGGGTTCACAATTATTTTGAGCGTTATTCCTGGCGTGAAAGTTTCCATTGGAAGCTACAAAATCAAGTTCGGAAAAATGTAGAATTCCGGTAGAATTTTCTGATGTTGCACGTGACGATAGCAATCTTTTATCGCAAAGAACCCCATTTAAAATGTTGCTAAAAGAAAACATTGTTTGTGCGGCTACAAAAGTTCCAAATACATTTCTTGCTGGCGATGCACTATTAATCCCCCGGGCAAGCGCCTCACCAATCAGGGATGCTAACGCATCATACTCTTGCGATAAAGGTGCGTACGCATTTAAATAATCTGCAAACTTAAGAAGATTTCCAGACAATCCGTCTGTATGTATGAACAATTCATAACTTAATCGAACTGTATTTCCAACGTACTCTATTGTGAAATTAAAATTTGGAAAACCTCCTGTAACAACTGGATCAAACACGCCACTTACTGACCCGGCACTTAATATTTGATATGTGGTACTATTTGAATACAACCCTGAATCTTGAGTCAAATGTACAGATCCTGCAATATTTGCTGTATTAGATACATTGATAGCAGAGCTTCCGCTTGGATTTAATTCAATGTTTGTTACTGAACCTGCAAGTAAATCTAAAGTTCCTACTGTAATTGTTCCGGTGGAATTTCCTGGCGCAACAGTTCCCCCTGACTGAACGGTAAGTACATCTTGAACAGTTCCAGTCCCCTTAACAGTTCCTCCCATCTCAACTAAAACATCCCCTGCAAGCAACCCATTGACTGTAAAAATCCCCTCCGTTACATTTACATTACCTGTAAAATTACCAGAACTAGCAAGGGTAAAGTTCCCCCGTCCAGATTTAGAGGTTACCCCCGAGGCACCGGTGATTGTACCTGAAAGAGACCCTGTTCCAGAATTAACCACAATAGATCCTGAGGCTCCAGTCATTGTTACTGTATTTGGGCACAATACACCGTTTAATATGCTCAATGAAGTGGAGTTATTCATAGTTAATGAACTTGTCCCTATTGCACTATTATTTCCCAGGGTAATTTGCCCAGTATTGATCGCCGTGCCACCTGTATAAAGATTTGTTCCTGCAAGGAGTAAATTTCCACTGCCTGTTTTTATTAAAGCCCCTGTTGTGTTTTCTGCATGTCCAGATAAAATACCAGTTCCGGTGCTTACATTTATAGTGGCAGTTGCACTATCACTAATTGTCCAAGGGTTAGATGCATTAATATCGCTGTTGATTGCAAGAGTTGACCCATTTTCGATGGTGAGTCTTCCTGTGCCTAGTCCATTATTATTTGCAAGGGTAATTTGCCCTTCATCTATCGTAGTTCCCCCCGTATGACGATTATTTCCCGATAAAACCAAAGTACCGCCATAAATTTTTTTTAATAGCCCCGAAGTACTTGCTGTTGCACCAGCTATTGCACCAGTGCCTGCATCTACATAAATATTTGATGTACCAGAAAGATTTATGGGATTAGCGATGCTAACTCCATCAAATATCTGAAGTTCTGTACCATTTACCATAGAAAAGGTACCTGTTCCTAACCCTGTACTGCTTGCAAGTACTATGCTTCCATCTGATAAATAGGTCTGGCCGTGAGCATTGTCCCCTGATAGGACTAAACCGCCAGCTCCAGTTTTCATTAAAGTTGCAAGCGGGCCTGATGTATTCCCAGATAAAGTTACCTCTCCCCCACTTGCGAGGATGGTCGCTGTTCCAGTGAAATTCACATCAGTTGTACAATTAAATGCCCCTGTTATTGAAAGCGTTGTGCCATCATCCATTATACATACTTGCGATCCTAATCCAGTATTACTCGCAAGTGTAATTTGCCCTTGGGACAGATTAAATTGCCCATAAAAACCTGAATTATCGCCCCCTATAATACAAGTCCCAGTGCCTGTTTTTGTTAAAGCAGATGTTTGATCAGAAACAATATTTAGATTAAACTCCATCTCAGCAGAGGTATTATTTAAAGTTGTAGTAACAGTGGGCGACAAGTTAGCCATTTGTCCTGAAGATAATGATAATGGAGATATGCTTATCCCATTACCATCGTTATCACCAAAAATAATGAAGGATTGGGTAAAATCAATTGATGCAGTTAATGTAATCTCGTAAGGAGAGGGTGTAGAAAAATCTATTTCATTGCCCGCACTTAAATTTGCGATTGTAACTGCATCTGTGAATGAATTAGACCCTGTGGGATTGTTTGTCGTCACAGTAATGGTTAGCGCGCTAAGTGTTGTGCTCACTAAAAAAGTTAACTTATAGAACCATTTATTCAATTTTTCTTCTTATATGTATTAAAAATTCTTTGAAAATCTTAAACTCACCTCATTAAAGATGTACTCAGATCCAAACTGTCCTTGATATCCAACTGAAATTGTTGCATCTCTTCTTTTTCCTGGCTGAACAAACAACATTGCACTGACAGCACCTAGATTTTGAGCCTCTGTAAACGATGTTAAAGTTACAAGTTCAGTAGTTCCAAATATTGCTGCGGTGATATCTCCTGTGCTAAATGGAGTTCTATTGATATAGCTTGCCGCCTCTTTGCATCCAAATCGTCCGTATGATCTCTCCACTTCTTGGTAAAATCTAACTCCCACCTCTGTTTGAACCATCGATGAACTTTGCGCTTCAACATACATATTTAAGTTCCCTGCCCCGGTTTCAGTATAACTAGACTGCCAAGCAGCCACATAATCTACACTGATGTATGGCTCAACATCAGCCCATTTATTCTCAAGCAGCCCCCCTAACTCAACATGGGGAGCAATTTGTCCCCCATTAACTGTCGACCAAGCATTTCTTTGTATGTCTGCATAAGCGATATATCGATTGTTCTTTATCTGATTATAGCCGCCCCAGAGTACTCCCTCTGCGTAGAAATTTTTCCATAAATAATTTGCATATAACGAAGCCACCGCGTAATTAATATCTGATGCGCCCATGTGACTGTCTATGGTAATTTGTGAACTTGCATAGCCCAATGCACCTCCTAAGAGCAGGTTGGTGATAGAAGAAGAATCAAAACCTACTAAGATCCCTTGAGAGGTGAAGTCAAAAGGGGCGTTTTGACTTTCAGCTTCTTGCCTTACAAAATCTGCAAACCCACTTGCCCACAATTGATACTGACCTTTGCAATCAATTTGTGAGTCTGCTTTAATATTTGATGCTACTAACGCCTGTGTGTTAACATTGTAAAGGTCTGCAGATCCTTGTGCTGTTTTGCTTGAGGAGAGAAATCTTTTTTCACTAAGGTATCCATTGAGGACGTGGCTAAAAGAGAACATGGTTTGAGTGGCAACAAATGTTCCAAACACATTTCTTGCTGGTGAAACACTATTGATTGCATCCGCAAGGGCTTGCCCATAAAGACCTGCTAACTCATCAATCTCTAAAGTGGAAGGTGCATATTCATTTAAGTAGTTTGCAAAATTAAGAATATTTCCTGTTAATCCGTATGTGTATATTCCTGTATTTCCATAGACTAAATTCACTGCGTTTCCTACGTATTCTAAAGAAAAAGTAAAATTTGGAAGACCTCCGGTAACTACCGGATCAAATTCTCCAATTAGTGATCCAGCACTTAATATTTGATAGGTTCCGGCTGTACCATAAGCTCCTGGGTTTTGTATCAAGTTGACTGTTCCGGCAATGTTTGCTGCACCCGTTACGTTAATAGCAGAGCTGCTTGTTGCATCTAATTCTATATTGGTTATTGATCCAGAAAGTAGATCTAAGGTTCCTACATTGATGGTTCCAATTGAATTTCCTGGAGTGAGATTTGCCCCTGATTCAACAGTTAAGTTATTGTCAATAGTTCCAGTTCCCTTGACAGTAGAACCAGAAAGAGCTGTAACATCCCCTGTTATCACACCATTTACAGCAAGTGACCCTTCTGCAACATCCATATCACCTGAAAATGTTCCGGTCTGAGCAAGAGTCAAATTTCCAGCTCCTGATTTATCTGTACCACTTGGAGATCCTGTGATTGCACCTGAAAGGGTACCTGTTCCAGAGGAAACGATGATAGATGTATCTGAACCTGAAATTATTATCCCATTAGGCGCTGACACTCCATTTGCTATATTTAATGAAGTTGAATTATCCATGGTAAGGTCGCCAGTTCCAAGTGCATTATCATTATCTAAAGTAATTTGTCCAAACATTAAACTTACACCACCTGAATAAAGATGAGCACCAGATAAAACTAAATCACCATCTCCAATTTTTTCTAAGGTTCCTGAACCTGAAATTACACCTGATAAAGTTGCTGAAAATCCATCTTCTATATGTACAGAAGCTGTATCAACAAGAGTAATTGGATTTGCAACATTAACAGAGTTACCCAAAGTAATTGTTGTGTGGTGTTCCATGAAAAGAGACCCTGTTCCAAGGGCGTTACTATTTGCTAAAACAATTCTCCCATCATTGATCGTTGTTCCGCCACTATACGTGTTAGCATTTGTTAAAACTAACCGACCAGAACTATTTTTAGATAAAGAGCCTGAACCTGAAATCACACCTGACAAAGTTGCTGTAGTTAGACTACCTACATTTATAGTCGCATCTCCATTAATAGTAACTTGATTGGAGGCATTGATACCATCGGCAATTGCAAGAGTTGTATTATTTGCCATGCTGAGAGTGCCTGATCCTAACCCACTACCGCTTGTTAAACTGATTTGTCCTACTGTTAAATTTGTTCCACCACTATAGGTGCTATTTCCAGCAAGAGTTAGCACACCTAAACCTGTTTTAGCAAGTGTCCCGGACCCACTAATTACTCCTGAAAGCGTTGATGGATTACTATCTAAGTTAATTGTAGCATTTCCTGTAATATTCATTGCGTTAATAGGATTATAACCACCACTTAAATCAAGGGTTGTCAAATTAGCCATGGAAAGGGTGCCGCTTCCAAGAGCACTATTATTTTCTAATGCAATCGACCCTTCAGATAAATTTGTTCCACTTGAATAGGTATTAATGCCACTTACTGATAAAATTCCGGCGCCAGTTTTTGCTAAAGTACCCGCCCCTGCAATCACGCCAGTTACGCTCGCTTGACTTGCTGTATCAACATTCATACTAGCTGTGCCAGACGTAATCGTAATTGCGTTTCCAATTTCTATAGTATCATCAATATCAAGAGTGGTTCCTCCCAACATAGTCACTGGACCTGTTCCAAGAGACTGATTGTTTTCCGCTATGATTTGCCCTGCTGATAGATTTGTTCCACCTGAATGATTGTTAGAAACAGCAAGAATTAAAGAACCTGTCC
This sequence comes from Chlamydia trachomatis, assembly GCA_945872565.1. Lineage (GTDB taxonomy): Bacteria > Chlamydiota > Chlamydiia > Chlamydiales > 2-12-FULL-49-11 > JAJACQ01. The sequence continues at coordinate 534 of CAMBZN010000015.1, read as the reverse complement.
CTGTTTTTGATAAAATACCAGAAGTTGATGCAATTGCCCCTGATAATCCTGCAAGATCTGTACCATCAACATTTAAGTTACCCGTACCTGTAATACTAATTACGTTAGAAGCATAAACGCCATCATTGAAAGAAAGGGTTGTTGTATCTGCCATGGAAAGTGTTCCTGTTCCAAGTCCGCTGCTATCTCCTAGCGAAATTTGTCCAGCTGATAATGTTGTTCCGCCGCTATAGGTGTTTACCCCCGATAAAGTTAATGTACCAGGAGCGGTTTTTGTAACACTTTGACCGCTACCTGAAATGATCCCAGATAACTCCCCTGCATCAGAGGTAAGGACACTTAAAGTAACCGGTCCGTTAAGAGTGATAGTATTTGGTGCTATTACGTTATTGTCAACTACAAGAGTTGTGCCACTTGCCATCGTGAACAGTCCATTTCCCAATCCACCATTACTTTCTAGGCTTATAGTTCCTGCAGATAAAGTTGTTCCTCCAGTATGAAGGTTTGTTCCAGAAAGAACTAAATTACCATTGC
>CAMBZN010000014.1 GCA_945872565.1 Chlamydia trachomatis | reverse complement strand
ATTACAAAGAGCCCATGGCGCAAAAGCCCTCAAAATCGGAATTTCTTAAGACCGTCGAGGAATTTTGGTTTGAAGCCTATCATGTCGGCATCTATTTGAAACGAGAGGATTTGTGGTCGGTAAAATTTCGATCAGCTGCCATTTTGTGGAGAGTGATTGGAGCCAAGCTCAATTCAATGGGTGTCGATTTAAAAACTGCAACCTCAGCCTTCTCAATCTGAGAGGATGCCGCTTGCAGCAAGTCGTGTTTGAGGAATGCAAAATCGTTGGGCTGGACTTTTACAAGTGCGAGAAAATGCTTCATGTCTCATTCAATAAGAGCATCTTGCAGATATGCAATTTTGCCGATCTGAAATTGAAGGGGACATCCTTCGCTGGGTCAAAAATCAGAGAGGTTTATTTCACAAATACAGACCTGTCCGAATCCAACTTTACCGATACAGATCTGGCGGGGACGATCTTCCACCAATGTAATTTGACGAAATCTGATTTTAGGAATGCCAAAAACTATGTGCTTGATTTACAGACGAATAATGTTAAAAAAGCGCAGTTTTCCTTTCCAGAGGCGATGAGTCTTTTGAAATGCTTCGATATTACGATCTCGTGAAGAGATCAGCAGGGAGCCAACTCATGTAAATGTGCAAGCAGCCGTGATACCGTTTCTTCAATTTGCATATGCGTATTGTCAATGATGATATAGCCACGATCCTGGCATTCTTTTCTTAAGTATCTTGCCCAACTCATCATATTCTTATCTGCCAGATTTGCCTGACCACGAGCCACAAGCCGCCTTTTTCTCTCATCATCTGAGCAATCAAACAAGATGACCTCGAATTCCGTGATCCCATTTTCATGGCAAGCCTTCTCAATAAATGATGGCCTGGTCTGGCCATCGAACAGAATGTGGGTATCAGGCAAAAAATCCCTTTTAATAATCTTAACCCATTCGACTGTTTTTGCTTTCTGCCATTCTTCTGGGCCGCCATATTTCGCTTCCATTTCCTCTATCGAAGGGACCCCTATATTGTCAAAATAGAGGATTTTAAAGTTCGCTAGGTCTCGTTGCTCCAGCTCTTTGGTCGCTGTAGTTTTTCCAGATCCAGAGGCCCCTATGAGAAAAAAGATTTTTTTCATGCTTGCGTGCACGAGTACTCCTGGTTTAAATTTAGCTTTGCGTACAATATCTCTTCGAAAGTTATATGCTTTTTTAAAATGAGATGACGAACAGCAAGCCAACACTGGCCCATTGAACTTTGAAGTGCACGAAAAGTGACATAAAAATTAGTATAATCTATTGCGCCCCCAATGATAACATGTTAGAGGATAACTTATCAAATGTTTCTTGTGGTGTTGCAAAGCCTAAAACCTTTCTAGGTCTGGTGTTGAGGAGATTCTCAACTCTAAGAATGTCTTCTGAAGTGAGAGTAGTAAAGCTTTGTGATTTTGGAAGATCTTTAGAAGTTTATATTGGAATCAAAAAATGCATCGCTCTTTTACACCCAGATTTTATCAAATTATTAGAGTTCTTTAAACTGTAGTTAATAGATTAATAGGTGTTCCAATAACATCAGTAACAGGCGTTTCGATGGGCAATCCACCGACTAATTGGTCAAGTGCTAAAGCGATGTAGTTTGCATTCTGCTCGCCCATAGCATCTGATGTATTTTTTAAAATTCGGCCGCTATAAATTAAATGCTTACCCTGGTTGAAAATATATGCATGAGGGGTGGTTTGGACTCCAAATCTATTGTGGAGGTCATTTGTGGCATCAAGTAAAATATCAAAACCTAAATCTAGGTCTTTGAATTTTGCTAATGTTTCACTAAATGAGCTCATCTGCTCCTTTCCACACACTCCAACAAACGCAATAGACTTTTTAGAGTAAAGTTCTTTTAATTTCTTAAGCACCGGAAAAGTCTTTTTCGACATTTCACAACCAAGCGAAAAAAAGCAAAAGCACACTCCTTTGTAACCCTTAAAATCAACTAACGTATGAATCATTCCATCAGAACCGATTAAAGAAAATTCTGGTGTTTTATCCCCTGTCACTAAACTACGTTTCATAAAAACCTCTATTGATTGATCCCACTTTATGCTCATTCAAAGATTAAATCAACTCAATTTTTCAAACAATAACCTCACATACTTGCAGAAAAAACTTTATCGATATGCTAGATCCTTGTAAAATGAAAATTAGCACACAAAAGGAGCGAAATACAATGACTAAAAAAACAATTTCACCAGAAAAACTATTAAAATATAAGAATGAATTAAGTAAGGATTCCTCATTTTGTCTAGCAAGAAATGCTGTTGCACGTGTTGATCTCCACGAGGTTGCTATGAACTGGGACCAATTTGCACAGGTCGACCATGTTTTTTCAAACTCAGTCAAACCCGAATTAAAAGCTACCAGTCAATTTCAAAGTGGTAGATGCTGGATATTTGCAGCATTAAACCTCATGAGAATCCCCTTTTGCAGAAAGCTTAAAATTGAAGAGTTTGAGTTTTCTCAAAGTTATTTATTTTTTTATGACAAATTAGAAAAAGCTAACTATTTCTTAGAGAATATTTTAGCAACAACTGATGAATCTCATGATAGCCGGATCATAAGCTATTTAGTTTCCTCTCCCCTTTCCGATGGCGGACAGTGGGATATGTTAGTAAATATCATCAATAAGTATGGTTTAGTGCCAAAGTCGGTCTACCCAGATAGTAAAGCTAGCTTAGAGTCAAAGTTTGTTAACCATATTCTAACCTTAAAATTAAGGGAGTGGGCTCAAACGCTACGAGCTCTTAAAAAAGAGCAAGCCGCAACAAAAGTATTAGAAGATACAAAAGCCTCCATGATGGAAGAGGCGTACAGAATCATGGCTACTCATTTTGGGTTCCCGCCAGAAACATTTTCTTGGTCCTACATGGATAAAAACAAAAAATTCCATACTCATCAAGACCTCACACCTAAAATATTTTTTGAGAAGTATGTTGATTTTCCTTTAGATGAGATGTTTTGTCTAGTACACAGTCCAAGAAAATCTACCCCCCTTAACCAAACCTATACCGTCCAATATTTAGGCAACGTTGTAGAGGGAAGAGATGTGTGTTATTTGAACGTAGAGATAGAGGAGATGAAAAAGGCAGCCGTTGCATCCATTATGGATAACACCCCCGTTTGGTTCGGTTGTGATGTAGGTAAATACTTTCATAGAACAGTAGGGGTGATGGACACTGACTTTTATCAGTACAACTACATATACAATACTGAGTTTACATTAGATAAGGCCGGTAGAATGAATTACGGTGAGAGTCAAATGACTCACGCAATGCTATTTACTGCTGTACACATAGAAAATGGGAAGCCTACAAAATGGCGTGTGGAAAATAGCTGGGGGAAAGATGTGGGTGATAAGGGATACTTTATCATGACAGATAAATGGTTCGATGAGTTTATGTTTGAAATTGCCATACACAAAAAATACCTTTCTAAGGAAACAATTGAAGCTTTTAAAAAACCACCTACTGTTTTACCTCCATGGGATCCATTAGGAGCTCTTGCTTAACAAATGTAGAATTTGACAAAATACTTACAACCAAGTATCTTTTTAAAACAGTAAATTCTATTCAAAGGAGAGGTTAAATGATGAAGAACACATTGCTAAAATCCTTAGCAACAATTTGTGCATTTTCACAATTGTACGGCAGTAAACCATCAGGAGAACTCTCCTTAGAAAAATTAGCAAAAGTTAAAAGTGAGCTTTGCCAAGACCCAACATTTCGCATCACACGCAACGCTCTAACCAGCGTTGATCTTAGAAACATCGCTCTCAATTGGGACAGGTATTCCTCTATCGATCATACTTTTTCCAATCACGTTGATCCCGAACTTCCAATTACAGACCAACAACAAAGTGGTCGCTGCTGGATCTTTGCAGGATTAAATCTTATCAGAGTCCCTTTTTGCAGAGAGTACAAACTCTCTAATTTCGAATTTTCTCAAAGTTACCTATTTTTCTATGACAAACTTGAAAAAGTTAACTATTTCTTAGAAAACATTTTAGAAACTTCCAGTGAGACCCACGACAGCAGGCTTGTATCCTACCTATTAAAAGCGCCCCTTTCAGATGGCGGACAGTGGGATATGTTCACTAACTTAGTAAAAAAATATGGGCTTGTTCCTAAATCTGTCTATCCAGACAGTTGTGCCTCATTACGGTCAGCTCCTTTAAATTACATTTTAACCTTAAAACTTAGGGAATGGGCATTAAAACTACGCACTCTAAAAGCCGAAGGGGCATCTATAGAGGAACTGGCTGAAAAGAAAGAACAGATGGTATCTAAAGCATACAGAATTTTAGCCACCCATTTTGGATTCCCTCCAGAAAGGTTTGATTGGGAGTTTTGGAATAACGAGGGCTCTTTTAGTGCTTATAGAAATCTTACTCCACTTGAGTTCTTCAATGATTTTGTAAAGTTTCCAATAGATGATATGGTCTGTTTAGTCAATAGTCCAAGATCGATTACCCCTTACAATCAAACCTATGCTGTTTCCTACTTGGGAAATGTCGTTGGTGGAAAACCAATCACCTATCTAAATGTAGAGATGGATGTGATTAGAAAAGCTACAGTGGACACAATTATAGATAACAATCCTGTATGGTTTGGTTGTGATGTGGGTAAATTTTTCCATGGCGGTCTTGGAGTGATGGATACTGAACTTTATGAATATGGTCCCCTTTATGACATTTCATTCAATCTCAGTAAGGTAGAAAAGATGAATTATGGCGAAACAGAAATCACACACGCGATGTTGTTTACTGCGGTAAATCTAGTAGATGGCGTACCAAATAGATGGCGTGTGGAAAATAGCTGGGGTCCTTACCCAGGAGATAATGGCTATTTTGTTATGACTGATAAATGGTTTGAAGAATATATGTTAGAAGTTGTGATAGATAAAAAGTACTTAAGTGAGCAGATGTGGGAAAATTTCCAAAAGAAATCACACACCCTCCCTCCGTGGGACCCACTAGGTTCTCTTGCTAACTAAAAAACCAATAGGGTTTTTTCTGTCTATTTTTTAGACTGTGTTTTTTAAGAACTCTAATTTTATGGGGCTTTAAAGCTTTACTTTCTGGATAGAAGTAGAGCTTTTGCTTTTCATAACAAATCTCATAACGACCTTCAGAGATCTCTACCTCAAACCCTTTATCGAAATGAATGTCGGGGATAAAAACTTCTAGCGGACCTTTAATTTCAGGATTGTGAATGAAATTACAAGAAAAAATCCCATTTTCTCTATCAAAGGAGTACTTGATTAACTCACCCGGTGTTTTGATCGGATAAGGTCTTACTATCGCCTCTTTACCTCGAATCCCTGCATAGGGATCATCTGACCCTTTAACCTGATCAGAACTGAATATGGAAAAATCTTCATTGTTCCATAAATCCCCTTTTTCATTAGAATTTACTGAAGTATAATTCCAAATAATAGAAGAAACCATTGTTTTTTCAACCGCCTGAAAGGATCTTTCGAGCCCCTCTCTCTGCTTACTATAATCACCACTCTCATAGGCTTTTTTACTATGAAGATCAAAAGGAATTCCAAATTCAGATAATAAAAAAGGGACGTTGCCTAAATTTTTTTTCATTTTTCTTAAGAGACGAAAAATTTGTGCAGCAAGATGCTTTTGCACCAAATGCGGTAAAGAAACAACAATTTTTTGAGTGAACATATCAACTGAAATAAACGACCACACCTTTCTCATAGAAATCACAAACGCATCATACCAATGACCTGAAAAACCCACCTTGTAAGAAGTGTTTGCTATTTTAGGAATGGCAAAACCTATCACATGTTCAATAAATCCTATTTTATTCGGATCAATACCCGAGAGCTTTTTACATACTTTCTCTATAAAAGGAACGTAAAATTCTTCATTAGGACGATCTGTTTGAAAGTAATTTTTTTGCAACAACCTGGGTGTTCCTGCCTCATTATAATCCCATACATGATGCTTTCTCCAAATACAATTACCATCCATCAAAGCACTAAAACCTTTAGGATCGTAGGAAACTCTATGTGTTTTTTTAATTCCTAGGAGTTTTTTCTCAAAGATATCAATCTCTTGGGCGACCCCCTCAGCTAAGGCAAATCCTTGTAAGGGAAGGGGTGATGCTCCTAATCTAAAAATCCCCTCATATTTAGTAAGATCTTGATGTCCGATGTACCCAAGATAGGGCTCATTCATAATATCAAACCCAATCACATGATGATGCCGTTTTAACTTCTCAGCGCACACAGAAATTGCGTCAATATAGTTATCTTGTAAAAAATCCTGCACATTTTTTCCGTCCACATAGAATTCAGGAGTAAAAGTCTTTCCTCCAAAAAAAAGGGTGAACATAGTTTTTACCGCATAACGATTTGCGTTGGTGGCCCAAAAAAGATGCCCCAAAGGAAACCTTGCTTTGTTTTTGTGGCTAATACTTGCTAAAGTATCATCAAAATTAGAACTATTTAACCCAATTTTCTCCAAAGTCCAAAGAGGCGCCCCTGATCCCCCAGTAAATCTTGACCACACATCTTGATGGAAATCAACAAGTACATAAAACCCATATTCCTTAGCTGTAGTGATAATATTGTCTAAATACTCTAAATAGTAATGATCATACTTTAAAGGTTCCTCTGGACAAATTGCCTCCCAAGGAACTACCCAACGTAGTAAATTAAAACCTAAATACTTTAGTCTTGAAAAATGAGTTGCAGCCTCCTCTTGCGGAAAAGGGGTGTTTACAAAAGTAATAGCGCTTGCGCGCCCTTTTGTAATGCTTATTAGCGATGGGTCTGTAAGGGGAATTTTTGCTGCAATATTAATCCCCCGAAATAGGACAGTTCTTCCACTTTCGTCTATAAAATGCTCATCTTTAGTTGTTATTATTTCTGTGCTGGGATTTTTTTTATAGTAACTTTGTATAGAAGAGAGTGTATGACTGTTTAAAATCTTTTCAGAACCTACTTCACATCTAGTTTTAACCATCAAAGAAACCTCCTATCCCTAATCTGTATCACAGTTAGTTTTGAAGACTCAATAGATATTTATTTTCCAGATAAACCTGTTAGTTATTAGACCTGTAACCCAAACAGCAAAAGCTCCCCAAAATAGTGCCATAAAACTATGAAAATGAACTCCGTAAGATAGTTCCACAGCTAAAAAAAAGGTGATGAAATTGATAACTAAACTAAACAATCCAAGAGTTAAGATCGTAATAGGTAATGTAATCAAGGTTAGAACTGGCCTAACAATTGCATTTACAGCACTTAAAATCACTGCGAAAAAAAATGCATCAGTCTCATTTTTAATCTCAAAATTTGGGACAAACTGGCCGATTAACAAAACCAAAGCAAGGTTGATAAAAAATCGGAAAATTAAAAACATCGGCTACCTCGCATTTTGTAGAGAGGTTCTTAAATTGTCAAAATTAGGCATGCTTGTTATTTCTAAAGATAGCTCTGAGTGTAATACCTTATCAAACTCATCCAAAAAGATGATGCTTCTTGCAAGAAGGCCATCTAGCGGACCTGATACAATACCCACCCCATAATCTTTTGCAAAATTTGATTGTGACCGAATATCTGATAATGTGATGATATTATGCAAGTTACCCTGTTTACAAAACCTATCGAAAGCAAAGGGTAAATCTTTAGAAACAATCAAAAACAAAACAGAGGGAAATTCTAGAGCTAACAGATTGAGTTCTCTTGTTTCTGCCGCACATACTCCCGTATCAATACTTGGAACAGTGGCTATCACCTTTTTCTTCCCTTTAAAACTCTCTAAGGTCTTATTCTCTAAATCTTTTGCAACAAGCGCAAAGTCTGGAGCTAAATTTCCAATTTTTAAGAATCCGCCCCTTAAAGCAACTTCTTTTCCCTTTAACAGAACCTTAGTCAAAATATCATTCCTTTTTTGACCTTTATTATGCATATTCAACACAGGTAAGCAACTATAAATATTTCAAAACCACAAATTGTTGATTTTAAGTGCATTGAAACAATTTAAAAACTAATATTTACCCTATCAAATATATAATGAATATGTTAAAATATTTACATATACAAGTAAGGGAATAGATATAATGGAACTGTCCTTAAGATCATATCTAATTAAAGCTAAGTATCTTTTGGTTTTCATTAACCAAACAAAGCAGCCATCTCCCCTTATAAAGCACACAGGTGTACATATTCCATCAATTGATTTTAAGACAACTATTAAAGCAGCCAAATCCTATCACAATCCGCTTAAAAGAATTCTTTCCCAAAAAGAGCAAGTTGAAAAGTTGAAAAAACTCTTTTTTTCTGAAAATACAGTGATTATTTCATTGGTTAACGGGTCCGAAGAAAAGAACAATAAGACTTTAAGGGTTGCTAAAGTGACAAGTTCGATTACGGAAAAACAAAATCTAACCCTTTTCCACTATGGCCTGATGTATAGCAGCAATCATTTTAGAAGAAACCGTCCTAAAAAATGGTGGAAAATCCCCTGCCCTATTGTTGTCACAAATCAATTTCAATGTGTATTGAAAACACTGATTGTAAAATCAAATATAAAAAATGATAATACTTTTACCATTATTAGTCAGGCTAAAGATCCAATCTTAGAAACAAACGAGAGTAGTTTTTCTGAAACAGGGCTTGCTCTTGAAAAGGAATACTCACAACGAAGGAATTACCTTACAACAAATCACCTTTATACATAAATAAATTATTTTAATTTTTTATTATATACCGATAATCGATCTTCCTGTATAATTATGATTAATTATGTATTATTGACATTTCTTTTCGGAGAGGTGTCCGGGGGGTATGTTTAGCCCTTTATGTGCCCCCCACTTTTTGAACTATGATTGCTAATTAATTTGCTACTAGATTATAATAAATAGACTTTAATAAAAGGATATTAACATGATGTCTTCTGCAGCTTTAAAAGAGCCCTTAAAAATTAGACCGTCATATTGGATTTTAGAAATACATCAAGATGTGCAATCTAAAGACACGCCCATCGGAAGAAAAATTGGTCTTATTATAGCTGCATTTTTGTTTATAATCCCAATTTTAATAAGAGATGGATTAGTGGCTTTTGTAAAGGATTTTGCAAGAGCTGCGTTAATAAACCAAGATCTAATAGATAAATTACAGGAAATTGTTCGCAGAATGGTTCTAAATGTTATTAATGACGAAACTGTTCGTTCTAATCTACAAAATCAAATAAGTGCAATGGCAGGAAGTGATGAATCTAGGCAAGCGGTTAATCAATTAATTTCTAATGCGATGACGGAAGAATTAGTTGGTAAAGTACAAGAAATCGCTCTTAGAACAGCTGGAACCGTTATTAATAACGAAGCTGTCACCTCTGATCTAAAAAGGCAAATAATAGCAATCGTAACAAGCGACGAAGCTAAACGAGCCATTAATCAAGTAATTTCCGATGCATTAATGGCTGAACAAACAAGAACTGCTGTTAATGATCTAATATCCAGCCCTGCCACTGCCGAAAGCTTTAGGGAATTAATTAACGGTGTAATTGAAGGTCCTAAATTACTAGAATTAGCAAAGCAAAAGCTCTCCTCCCTTATTAGAAATGAAAAATTAAAATATCAGATTGCAGTAGCGATATACGACATTATGAAAAATAGTTGTTCAAGTATAGCTGCTTTGTGTGTTGTAAAACCTCCTATACCACATGTCTCATTACAAAATGAAATAATAGAAAAAACTAAAGGTATTATCGAAACGAAAATTGAAAATCTTGAATCATTTTTAAAAAGAACGATCAACGACATTACCACAGAAGATTATACCGATGTATTCAATAAAATTAGGCGATTTATTAAAGAAGAACTTGATTTTTCTTTATTATTTACTAATGAAGCTGACTTTAAAAAAACAATTCAAACGATACCGATTGAAACAAAAGATATAAAACTTACCCATCTTGCAAGTTTTTTAAAAGCGGTAATATGCGAAATTGTAGAGAGTTCAATTAAAGATGAAGTACCCACCTTTATTCTGACAATACCTGCTGTCGATAAAAATCCGAAGCATCAAGAGCTTATGCAAGCCTACAAAACTCATCTCTCACCTACATCAGAAGGTGAGCCAGAAACTGGCGATGGTGGTGGCGGAGGTGGCGGCGCAAAGGACTAATAAGTTTTGTAAATAGGCTCCCACATTGTCTCTGTAATACGCCGAGTGATTTCTTTTGAAGAGAGTCTTTCAATAAGCCCCTCTGATGAGGCATATTTAGCAATTTCAATAGCAATTGTTTTCGACGCTTCTTTAAGGTCTTCAAATTTTGGAAACAGATGTGGAGGTGATATCTTACTTAAAGTCTCCCCTGCAATATAGAAAAACACCTCTGGAATAGAACTTATCTTAAATGCTGCTGTAAATAGACCAATTGCGGGAAAGATATACACATTATTGCATTGCCCTATTGTATAGGTTTTTCCTTTAAATTGGACTGGAGGGAAGGCTGTCCCAGTAGCTATGATCGCTTTTCCACAAGAGTGCTTTACGATCATTTCCGGTGTTGCTTCAGCTTTTGTGTCGGGATTAGATAGGGGGAAAATAATCGGATTTTTAGTGTTATTTAATAACGCATCGATTGTAGATTCTGTAAATGCATTTGGTTGAGCAGATACTCCCAATAGGATGGTGATTTTAAATTGTTTAATTGTTTCATCCAAACAAATTTCTTCAGCTAAAGTACTGTTTTCTTTGGCAAAAAATTCATGGTTTTGAGCAAGCCCCTTCTGCCCTTTGTAGGTAAGACCATACCTGTCTATGATATAAATATTGTCCCTTGCTGCAACCTCTTTCACCCCATTATGGATAAGATATCGGTAAATGATATGGGCAATTCCAAGACCTGCAGCACCCCCACCAAAAATTGCAATTTTTTCATTTTTTAGTTTTGACTTTTTTTGACGCAATGCACTTAATAATCCGGCAAGAACAACACCTGCAGTGCCCTGAATATCATCGTTAAATGAAAGAATCTGATGTTTATACCGATCTAGCACCTTTTGAGCATGAACCCCCAGTAAATCTTCCCATTGCAACATTGCCTCGGGAAAGACTTTTTTTACCGCTGCAACAAACTTATCCATAAAATCAAAGTAATCATCCCCACTAACCCTCTTTGTTCTCCTTCCAAGGTACAAAGGATCATTCAAGAGCTCCTGATTATCTGTGCCCACATCTAAAAAAACAGGTAATACAAGTTCCGGTGCTACCCCGCCAAATAAAGTATATAGAGATGTTTTTCCTATAGGAATTGTCATTCCACCCACCCCAACATCCCCCAATCCTAGAATACGCCCCCCATCTGTGGCTACAATCACCTTAACCCTCTGATTCTGAAGATTTCTTAAAACCGATTCAATCTCATCTTTCATGTCATAGGTTATATAAAGACCCCTACTATGATTATATTGCATACTAAAATGAAGGGCTGCTTCTCCAACAACAGGAGTATAGATGTAGGGAAGTGTCTCTGTGATATGGTCCATGCAAAATCGAAAAAAAAGCACCTCATTACGGTTTTGTAAGTCACTAAGAAAGATGTATTTAGCTAAATCTGAGCCGCATAATTTAAAATTATTTAGTCGTCTTTCAAGCTGCTCTGCCACCGTCGAGACATGATTTGGTAAAAACCCTTTAATTCCAAGCTTATCTCTCTCCTCATGGGTAAAAGCAGTGCCTTTATTTACAAGTGAGTTGTAAAGGATAGCCCTTCCTTTATCTTTTATAGATTTTTCTTCAGATTCTTCCATATACCATCCCTTCTTATCAGCATCATCTATAAAAAGCTCTTTTATTCAATGTTATAATCTACTGAAAACTGGTAAAGCTCTAACAATAAAATAGTTACCGTTATAGATTAATGCACGCTGTTTATTTTAAACATTTCTTTTATATATAAATGTTTTAATAATTAACAAATATGATATAATTAAATAAATTTAAAGGAGATTTTAATAATGAGTTCAATAAGCGCACCAGTGACACTAGCAGAAACAGCAGCAGCAATAAAAATACAAGCACATTACCGAGGACACCTATGTAGAGAAAAATTGGCGGCGCCTACTGAAAAAGCAGAAACTTCCGGTTACCTTATTCGAGACCTCCACAATGAAATTCAGAGTTCAACAACTCCATTGGGAAAAAGAGTTGGTCTTGTTGTAGCGTTATTTTTCTTCGTTATTCCGATTTTACTATTCGATGGATTTATGGCTATACTCCACACAATGATTCGACTATTAGCACCAAGTTTTCAAAAACTACTATGCAGATTAGGTGAGAGCAAAGCTACCTTTAATTCAGGACAAAAATTGGTACAAAAACTAGGGGCTTCGAAAAAGGTCCGTCGTGCCATCGTAACAACAGTGGGCGCTGTGATAGATAACAAAACTATTCAAAGTAAAATTAAAACTGCTTTATTAAATATAGCTTGTAGTGAAGCCACCAAAAGCGCTCTTACAAATTTAATAAAGGACCCTGCAGTTGCTGAGTCTCTTAAAAATCTAGTTGTAGGGATCGGAAATAGTGATGAAGTAAGGACGCTACTTCAATCTAAAATAACTGAAATTTCTCAAACCCCTGTTATACATTTTGATGCTGCTGTAACTTTACACTCAATTCTTAGTAGAATGGGTGGTGGTCTTTTAAAGACATTAATGCTAACAGCCCCTGTTCCAAGTGAAGATATAAAAAATATTTTGGTAAATCGAATTAATCGTAGAATTGCTGAAAAAATGGAGGAGCTTGTAGCTGATGACCCGAATAAATCATCCGATTTGCTTTGCAAAAAATTAAAAGCATTCCTATGTCACATAATGAATAATCCAAAACACAAAGGAACATTAAAAGCACTAGAATCAGTAATAAATGAGACACCCCTTCCACAACAGATTAAACCATCGCTTTTACCATTCCTAATTGAAACTATACAAACTGTTTGTGGACCTTATATCCGGTTGGTTTAATAATATTGGTAGTGTAGAAAAGAGAGGTCTGCAGGTTTTGAGGTCTCTACGTATACCTTCAGCGTTTGTTCTAAATATATTGGATGATCCCCTTTTTGAAAGGAAAATAGTAACTCCAATTTGCGCTCACCATTTGTGTATACACTCATCCTTGGATTGTAAGAAACATAATCCAACACAAAATGCATAGAGGGGTTACTTGGATGGATCGCTATTGCCCGAAGTTTTTGACCTAAACGAATTTTATAGGCTTCATCTTCACTAATACAAACTTTGACCATCAAAGGATTGGTTTTAACAATTGTTACCCCTTTCAAACCCTTCTCTTTAAGAAATTCTCCTGCGGCTACATCAACTGCAACAACCATCCCGTTAATTGGGGAGGTGATTAAAGAATTTTCTAATTTTAAGGTGCTTAACTTTAGTGTTGCTTTTTTTTCCTCCACATCATTTACATAAATTAACTCCTCTTCAGGGGACATTCCTGCTTTTAAGCCATCATATTCAGCTGTAACCCTCTCAAGCTCTTTCTCTGTGATTTGTAAAAACAACTGTTTTTCATCATGCTCAACTACGCTGATTGCTGTTTTATTCAAAAGGGTGTGGAAAATTTCCGCCTCTTTTTCCCCGCAAGCACGTTTTATCTCTACTTCTTCAATTTCTTTTCTTTTACCCAGTAAAGTAAATTCCGAAGGACCCTTTTTCATGAAATTTAAAGTTGCAACCGATCGAGCAAGCTTTGCCTCCCTCTCTTTTATCTCCACATAGATTTCATTGTCACAAAGTTTAAATAATGGACTCTCTTCTTTTACCCAATCACCCGGTGCCACATATACTCCCCTTACTTGCCCTTCTAGCGGGTTGGAAACGTGCAAGTATCCAGAAGAAGGGAGTACCACCCCTTTTGCCTCAATGTATGCAGTGAAGGGTACAGAAAAAACAGGGGTAACCCTATCCTCTACTTGAGGGCTTGTACTTGTAAACAAATCTTCTATTACCTCAGGTTTGCTTTGATTTGTGTAAATGTAGACCCCCATAAAACTCACAAGAAGAATTTGTGAAAAAACAGAAATTGCTAACAAGCTTTTTTTTAACATACCGTTACTCCAATAAAATAGATGCACTATTTCAGAGAGTAGTGTTTACCATTCTTTTTATCAAATAATTTATTTAACTTGAGCGGGATTTTCCATATCAAGATTTGCAAAGTACTCCCTCATAGAAAGTACTGACACGATCCAAATAAAGAAAATACAAATAATTGAAAGGGTTATAAGAGATGAAATGTCTTTTGAGGAAAAAACACCCAAACCCAAGATGAGAAAAGAGCCTAAAGCTTTGGAGCTTCTATAGGCAAATACATCTATAATTGCTTTTGCTTGGAATTTTTCTGCAACATTTAAGGGTATATAAAGCATTTCCTTAACTATTCCAAATACGGAGTAATCAAAGGACTTGATTGTCCCAAAGGTCATACAAATCAATCCAAAAGTTGGGTTAACTAAAAATGCCGCTACTTGGATGAGTAATATCGAAGGGATTAACAAATGCGTCCTTTTAAGTCCAATCAACTTAAGTAAAATTGCGCACCCAAAGAACTGTAAGAAAATATTAATAGAGTTAACCACCCCAAATAATCTTCCCATAAACTGGGTTCTTAAGTCAAGGTTAGGTAAGTTTTTGTCTAAAAAACAAGAAAATTGAAAATCTAATAAGGTTGAGGTTAACTGCATCGCTATGACAATTAGCAGTATAAATTTAAGCAACTTTGAATCGCGTATCAATTCTAACCCATAGAAAACGCTTCTTTTCTCGTCATTCATGGAAATATCATCTGAGGTGGCAATCTTATTTCTAATCCCTACAGCACTCACATAACAAAAATAAGTAATAAGGTACAGTGGAATAGTAGTGATTAAAAGCTTTGCTGATCCTAAACTTACAGCTAAAAAACCTGGAATGATATTTCCAGTTACCGAACCAAGACCACCCATCCCGTAGAAAATCCCATAAATGTACTTAGCCCTTTTTATAGGTATTGTTGAATGAATAACAGACCAGAGATTATGAAACATGAATATGATAAAAATATCTTTCCATAGATAGAGGAAAAACGGGAGAACGTGGATTGATTTTAAAAAAAACATACAAAAGAGATTGAACATAACAGTGAAAATAAGAATTGTTCCCATCATCTTCCCACACCCAAGTCTAGGAATGAATTTACTATAAAAAGCGACAACTAAAAAATTTAAAGGTAAGGATGCAATCCACGCGTAGGGTAAGTAACTAGCGCCATAGGCATCTATAAAAAATGAGGTAGAAACAGAGCGAGTAATTGCAGCTTCTGCTGAAATAGCATAGCCGCACATCATCATAAAAAATACAAACCATTTTTCTGCAGCGGTGTATGCTCTGTATTCAGTAGCTATCTTACTAGTGTACTTCCTCAGCATTACTTTCCTTTTGTTCAAAAAAATCTTTATGATCAGGTGAAACAAAAATCCAATTTGACATATTCATAGGAATATGCACCTCAGAGATTGTATCAGCCCCCTGAATCATACCATTTTTTTGTAATACAGGAAAGGAGAAGAATTTCTTTCTTTTATCAATAGAATTCTCTTCAAAATAGGCCCAAGTGGCATCTTTTTTAAGTAATTTCTTATATTGAGTCATGGTCAGATCATCAATAGGTGTTGCTTTATACCGTCTTTCTTTATCCATTAAACAAAGCGCCTCACCGTGCAGCTTGTGACTTGGGTCAGCGTATGCTTTATAAATTTCTGCTAAAATTTCAAAGTCATTGGTCTTTACATACTCCTCAACACTAGTTGTGATGTCTACACCCTCATAATATTTTATAATAAACCTAGAAAAATGAAAGCTATAAGATTTAATATTAGAGTATTGATACAATCTTTTATGCATAAAGTACCTTGCTAGCAAAAGTGCGTAACATGACTCTAGCCCATCCTCTTCAACCCCTAAATAATATTGATCTTTGTAAGGAAGGATGCATAATGATTGAATTAGCTGTTCATAATCAAAAGATCCGTATGCAAGGCCTGTGAAGTAAGAATCCCTCAAAAGGTAGTCAATACGGTCAGCACCAAAGTAGTCTCCTGTGAGCATTTCTGTCAAAATTGATTCTATTTCAGTAAATGGCTCTTCAAAATAAGCTCTTCCTACAGAAATTTTAGCAATATGCATAGGGTCTAGGTTTTCCTTTTTCCAGATGGGCATTAGGTAATCGGAGAAGATGATTTTTACAGTCCATTCTTCATGTCTTTTTCCTTTAAGAAGATCTTTTTCCGCTAAATGAGAAAATGGTGGGTGGCCTAAATCATGACAGAGGGCAGCTGCTCTTAAAACACTTTTCCAGTAATTGTATTCTTTGGATCCTCGTTTTGGAAGATCGGGGAAAAATTCTGATTTTTTCATGACTTGGGTATAGATTTTATCCGCTACCATCATCGCACCAATTGAGTGCTCATAGCGCTTGTGCGTTCCTCCATTGTACACAAATGCAGCAGCTGCGATTTGATGAATTCCCTGCAGTCGTCTAAAAGGAAGGGAGGAGATTAAATTTTCTTCACAATTGTTAATATCAATAAATCCATGGATAGGATCAAATATTTTCTTTGTCATGGTTATCCTTATAGTTTTAAAAAGGGCATTAATTTTTGTAGATCAACCCCCTCCCCAACTAGATCTTTGATATACCCCCGCTCAAGGTGTAATATTTTTCCAGCAAAAGGGTGCAGCCTTGTGTCATTTTCAACCATGATCACACTCACCTCATAGTCAACAGAAATTTCATGCAAATAAGTCATTACAAGTACTGCTATTTTATGATCTAATGCTGTGGAAAAAGAGTCCAGGATGATTAATGACGGCTCAGCAATCACAGCTTTTGCGACCCCCACAAGGGCTAATTCTGCAGCAGATAGGCTGCTTATTTTTTTCTTTAGAATAGAATTGATAGAAAAGTACATAGAGACCTCTTCCATTCTATTTTTCACCTCTTTTCTTGTGTATCCTTGACAAGCAAGAGGGAGAGTTAAAACTTCTTCTACAGTAAATTCTTTGATCATTGGAATGCAGTTAGAGCCTATTTGAGACACCTCACCTGCTTCATAAACTATACCAACTGTTCCTTCAGTAGGTTTGATCAAATCATGGATAAGGTGAATAAGGGCCCTACCTTCTTTTAAGGAAGATCCACGGATCATAAACAGCTCCCCCTGATCGATTGTAAGGTTGATGTTGTTTAAAAGGATCTTATCATCCTCTACGTAGGAAACATTAGTTAATTCTATTTTTGCCAAATCGACTCCTTGCAATTGCAATAATTGTCGTACTAATTAGTAACACTGCTAAAATCTCTACTACTATTGCATGTACAAGAAGATTTAACATGCACTCTCTTGAAATTGTCAGTATTAAATTAAATGAAGCTACTATGCATGAAATAGTGGAAACAATTACACTAAATACGCCTGTAAAAAAACCTATTGCCTTACTTACTGTGACCCCTTCTAACAAAAACACTTTGATTTCATTTCGAATTGCAAATGGAAACATTCCTGCAAAAACGATCATTCCGATAAAAGAGATGGTAGAGATCAAAGAAAGCAAGGCGCTATAGGAATATAATGCCTCGTTTCTTGAAATTAGAGCTTTATTGTAAAGATGTTTATAGTAACCAGGATTCATAGCAGTAAAATCTGCGTTTGCTTGAAACGTATCCATCCATTTCTTTACAGATGCCCCTTTTTTCAAAGAAACCACCAACACTTGTGGATTTTGAGATGTTTTATAGAATTTTTCCCCTTCAGAAGAAAGAGCTGTAACACCAAGGACATCATCGTGGGATTGTATTTTTTCAACATAAGGAAACAGGAACGACTTTGGATGTAAAATATCATCACTATCTTTTGAAATCACATAGATATCTTGATTCGAATAGCTCGGAATATGTGATGTATATTTGCTTAAAAATTCATCTTTTTTCCAGGTTGATTGGAAAAAGATAATGTTACATGCAAACAGAGCTAGGAAACTTAAAATAAGCTGATGTTTTTTTCTATTAATAAGAGAGAGCGTAAGAGATAACAACAAAATAGACCCTTTTAGTATTTTTTGTAGACTAATCTTGTTATCCCATTCAGAGAATTATATTTCAAATAAAAAATTTAAATTAACGCGGATAAAATTTACCGTTTATTGAGGCAATGATTTGTAAGGGGAATTTACCTTGCCTACAAATGGGATTTTTTTACTTCCCCATAAATAATATAGTAATTCACCAGTATCTATTGCGACAACCATTGAAGCCATGTCAGCTTTTTTATGATCGAAGTACGTTAGTGTTAAATTATCAAAGCCTGACGGATTAGTTTCTTCATCTATAGGTTGTAGACTGAATTCACCACCACCAGACTTTCTTAATAGTTTTTTTTGCTCCTCTGATAAAAACTTAGAAAAACTATCCATGGTCGCATGTTTATAACATTTATGCTCAATGCCTAATTTATTAAGCTCTATTTCCAATTTCTTTTCTGCTGATTTTGTCATAAACGGAATAATAGGGTGCACTTTTATACCCATATTCTTAAATCTGGGGAAATACTCCTCTGACATCTGTTTACCTGAGTAGGCTGCATCATCAAACATAACAATATTTTTGCTGGTTTGTTCTTTCAAAACCTCCTCTAGTGAAGGATCCCCCATCATAATAATCTTTTCAGGCGGACGCTCTAAAAAATCTTTTGCAATTGAAGTTACCCAAAGTCCACTTTTTTCAAAATTCCCTGGGATGACTATTATATACGATTGATCGGTTTGGGTTCTAAGATAGTTGTTAAAATCCTCTACAGACTCTTTTAATTGGCTTTTAAATTCTTCGTGAGTTATGTGATTGATGTTATCAATTAATATTTTTGCCAGAGGTTTAAACTCTGGTTTATGCGCCTCAACCCATTCTTCTTTACGTATTGGATCAGGAGAAACACTCTCCTTGGGTTCTTTCGCCGGAAGAAACTCTCGCATTGAAGTATATTCACCCCCATTGTGATTCACTTTATGCATTGAACTATGATCACCACCTTCATTTTTAGCTTTAGTTTCTTTTTCCCTATAGAGCATAGTTTCCGAAAACACTCTATCCCTTTGGTGCTCAAGCGCTATTTGATCAAAACTTTTCACATTCGCATTGCTGATTATTTGTGGTTTTTCAGAAAAGGTCTGATCCCCCGTCTTTTTTTCAGAACCGGATTCTGATTCCTCAACAGTAGTAAGAGGCTTTGCCGGGTGATTCGATTGTTCAGATGGTCCAAGTAGGTGGACAGTTGATGGTGTAAATCCTCTATTAACACCCGTTAAAGAAAGACTAGATTTTTTTAAAAAATAAAGATGTATTTTT
Organism: Chlamydia trachomatis; assembly: GCA_945872565.1. Lineage (GTDB taxonomy): Bacteria > Chlamydiota > Chlamydiia > Chlamydiales > 2-12-FULL-49-11 > JAJACQ01. The sequence continues at coordinate 15,802 of CAMBZN010000014.1, read as the reverse complement.
ATAAAAATAAGCATTACAAAAGACTTGATCTTTATTAATGCATTTCCATCCCTTAAACTACCCCTTAAATTCTCGATCTTTCCTTCAAGTGCAGATATTTTTTTATCGATGGTATTTTTCTTGTTCTCTTTAATTGGTATCGGAGGATTGAAGTTTTCTGGATGATAACTGGAACTTTTTTCTTGATCTATTTTTTTTGGCATAATTATTACCCCTTCTTAAGATTCAATTTTTCTTTCGTTTGTAGGGCGAGGTTACCTCAGGTATAAATTGAATTTTTTCAGGTGAATAACTTAATAATGAACCATCATCGAGTGCAGTAACCATCGACCAGTCGTCCGCCTTTTTATGATCGAAATAGGTGGTTGTTAAATTATCAATGCCTGATGGGTTGGTTTTTTTATCTATCTGTTGGACGGTGAATTCGTTATTACCCTTTTCTCTTAACAGTTTTTTTTGCTCCTCTGATAAAAACTCAGAAAAACTATCCATAGTTGCATGTTTATGAATCATATGCTCAATATTTAATTTATTAAGCTCCACCTCAAGCTTCTTTTCTGCTGATTTTGTCATAAACGGAATAATAGGGTGAAACATCTTATCTACTCCGTCAAATTTTGGAACATATTCCTCTGACATCTGTCTACCTGAGTAGGCTGCATCATCAAAGATAACAATATTTTCACTTGATGAATCTTCTAAAATTTCTTCAAAATCATAATCATCCATCATGATAATTCTTTCAGGAGGAAACTCTAAAAATTCTTTTGCAAGAGATGTTACCCAAAGTGCACTTTTTTCAAAATCGCCTGGAATGACTATTATATACGATGGATCGCTTTGTCCTCTTAGATAGTTGTTAAAGTCCTCAATAGACTCTTTTAATTGACTTTTAAATTCTTCATGGGTTACGTGATTGATCTTTTCAATCAATATTTCCGCTATAGGCTGAAACTCCGCTGTGTGGGCATCGACCCATTTTCGTTTAAGTACTGGATCAGGAGAAACACTTTCTTTAGGTTCTTTGGCTGGGAGGAAATTTTGCATTGAAGTATAGGTGCCTCCCCTCTGATAAAGCATAGTTTCTGAAAACACCTTGTCCTTTTTTATTTTAAGCTCATCTTCCTTAGAAGTCTTTACATTCTCGGAACTATTTGTTGCAGGTTTTGTAGAAAGGGGCTCATCTAAAGCCTCACCTTCAGAATCAGATTCTAATCCATCATCTATATCAGTAGGCAATGCTAATTGATTCAATTGTTCCATTATAGAAGATTTACCCAATTCTTGAATTGGCAAAGTTGAGGGTAACAGTTGTGAGGTTAATTTTTTAATATCATTACCTAAGGAAATGGAAGTTTTTTTTAGGTGGTCAAGATCCTTTTTAATAAAAGCAAGAGCTACAAAAGCTTTGATCTTTATAATCGTATTTCCATTTTCTATACGGGAATTTAAATTCTGAATCCTTCCTTCAAGTGCAGATATTTTTTTATCGATGGTATTTTTCTTGTCCTGTTTTACATTGATCTGCTGCTGGTTGAAACTGTTTCCTTGATCTATTCTTTTTGGCATAATAATTACCCCTATTTAACAACACCCTATTTGAGTAAAGTTAAAAGTAAATGTTTTTTTTTAATTAAAAAATAAATAGATGTACAACTGGTTATTAATGGATTGCGAAATATATTCGTGATCAATCTAGGGTGTGTTTAACCCATTAAGCAAAATAGGCTTTCCTACGAGCTTTTAAGGAAGAAGTAACTAAGTGATAAAGGTTTCTGATTGAATTTTCAATCAAAAATCTCTGTAGCTCCATTTTTTAATAGCAAGCTTACTGCATTTTTTCTACCTTCAGCTTCAGCTATTTGAGAGGCTGTTATCCCCGCTTTATTTCTCACTTCTAAATCAACATTGCAGTTTATAAGATATTGAATTACCTCAATACTATCTGATTTAGCAGAAAAGTGAAGGGGGGGGTGCTTCCGAAATCATCAGGACTTTTCCAATCTAAAAAATCCTTGAGCGTTCTAAAGACTTTGCTATCTCCCTTTTCAGCAATTACATGCGCGGCTCTTTTTTTTATAAAGGCCTTTACAATTTGGGTTGAAATTATATTTAATACAATCTAAAAAAAGCCCGACTGTAGAATCTTTGTTCTTGTTTAATGCATTTATAAAAGACGATAAAATGGTTTTTTTTGAAAGAGGCCCATTATCTTAGCTGGCTTCCATTAAGTTGATTTTTACGTAAAACACTATTTCTTAATTTGTTATAAAAATAGCAGCAATTAAGCTTACCCCAGAATGCTTTGTAGATTGTGATGTGGGAGGTTTTCCCCTCTTACCAGCACCCCCCAACCTTATTAGCTATTTTTGAACAGGACTTCATTGATTTTTTAGTTTTTCGTGAATCGTAAAGATAAGAGTGCTTGTCATTTTTTTTGTTTGGTTTAGTATTTTTTCTTTTTGTTGCAATTTCTTGAGCTTTTTTGATAATTGTAGCTACTTTTACCAGTATCTCCTTTAACCTCAAGGCTAACTATTCTTTTTTTTAATTGGAACCGTGCACTTTAAATTACAATTGGCGAATGATAAAAAAAACTTGAGAAATAATGTATATTTTAAAAAATTTCATTGATAACTCCAAGTATACATAAATTTAAGGTATTGCTATATTTATCATTTCTAAAGGATAAAATAGCAAGGACAATAGTTTGAAAAATGAGATAGCCCTTGTCTTTCCTGATCAAATATTTAAGCACCATCCTGCCTTTGCTAAAGGCAGAGAAATTTATCTTGTGGAAGATTTTTTATATTTTAGAGTTCAAAAATTCCATAAGCAAAGACTTGTCCTATTAAGAGCTTCCCTTCAGCAGTACAAAGAGTATCTTTTAGCAAAGGGGTATGAAGTCTTTTATATCGAGAGCTCTGAATTAGATAAGAGAAAAAAACTATTTGAAATTCTTGATAAAAAAGGTGTTAAAAAAATTCACATAGCAGAAATCAATGATCACTTCTTAGAAGAAGATATAAACTTTAGTCAAAAAAAACATGGCTTTTCCTTCAAGTTTTATTCTTCTCCTGGATTTTTTTTAAGTAAAATGGATGTCGATAAAAAATTCCAGGAGAAGAACAGTAAAGGGTATTTTTTTTCTGCATTTTATACCCAGCAAAGAAAGGAAATGAATGTACTCATGGATGGCAATAACCCTGTCGGTGGACAATTCAGCTTTGATAGTGACAATAGAAAAAAGATGCCGAAAAATCAGCCTATAATAAAACGTCCTGCTTTAAAGGAAAATTCTTTTGTAAAAGAGGCAAAAGTGTGGGTGGAAAAGTACTTTCCCGATAGTATTGGCTTTGTAAACACTTTTTATTATGCAACAAATTTTAAGCAAGCAAGGGCTGCTTTAGATGGTTTTTTGTCTGAACAATTCTCCTTATTTGGTGATTTTGAAGATGCTATTGTTAAGGGAGAAACCTTTCTTTTTCACAGTGTCCTATCCCCTCTTTTAAATATAGGCCTTTTAACCCCTCAAGAGGTCTTGGATAGAGCTTTACGATGGGGTGAAGAAAATAAAGTTCCCCTTAATAGTCTTGAGGGATTTGTAAGACAAATCATCGGGTGGAGAGAATTTATAAGAGGGATGTACCTTATTTCAGGAAAAAAGGATAGGGTCGCTAATAAACTTTCTAATCATCGTAAGATTCCAGAGGGATTTTGGGACGCAACTACAGGGATTGAACCAATTGATGCAACCATTTCTAAGGTATTAGAAAGTGGATACTGTCACCACATAGAACGCTTGATGATCCTTGGAAATTTCTTACTCCTTTGTGATACAGATCCTAATGAGGTCTATAAATGGTTTATGGCCTACTTTGTCGATGCTTTTGACTGGGTGATGGTTCCAAATGTGTATGATATGAGTCAGTATGCAAATTTAGGGGTAATCACAACTAAACCCTATATGTCGGGTTCAAATTATATCCTAAAAATGAGTGATTATAAAAAAGGGGAATGGGTTGATGTTTGGGATGGTCTTTTTTGGAGATTCATGAAGAAACATTTTGATTTATTAAAGGACAACCCAAGATTGAATATGCTATTTGGAAATTTTAAAAAAAATCAAAAGACAATAAATGAAAAAATTTTAGTTGCAGAACGTTGGATAAAAAAGGGGTAAAGAGGAAAAAAGTTCTTATTGTGGGATCCACTTCCGTGATTGGAAAAGTACTAAAAGGTCTTCTTGAAAATTGTGGAGATTTGGTGATTTCCTTTTCTCGGCAAAGTGGAGTTGATATCGCCAATCAAAATCCTCTTTTCAATATTTCTTACCTCAGATCCAAAAAAGCGAGAGGTTTCTATTAAAAAGCACCCCCTTAGGGCGTTTGGGGACCCCTCAAGATATGGCTTATCTAGCAGAACATCTCCTTTCAGATAAATCCTTCTTTATCACAGGGTAAATAATGGGGGTTGATGGGGGAATATAATTGATGAAACTCTACACCAAAAAGCAATCTGTTGGAAAATTCTACCACACCCTTTTTCTTATTTTTTATGGAATGTTTCTAGGGTTTTAATGTATATTCTTTGTTTTAACTTGTTAAAAAAATAGCGGCTACCGGACTTGAACCAGTGACCTGCGGATTATGATTCCGTTGCTCTACCAACTGAGCTAAGCCGCCATTTAAAGTAACAACATCGGTCACTATTAAAAAAAGGAGCTAGAACAACACTAGCCCCTATACATTAGCGGGAGACGGACTCGAACCGGCGACCTTCGGGTTATGAGCCCGACGAGCTTCCAACTGCTCTATCCCGCGATAAATATGTAAACAACTATAGCAGAAGAGAAGTTTTATAACAAGCGATTTATTAAATTAATTGCTTTTGCTGTCGCTCCCTCTGACTCCATCTTGATTAGCGCCACCATCTCTTCGGAAATTCTCCCCTCTTTGAGCTTTTTTTGAACGCTCTCTAAAACATTTTCCAATAAAGCCGCCTCACCTACACCAAATCTTTCTACAATTTCAGTAAGTGACTTTTGATTATAAGTATAAGGTCCATACAACACTCTTACTCCCACCCTTACCGGTTCGTATACATTATGTCCGCCGGTAGAATTAAAAAAACTCCCACAAACAATTGCAACTTCACTTTGTGCATAACACCTCTCTAAAACCCCTAATTTATTAACAAAAATCACTCTCTCATCCCCCGAACCCTTATCATCAATAAATCTCCAAGAAAACCCAAGCTCTCTTAATAGTTTCTCAACCTCTAAAAACCGATCAGGCCTTCTCGGCGCTAGAATAAAAGTAATATCACTCTCTAAAGGGGATAAAGCTTTCAAAAGAGCCTCCTCCTCATTTTTATGCGTAGATCCTAAAGTAATGTACCTACGACCCTCTGGCAGATAACGCTCTAAACACTCCCCTGCATTTACATCCACCTTCAAATTGCCAATCACTTCAATCCGATCCACCTCTACTCCAAGTGCGACAAACTTATCCCTCATCGAAGAATCTTGCAACAACAGATAGTCAAAAGTAGAAAATAACGATTGCGCAAAATTCGGCACCTTTTTAAATCTTTGATAAGAGCGATCAGAGATTCTCCCCCCAACCAAAAGCATCTTACACCCCTGTTTTTTTACCTCTGTTAGAAGATAATACCAGTAATCACTTTCAATTAAAATAAACAGATCAGGTTTAATATCTTTCACAAGTTTTTGCATAACACCCTTCAAATCTACCGGAAGAATAATCACCTGATCAACACCAGGAAGCAGCTGGGCGTAATTATACCCAACAGAGGTAAATGTAGAAAAAATCACATGCTTATCTTTATTATTTTCAAGCTGCTCCATCAAAGCCTTAGTAGACATTGTCTCACCAAGAGATGGTGCATGAATCCAAAGACATTTTTTACCCCCTTTAGGAAGGATCTTTTGTCTCTTAAGTCCAATCTTATAGGGCAAAATCCCCAGAAACTTGTGATAAACCAATCGATCATAGCTATATTTAAGAGCTATCATCAAAAACCAAATATAACTAAACGGGCGATACAACAAATCCAACCTACCTACATCTTTAAAACAAAATTCAAAAGCTTATTTGGAACAAAGATCTCCTTAACAATCTCCCCTTGTAAATATTTTAAAACTTTTGGATCCTTTTTAGCTTGCTCTAGCACTTTTTCCTTCGAAACATCCTTGCTAAAATTGCTTGAACTTCTAAGCTTTCCCATCACCTGAAAAACAATTGTGATCTCATCATCCTCTAAATACTTTTTTTCATATTCAGGAAATGGCTCAAACACAATATTCTCATTAAACCCTAACATCGAAAATATTTCTGCTCCAAAATGGGGAGCAAATGGATAAATAAGCTGAGAAAGTTTTTTCAAAACTTCTCTTGAATACTTATTAAGCAAAGAAAACTTGTTAACAAACTCCATCATTTTTGCAATTGCAGTATTAAAGCTTAAATTTTCTAAATCTTCCTCCACCGCTTTAACCAATCGGTGAATTAATTTCTCCACACCCTCATCAGTTTCATCACATAACTTATCTGAAAGCACCATATCAAAGACGCGATTCAAAAAGCGTCTTTGTCCAGATACAGCATCACTTTGCCAGAGCTTCTCCTTATCAAAAGGTGTCATGAAAAGCTCATATAATCGCAATGAATCCGCCCCAAACTCTTCGATGATCTCATCCGGCGAAACCCCGTTTAATTTTGATTTTGACATTTTTTCTATCGAGGAAAAAATATCAGCTCCAGTACATTTTTCCACATATTTGCCATCAATGAATTCTACATCCTGGGCAGAAACATAACCCCCACCCTCCTTTTTAAAAGATCTTGATGTAACAAGCCCCTGATTTCTTAAACATTGAAATGGTTCTTTTGTGGAAACATACCCTAAATCATACAAAACTTTATGCCAAAATCTTGCATATAACAAATGCAACACTGCATGCTCAACCCCACCCACATACAAATCCACAGGCATCCAATATTTTTCTGACACCTTTCCCCACGCCTCCTCTGAATTTGTAGGGTCACAAAATCTTAAGTAGTACCAACAAGAACCGGCCCACTGTGGCATAGTATTAGTTTCTCTATACCCTTTTTTTCCAGTTTCTGGATCAACCACCTCTACCCATCCCCGCATTTTAGCAAGTGGTGAATTTCCATCTTTTGACGGAAGAAAGTCCTCCATCACAGGAGGGGTTAAAGGGAGTTCATCCAAATGAAGAAGGCGCTTTTTTCCATCCTCTTCATGAACCACAGGAAAAGGCTCACCCCAATATCTTTGACGAGAGAACAACCAATCTCTTAATTTATAGTTTACACTCCCCTTTCCAAGAGAATTTTCAATTAAATAGTCTTCAATAAGACCTTTTGCTTGTACTAAACTCAAACCTGTAAGGGAGAGGCTGCTATTTGTAGAGTTGATATAATTTCCATTTTCGTCCGTTACATCAACTATTGCAATACCATACCTTTCAGCAAATTCTCTATCTCTAACATCATTAGAAGGCACCCCCATCACAGCTCCAGTTCCATACGAAACAAGCACATAATCAGCAATCCAAACAGGAATTTTCGCTTTCGTTATAGGATTTTCTACATAACTACCGGTAAATACCCCAGTTTTTTCTTTTGCAAGCTCTGTTCTTTGCATATCATCTTTAAGGGCAGCCCTTTTTTGATATTCTACACATGTTGCTCGATACTTTTTCTGAATAAGCTTTTTCACTTGTGGATGCTCTGGAGATACTACAACAAATGTTACCCCAAATAGTGTATCAGAACGTGTGGTAAAACAAGTGATTTTTTCATCAGACATCTCGAACTTAAAATCTACTTCTGCACCGATGCTTTTTCCTATCCAATTCCTTTGTAGTTTTTTTAAGTGATCAGGCCAATCTAAATCATCAAGATCCTCAAGCAATCTTTCTGCATAGTGAGTGATTCTTAAAATCCATTGTTTTAGCGGTTTTTGTACGACGACAAATCCTCCCTCAACAGATCTACCATTTTCCACCTCTTCGTTTGCAAGTACAGTTCCTAATTCCTCACAAAAATTCACAGTCACCTCATCTTGATAAGCAAGGCCCTTTTTGTATAACTCTGTAAAAATCCATTGCGTCCACTTATAGTACTTTGGATCAGATGATGCAATTTCTCTTGACCAATCATAACTAAACCCTAAAGACTTCAATTGCTTCTTATAGGTTTTTATGTTCTTTTCTGTAGTGATCTGTGGATGGGTTCCTGTTCTGATCGCATACTGCTCTGCTGGAAGTCCAAAACTATCCCAACCCATCGGATGTAAAACATTAAATCCCTTTTGTCTTTTATACCGAGCAATTACATCAGTGCCTGTATATCCGACCACATGACCTACATGTAAACCCGCCCCACTTGGATAAGGGAACATGTCTAGTATATAATATTTAGGTTTACTTACATCGATTTCAGTTTTAAAAGTCTCTTCTTTCTCCCATCTCTCTTGCCATTTTTTTTCTATTTGCTCATGGTTATACTTTTTATTCATACTTGGTCCAAAGTTTTTTTATTTGGAGGTATGATAGCCTAACATCTTTCTTGGATCAATCTAAATTTACACAAAATTCTATTGTTTCTAATCCTTACAAACACTATTATATAGGCTAAATCGGCTCAAAAAAAAGGCATTATGCAAGATATTCACCTAAACATCCCTTGTAAAGTAGTTTTAGAAGATTTCGATTCTAAAAGGGATTTGAATTTAAGGCTTTATATTGAGAGTTTATCCACAACTATTATCTCTGTTTTAGAAGAAATTCTTTTTAGCCCCTTAAAAATATCTATCGAGGAACTAGAAGAAAACTCTGGATCATTTGGCGAAGAGATGCAGCTTATTTTGCAAACACTCCTCCCTTTAAACTTGTTTCATATTGACAATGGGTTTCTTTTAATAGACAAAGATGTAAGAAAATACTTAGAAACCCTCATAGAAAAGTTCACTCCCGGTTTCTCCGCCGATCTAGATTATTTTAAAGAACTTTTAAAACATGTTCCCATCCACTGTTTAATTTCTTGGTACCACATTCCTAGAGCATCGAATAATATTTTTAACTCTATTGTTGAAAAACATTTTAAAACTCCTAAAATTTACCGCAATTATATTAAAGAGACTTTATCTGACGATGAAACTCTCACTCTTTTAGTAAAAGATGTGATGGAAAGTGAACTTGGAAAAATCTCTGTAAATTCTTTATTAGAAAAGTATCTTCTTTCTAAAGAAGTTCTGGAACAAAAGATTTTATTTTTGGAGTATCACTTCATTCTTTGCAGTACGTATGAAAAACAAGGTAGTAACTATAAAAAATTTCTATCGGTATTCTCTGAATGGAAAGAATACACCTTAAAAGAATCACAAAAAGAAGGGCCAAAAGTAGTAGTTTTAGAAGAACTAGTGGAAGATTTTGTTGATAGCGAATTCTCTTTCATTAAGGATATGTCTTTAATACTCACCCTTTGCACCGAGCGCGCCCTTTATGTTACATACAATCAGAAAGCGGAACTATTTTTCTTAAACTCCATTCCTGAAGATGTGCTAGATTTTCATGATCACTCTCCACATTACCTAGCAAGGGTGATCAATAAGAACCTATTACTTGGACTTCTTGTTATACAAGAAGATCGATTAAGACAAACCCCTCCGGCTGAAAAATGGTTAGACACCCCCATTCGGAAAAGGACCCTTATATCCTTTAAACATCCCCATAATGCCCTTTCACACAAATCAAATTTTTCCTTTCACCAACATGATCGAAATATCATCGAGGTACAAAAAGCTCTTTCTGGAATTGAAAAGGGGGGGTGGATATTATTTGATGAATTTATCAACACCCACCTCACCACAGCAAATACCTTAAAGCAGGCAACGCTTACTAAAATAGGCGGCAGCTGGAAATACGCAACCTCTGAATATGATCCTGAAGAGATCTTGTTCATTAGAACAATGATCCTTGATTGGCTTTTTGAATCTGGAATGATCATCACTGGAAAATTTCAAAATAAAGACTGCTTTAAGGTCTCCTCTCTTGGTTACGAACTATACTCGATGTAATTGATCTTAAGAAATTTCATGTTTTTTTCTAACAAGTGCTATTAAACTTCCTGCAAGTAGTGACTCTAATTCCCTTTGTGTATAACCGTGATCTAATAGGATGGTTTTACCAGTAGAGATATTTTTCATTTCAATCGGCCTGTGACTTTTTAACGCATCGTGTAAATCTAACATCTCTAATACATCGTTCATCGAAATACTGTCATAATCTTTGGAATTTTTAAAAGTAAGTGGCAGCACTCCAAAATTGATCAAATTCTTTCTGTGGATTCTTGCAAAACTTTTTGCAATCACAGCCTTTACACCCATAAAACGGGGAGAGATTGCGGCATGCTCGCGGGAAGATCCTTGTCCGTAATTGCTTCCTCCAACGATAATAGACCCAGTATCCTTTACTTTCATAGCTCTATCATAATAATTTGAATCAAGCCTTGCAAACGTAAAAGTACTGATCATAGGAATATTACTTCTATAGGGGAGAACCTCTGCTCCTGCAGGTGAAATTGCATCTGTGGATATATTATCCCCAACTTTTAAAAGAACAGGGCAACAAATACTTTTTGATAATACAGGAAATTCTGGAAACTCCCCTATATTTGGCCCTTTGATTAATTTTGTTTTATGGCCATCTTTTACAGGAGGGATAAGATCTGAAAAAATATCCATATGCTTTGGTTCTTTAAACTTTGGATACTTCATATCTAAATCACGAGGATCTGTGATCACCCCTTTTAGCGCCGATGCGGCAGCTGTCTCTGGACTACAAAGATAAACCAGATCTTCTTTTGTTCCAGATCTACCTGGAAAATTTCGAGGTGTTGTTCTTAAGCTAATTGTTTCTGTCGCTGGTGCTTGTCCCATTCCAATACAGCCATTACACCCCGCTTGATGAATTCGCGCCCCAGACTGTGTCAACATTTGCATATACCCCTTCTCTAAAAGAAAGTTTAGCGACTGCCTTGAGGAGGGGTTGATATCGTAAGATACATCATGAGAAACCATCTTACCTGCAGTTATTAAGGCCGCAATGGCAAAATCTCGAGGACAAGGGTTTGCTGAAGATCCAATATATGCTTGCGAAATTGGTCTTCCTGCCACATCTTTTACTCTCACAACATTACCAGGACTAGATGGCATTGCAATCATAGGCTCTATTAAAGATAGATCAATTTCCTCATATTCATCATAAGTAGCATCGATATCAGCTTTTAATTCTACCCAATCCTTTTCTCTACCCATTGCCTTTAAAAAAGATTTAGTTTGATCATCAGAAGGAAATACAGTAGTTGTGGCTCCAAGTTCAGCTCCCATATTTGCTATAACATGCCGGTCCATGGCTGTGAGATGTTTTAGCCCAGGGCCGTAATACTCAATGATCTTACCCACCCCCCCTGAGACATTATGACGGCGCAGCAGCTCTAATATCACATCCTTTGCACTCACCCAATCGCTAAGCTTACCTGTGAGCTTAACCCCCCAGATTTTGGGCATAATGGTATAAAAAGGCTCTCCCGCAATTGCTAAGGCGACCTCTAAACCCCCTGCCCCTATTGCCAAAAGACCTAATCCACCAGTGGCTGGAGTATGGCTGTCAGATCCAAGTAACGTTTTACCTGGAATTGCAAATTTTTCACATTCAATCATATGACTAATGCCATTTCCTGGACGGGAGAACCATATTCCGAATTTTTTTGCAGCCGACTGTAAATATAGGTGGTCATCGGGATTTTTGTTATCTGCTTGAATCTGATTATGATCAACGTATTGACAAGAGACTTCTGTTTTAGCACGTTTTATTCCAAGAGCCTCTAATTCAAGCATTACCATAGTTCCAGTGGCATCTTGTGTGAGAGTTTGATCTATTTTTATCCCAATTTCTTCACCAATGCGCATTACACCAGAAACTAAGTGACTTTTGATTAATTTTTGCGAAACATTAAGGCCCATGATTCTCCATTGCTATCAGTTAATACTCAGATATAGGGATTTTTCAAGATCGAATCAATAGGAAAAATGAAATTTTAAAACTCTTGTGGATAAGGTCTCTTATTCCAGTAGGTTGGGCCGTAATCATAAGTAAGCTGCTCCCCTTTTGCAATCGATCTGTTGGCAAAAAAGATAATATGATAGATAGAGTCGACAACAATCCCCCTAGAAGTCACGTTTGCATCAAAGCTGTGGTTTAAAAACCTTGTGAAATTTCCCATTTTTGATGCATCCACAACCCAAGGGGCTCTAAACATACCAACCATGTACCCAAAAATGTAATCATTTTCACGATCTTTCCGCCCACGCCTTGCCCTTAATTCTCCAGCGTACTCTCCTATGTAGCTTAATTCTGGGATAAATTCTTTAGCAAACACCCCATAACCCACTAAAGGATTCACTTTATCGATGATAACAGAAGCTTCATGCCGCTTTCGGATTTTATTCTCAAAAAGGCTCGACATCCATTTATTTTCTTTTTGCTTATACAGGGGCAAAAGCTTTCTTTGAGCACGCTTTTTTACTTTTGTGATAACTTCTTCAGAAGCGGGCTCTAAGGTTGAAATATACTTAAAGCCAAACCGATTCCCTATACTTTCCTTCGACTCTAGAGTGATTTCGATTTTAACCTCCGACTTTTGTTAGTCCAAGAAAATGCCACCACGCAAATCCCACAGTGAAGAAAATGAAGAGATTAATGACGCTTATAAAAAATCCTAAGGAAAACCACTCTTTTGTAGTCACATAACCAGATCCAAAATAAATCGGTGCAGGACCACAGCCGTAGGTTGTAAGCCCTCCAAACATGCAGCTAAAAAATCCTAAAACTAAAGTAGCAAGCATAGGGGGCGTTCCTGCAGCAATTGACAACACTAGGAAAGGAACAAACATCGACGTGATATGAGCAATATTACTAGCAAATAGATAGTGAGCGTAAAAATAAATTGTGGAAATCATCATAAAACTGACCTGCCAATAACTTGAATGAATGTATCCGCCTAAATATTGAGATAAGACATCCGTTACCCCAAATTTCTTCAAAAAAGTAGCTAAAGTAATTAACGAGGCAAACCAGATGAGGGTATCCCAAGCACCTTTTTCTTCCATAAGCTCATTCCAGCTTAATATATTTAAACCTACAAGAACAATAACCCCAGTAAGAGCTACCTCTGTTGGTCCAATCCCTATTTTTTCTCCCAGACACCACATGATGATCATAGATACAAAGACAAATATTAAAGTTTTCTCCTTGAGTGAGATAGGCCCCAGTTGATCAATTTTTTGCCTAGCAAGCTCTGTCATCCCTTCTGTTTTTTTAATTTCAGGGGGGTAAAGTTTGTAAATAGCAAAGGGAATCACAATAATCGAAACAAGTCCTGGAACAAGCGCTGCTAAAAACCACATTGACCACGATACATCTACTCCGAAACCAAGAGCTAATGTTTTTAGCATTGGATTTCCCGACATCCCTGTTAAAGACATGCCACTTATTACTGCACTGCACTGAAAAACTGTCTGCATAAGATAGGCGCCGACTTTTTTTCTACCGCTTGCTGGATGGCTGCCAAATGCTTTGGATAAAGACTCAACAATTGGGTAAAAAATCCCTCCACTTCGCGCTGTAACCGATGGAATCGCAGGCCCTAATAAAAATTCTGCAAGAACCAAACTATAGGCAAGACCTAAAGTGCTACCCCCCGCATAGCTCATTATTTTATAAGATAATCTTAAACCAAGACCAGTTTTTATAAAACCCCGTGCAATAAAAAAAGCTGCTGCAATTAACCACACTACCGATTGTGAAAAGCCCGAAAAAGCCTGTTCAAAAGTCAAAACTTTTGTAACAATTAAAATAAGTAAGCTCATTAATGTCATAGCACCAAGCGCAATTGGCTTGATTATCATCCCTGAAAGAGTAAACATAAAAACAGCAAACACCCTCCACCCTTCTATTGATATTCCCGCAGGAGGTTTGATCATCCATATAAAAACTCCAATACTTGTGCAAAATAAAAATTTAGCAAGGGGGGATGAAAACTTTCGCGTAAATGTGGATCTAAAAATTGGTGCAGCCATATCCATACCATGTTTTCCTATTTTATATAAATATTATAAATTCTACATGAACCATGGAAATAGTGCACCTAATTTTTTAAAAAATACTACTCATCTGTTTCTCCACTACTTGGCTGAGGAGAATCTACATCACCCCCACTTGAATCACTTGAAAGAGTTGAAGTTATTTCAGGTAACTGCTCTCTCTTGCGAAAATAGGAGTTTTGTATAAACACTCTTCCTTTAAATAAATCACCCAGTGCTAACGCCCAATTCTTTTTTCTTTTTTCATAATCTAACTGGCTTGCATTTGATTGATCTATCGCCTTAAATATAGTCTTGAATCTTCTCAGCTCTAGACTGCTTTCAAAATATTTTGAATTTTCCAAACCGTCGATTCTGCTATCAAGTAAACTTTTATAACACCTTCCACTTGCCCATAAATAAGTAGCAAAAAAGAGGCCAACGATTTGATTTCCACTTAATCCATGCATTGCTGCATGAACAACTATACCCGCTGCACCAATGCTAACTATTGTATAGTCTATTATTTTTAAAGCTGTTTCCGCAAGTGGTGTTATTGTTTTATTTAAATTTTTTAATTCATCTTTGATTGAACTTACAACCCCCCTCAACTCCTCTTCTTCTGAAGTTGAGATCGCTGTTATTAGTTCATCTATCCATACGAGCAATAAATGCTCATTTCTTTCACATGTTGTTAAATACATCCGTTTTCTCCTAAATATTATTTTTTTATCTTCTATTAGAGCAATCGCTTTAATAGAACAACACAACATTAAAATAAGGGATGATATATGTAAAGAATTATTTTAAATATATTAAAGTTTTTTTTAAGTTACTTACCCTACCTTGATTCGAGGTTTTGCTCGATATCAGAGCCTGAATCTTCATCACAAGAAGTCTCTAATTCAGAGTCAAACTGAGTACATTCTTTTATTGAACGATCAATATCACGAAAGCGAGGTTTGGTTTTTTGATTCACAGGGATTATATGTTGATTGGCTTTTTCAAGCGCTTCCCCTTTCATATCAGCACAACTTTTAGTTAAACTCAAAACATCGGGATATTCATCATCAAATGATGCCGCAAAAATATTTAGTGAAGCCTTGTTTTTAACTGGATTAGCTTTTTTTTGTAGCTTTTTTAGCATTCTTTGAACCTTTAAACCTAAAATACTACTTTTGGTTTGCTTAAGCTTTTCTATGTACTCTAAATAAACCCGCTGTTTGGTTACTTCATCATTTTGCTTACTCCATCTATGATGGGTTTCTAAAATTGCCCTCACAGAGTCCAAATCCTTCAAAATCCACCGCAATCCCTTTAAATAAGTGACCTCTCTACTTAGTTTTAGCTGAGTAACCTCTCCCTTATGAACAAATGGATTTAGAGCTGACAAAAATGCCCCTATTAAAAAAAGAACAA
Organism: Chlamydia trachomatis; assembly: GCA_945872565.1. Lineage (GTDB taxonomy): Bacteria > Chlamydiota > Chlamydiia > Chlamydiales > 2-12-FULL-49-11 > JAJACQ01. Next base: position 190 of record CAMBZN010000014.1, on the reverse strand, counting down.
GAACTACTACATCAATTGTTTTAATAGATTCATGAGATGGCTCTACATAATCTTTTATAGACACTGTTACTATAGAAATGACTTCTACAATTGTTAAGGTTATTGCTCTAATAATGTTATGAACTTTTAATGATTCAAAGTACCACTTTGGAATTTGATCCATTTCATCAAACAACTTTCTTAATGCGCT
>CAMBZN010000013.1 GCA_945872565.1 Chlamydia trachomatis | reverse complement strand
TGATGAGGGAGTTTCCCATTTTTAGAAGTACTTCTTGGTTGTTTTTCGTACGTGATAAAAGGGTTGAGTTAAATGTAATGGTTGCATTTTGGAATAAGGTAATGACCATTGATCCACCAAAAGAGAAAAAGCCTAACTCTTCCCCTTTTTTATATTCCTTGCCACATTCTTTATTGATGAGGATACTGCCAACATTTGTTGCCCCGATAACAACTTGGAGGATATTTCCATGGATGGGGGAGGTCATATCAATGAGCATTCTTTTGTTTTCAGTAAGAACATGAACCATTTCTCTTAGGGCAATGGGACTTACAGAAAATAAGTGGCCATTGATTAGTTTTGTGCTGTTTAGCTTTACATCTGCGGGAAAATGAAATCCATGGTAATCAGGGGGAGCAAGCCTACTTATGACCATAGATCCGTTTGCAAAGAGGCTTTCAAGGTGTGGGTCATTTAGAAGATGAAAGAGGGAGAGTTTTTGTCCTTTAAAATAAAAAGAATTTTTTTCTGATAAATCTTGATAAAAGAGGTACCTTCCATCGCAAGGAGCGATAATAGAGTCATCTGATAATGGTCTTTTTGAAGGGTTGATGTGGCGCATGAAAAATTCATTAAAATTTTTGTATGTTTTTTCTTGAAAATCCTCCATTTTTATCCCTTGTTCTTTGATAAAATTAGGGATGAATCGCTTTGTCCAAGGCATTTTTACGATTTTTCCAAAGACAATGGAAGTAAGGGGAGATTTTGAAAGGAGGTGTCGAAGAAGTCCTGATGAATAGGAGTTTTGGTTGTATAAAAACCGCAACAATTTTTCAGAAGGGATTTTTTCTTGAAAGAGAGCGTTATTTTCCGCGTCGTATACTTCAATATTATTAAAATTTTTCACAGTGGTAAAATACTATAGAATTGTGATTATTTACAAGAATTTGTAATGGTACAACAAATAGGAGGGGGTTCAAAAAGGAGAAAATTTTGCGCATCTGTCAATTATTGTTTAAAATTGGTCGCATGCGCTTCAAATTACAATCGGCGGCAATAAAAATGCGCGCTAGCATATGCTAGTATTTGTCTCTATTGCCTTTTTAAAGGATTTGCCTAAAAAGAGTGCAATAATTAACCAAATTGCAAGAAGAGGAAAGCATATAGCTCCACTTAAAGCAAGGTAGTGGGATTTTCCAGCAATCGAGCCAAAAGCGCTTTGCAGCGGAGAAAGGGTCATGTTAAAGACAGATCCAGCCTGTTTGGATGTTCTAGAGCCAAAAGTTTCTATCCAAGCTCCTGCTTTGAATTTTACCTCTTTGGTTGTTGGGATGTAGAGTTGTTTAAGAGCAGGTCCATTTAGGGCATAGTTGATAGCTTTAGATCCAACCATTAGGCTAAATAGGAAGGAGAGTGAATTGATAGTTAAAAATCCAAAAAGGGCAAAACCAACTATTAGAGGCATTGCAGCAAGTGCAGTACCTACCCCAAGATATCTTGTGATATTACTTATTCCAAGAAGTAGGCAGCATAGGGATACGATATTTACAGACGATGCGTAGATGCTTAAGTAATTGCTAAGTGCAACCCCAGAATATACAGAGCTTGCTGCAAGCTTAAAGTTAAAATCAAAGATGGTAACTACTACTTCAAAGACAAAGTTTACGGCAAAGATTCCAAGTAGATAACGATTTTTTAAAAGAAGTTTGAGACCCTCCAGAAAGGAAGCTTCTTCGTTGCTCTCTTTTACGTTTTTATTTTTATCTTCAAAGGAAGTTAGTAGTTTTTTTGGAGTTGCTTTTAAAAAGGATTGGAAAAGCGGAATGATAAGAAATGTTAAAGCACTTAAAAGAACCAAAGATAGAGCATCAGATGATAGCCTCAATCTGTGAGGTAGCCCTCCTATTGCGTAAGGTAATATGACACCTCCTATTTGACCCAATGTAACAACAAGCGGAAATCCTCGCTTTGCTGACTCAGGAATGGTTGTATCAGTGGCAAAGGCCCAAAAAAGTGCGATTACTAAAGATCCAAAGCTTTCCACAAAAAGATAAAATAGATATCCAAGAACTTTTGTTCCCATTAAATAACCCTGTGATCTACTTGCAATTTCATCAGATGACCCCCAACAGGTGAAAAGAAAAATGCTAAAAATCAATATAGCGATAGAATAAGCAAGAGGAAGAATAATTAGCATTTTTTCTTTAGAATTCTTTTCTAAAAGCTTTGTATAGAAAATCACTAATGGCAAGAGAGCAAGCACAGAAATTGTTTTTGCAAAGGGTATTTGCAAACCACCCACAAGGTGAATGAACACTGCATCCTTCAAAGGGCGCAATGTCCAATAGATCCCTATGATAAGTGCAAAAATAGCCCCCATTCTAATGAATTTTTTAAATTCTTCCGTTTCAAAATTTCCGAAGTTAAATCGACAGATTGATTGAAAAAATCGTAATATACCACTTCTCTTATTCATTTATTTTCTCCTTTTTTTTAAATGACAGTCTAACAGATAGACAATTAATGTAATAATTGATAGATTGAATATGTCTAATCGAAAAAATCGATTAGTATAAGAAGGGGAAATATGGCATTGTTCAAGGAAGGAAATATAGAGGAAATCATATTGCAAAAATTGGAAGGGACATTAAAAAATTTAAGGGTAGCTGATGTAGAATTATTTATAACAGCGGCTTATTTAAAGAATTTAGGTCAATCAGCAAAATTTCATAACTTGAGCCAAAGCGCATCAAGTACTGCTATACAAAGGGTTGAGGCCGCATTCTCTACAGATTTATGTACCCACGAAAAGAAGCGGTTTTGTCTAACAAGAGAGGGGGAGATCCTATTTCCTAAATTAGAGGAATGGGTGAATCGTTTAAGGGATTTAGTGATTTCTAAAGATGAAATTCCAATTCGCCTTGTTACAACGCATGCGATTGCGCAAATAGCAGTTCCAGCGCTTCTTTCCAGTTCCAAAATGGAATTTACACATAAAAGACCGCCCCAAGCGTATGCAGCTATTCTACAGGATGAAGCAGATATTGCTCTTGTATTAGACAATTCTTCCTGGAAGGGGGTAATTGCGACAGAAGTTGGAAGAGGTTGCTTTCAGCTTTATTCAAAAAATCCTGAAACTGCTATAAAACCTGTGCTTTTGCCAGAAGATCAAATGGAAGTTTTAGCTCTTAAGCAATCATGGCTGCAAATAAGAGGCTACCCTCTTAGGGTGAAGGCGCAAATTCCAAGCTGGTCTTTAATTGCTAAGATTTGCGAAGATTCCGATGAGGTTGGCTTTTTGCCTGATTTTCTTGCAAAAAAATGTAACTTATCACCTGTGGTATGGCAAAGTTCGAGTTCAAGTTATAGAATACTTGCTATTTATAAGAATAGAGCTGATTTGAAGGAACGATTTGATTCATTAATATCTATTTTGCAAAGAATTTTTTAATACTTTTTGAGGTCTGTTTATTAAATCGCCGATTGAAAATTGAGGTGCATAATTAATGGATCGCTTTTTTCCATTTTTTCCCTTCAACTATTTTGTAGAAACCTATCCAAGCTAAAACTAAAAAAGCGATGATCCATCCATTAGAAATATTAAAATAGACTCCTAAAGTTTGTTGGAAGAAACTATCTTTTTCATTGAGAAGAGGGAGAAAAATAGGGGAGAGTTCGTTAAAAACGATCGATCCAAAAAGCATTCCTACAAGGCCAAAAAGAACATCTTTAGACCCCTCGGCAAGAGCTGCAATCCCTGTGCCTGGACAGTAACCAGAGACGCTCATCCCCACACCAAAGATTGCACCCCCTATTGCGCTTAAAAATAAAGGAGTAGTAGATAAAAGCAGTTTAGGGATGATCCCTAGAAAATGGAGGCTAAAAATTCCGATGCTTCCCACAACAATTGCCGTAAACATTACTTTCATTACAGTAAAGTCTCTAAGGAGAAATTGTCCAACAATTACGTCAAAACGAGAAACCGCGCCCTTTTGGAGTAAAAATCCAAAAATCATCCCGCTTAAAACAGAAAGGATTGTTAAAGACGGGCTTGAAAGAAAAAGATGAAAACTCATAAAGTTCCTTTGGTTTTGGAATAAATGTACAGAGAAGTTGGAATGCCAGCGGCAAAAAGGGATAACATAAAGACCCAACTTGTTACAGCCAGTTGTGCCCCTCCGCTAATTGCATGACCTGAGGTGCAACCATTTGCTAAGCGAGCCCCAAACAGGAGAAAAAATCCCCCGACAAATGCTGCAAAATTACGCCGCCCCTTTGATGTGCCAAATCGGCCCAACCAAATAACATTGCTTGGAAGATCTTTTTTACCAGAAAGTTTAGAAGCAATGAGCGCCCCAAGAAAAATTCCTAGGATAAATAAAATTTTCCAATCCAAAATAATTTTATCAGAAACAAGTCCAAGAAAATAGGGCGTTTGTTGCATATGATTTTTTGCAACAGTGTTTTCTATCAAAGCTCCCACTCTTGCAACCCCAGTAGATACTCCAATGCTATACCCAACAGTTAACAAAAAAGTGAGTAGCAGTCCGATAAAAGTTCCTACAAAATAGGGAGACCATCGATCTCTTCTAAAAAATGCTTTCATGCTTTTCCTGGAGTTTTTTAAAAGAATACCAGAAATGCTAGATTACTTCATTATATTTGGTCGCATGGCACATACAGATTGTAAATTGCTAAATCTATCTAATGCATCAAAAAAGGGCTACGTAAGCTAAAAGTTTCTTGAGAAGAAGAAAAAAATAGCGCAGTCACAAAATTTGCTTTTGTAAGCTTGTACAATAACTACAAATCTCACAAGAGGCGGCAATATGCCCTTTTGCAGGGCAAAATGTTCTTGCATAATAGATCATTTGTAAATGGAGCTTTGACCAGCATGTCCTGTCAAACAGTGCCTTTAAGTCCCGTTCAGTTTGCTCCACACTCTTGCCACAGGAAAGACCCCATCTTTTAGCTAGCCTATGGATATGTGTGTCTACTGGAAAAGCCGGTGTATTAAATACTTGTATGAGTACAACCGATGCTGTTTTATGACCAACCCCTGGTAATTTTTTTAAAGCATCTAATGTCCCTGGCACCTCTCCATTGTGATCTCTTATTAATTGTAGGGAGAGTTCTTTTATGGCCTTTGCTTTCGTTCTAAAAAGACCACAGGTTCTGATCGTATCTTCAATTTCTTGAATAGAAAGTTTACTCATAGCAAATGGATCGGTTGCTTTTTTAAATAGAACTTCTGTGACAATATTTACCCGTAAGTCAGTGCATTGTGCAGAAAGAAGCACAGCAACAAGGAGGGTAAAGGGATTACTGTGGTGTAAGGGAATGGGGGGATTAGGAAAGAGCTCTTGGAGAGTTTCCACTATAAAATCTATTTTCCGACGCAAAATTTGGAGAATATCCCCCCTAAAATTTCTTCTGAAATGTTGATTCCGATGATTTCAGATAAAGATTCTAGCCCGATGCGTAGATCAAATGAAATTAAATCTACAGAAAGATTCGAAGAAATTCCCTCTAAAACAGTTTCAAGAGAGGAGTATGCCTCGTTAAGTTTTATAAAATGACGCTCTTTTGTTAAAAGGGGGGTGTCATCAAAAGTTTCAAAAGAAACTGTTTTTATAAGGGCATCTTTTAATTCCTTTAAGCCAGTTTTCTCTTTTGCAGAGATATAGATAGGATTTGTTACCGCAAGAGGATTGGTTTTTTTGCTAATATCTGCTTTGTTATAGACAACAAGAGGTGAGGAAAGTGTTTTGTAAAGCTCCATGATCTTTGCACTAATAGGGGCAGATAAATCGATTAGTAGAAGAGGGATGTCACAACTACCAGCAGCTTTTAAGGTTCTTGCAATGCCCATCATTTCAATAGGGTCCTTTGCATTATGAATGCCTGCAGTATCGACAAATTTAAAGCTTAGTCCATCAAGAGTGATTTCTTCAACAATTGTATCTCTTGTAGTTCCTGCAATGCTTGAGACAATAGCGCGATCGTCATCTAACAGAGCATTTAACAGGGAGGATTTTCCAGCGTTTGGGGCACCGATTATGGCAATTGTTTGCCCTGTGAAGAGTTTTTTTCCATCATGAAATGTCTCGTTTAAGTTTTTGATTTTTTCTTTGGTCGAATGGATGATAGAGAGAACTTCTTCCTCTGCTGCTGGCTCTAGTCCCTCTTCAGGGTAATCAATATGCACTTCAATAATTGCCAAAAGATCGATGAAGTTTTTTTGCAAATCTTTAATATAGATAGATAAAGAGCCGCCAAGTTGTTTAGAGGCCTCTTTTAAGGCACGTTCATTTTTTGCATGGATCATCTCTTTGATTGCCTCTACTTGAGATAAATCTAGTTTTCCGTTAGAAAATGCGCGTTTAGAAAATTCCCCGCCGTGGGCGGCTCTTGCTCCTGCAGAAAGGGCTCTTCGGAGAATTTTTTGAACAATTAATGGGTTTCCGTGGCAAATAATTTCTGCGCTATTTTCACCAGTAAAGGATTTTTTACCCCTCATGATTAAAATAATTACTTCGTCTATGACACTTTGATCAATATCTAGAATTTTCCCAAAATGAGCTGTATGGCTCTTCTCTTCAGAAATATTTTTGGTAAAGAAAGTCTTTACCACGTCAAAGGTATCCTTTCCAGAAAGACGAATAATAGATAATGCTCCGACCCCTGGAGGGGTTGCAAGTGCTACAATGGTATCAAACATAAAGCAATTATAAACCAAGGGATGTTATCTATCCAGAGCTAATCAAGTGAGGGGGTAAATTTCAAAATAGTCTTTAAAGAACTCTACCTTGAAAGAGAGAGTGAAATGAGTTCAGAAAGGGTCACAGAACTTGTTGAAACTTTCATCGCGTCATGGACACTTTTTGTAGCCTCCTTTTCTTTGTACCCAAGAGAAATTAACGCAGCGATTGCATCAAGAGCCACAGGAGGAGAACCTTTGATACAAAGCTCGCTTAACTTGTCAGAAAGCTCGATGACTATCCTTTGAGCAGTCTTAGTTCCGATACCTGGAACCTTTGTAAGGGTAGAAATGTCGTTTTCCCGGATCACCTTTGCAAGGTCAAATCGATCTCCATGAGAAAGAATAGAGAGGGCTGTTTTTGGACCTAGCCCGGAAATAGTAAGGAGCTTTTCAAAAAGTACCTTCTCCTCCTTTTTTAAGAAGCCAAACAACCGCATATTGTCTTGTGAAACAATAAAACTTGTGTGTAAAAGAATTTCACTTCCAATCTTTGGAGAGGAAATATAAAAATGAATCGGGGTATAAATAAAAAATCCTCGACCCCCGACATCTACAATGGCATGGTCCTTTTCAACTTCTACTAAACAACCTTTTATATACGCATACATCCCCCAATTGTAAGTTTTAAAGATTTAAATGGGAAGAGAAGCTTTTGCCCTTGCAAAGTGAGCATGACAGATCGCAAGAGCAAGACCATCTGCTGCATCATGGGGAACAGTTTCGGAAAGATTGAGTAAAATAGAGATCATTTTCTGCACATGCTCTTTTGATGCATTTCCAGAGCCACTAACAGCTTGCTTTGCCTTTAATGGGGCATATTCATAAATTGGAATCTGTCGCTTTGCCCCCGCAAGAACTGCCATCCCCCTTGCCATCCCGAGTTTAATTGCACTTTGAACATTTTTATCGACAAATTGTGTCTCTACAGAAATATAATCAGGATGGTAAGTATCAATAATTTGATTGATGCTATCAAAAATAATCACATACTTTTCAGAAAGAATCTTTGTTTTAGCCTTGATTGTCCCAAAAGATAAAAGATGATAGCTATTGCCGACAACCTCTATCACCCCCCAACCAGTACAGGCAGTACCTGGATCTATACCTAAAATTATCATGTTTACAGAGTATAGTGAATGTGGAGTTTTTTTTATGTAATAAAAATGGCTACTGTTCCATACTAGTTCTATGCAAAAGAAAAATCTTCAAAAGATTATTGTACAATTGCCAGGGAGAGCAAAAGATGTGGTGGGCGCACTACCCCTCTTAGAAGCTCTAAAAATGCATTTTTCTCAAGCAGAGCTCTCTGTTCTAGTGAGGGAAAACATGCGAGGTTTTTTAAGAAATAAAAATATCGATCACACGATTGTGTTTAAGAAACCCCCCCGCTTTGCCCCCGTTTTAGAAAATGGGGAAGATGTGATCACCTTTATCCAAAAAAATGAATACGATATAGGGATTACCATACCAACATCGTTTTCTTCAGCCTACATATTTTTTCAAGGAATGGTCAAGCGACGGATAGGATTTAAAAGATCATTTGGATCGTTCCTTTTAACAGATGTTGTAGAGGTAGGAAACACTGCAAATTTATTAAAGCCCCTTGGGATTGAGCCAAGTCTGTGGAAGCCTACATTGTATGCTCGACCAAATAAGTATAATCATTTACATATCGGAATGAAAAGCTCCTTTAACCCTAAATTTCCTACAAAAAAATGGTATAAAAAGATCACAACCTTTCTTTTAGAAGAAATTCCTTCGTTAAAAATTTCTATTTTGGGGGAGGAAACAAACGCTAAAGAAATCAAAGAAATCATTGATGATCAATCTTGTTTTATAGAATTTCAATCCATCGAGATTGATTACGAACTAATCATAGACAAAATTCATAATTTTGATGCACTCGTTACAGACGATCAGGATTTAATAGCGATTGCAAAAGCTGTTAATACTCCTTTTGTTGATATCACTTACCTCCTGGGCAACCAGCAACTTCTTCCCGAAGACTTTTTTTCGAGAATAAAGGATGCGATATTGCAACCTTTAAAAGAGCGTGTGTTAATTCAAAGTTTTAATCAGTTTAACCCTATTTGTCAGGGTTTTTGTGAAAATAAGAGAACAGTTATTATTAAAAAGAAGGTGGGGGTAATCATCCTTGCTGGTGGAATGGGGCGAAGACTTGGGCTAGATCGACCTAAAGGGTTTTTAGAATTAGGCGCAAAAAATCTCTTTGATATCCTTTTAGAAAAAGCAAAAGAAGCTGATAAAATTGCGATATTAACCTCTCCTGTAACTTACGATGAGACCAAAAGGTATTGCGAAGGGAAAAAGATCGACTTGCTTGAAAAAAAGGTCTATCCCACTGAAGCTGGTGATGGGGTAAGTCCTGAAGGCAATGGCGCCCTTTATGATGCACTTGTTTTTTCTAAATACTGGGATCAGTGGCGGCACTTAGATATCATTTCTGTGATTGCAATTGATAATCCCCTTGCAGATCCATTGGATATGGAACTGATCTCTACAGAAAAGCAGCTTGCAGTAATTGGTGTTTCAAGAGACAAAAAAGAGGAGCGATTGGGGGTTTTGTGCCGGTACAAAGAAGCTTTAGTGGTCAGGGAGTATTTTACACTAGGCAATGTTGGAATGGAGGGACTTGGATATAGTGGGATTTTTGCAGCAACGCCTCAATTTTTTGAAACAGTTGCTGGAGAGCAATTGCCTTTTTACAGAATAGAAAAGCAAAACCAAGCGTTTTACGAAAGGCTTGTGATCGACGGATTTAAATATGCAAAAGACTTTGAGGTCATTGAAAAAGAACGCAAGAGATGCTTTTTTCCTATTAAAGAAAAGAGGGATTTATTCACCTATTGCAATGAAATAAATATTGGAGGAAATAAGGTATGAAAGTTGGGTTTTTAGGTAGCGGCATATGGGCAATGGCACTTGTAAAATTACTCACAGAGAACAGACATGATGTTTTATTGTGGTCTATAGAAGAGGATGTTTTAACTAACTTAGAAAAAACAGGAAGGCACCCGAAATTTAAAACAGCTCTATTTCCAAGTCATTTGAAAATTACAAGAAATATTGAGGAGATTCTCCATCAAGATGTAATCGTAGAATGTGTTACAGCAAAAGGATTAAGAGAGGTGCTAAAAAAACTTTGTTCCATAGAAAAGTTTTCTATTCCGTTTATTCTTTCTTCAAAGGGGATAGAAACACACACAGGAGAGATTCTATCTGAAATTGCTGAGGAAATTTTGGGCAAAGGGGCAAAAATTGGATATATCAGCGGCCCAACTCTTGCTGATGAGGTGCTTTTAGACCATCCAACTTGCGCAGTTGCTGGATCAAAACATAAAGACGTTCAATCTTTAATTATTGAATTGTTCCAAGGCGAAAATTTTCAAATCACTGGATCCTTTGACCTGCATGGGGTAGCACTCGGTGGAGCTATGAAAAACGTCATTGCAATTGCAGCAGGTATGGCAACTGGTTTAGGCTACGGCTTTAATACTAAAGCTATGATTTTGACAAAAGGGCTTGCGGAACTAAAACAGATGGCAAGGATCAAAGGTTGTCTTGAAGAAACGATGGATACATTGTCAGGAATTGGTGATTTAATCGTAACGGGGGTAACCCCACTTTCTCGTAATTATCGTTTTGGGAAGTTTATAGGAGAGGGTTTATCCGCTGCAATGGCAAAAGAGGAGATCAAGATGGTTGTTGAAGGAGAATATACTGTAAAAGCAGCTTATGAGTTAATGCTATCTTCTAAAGTACACCTTCCTATTACTGAAAATGTCTATAAAGTCTTAAACGAGGGGTATTTGCCCCGTCAGGCAATTTTGAATATTTTACATCATAAATCCAATTGATTTTAACTCATCAATATGTAACTTGAGGGAAACAAACGGTTTCTCTAGATGTCAGAAAATCATAAGCTACCGATTTATGGGGAAAAAATTCTGTCGGCAAAACAGATGTCCCTTTTTGAAAAACAGCTCGTCAAAAAAAGCCCAGATTTAGCAGAAGTATTTATGGATAGTGCTGCAATGGGGATGTTTAATGTTCTTAAAAAAAGGGTTTTAGAAAAGTCAAGTAGAAAAAATATCGTATTGTTGATTGGTAAGGGTAATAATGGGGCCGATGCTTACACCTTGGGTTCTTTACTTGTTCAGTCTGGATGGGAAGTTGAGGCATTTGCACTTTTTAAAGAAACAAGCGAGCTTTCAGCAAAAAGGGCAGAGGCCTTTCATAGAGATGGAGGAAGAATTCATCTTGTTAAGACTATTACTGATTTCTCCCTCCCTGAAAACTGCATTGTAATTGATGGATTATTAGGAACAGGTTGCACAGGAGGAGTGTTTGGCCTCCTTGCTGAGGTAGTTGAAAAAGTTAATAGCAGTGAATGTTTTGTTTTTTCAATCGATATAGCTTCAGGGGTTGATGGAAATACAGGACTTGTCCAGGGGAATGCAATCTGTGCAGACGTGACTGCCTATTTAGGGGCTTTAAAAGTTGGTCACTTATTTGAAAAAGGATTAGAATATTCTGGGGTGTTTCACTACGTCGATTTTGGATTGGATTGTTCCTCCCTTGAGGCAAAGTATTACTTATTTAACGCAAATGAACTCCAAAGCCGCTTGCCTAAGCGATCTTTGCTGGGAAATAAATACGATGTAGGACAAGTAGTTGCTTTGTGCGGCAATTCATCTATGAAAGGAGCGGCAGAGCTTTGTTGTAGGGCTGCATACCGGGCAGGATGCGGCATTGTCAGACATTTTTATTTAGGGGATGCACCATGTTCTATGAATGAGGTGATCACCCAAAAAATGTCCATTGAACTGTTTGACAAGGAACTTTACAGAACAAAAGCAATTGTTATAGGGCCAGGTCTTGGAAGAGATGAGGAAGCAAAGGCTGTAGTTAAATATGTCCTACAAATTACAGATATTGCCATGGTCATTGATGCAGATGCTCTATTTTTACTTGAAACTCCTCCCATGCATGCGATTTTAACCCCACATAGAGGGGAACTGCTCCGGCTACTTGGAATGGGAAAAGATAGCCAGGATGAACAAATCCACCAAGCTGCGCAATGCTATGCAGATAAATTTTCTGTGACAATCATTTTTAAAGGAGTTCCAACTGTGATTTTTTCTCCAAGAGGTAAAAAGATAGTGATAGTATCGGGAAATCCTGGGATGAGCTCGGGGGGAACGGGGGATGTTCTTGCAGGGATTGTAGCCTCCTTTTTAGCTCAAGGAGCAAACCCGTTAGATGCAGCCTCATTAGGAGTAACAGTGCATGGGAAGGCTGCAGACCTTGCCGCAACGTTCCTATCAGAGCGCTACATGGTGGCATCAGATATCATTAACTATCTTTCAAAGGTGTTTTTGTAGCTTGACTGCTCTTCCTCTTTCAAGATTTTTTGCCATTCATTGATTACAGAAGCTGCAAGAGGTGCTGCCTCTTTTCCGTGATTTCCAAAAAGAAGTTGTACCACAACAACAAGATCTGAGTTTGAAAAAACTGTTGTATCCGTAAATGAAATTCCAGTAAACCAGATGTTTTTTACAATCACTGCCTTTTGTTCTCGATCAAGAGTGGGGTTATAGGCAATTTCAGCAGTAGATGTTTTCCCTCCCATGTTTTTCATGACACTTTTATAAATAGCTCTTTTGTAGGGGTTGGTAAGAAGAGAGGAGATAACTTCAGGTCGAGCAGTTCCTTTTGAGGAGTTTACCACTTTATACAAACTCATCATGAGAGTTTTATGCACAGCCTCAGGAATGTTAAGGTTTCGAACCACTTCTGTTTCATAGGTATGAAGATAGGGGGCTGTTTTTGCCTCTTCTGCTTGAGGGAAAATGGGAAAGAAAATGCCTATGTTTTTATACTGTTTCTCATAATGAGCAGAGGTTTTATATAGTAGGGTAGTCTGATCTTTTTCAGGCTCCATATTTGCAATAGCCTTGACAATTTGGGGCTTTATCACCTGTCCATTGTTCACAAGAGAAGATAGGGCAACTGCAGTTTGAAGGGGTGTTACAATTAGGGAATGCTGCCCGATTGCAAATGAATAAAGCGAAGTACGATTTGTTAAAATGTCTGTGGGGATAGACCCGGTTGCTTCATAAGGGAGGTAAATTCCGGTTTTTGAACCAAAGCCTAGTGTTTTTATGGTTTCTATTAAAGTTGATGGATCTTTGATTACATTAGAGGCAAGCAAGGAGTAGTAGAGGTTCGAAGATCGTTCCATCGCCTCGGAAAAGTCTACTTTACCAATATTTTGATGCCCCCTTGGAAGCCTTCCCCCTTTATATATCCTTTTTATAGGAGTGTAATTAAGGTCATAGCCAAGAACTGAGTTTTTATTAAGCGTTGCCGAATAGGGGGGGGAATGATCGATGATGGTCATTGGGTTTAGTGGGTAGGTAGGATTTTCTAAGGAAGCATAATGTTCCATCAATGCTTCGTACCCAATAAACACCTTAAAGCTTGATCCAAGGGGTGTATTTTCTGCAAATGCATGTGATTTAGAAAAGCCAAACCCTTTTCCCGGGTAGAACGAACGAGCAAGATCTTGCTCAGTAGCGGTATTTCCAGATTTAAATGGAAAATAGTATTTTCCAAGCAATGGTCTGTTGAGTTCTTTGTAAGAGCGCATGGTTTTTATGTAAGGGATAATTTGACTGGCGGAAAGAGTTTTCAAATGTTCTTGCAGTTTGAGGTAAGAGGGGTTTTTGTTTGCAAGCCCTGTTTCAATCAATGCTTGAAAATAGGGAATTCGAATATCTTTTGGATTAATAGGGGCCCCTACTGTTAGGTAGGCAGAAATAAATTCCCATTTATTGATTTCAAAAAAGTGCTCAAAAAGCTTTTGTTCTATCTCTTCTAGGTAGGAAATATAGGGCTTTGCGTGCTTTTTATTATTTTTTTCTTCGATGCGCTTACTTTCTAAATACTCCTTGAAATAGGTTTTTCTCCATTGTTTAAACTCTATGAGATGAAAGATTTTTTTTGTAATTTCTAACACCTCTTTTTCTACAAAAATTTTAGCATCTCCAAACTCTTTATAGGTTGCAAGAGTTTCATCGCCAGTTTCTGCTAGAAGGGAGTCATCAAAGAGGTGGTTAGGGCAAAAAAGACGTAAAATATCTAAAAAGAGAATTTTATCATCATTTAAAGGGATGAGAGTGAAGTAGGGGTCAATTTCTTTACGAATCTCTTCTAAAAGGGAGGTTTTAGCATTGATGGTAGCAATAATTGCTTCTTTTTGTGCCCGTTCTCCCTGATGAAAAGTAGGGGTATGAAGCTTGCTATCACTGTAAAGAGCGTCCATTAAAGAGTGCATATCGGTCGCTTCTGAAAGAGAGAGGAGTGTTTCCATGCAGTTTTGAATGAAGTTTGCACCGTGGATATTTTTGATTTTAGTAATTGCTTTTTTTACTTTTGAGTCTTTAGACAAAATGTTGGAGATAAAGAAATTAAAATCCACAACCCGGCTTTCATGTGTCCAATTTTCTGTATTGATGTTATAAGTATCTTTAGATAGGGATTTTTCTCCATTAAAAAGTTTTTCAATGTGGGAGGGGGTTTCAAGCCAAGTAAGAGCGTTATCCTTATTTTCTGCTGAAAAGTCATTAGGATCAAAAGTAGGGTAGGAGGCCATTGCAACAATTTCTCCAGTAGAGGGGATCATTGCAACAATTGAGCCCCCCTTTATCCATGGGGCAGGAATCTGATTATGATCTTTTCCTGCTCGGTGAAAGTTTTCACTTCTGAGTTTTTCACTGTCTGCTAGAAGTTTTTCACAATGATCTTGTAGTTTTGATGAAATAGTTAACATCACACGTCTACCGGGGGTCTCATCATACGATTCTGGGAGCTTGCAGCGTCTATTACCTTTGTGATCAACAAGATAGAAATCTTTTCCGATAGAGCCTTTAAGTTCGTTGTCAAACATTTTTTCTATACCACTTTTCCCTACTTGAGAATGGAGCGTATAGGATTTTTCTAAGTGACTTTTCAAAGCCTCTTTGCACTCTTTTAATGAGTTGTACCCTTTAGGAAGAGGGGTAACAAGGTCATTTTTTTGATTTTCCAAATACTCTTTTAATGTTTGTATTGAGTTCTTAAATGATATATGTTCACGCTGATCAATAGCGCCCATATACCCAAGAAGGTGAGACCCCACCTTACCTTGAGGGTAGGTCCGCTTTTTACAGATTTGCATGTGCAAACCTGGGTATCTAGATTCCTTTTGCTTTAGAAGATAAAAGATATCTTCAGAGACATCCACTGCGATGTTAAATGGCGTGCTTGGAAATAGGGATGCTTTGCTATAGATGAGATCTTCAATAGACTCTGCATCCTTATCGGAGAACTTTTCCAAAAGTAGTGCAAGGGAGTTGATCGCTTCTTTTCTTGGATGGATGATCTTCTTCATTGAATTTTCAATAGAGGTGCTTTTCTGGGGGAGTCTTTTAATAGGATCGTAAAGAACTGAAATTGTGTATGAGATAGTATTTATTGCAAGGGGGTTGTTGAATCTATCCCGGATGGTTCCACGATTGGGGGTTTTTATGACGGATCTGAGGGCAGGTTTTTTTGCACAGTCGACATGGTATTGATGCTTGACGACGGCTAAATAATAAATCCGTGCTGCAAATAATAAAAAGATGCTTGCCAATAGAAATAGTATACGATGAATATGGGTTGAAATCTCTCTCATAAAGATCATTATAACAGTTCAAAAACTTTTTGACCCTAAAAAAAAGAATAAGTTATTAGTTGCTAAACAGCATCGGTAGCATTCTTGACATCTTAACAGCGCTTTGAAAAAAAAAGCTGTTAGTTATTAAAAGTTAATGATTTAAAATTTTACGGAGATAGTTGTGGTTTTCTTTATACAATGTTTGTTTTTTCTCCAACTTGCACTTCTTGGAAAGATTAGAAATCACTATAAAGATGTGAGGGTAGATAAGGTAACTCAAACATATATCACCGACCAACTGCAGGAAACCGATAGTGCCCTAGAGCTTTGTGCAAGTAAAGAGAATTTGGCAAAATGGATTGCAAATGAAAAGAATCAATTTATTTTTATCGAAAAAATTAATAGCCAAATCATTGAGGGGGATCTAGATTTTTCAGATGAAATTTCCAGAATGGTTAAAGATCTCCAAATATCCATGAAAAAATGGAGCACAACTTTTGCTGATGAAAAGGAAAACATTTGTTGGGGGAATTCAAGCAACAAGACATTTTTTACAAGGTTGTAAAGAATACAATTCACATTTTGGAATAATGTTTGGGTAGAAGTAGGTGGGTTATTATTTGCCTCTTTTATATCCTTTTCTTGATGAACCATTACACTTTTATAATCAGCTGCTGCTTTTAATCCCACTTTTAGCGATTATCCCACCCTGAATGAAACATTACATTAGTACATATCAAAACATTAGTTGCTTAATGTAATTTGATGGGTTTTACTGGACTTTTTTTAGAAGAGCCTGTAAATTGTTATATTAATAAGTGCTTAATTTTAAAAGGAGTTGATTATGGAAGGACCAAGCAGTGTACAAGCTCTACCAAAGGTAGACATATATGTCTATTGTCAAGGGGAACCGGTCGATTTTGAAAATAAAAGTATAATTATAAAATTTGATAAATCTGGTTCAACTTATTCAGTTTTAATACCAAAGAACATCAATATCGAAAACCCAAAGAGGTGTCAACTCGAAAAGCAAATTGAAGGGGGAGAAGGTAAAAAAGGTAGCAGTTTGATAGTAACCATGGACAAAGTTCATGACTTTTTCTTTTGGGTTTTAACCCAAGGAAGTGTAGAAACGTCTGTTGCGATAGAATTTGAGGCAAAGGTAGATCTAGAGCCCGGGAAAAAATATGCCATTATTCTTCGTTCGGAAGGGGGTCTAATTTCAGCATCTTTTATAAAAGGCAAGTTGCCTTGTAGGAAGGATATTCTCCAAAAAAGAGAAAAAATTGAAAAAATGATTGTAGTTTTGCGTGATTTAGGTCGTGAATTATTACGTCTTGAACAAGAACGTGGAGTGGTTGTAGATTCTGCTAATATTATAAAAATTTCTCGTGCTTACCTCAATACTTGTGCATTGATTTCTACTCAACTTAAGAATAATGAATTTGATCATTTAAATCCTAAAGAGATCTGTCAAATAATTGTTAGTTGTTTCCAAGTTTCTCTGGGAAGTAAACTTAAGAGTTCTGTACAGCCGGACCTGCCCGCACTATCTCAAGAGACAGATGATGAGGTCAAGAATAAATTTATTCGAGTAAAAACGGCGCTAGAGAAGATGCCTTCAGCTGCAAACAAGCACCTTCCATCGATGTCACCGGAGGAAAGAAAAAGTTTCGGAAACATCGTTGGAACTTTTAGTGCTCGTTTACGGCAGTTAGCGGAAGAATTGAAACGAAGAAATCTAGTGGCAGAGGGATCCTTAACAGGGCTTGCTGCACCGCTAAATGATCAGTACGAACAGCATATTATAGATATCTTTAACAAAGTTTTTAGTGACTAGTACAAAAAGCGGATAAATCCCACTTTTATAGTCGATTAAACCTCAATTGATAAATTTTAATTGTTACGACTTTGCTAAATGGATACGCCCTCTCGCCCATGCCGATTGGGCATGAGTTTTGCCGGTTGGATGTTTGCGCTTTCATTTGCTATGTTTTGCTTAAGTCAAATTTATCAATTCAAGTTTAATCGACTATATCAAAAAATTGCTGGATCGGCATCTATTAGCACAAAGCGATTAATAGAGTGCAGGTAGCAATAGACATCAGCTTGAGCAATGTCAAACCACCATCCATGAATAGCCAGATCGCCCCTTTTTATTCGATCAGCGATAAATGAATAACTTGCTATATGTTCCATTTGTTGCAATACATTCACTTGTGAGACTTGATTGTGCTTGGATAAAGTAGGATCTAGAGTAAAACCACTGTTTACCTTGTTTAACGATTCCTTGCCATATTTTAGCCATGATTCAAGGTTTGGGCAAGACCGCCCGTTTAAGCCTTGGCAAAGAGTTTGCATCGCTCCGCATTCAGAGTGACCACAAACAATAATATCAGAAACATTTAGAGACAATGCTGAAAATTCAAGGGCAGCAGCTGCGCTTGTACACTCCCCTGTATAGGCGGGGGGTATTAAATTCCCTATATTTCTTAAAACAAATACATCCCCAGGGTTTGTAGAGGCAAATAGGTTTGGTACAACTCTACTATCTGAGCAAGCAATCAATAGCGCATCTGGGCGCTGCTCAATAGCAAGCCTTGCAAAAAGGGCGCGGCTCTCTTGAGTGAGTCCCTTTCTAAAATCAATAATCCCTTTAATAAGTTTTTTCATTGGTACTTTCGGCAGTTCTTTGACAAAGATCTTAATTGATTGGCTATTTAAATGGGTCCCTTATTTTGCTCCAGTACCGGCCACTTTCTTTCGATAAAACAAGGGAGAAAGATTAACTTCGATTAAATTTATTTTGGATTTATTCGGGAAATACGCCTGCACCAAGTCTGCTAATAAAATGGAGTTGATCGGATCTAATTTTCATCGCCTCTTCCATAAAACGGGCGATCAATTGTTTAACAGCCTCTTCACTTTCAGAGACCTCCTTTATTTCACCATCCAGAAGGGAGGTGATATAGTAAAAATTGTATTCATAAGCTAGATATTTAACATATGCAGCAAATGACCTTTCTACTTGCTCCCTTAAGAGCCTATCCCGGCAGACAAAAGCCATGAGAGTATCTCTTGTAGATAGGTCGATGGCAATGTGATGGGCTTTGATATCATCTGGGGTATAATAATCAGAGGCAATAATTCGAGCATTTAAAATAGCATGTTTGACTTTAAACATATGAGTAATCTGCTTGATTCCGAGCCATATTTCATAGTAATCAGGTGATTTATCATCTATATTAGTGGGTAATGTCTCTAATGAGTGAGTGATAAATAATAAGTCCGCCCGCTCTTGCTCTGTAAGAGAAAAAGAGATGAATTCATGGAGGATTTTTTGGGTACAGCAGAAAGGCTTCTGTAACGAAAAAAGTTCCAATTCTTCAAGAAGAGCTTTTTTATTCCTTTGATTTCTTAAGCAAATACCATCCCAAAAGAGCATCTCCTCTTCTGTGGGTATAACTTGACCGTTTTCACTGTTTTTTTGGTAATCTTGATCAAGACTTTCCAGAAGAGAATTATATGCACCTTCTAAGTAGGCTGCTTCAATACTATGGATCAATTCTCCTCCCGAGAGAGAGGGCTTATCAGCAGCAACTAAAATGGGAGAATTTGCATATGCAGAGATGGTAATAAAAAAAAATATAATAGCTTTTGACCAATGCATAATCACTCTTCGATGATGTTAAAATTATTAATTTATACTATTTGAACCAAGGTTTTTATTCAAGGAGTGATTTTTTATTTCAAGTAGATGATGAAAAAAAAGTATTGCGCAGAAAGCGAGTCTTAAATATAATGTTTTCTATTATTTGCGCCCGTAGTTCAACGGTAGAACAATAGCCTTCCAAGCTATGAGTGTCAGTTCGATTCTGATCGGGCGCTAACCTTCTTACTCAATGTGAGGGGAAGTATTTGTAGCATCTTTCAAAACAAGAAACAAGATGCAGAACCATAGTAACTTACAAGTGAGGTATTTTTGACTGAGTTAAAAAACATGAAAGTGGATGTTTCCATTAAAGAATTATTAGAAGCAGGGGTTCATTTTGGACATCAGACCTATCGTTGGAACCCAAAAATGAAAAGATTTATTTACGAAGAAAGAAATGGCATTCATATCATTGATCTTTCAAAAACAATGTATCATTTGAAAAAGGCTTGTGAAGTGATTTACAAAGAAGTTGCTAAGGGTAAAAGTGTTCTGTTTGTAGGAACAAAAAAACAGGCTAAATTGGTTGTTGAAGATTGTGCTGAAGAGTGTGGAGAGTATTACGTTGCAGAAAGATGGCTCGGTGGTATGCTAACAAATCTTTCAACCATTCGTCAGTCAATCAAAAAATTAGAGCGTATAGAGAAAGTTCTCGGAGCAGGTGCTGAAGGTCTTACGAAAAAAGAAATCTCTTTATTAATGAAGAAGCAAGTAAAATTGAATAAAAACCTTTGTGGTATTAGAGCGATGAGAAAAGTCCCTGGGGTACTTGTAATTGTTGATCCAATATCTGAGCACTTAAGTGTTGCAGAAGCAAAAAAATTAGGCATTCCAATCATTGCAATAATCGATACAAATGGTGATCCTGATTCAGTGGATTATGTAATCCCAGCAAATGATGATGCTTTAAAAAGCAATAAAGTAATTCTAAAAGCTCTTCAAAATGCTATTATGCAATCTAAAGAAGCAAACGGTTTGCCTTTAAGAGCCTCTGATGAAGAAGGCAGGCACTTTGAATCAAAAAAAGCTCATAATAAAGATGATGCTGTAAAGCATGATTCGAAAATGGATGCAGAAGAAAAGGGAGTTAAGCTATGAGTGATGTAACACCAGCAATGATAAAAAATTTAAGAGAAAGAACAGGCGTTGGCTTGATCAAATGTAAAAATGCTTTAGAAGAAAGTGGCGGTGATATTGAGGGTGCTATTTCTCTTTTAAGAAAAGCAGGCATTGCATCAGCTGTAAAAAAAGAATCAAGAGAAGCAAAAGAAGGTGCAATTGATTTTGTTGAAACAAGCAAAGCAATTGGAATTGTTCAAATGAATGCTGAAACTGATTTTGTTGTTAACAATGAAAAGTTCAGAACATTCTTACACGACATGGCCTCAGAAATGGCAACAGGGGAGGCAACCGATCTTGAAGCATTTGTTCAAAAAGCCTATTCAAAAGAAGCTGACAAAACAATTGATGAAAAAAGAAAGGAATTGATTTCAGTTCTTGGGGAAAACATCTTAATTTCTAAAGGCATTTACCTGAAAAAAGATGCTAATGTTTCTTACGGAATTTATTCGCACATGAACGGAAAGATTTTTTGCTTGGTAGAGGTTGCAGGAAGTGCTGATGTTGCTGACTTTGCAAAAGAAATTGCAATGCATGTTGCAGCAGAGGCTCCTGATTATTTGTCAGCTAATGAAGTTCCAGTAGATGTCAAAGCAGCAGAAGAAGAAATTGCTAAATCTTTAGTTCCTCCGGGAAAACCTGCAGAGATCATTGAAAAAATTGTAAGCGGTAAGATGCAAGCTTTTTATAATGATGTATGTCTACTAAATCAAAAGTATATCAAAGACTCCTCAGTTTCTGTTCAGGATCTTGTGAAAGCAAGAGGAACGCAAATGGGTAAAGATTTGAAAGTAAAAGGGTTCTACAGACTTCAAATTGGTATGTAGGAAAAATTGTTTTTCAGCGCCAATTCTTGGCGCTGAAATCTATCACGTAGGTCAAAGCATGTTAAAAAAAATGTTTTATAACAGAGTGATTTTAAAGCTATCTGGAGAAGTTTTAGCTGGCAAGTACCCTTACGGAATAGACTATACTGTTGCGGGGCAAATTGCAGACACTATCATTGCTATCCAGGACTTGGATGTAGAAGTGGGCGTTGTCATTGGGGGGGGAAACATCTTCCGAGGATCAGCTGCTGAGAATCTAGGGTTTGAGAGAACACCTGCTGATAACATTGGCATTTTAGCAACGTGCATTAATGGACTTGCCTTACATCAAGTATTACTTTCTAAAAACAGAAAGGCTCGTGTGATGAGCTCTAGAAACTTTGACGGTATTATTGAGCCATTTAATTGGATGCAAGCAAACTTATACATGCAAGAAAAAGTTGCCCTTATTTTTGTAGGGGGAACTGGAAACCCTTATTTTACAACCGATTCAGCAGCAGCCTTGCGCGCTTGTGAAGTGGGCGCTGATGTTTTAATTAAAGCTACAAAGTTTGGTGGAGTGTATGATAAAGATCCAGCCTTGCACACAGACGCAATAAAGCTTGAAGAGATTACTTATTCAAGAGCTTTAGAAATGCATCTTAATTTTATGGATGCAAGCGCCATTGCGCTTTGTAGAGATCATTTGATTCCAATACGAGTATGTGATATTTTTGACAAAACTACCTTACTTAGTATTATCAAAACAGGTTTGGGTGGATCACTAATTAACAAAGGATAAAAGATGAATTTAGAAAAAGAAACTGAGCAACTGATGAAAAAATCAGTAGACCATTTGTCTGATGATTACAAAACACTGCGAACAAATAGAGTGAACTCATCCATGTTAGATTCGTTACATGTAGTCGTCTATGGTTCAGAAGTGGTCTTAAAAACCATTGCAACAGTTCTAGTGCAAGACCGTAATTTAATTGTTACACCCTTTGATCCAAGCATCTCAGGGGAAATTGTGAAGGCTATTAATGCTTCTGCTCTAAAATTAAACGCTATCAATGATGGTAAAGCTGTCCGAGTCCCTGTTCCTCCCTTAAACGAAGAATTAAGAAAGGACATTGCTCGTCAAGCAAAGCAAAAGCTCGAGCAGGCCAAAATCTCTGTAAGAGAAATCAGAAGAAAAGCTAAGGACATTGCTAAAAAATTAAAATCTGACGGTGATATCACAGAAGATGATGTCAAAAGTATTGATAAAAAACTTCAGACTCTTACCGATGATATGTGTGTGAAATTAGATCAGATCTTTACTGCAAAAGAGAAGGAGATCATGACAATCTAGGAAATGATTCCTTTATGTGAAATTTCTGAAAAAGATATTGTGGTAAATTTGGTTATTTACTATAATTATCGCCGAATCTGGCCCCATCGTCTAGCCCGGCCTAGGACACCAGGTTTTCATCCTGGCAACAGGGGTTCGAATCCCCTTGGGGTCAAAATGGGGCTTTAGCTCAGTTGGTTAGAGCATCTCCCTTTTAAGGAGAGGGTCGTAAGTTCGAGTCTTACAAGCCTCATTAAGTCAGATTTAAAGCTCGTAGTGAAAACTACGAGCTTTTTTTATCCCCAAATAGTTTCTCTAAACAATAATCAATAGAAAGCATCATGGATGTTTGCATTTCTTTTACTTTGGTCACTTGATGAAGAAAGTTTTCTTCAAATACTGCAGCAACCATCGACAAAAACGTTTCATTGTTAGGCATTTTTTCCATCGTTTTACCCTACTTGATTAAACACTAATATATCAGTAGTAGGAATTATCCATGTATCTTATTGAAAGCCTTGGGCTTAAGAAAGAAGTCTTTAGATTGAGGGCTTATGCAATGGAAGTTGCTTTTTCTTTGATGATAGGGAGCAACAAGAGTGCAATCAAAAATCCAACGGGGAAGATCAAAAAGGCGACCATAAAGCTTTCGATAGGAAAAAATTGCACGCCATCTACTGTCCTTGAAAAATGATCCATGATGGCTCCAGCAAGAGGTCCAAGAAACATGGGAAGACCCATAATAATCACTGCTGCAACACTTGTAGATGTTCCAGTAAGATCAGGTGATGCATTTTCTGTAATAAGTGGGTAACCAAGCACCTGAGAGCTTGTAAAAAACCCTAAAAGGAAAAATAGCGCAATCAGAGTAAACATCGACATGGAACTTGAGTACATAATGGTTAAAAAAGTCGCGATAGAAAAAATACTTCCAAATGTCATCCAACGCTTTTTATTCCCTGTGTCTCCAAGATGTCCAAATAAAGGGGATCCAACAATTGTTCCCATGCAAATCATGGAAATTACAAACGAACTTTGTGTAAGAGAGATATGATGCACTCTTGTTAGAAATAACGAGCCATACACTGCCCCAATGATCATAAGGGGCATATTCATAAAGGAGACATAGAGACCGCAAGCAATATTTTGTTTGTTTAAAAAACTTAATTTTAACCCTTCAAAGAATCCAATGGAGGAGTGCTTGCTTTGCTCCTCCCCTTCCTTATCATGAACAAAAAGGGCCACAAGTGCTAATATCGCAACTCCGATAAATCCATCCACCATCAAGGCATTTCTCCAGGAGAGCATTTCTGCAAGGGCTGAAAATGGGGACTGAGCTAAAAATCCTCCAATCATCCCTGTTGTAATTACAAGTCCTATGATAAGAGCCTGTTTGGAAGGCTCAAACCAGCGAGTAATCAGAATAATGCAACTTAGGAAGCAAAAAGCATTTCCGATCCCTGAGATAAAATGAGAAAAGCAGGCAAGTTTAAAGGTAGGGGCAAGAGCAAATCCAAATGTGCCGAAAACGCACAAAATTAATGCTGATAAAATCACTTTTCGAGTCGATACTTTATCAAGAATAACCCCTGCAGGAATTAAAAAAAGCACTGCTGCAAGCAAATAGGTAGAGCATAGCATACCAAAACTTGCGGCATTTAAATGCAAATCATTCATAAGCATGGGAGCAATTGCATTTAACATATGCATTTGCATTAACTCGTAAGCAAAAAATAATGCTGCAGTAAAGCAAACTAAATAGGGGGCAATTTTTGGAAATTTCTTAAGTGCTTGATTCATTGTTACTCTCCTATTGTTTTTTGTAAAATGGAGTCTCTACGCATAGAAGGGATACTCATTTTAAAGCATTTCATGCACTTTGATATATAAGATTCATTACCACCAATTTGCACCTGATCGCCCTCTGTTACAGCTTCTCCTTCGTGACTGGTTCTTAAGTTCATAGTCGCTTTTCTACCACAATTACAGACGGTTTTAATTTCTATGAGCTCTTCAGCATATCCTAAAAGATACTTACTCCCTTCAAAAAGTTCGCCTAAAAAATCCGTCCTCAATCCGTAGCATAGTACAGGGACGTTTAATCTTGTTGCAACATCTGTTAATTCAATCACTTGATTTTTAGTTAAGAATTGGCATTCATCTATTAGCACACAGCGTAAATTGTCCATCTGCTCTTTTTTATCGAAAACATACTCATAAAAATTGAACTCTTTATCAAAAGAAATTGCATTTTGCATCAAGCCGATTCTTGAGTGGATCACAGCTATACCAGCCCGTGTGTCAATTTGCGCAGAAAATAATAATGTCTGCATTCCACGTTCTACATAGTTATAACTTGCTTGAAGAAGTGTTGTGCTTTTTCCAGCGTTCATCGCAGAATAGTAAAAATAAAGTTTAGCCATAAATCATCCCGAGCTGGTTTTTGACATCATAAGCAAAGATTACTAGTTTTGCAAGTAAAACCAAGCGTCATCTTTGCTATTTCAAGGTCTAAGGGTGTTGTGATTTTTAAGTTGATTTCTGACCCTAAAACATGGGAAATAGAAAATCCGGCATCAAGAATTAAAGAGCAATCATCTGTATAGTTCTTTGTTGAGCTTTCATGAGCTAATTTAAGTATTTTTGTATTAAAGCTCTGAGGTGTCTGACCAAGAAGAAATTGATCTCTGTTTGGGATGGTAGTGATTTGGCCATTTTGATGAACGTTGATCGTATCGGTACAAGGGATGCATGTATTTACTGCATTTGCTCCACCGATTAGTTTTTCAATATGTTCTTGCAGTAGCCCTAAAGTGAGAAAGGGTCTTACCCCATCGCATATCACAACAAAATCTGTATCTAACCCTTGTAAACCCAAAAATACAGACTCTTGACGGCTTTTTCCCCCACCTACTATTGTACATGTGGGGTGAGAGTCTAGATGAGAAAGATGGTCCTTTTGGGCAACTATTCTAATTTCAGTAAAAAATCCTGATGCCACAAGTATATCCAGGGGATATCTATAAATTTTTTTTTCTCCAAGAGAGTGGAATTGTTTGGGTAGGGGGGAGTTAAATCTATTGCCATGACCGGCACAAAGTAAAAGGGCTGCTATGTTCATTATCAGTATACTATCAAATCAGAAGCTTTAAATCTTTGATTTTTTCCTTAAAAAACTCGGCGCGCTGCTCCTCAATGGAAGATAAGTTATTAGCACAGAGGGTTTCAAGATGGGCCCTTCTAAGAGCAAAGAAAAGATTGAAATAAAATGTGGTGGTTGTTGCTTCAATTAGTCCTAGAGATATGCCTAAATCTATAGAGCTTGCAATAGTAAGAGCCTCATGCAGTTGAAGGCTTTTGCAGAAAAGAATTTGTCCAAAATTCTTCGATAGGATGTTGTGTAACTCTTTAGGGGGTTTTTGCTGGAGCTGTTTAACAGCAGCAAGTTCAGCCTCTAAAAGTTTATTAGCAGTAGAGTCTACATTTGCTATGATACTTCGCTCACTTACTCCCAAGCAGTATTTATTGGTAGCAATGGTAATATTATAGGGCACATTTTTGTCTGAGAGAAGACCATGAACTAGTGTATGGTCATTCTCTTCTACCGTAAGCTTAAGAAAGTTTATAGCAGGGGTGTGAAGAATTGCTTCTTTAGAAAGGGCTGTTCCAAGTGTGGTAGAGTTACTGGTTAAAAACCCAAACAAGTCTGAAAAAGCAAACGGAACTTGCGCTTGCATCTTTTGATCAATACTTAAAAGAGCGTTTAAAATTTCACTTTCAGAAAAGCAGCTGTCATGTAAAAAAATTGTGAGATGATCTTGGAGGTGAATGATTGCTACTACGTTATTTTTTAGGTCTATAAAGACGCCCCCTTCAGGGTGTAGAGTTTCAAAGTTAGCAAGAAATAGGTGCTCAAAAAGAAACTGAGAGCAATGCCCTTCTAATTCATTACTTTTAAAGTACTGTCCTGTAGGAAATATGGTCATAAGGAGGGATTGTAGTTTTTCTGCAACGTGCTTTGCATCATTTTTAGAGATTTTTTCTGAAAAAGCAAAACCTGCGATGTTTCTTCTTAAAAGGTACCTATTTAATGGATAGATAGGACTTTTTTCATTGATCCAGGGGGTAAAGCTCCCTAAAACCTCTTTAAAAGAAGGAGGATGGTTATGTTGTGCTTGCATTTGGATTCTCCAGATATTTTTGAATTTGATCACGAATATCTGCTGCTTGCTCAAAATGCTCAGATAAAACCGCTTGAGTTAGGGCAATATGCAAAGTTTCGATTGTTTTAGAAAACCCTTGATGAACATTTGATTTGGGGATGCTCCCAAAATGAAAGGCATTTTCGCTGCTTAAGTGCGATCTTGACGGAATCAACCCTTGTTCCTGAACCTCTTTTGCTAAAATATCTTTAAAAGTCTCAGCACACCTGTCACATCCTAAAGTTAATGTAATGGTAAACTCCTCATGGGTAGTTCCGCACACTGGGCACTTTGCATTGAACTGGTTAAATACAGGGAGCTTTCCATCCCTTTCAGGAGATTGAGTATAAAGCTTTGCTTTTAACAAAGGGCAACTTTTGCACATGCAAGAGCAGTTGACCTTGCCATCTCGCATTTCTTTATAGTGTACCTCTGCTTTCCTAGTACACTTATTGCATTCCATAGGTTTATCACTCATCACTTACCCCCCACATCTATTTATGATAGGAAAGGGGTTGTTTTTTGCAAGAGATTAACTTTTTATTTGTAATTATATCATGAATAATCATTGTAAGGATAAATAGTACAAATAGTGAGGAAAAAATGGAAAATAATAATAATTTAAATAGGAAACAAATGAGCCGTAAAAAGAAATACGCATTTTATACTTTAGGGTTGGGGCTTGTCCTTCTTGGAGCAACTCAACTTTCTCCTGCACAAAATGCAATGGAGAAAACAGATCAAGAAAATGTAACTGATACAACACCTGCGCAAGCAAGAACAAATAGCGTACAAAATTCAACACAAAGAAAGCAGGCGATTAATTCCTTAAGCCCAAAAAACAAAGCAGCATTTCATACATTAAGTGAAGCAGATCAGAAAAAAGTAGTAGATGCGCATAAAAGTGGTAAAGGGGCTCAAAGTGGGCTAACTGATGTACTTAATGAAGATGCAAAAAGCAATGATAAAGGTGATGGTGCAGGTGCTTCTTCTACAAATAAAAATTCCCCAGCGTCTAAATCTATGAAAAAAAATCAACAAGATATCTATGATTAAATACTTATTCATTCCAATATGTTTTATTGCCCCTCTGTTTGGTGGGTATGTGACAAATGCAGAACCAGTTACAGGCGCAAGTGGTCAATCCAAGATGCATCAGATGCAGCAAAAGCATCCTGATGCACTTCCTGATGATCAACGTCACGTTGCAAATATGTTAAGTCCCTTGTATCAGAGAATTTACATCTATAGCTTAGATGACTCTCAAAGAGAGGCTGTGGCTGTTTTTGAAAGAAGGGGAGAAAATCCATATACAGCTATTGATAACATCCTAAAACGTGATCGAGCACGAAGTGACCCGGCAGTGAATATGGATAAGTCTCCAAGGGGCAGGTCTCAAAATGGATCGGCGCAAAAAGGATATGTTATTTCACAAAAAGAGAGTGCAGAGCAATCTAGCTATGAGCAAGATAGTGATGATCAAGAGTATGAAATGTATACAAGTGGTGCAACTGTCTATAGTAAATCAAGTGATACTGAAAAAGAATCTTCAAGCCCAAAGACTGTAAAGGGGTCATGTTCCCCTTGTAATGAAACAAAACAGGTTGAAAAAGTAAAAGAGCCAAAAGTAAAAAAGGCCGCATGTGTGAAGAAGACTTCTGGTCCAAACTGCTCAAAAAAAGCTGCATGGGGCGTAAGATGTAATCAGGAAAAAAAACAAGTAAAAAAAGAGCCTGTAAAAGCAAGCAAGAAAGCACCTTCAAAGAGCAACTGCTGTGATCGAAAGCTTCAGGATAAATACAAGTATGTTGAAGATTACAGAAGATGCAAGTGCAACAGTTGTAAAAAATAAATCAGCTATTGATCTTGTTACACCTTGACTTGGATATATGGGTAGGTGAAAAAGAAGAAGTGGATCACATTAACAGAAAAGTGTGTGATGATAGCACTTTCTATGGATCCAGAAAAATAGAAAATTGTTCCATACAATACTGAGGCAATAAACGTAACTACTAAAAATGAGATGTTTAGAGAAAAAAATAGGTGGATTAGAGTAAATAAAAGGGAAACGGTAAGAATAGCAAGCGCTGGAGCTGCTTTATTTTTTAAGTTTTTGACGATTTCATGCTGTAAAAAGCCTCTAAAGAAAGCCTCTTCGGGGATAACAACAAAAAATAAATTGATAATAAGCCAATAAGCGGTGGTGCTGGGAAGTTTTATATCAAGGGCAACAAGATGTGACATTTTTGAAAATCCCAAAAAGATAAAAACTGAAAATGCAATCCATGGGATGGTGATAATAAGTGTTTGCTTCCATGATTCTTTTGTTTGCAATACTTTTATATTAAGTCCAAGAAGGAAAATTGCAAGGCTTACCTTATCGAAATTAAGATATAGATTCATAAAAACATTGCTATTTCCATAGGTGACTTGACTAAGAAGTAACAGGTTATTGAATCCAACGATCATATGAGTGATGATGCCCACGCCGGCTATTGCAACGATCATTGAGGCAAAAAGGTGTATGAAGCGCTTTACGTTACATTTTAAAAGAGCAAGAGAGGCAATAAGTAGTAGCAGAGGAAACAAAGATGGATAAGTTACTACCCCTCCAAAATAGGCAAGAGAATAACTTGCAATGTAAAGGGGGGCAAAAAGATAGTATTTAGGGGCTATCCAACAGGCTATGATGGAGCAAATGAGTAAAATATAGGCACTGAAAGCAAAAGGATTGTGTAATAGTAAAAAAAATGCGTCCATACGTTTATACTATCTAATAGGCGCTATAAATGCATTAAAATTTCATCGAGAACACTTTTTTGGTGATGCTCCCAAGAAAACAGCTCGGGGGTGCTGCTTTGATTGAACTTTATGATGGCGTGGATGTAAGACATATAAGTTTCTTCATTCATCGTGACAAGAAAGGAGTGGAGATCTTTCATGCTTGAAAATTGATTGGCATCGATAAAAGTTTCTTTGGGGATCAGTTGAGTGATTTTTGAAGAGCCAAGATAAATGGGTACGCAAAGGGAGTTGAAAGATTCAAAAATTTTTTCGGAGATGTAGTATGTATCGCTCAGCCAGTTTTCAAAGCAGTAATTGAATTTGTGCTCTTTAAGTACCTTATCTTTATCCTCTGCCACCCCTTTAAAGATGGGATCAAACCCTTGTTCCCAACCGCGCTTTCCGTATAAGGAGAACGAGGAGGGGTGGTATTTTCGATAGTATTTACAGATTTTTTTTCTGGATGTATAAAGCTCGTTTGGGTGTGAATTTTTCAAGTGGGAATTGACCATACAGGCAAGTTTTCGTTGGTTAAAAGGTAGAAGGTCTGATGGGCAAAGGTTTTGAATGTGCTCGCAAGGGTAGTAAAATTTTTTAATGGAATTTCCATCGCATATGTCATGGTGCCAGGTGAACACGCATAGAAATTTTCGGTATTCATCATAGTGCTCGTGGTTGTGAATACTTACTGGCGGTTCAAAAGTTGAGACAATCATCTTATGCTGGTAGTCCTTTAAAAAAGATTTTGTATTGGAACACACTAAAAGATCATAGCTATCAAAATCTGCATCCTTCCATATGAGTTCTACCCGGTGGCCTAATGGGGTAAGGTGTGCTTCGAGAAAGGGTGCGATATAAGGATCTCCTAAATTCCAAGGTACAACACCAATTTTTGCGCCGAAGAGAGAGAATGAAACTAATAGTAGAGAGCAAATTTTTTTCATCGTTTTCCAAATTGCTTTAAACTTTCGTTTATTTGCTTAGTAAGAGCGTTATAATAATATTCCCGACGGAAATAGGAGCTTTCAATAGATCTGTCCCATCTTTCGATTGCTTCGATATATGTCATCCATGTGGGCTCATCCATTTGTGATATAAATTCATGTAATGCAGCAGTTGAGGTAAATTTTCGTGCATCAATAAAGCACTCTTCTGGAATGTAATCTGTTATATTTGAGCATCCTAAATAAATAGGCACACAGCGGTTTTGTAGAGAATGAAGAATTTTTTCTGAAATGTAATGGTAGGGATTATCCCAATTTTCAAAGCAGTAATTGAATTTATGGTCTCTTAGCAAATCATCCTTATTCTCACAATATCCTTTAAATATAGGGAGGGATAATTGTTCCCAACCCCTTGATCCATGTAAAGAAAGTTCATCGGGAAAGAACTCGTTGTAAAATACAGCAACATTTTTTCTTGCTGTATAGAGCTGTTCATGATTAGGAAACATTTCAGCTAGGTAGGAGTTGATTAAACAAGCAAGTTTTCTTTCTTTAAATGGTTTAAATTGAGGTTGAACTCCTTCGTATTGAGGGAAAAATCCCTTAAAGAATTTTTTGTTATCGACGATATCGAAATTCCATGTAAAGACTTTATGAAATTTAGATAGTACATTAATATCTGCAAATGCTGGCATAACAGGTTTTGGTTCTAAAACGTAGAGTATTGTTTTCTTAGCATATTTTTTCGGTAAGTTGAAGTCCAGCATACTAAGAAATAGATCGTACGAATTAAGAACTTTTCTAGAAGTGGATCTGTAGAACACAAATTCTGCTGTATGGCCTTGCTGGCGAAGTAGGTCTATCAGTTCAGTTGGGTGCTGGACCGTAGTGCTCATATAATAGGGAGGTTCGCATAATAATCCAATTTTTGCGGAGTGCAAAAAGGAGGAGGCAATAAGAGCTAAAAATAAGTAACATTTGAACATAAGGGTCCTACGGTGTATAGAGCTTTAAGAATCATACTATTACTTAATATTATTTTAAAGAAAAAAACTTGAAAATATTTGCCAAATTTGTATCTTTGAGGCTTATGAAGCAACCAACCATTGAAGATCCTACTTACGCTGAAGACGAAAGGGGATATTTCCATCATGTGATCCAAAGTAATGTGATGGAAATAGCACAAATCAACCATTCATTTTCTGTAAAAGGGGTGTTGCGGGGGATGCATTTTCAAAAGGGGCAAGAAAAAACGATCTATTGTCCAATTGGTGAGATTTTCTACGTGCTTGTAGATATCAACCCCGATTCAGAAACTTATATGAAATGGACTAGTTTTATTCTCTCTGGAAAAAATCGTAAGAAACTTTTTGTCCCTGAGGGTTATGCCCATGGATTTTATACCCTTTCAGATACCGCACATGTTGTCGAAGTAGTTTCAACAAAAAGTAATCCGAAGAAAGAGGTTGAATTCAATGCTTTTGACAAAAGTGTCAACATACAATGGCCTGAGATAAACGTGATTAGATCCTTTAAAGACAAAAAAGCCCTTTCTTTGAAAGAGGTGATATAAATGCTTGTTTGGGTTGTTGGAAAAGATGGCCTTGTTGGACAAAGCATGATGAAGGCCCTATTTGATGCTGTCGGATCCTCTAGAAGTCAGGCGGATGTAACTAATATTAAAGCCCTAGAAGAGTTTTATAAAGAATATAAGCCAACTCATATTGTCAATTGCTCTGCAATTGTTCAAGTGGATCGATCAGAAAATGAGCTTGCATCGCTTGCAAGAAAAATCAATGTCGATGGAGTGCAGAACCTTGCAAAAATTGCAAAAAAAAATCGGGTGAAATTGATTCATATTAGCACCGATTACGTCTTTGATGGAGAAAAAAAAGACGCCTATACAGAAGAAGACCCCACTAAAGCCATTAATGTTTACGGACAAACAAAACTAATAGGAGAAGAAAAACTATTTTCTACTTGCCCGGCTGCTGTTTTAGTTAGAACAGCAAGTCTTTTCGGATATGGAAAACCTGGATTAATTGATTCGATGGTGAGGCTTTTGCAAAAGAATGAAACTTGCTCTTTTGTAACAGACCAAGTCTCTACCCCCACTTTTGTAGAGGATCTTACTCAAGCTATTCTCTCTTTGTTAGATCAAGAGGGTGTTTTTCATTTTGTTAATAAGGGATTTTGTTCCCGCTATGAACTTCTTACCTTTGTTAAGGAGCTAATGGGAAAATATCATATCCCATGCAAATGCACCCATGTGCAAACAAAATTGCAATCGGACTTCCCAGGAGTTGCAACACGCCCTCATCGCTCGGTGCTATCTACAAAAAAAATAGAGCAATTATTACCATTTGCGATCAGGACCTGGCAGGATGCAGTAGAGGAGTTTTTTGCAAGTCAATGGGGGAAAAAGCGACGATTGTAATTTGAAGTGCACCGTTAATTTTCTCATTTTTAAAAATGGTCGATAACCAAAGTCTCCGGTTTTTATGAAATGTTCGTTGTTGTCTATCAAGCTGCACTTTTTCATTGAACCACAAAAAATGAGCTTTTTCATCACCTACCTATTCTTTTTTTTAATTCAATACGTACACTCCAAATTACAATTGGAGTACTATTTATTTTTTCTTCTCCTCCTTTTTTGAGGTCACAATTTTTAAAGCATCTGAGTAGGGTTCTTCAAACAAATCTATGTAACCGTATACATTGATTTTCTTAGACATATAAAAAACGACATCATTTTGCCCAACTAAAACACACGTTATACTACCATCTGTATTGTTATTTCCATGTTTGTCGCAAAAGGCAACAGAAAGACGGACTTTTGTTCGAGGAAAGGGATATTCTCGTAGGTACGGGCGTATTTTTTCATGCTTATTGACCATTTCAGTGAGCTTTTCGTTTATAGTGATGAACATTTCACGAGCCTCATCGATGGTAGTTTTACCTACGACTTCAAAATCTACTTCTATTCCTTCTATATCATCCACCATAGAAGCGTCAAAATCGAAGATAGTAAGCCCATACTTAGCAAAAGCCCAATCTTCAAAATCGTTAATAATTTCATCCACACATTTTTCTGCGACGGACATTTTTGGCTGAACTCTTTTTCCAGGTGGAGGTGGGGGATTTTTTTGCAAAACTCCATTTTTATAATCGGCTGATAGACATTGAGGTCCCTTGATAGGCCATGCTTCTAGAGCGCCATTAAGTTTTCCATTTTCGTAATTAGTAGCAACCCATAATCGCCCGGTTCGATGAAGTGTAATTTGTTCTCCATCAAGCTGCCCCTTTTTATTGAACCAAAGGACATGAGCTTTTTTATCACGGTCTGTTATGTCTGACCAAAAAAATGTAATATGAACACCTTCCTTCACCCCCTCTTTAAAAAAGCCTTTAAAGGCATCTTTTTTATTCAAATACCAGCCATGCACATGTCCGTGAGCCTTACCATTTTTAAATGGGATTTCTGCTCGCTTTATCCCGTTTGGCCAGTACTCAGTGTAAAGACCGTCTCCAGTGGGTTGCTTTTTCAAAGTTTCTTCTACTTTTGCAAAAAAATCTGGTCCGAATTCTTCTTCAATTAAGCCATCGATCATTTCATGGAGTGAACCAATTAAGGTTTGCTCACCTGGCTTAACTCCGAACACTTTCTCTTCCCATCCTGGTGTGATTATTTTAGGACTTTCTACGGTCACTTCTCCTCCAAATAATAATGTACTGCATAAAATCACACTACCTATTAGTACCCACATATATTTTCCCTTCTTTGTGAAGTGTTTCAAATTTTTTTATTAGATAGTTTGAATAAGTAGGCCCCGCTATTGCATGATCATCTATGAACAACTTCCGTTGCCATCTTGTTGATGTTGCCGGAATTATCCGCACGCTGCTATTTGCAGACTCAGCTGCAAATGTTCCCGTGATCCAATCTTGTTTAGAAAAAATACTCCTTGTCTTAGGACCAAGGGACATTGGCATCTCTATTGCAGGGGCAATGGCTTTTACTATCGTATGTTCTCTCATTCTTCTTTTATTTTCTGGACTCATGTTCATGTATGAGGAGTAAAGAGTTGCTCCGGCCCCACTGTAGGGAAACACTAACATTTTAGATTTGACATCATTTTTTTCCATAATGTCAAAGCATCCCGTCAAAAGGGCGCTAAGTTGAGTTACATTTGGAGTAATGGCCAGGTTTTTTTCTTTAGAAACTCGCAAAAGATCCCACTTAAGGCCTTGGGTCGGGTTATAAACACCCATGATCACAGAACCTTCGGGGGCCATATTTGCTATTGACTTCAAAGCACCTCCAAACTGGTTCTTTTTTGTATTAATTCCATTGGTATATATGATAGCTCCGATTTGATCAGATCTTCCGTTCATTAACTGCGGAAGTTTATCCATTAAATTGAATTCACCATTGATACGCTCTTGGCTCGTGAGCTCAAAAAGGGATGCTCTACGACAAATCATCATCATATCAAGATCGACCCCATTAAATCTACCAGAACCACAAAATACAGTAGGATTTTTATACGGGGCCTCACAATAGTAATAATTACTTGATGATTCTCCACTATACGAATTTTTGAATATAAACTCTGCTTCTAACCCAAATTGATCGAGCCGATTTAAAGGGCTATTTAAGACGTAAAGGTAGAGATTTCTGCTGTCAGTAAATCCTTGAGGATCGGGAGTAATCCACCTTTTGATGAGGGGGTCATAAAAACGATGTCCAAAAAATACCAACCCTTCTTCATTTCGCTTTGAGGAAAATCTCCATGGATTAATAAAACTTCCAGCTGCCTCCTCTCCAAAAGCGTTATAAGAATAGGTTTCTTCTACATTACCCGATTCATCGATGATTGCGATGATATTTCCTTGAAGATCATGAAGGGGAACATACAACTTTTCCTTAATTTCTAAAGCAATTGCAGCGCCAATATCACCTTTTATTCCAAGTCCAAGAACTTTTAGTTCTAAAAAGGTCCCATCAATGCTTATTTTACCAATCTCAAATGCTTGATCGTAAAAAATCAGTTCGATGGGCTCATCGTTTACCTGCTTTGAGGCAAGTCTTGAAAGGGGATCATAGGAATAGGTAACTTTTCTATCAGGAGTAATGACCTCTATAAGGTGCCCTAAGGCATCATACTTATAAGATTTGTCACCTCTTTGAACCAAATCGCCCTTTGCATTGTAGGTAAAAATTTCAGTGGGGGAAGAGACAATTTGATTGAGGTTATTGATTTCATATTCAGTAGGATTTCCTAATGAATCAAAGCAATAGCTACTTGACCCTTCTTTTGAAAGCTGCTCAAGGTTATCATATTCAAAAGCTACCTCCCCAGAAAATGAACTTGCTTTTGTTGCAACAAGGCTTGTAGGACCAAAGGTAAGCTCCACATTATGAAAAGGAGAGATCATTTTATATGATCTTTCTAATAGATCCCTTGAACTTTTGATAGTTCCTAAATTGAAGGGGAGCGATTCTTCCTCCACATGACCATTTGGATCAAATGTCAAATAGGTGTGTTGAAATACAAG
>CAMBZN010000012.1 GCA_945872565.1 Chlamydia trachomatis | reverse complement strand
TGCACCGGAAAAATTATAGTTGAAGATGGAAAATCTACTTTTGAAGTATGTAATAAGCCGGCGGCAGATTGGAAAGCTAAATGGGCTAGAGCAGGCCATATTACCTGGTTATTTGCTTTAAACGTGATCTCATTAGTAGCGTTTGTGGTATTATGTATCATGCGTCAGGAGTTGAAAAACCGGTTAAACCTACAAACAGCAAAAACAGCAAAAACAGCAAAAACAGAAAAAGCAGTGATAAGCTTACAAGCACAAGTCAGAGGAAGAGCGGGTAAAGCAGCGGCAAAAGCACTAAAAACAGAAAAAGCAGTGATAACGTTACAAGCAAGGGTTCGTGGAAGAGCAGGTAAAGCAGCGGCAAAAGCACTAAAAACAGAAAAAGCACTAAAAGCATTCAATGCACTAAAAGCAGAAAAGGCAGTGATAACGTTACAAGCAAGGGTTCGTGGAAGAGCGGGTAAAGCAGCGGCAAAAGCAGAAGCTTTTTTTAATCAACTTAAGGTTGATTCATATCAAAAGATTGGAGATTACGGATTGGTTGTAAAAGGGGCTGATCCAAAAATACAGGAATTATTTGATTGGATGATTGGTCTTAAAGGTGAAGGTCGATGTTATGTGCTAAAATTTATAATAAATAGTAAAACAGGCGAATTAGAAAGGTCCATTCCAAGAAAAATAGGAGATCCACAGAAGCAAGTTTATCTGGAAAGAATGCAAGAACTTCTGCCAACGCTTCTGGGATATTTCAGACAAGTAATCACAAAGCACCCTCGGCATAATAAAATGGTTATCTCTTGCGATTACCGTTTAGAAAGATCTGGTCAGTATAATTTTCACCAAGATGTTAACGATATGCCCGGGTTTTATGGGGAAGATCCACCTTTTGATCGGAAACATCCAGCTAATATTAATCAATGGCTAGAACGGGGAATGCGTTTTTCTGAAGGACTAATGTTTGCTTATAAAAAACCTAAAGATGGTCCTATTCTCCCTACAACAATTGCGCAAATGACAAACCCACCCCCTTTGATAAATAATACAACAACACTCTCGAAGGAGGAATTAGTCAAGATGCTTGAAAAAGGAACTGTTTCATGTCCAGCTGTTGATGAAGGAGATGTAATTATTGTAAATAACCAAACAGCTCTTCATGCCACAACAAGTCCTGACATGGCAGAAGCCCTTTTAGGTGAAGGAAGAGAAAAAGATTACTTTGAAAGCAGCACTCCACCTGTAATGAACAAAAGAACCCTGAATGCACCTTTTTTACGTATTGGGGTTGACACGTTTTACGCTCCTTAACTCTTTCTCAAAAAATCCATTCAAAAGAGGTGTGTTTAAATTTCATTGCAGTCAATCACAATTTGTAGCAATATGTTTCGTAAATTGTTTGTGTACCTATGATTTATTCTACTAATTATTTAAACGAGTTGATTAAATCTGGATCGATTTTTTGGTTCTGTGCACTTCTAGGCTCAGGGATGTTTTTTATTCAATTTATCATAAACATTTTCGGCTTGGGGAATTCTGATAACTTAGACGTCAACGATATTTCTTCAGATAACGGCGATGTAGGAAAATTTAAATGGCTTTCTTTGCACACAGTCTCATTTTTTCTGCTGATGTTTGGATGGACAGCCATCACATGCCAAAGTGAATTTGCTCTCAAAAATTCGGTTACAGTGACGATTGCAACTGCTTCAGGTCTATTTGCAGCACTGATTATTCGCCTTATTTTTAAGTTAGCTAAAAAGCTTACAAGTTCGGGCAGCGTATATAGAATCGAAGATGCAATAGGAAAAGAAGCGTATGTCTATCACTGCATCCCAAAAGGTGGAAAGGGAAAAATTTCAATGTCTTTGCAAAATTTTACTCA
Organism: Chlamydia trachomatis; assembly: GCA_945872565.1. GTDB lineage: Bacteria > Chlamydiota > Chlamydiia > Chlamydiales > 2-12-FULL-49-11 > JAJACQ01. The sequence continues at coordinate 36,418 of CAMBZN010000012.1, read as the reverse complement.
TGAAATTGATGCAATATCGCATCATTATGAGGACCTGCCCGCATTCTTGCGGGTAAAAATTATTAAAAAAAGCGACAAAAACACCGTTGTTGTTGCACCATTATAGGGGTACCTTATGGTTTACATGTCATATTTAAGCATTACAGTAGCTGGATTTCTTTTATTCCTGTTTTCAACAATATTTTTCCTAGCAAAATTGTACCGCAGGTGCCCATCAAACAAAGTCTTGGTCGTTTACGGACGCGTAGCAGGTAGCAAAACTGTTCAATGCTATCACGGCGGAGGAACGTTCATATGGCCATTGATACAAGGATATGCCTTCTTGGATTTAACACCTCGCACTATCCATATCCCACTAAAAGGAGCACTTTCCCATCAAAATATTCGTGTAAACGTACCAAGTACATTTACTGTAGCTGTGGGCATTACTCCAGATGTGATGAATAACGCAGCTGTTAGAATGCTTGATTTAAGCCACAAAGAAATTGAATCAATGGCAACAGAAATCATTATAGGCCAACTTCGTCTAACAGTAGCCTCTTTACGAATAGAAGAAATCAATCAAGATAGAGAACGCTTCTTAGAATCAATTAAGAAAAATATAGAACCTGAGCTTCATAAAATCGGTCTAACTTTACTCAATGTAAACATTACTGATATTACCGACGAATCAAATTATATCGAAAGCATCGGGATGAAGGCCTCTTCAATGGCTGTAAATCAAGCAAAAGTAGATGTAGCAGAGCAAGAAAAACAAGGGGATATTGGAAAATCATTAGCAGAAAGAGACCGCAGGGTCTTTGTAGCCTCTTACAATGCTGAGGCAGTTAAAGGAGAGAATGACTCCAAAGCTCAAATGGCATTGACAAATGCAGTATTAGCAGAAAAAGAGGCAGAAGGGGCCCAGCGAAGTCAAATAGCTAAACAAAATGCTGAAGCGATGATCCAAAAGGCGCGTGCTTTAGCACAAACGCAACTTTTAGAGGCTGAGCAAATCGTTCCTCAAGAAATTAATAAACGAAAAATACAAATAGAAGCGGAGGCTGAAGCTCTAAGTAGGGTCATCAAAGCTCGCGCAGAGGCAGAAGCAATCTTGTCGATTCGTCAAGCAGAAGCAGAAGGTATCCAAAAACTACTCGATGCTAAAGCAAGGGGATATAAACAACTTTTTGAAGCTTGTGGAGAAGACTCTAAAAGCGCAGCTACGATGCTCTTGATAGAAAAGCTAGAAGAGATTGTGAAAATGCAAGTAGAAGCAATTAAAAACATCAAAATCGACAAGATCACAGTATGGGATAGTGGAAGTGTTGATGGAAAGGGTTCCTCAACATCCAACTTCATCAGTCAATTTACAAAATCACTACCAGCCCTACATGATATTGCATCCCTTGCAGGTCTAGAGCTTCCTCAGTATCTAGGAAAGATCAGTGAGGAGTCTCATTAGGGTGATATAAATATTGCTGTTTTTTTTGATGAATTAAAAAAAACACACACAATTTTCTTCAAAAAAACAACCTTGTAAGATTTTTGTTTTATTTATTTCAAATTTGTTCTATTCGAAAGTTATGAGTAAAAAATATCTTGTAATCTTTCTTTTATTATCCTCTTGTATGGGGTTGAATAATGTTCAAACAACAAAAAGTGTTTCCTTAGAAGAGACTGTAAGCATCAGTGAAGAATCTGATCTATTTCAAGAAGGGGACTATCCTAATTCTAAATGGTGGGAAGATTTCGATGATGAAAATTTATCTTCTTTGATACAAGGTGCGTTTACAAACAACCCAGGGTTAGAGGCGGTGCAAAAAAGAGTTGAAGAGGCAAATCAAAACGCCCTAGAGGTTCGATCTGCACTTTTTCCATCAGCATCAGCAATGTTTCAATATGCATGGCTTATTTTCAAAGATGCCCATTACATTCAGAATCTATTTCCAGCCCTGCAATCATCAAATAATATTTTCGACTTTGTTTTCGATTTCGACTACGAGTTTGATATCTGGGGGAAAAATGTTAAAAAGTACAAGTCAGCTTTAGGTAGTGCCCGTGCTATCAGATTGTCTTACGAAGAGTCAAAGTTAATTTTATCCACGTCCATCGCAACAAGCTATTTCAACTTAGTTTCCATGCGGGCAAAAAAGTCAGTATTAGAGCAAATGCTCACTAAAAAGCAAAAATACCTCACTCTTGTTGAGTTAAGAAAGAAAAATAGAATTGATAGCAATATCGATGAAAATACATTTACCTCAAAAGTAAAGGGCGTCGAAGAGGCTCTTACCATGATTGAGTCTGAAATCAAACTGGAACAATCTTTAATAAACATCTTATGTGGGAAAAACCCTGAGTCAGAGGTTTCAACAATCCCATTACACAAAGTGTTTGAAAAAAAACTAGAGCTTCCAAAAAACATCACCTCCACATTGCTCAGCAAGCGACCAGATCTACTATCAGCCCTTTGGTCCACTAAAAAAAATGCCTTAAATGTGGGAGTATCAGTGACAAACTTTCTACCCACTGTCACACTCATCGATACACCACTATTTGTAGCCGCACAAGGGCAAAAACTATTTAATGCAAATTCGTTTGCAAATATGCTCTTACCGGAGGTAACCCAACCTATATTTACAGGCGGAAGGTTACTTTCTGCTTGGAAAAAAAGTGTTGCTGTCTACGAATCTTCTGTGCTTGAGTTTAATGATTTATTCTTAAAAGCAGCCGGCCAAGTCTTTGATGCAGTGATTACTTACCTTGAAGTTTCAGAAAATGAGCAACTACAAGGGGAAAAACTTGAGCTTGCTAAACGAAATTACGAACTTGAATTTTTAAAATTCAACCACGGAATCTCCTCAATGCTACCTGTTATCGAGTATGATGAGAGCTATTTAGAAAGTAAGACAATCATGATAGAGAAGGATCGATTAAAGCGTCTTGCATACGTCTCTTTTATCAAGGCTCTAGGGGGCGGATTTAAAGCAACAGAGGATGAAATTGGAGAACTTAAAAAGTAAAAAGCAATTAATCACCTTCACAATAGCTATAGCTATTATCGGTGGTGTAGTGTTTTGTTGGTGGCTGTTTTTTGCAAGATTTGAAGTGTTTACAAGGGATGCCTATGTGGGTGGTAACCAGGTTGTTTTAACCCCTCAAATATCTGGATATGTAACAGCTCTATATTGTGATGACACAGAACTTGTAAAAGAGGGGCAAACCCTTGTCACTTTAGATGAAACAGACAATAGACTTGCCCTAGACAAAGCATCAGCAGATCTTGGTAACGCGATTCGAACCGTCACAGAAATGTTTGAAAATGTCTATGCCCTTGCTGCCATTGTAAAAGAAAAGGAGGCTGCCTTTGTACGTGCTGAGGTGGATTATTTTGATAGACAGGCAGTAGTTGCAAGCGGTGCAGTTTCTGTAGAAGAATTTATCCACTCTAAAACCGCTCTTGAGGCAGCAGATGGAGCCCTTGGAAATGCTGCATTCAATCTACGAAAAGCAATCTCCTTGGTGGAGGGGACAACAGTAAGAACTCATCCAACAGTGCTTGCAGCAATCGAGGCGGTGAAAATCAATTATGTGAACCTAAGTAGGTGTGTAATTAAATCACCAGCCACAGGAATAGTTGCACAAAGGGGAGTGCAAGTGGGGGAGGCAATTAATCCATCATCACAACTGCTTGCAATTGTCCCTTTAGATCAAGTCTGGGTCGATGCAAACTATAAAGAGATACACATGAAAAAAATTAGAATCGGTCAGAGTGTCTCTCTTACATCAGATTTTTATGGTCACAGCATGAAATATCACGGAACAGTACTTGGAATAGCAGGTGGTACCGGGGCAGTTTTCTCCCCACTACCACCACAAAATGCAACAGGCAACTGGATAAAAATTGTTCAAAGGGTCCCTGTGAGAATTGCTCTATCTGGAACAATGCTTGAAAAATTTCCCTTAAGGCTTGGCCTTTCTATGAACGTAACAATTGATGTAAAAGATTCAAAAGGTTTAAAGGTCCCTAATGTAATTAACGGTAACATCCCTTTATGGAAGACAACAGTTTTCAAAGATCAGCAAAATGGGGTGGAGAAATTAATCAACCAACTCTTTGCTGAAAATGAAAGTTTTGCAGGAATGATTTCAGAGGAGGTGAAGCTTCTTGGAAGAAATCGTAGATAAAGACCAAAGTAGTATCTCACCTGCCCAAAAGCTCGTATTATCTTTTGCCCTTTGCCTTGTTGCATTTATGTTTGTTTTAGATTATACCATCGCAAACGTCGCCATTCCCTATATTGCAGGTGGTCTTGGGGTTAGTAGTAGTGAAGGAACTTATGTAATTACTTTTTTCTCAGTAGGAAACGCCATTTTCCTCCCCATGACAGCTTGGCTTGTGAAAATTTATGGCGATGCTAAAGTGATTATTTGGGCAACAATCCTTTTCACCTTTTTTTCATTTACCTGTGCTGCTGCCCCTAATTTAAACATCCTTGTCCTTTCAAGGTTTTTACAAGGCGCTGCAGCAGGGCCATTAATCCCTTTATCTCAAGGGATATTAACAAAACTTTACAGAACTCAAGTAGAGAGAATTTCTACAGTGTTTTCAATGATTATTATGATCGCTCCAGTTATTGGACCTGTAGTGGGGGGGTATATTTGCTTTAACTACCTTTGGCGGTGGATTTTCTACATTAATATTCCTGTAGGGATAATCAGCGCAATTTTAATTATTGTAAATATAAAAGGGGTATCTGTCAAGACCTCAAAGGAGGGGTTTGATTGGGGGACTTTTTTCTTACTCCTTGTCGGAATGACTTGTTTACAGCTGTTTTTAGATAAGGGGCAACAGTGGGATTGGTGGCACTCTTTAAGGGTGCAAATTCTTTCAATCGTAGCAGCTATTTGTGTTGGTTATATTTTAATCTGGAGCCTGGTCTATAAAAAGCCTCTGTTTAATCTTTACTTGTTTAAGGTGAAAAATTATTGCATAGCTTGTTTTATGATCACTTTTGCTTACTCATTATATTTTGCTGCAGTTGTGATCTTTCCCCTTTGGTTAGAAGACATTCAAGGGTACACGTCATTTCAAGCAGGACTTGCTGTTGCGCCTATGGGAATAGGTGCTTTATCAGGAGCTTTGATTGTAGGTAGGCTATTAAAAAAATACCAACCAATATTTTTTATGGCCCATGGTTTTTTTTGGATGGCAGTGGCTTGCTTTTATGCAGCAAACTTTGTTCCAGCAATCAGTTTCTTTCATATTGCGATGTCGAGGGTGGTTTTTGGTTTTGGCTTGGCCTTTTGGATGATTCCTACAATGTCACTTGTTTCAAAATCTTTAAACAATGAAGATTTACCCGCAGGGCTGGGATTATTTCATTTCTTAAGATCTCTATCAGGGGGCATTGGAACTTCAGTTTACGAGACAATTTACACAAGACGTGGATACCGTCAACATATGAACCTTGCCTACACCTATAATGAATATAAGCAAGTGTGCAGATCCTATTTCGATGATATACTTGGGTACATTCCCAATCAAACAAGTGCTAAGTATTATTTAGGACAAGTAGTTGATGATCAAGCCACTACTTTTGCATTTGTAGAAGTTAATACATTAATGGGCTATATTTGTCTATTTTTGATGTTGCTCTCCTTTTTAGGCTATCAAAAAAAGAGTAGATCTATCTTGTAAAGATCTTTTGTTATAATCTATTGGGCATGAATTCTGTCCAGTTTATAGATCCAGCGGTTGTTTTAAGTGAAGATTATTCACTCTATATTGGTTCCTCTGATGTGGTAAGTGCACAAGTTAGAACCTGGAACACAAGTACTATACAACCAGCAGTGGATGAACTTTTTGGTATCACCGACCCAAAAACTTTTGCCTCTTTCCCACCACCACCAGAGCCACCTACCAATCAATGTTTCAATTATGAGGTACTGGGAATTGATGTAAACGGTGCTGTTGAAAAAATTGACAATCTGGAGTTATTTGCAGAGCAAATGTTTTCATTACTATACAAACTTGAGCACCTTAATACTCTTTCGAGGGAAGTTGCTCATCGTCGTGATTCGATTTTACATGGGTAGTGTCATCTAAGATACAAGGCCTTACAAAAATGATCAGGCTTTTTTTTAGCTCCACTTCTTTTTCTGAAGAAAAAAGTCCACCAATCCATGGAATGGATCTTAAAAGTGGTACTCCAGATTTTTTTGTTGTTTTAACCTTTCTTGACATTCCAGATAGCACCAGGAAGTGATTGTTTGGCACATGAGCTTCGGTAGTCATTTGTGTTTTTGATGTTTTTATCCCAGAAAGATTTGTAGAACCATCGATCAAGTGGTCATGGCTTTCGGTGATTTTTTCATCGATAGAGAGGGTTATAATCCCCGTATCACTGATCATGGGAATAATATTTAACATTACCCCAATATCCTTGTATTCGATATTTGAGGTGGTTCTTTGATTGTTACCGTGAAGTTCGATAATGGATCCAGCAAAAGGGACACTGTCTCCTTCAAAAATAGTGGAGAGCTTATTTTCGCGGGCAAGAATTTTTTGATTTAATACTATGGAGGTGTCTGTATCTGACTGAACAAATTGCACAAACGAAGAAATCTCTGTAAAAATTTGCTTTCCGTTGACAATTGCATCACCAATAATACCCATGTTTATCCCCCCTGTGAGAGAATTTTTACATGCTGTTAAAATATCTTTAGAGGGGGTATTTTGCCAAGAAACTCCAAAATGATGCCCTTTATTTACATCCGTTTCAATCACCAATACCTCAACATACACTTGCTTTGGTGGAGTGTCTAATTTTTCAATCAATTCTTTTAACCGTAGGGCGGTCTGTTTTGTAGCGGAGAAGAATAATGTATTGGAAGCTTTTACCCACTGAAGAGATTTAATTGTTTGAATAAGAGCCTCATCAGAAAGATTTTTTTCATTTAAGCCCCCTGATGAACTTTTTAAGTAACTTAGTATTTCTTCGCCAGAGTGATATTTAAGTTTATATAGATCAAATTCAGCCTCTACCTCAACTTTTTCCAATGCCTTTTTCTCAGCTACTTTTCTGATTAAATAGGATTCACCCTTCTTTACCGCTTCAAGGTCGTACTCACTAAGAAGGGTAAAAAGGTCTTGTAAAATTCCATCAGAATCGGATCTTTTATTAGATATAAAAACCACATCAAAATCTAAGATTTGCTCATCAGCGATAAAATTCACCTGCTCAATTTTTCCCACATACCGAATCAATTCACCCAAATGGATTTTAGAGAAGTTGCAGCAATACTGCTCTTTTCCAAAAATAGTTGATAAGTGGCTGATAAGTAAAAAAAAGGGGATAAGGGATTTCATAAGGAAAGCATAATACTATAATCGCCAGTTTTTTAACAGTTAAAAATTAAATGTTATCAATAATTAGAGGGGGCGTCTTAAAGCTACTTTTTTGATTGAAGATAGTCTGGTAGAAGTATAACTCACTATCAATTGCTTTGATAATATTCTCCTTCTTGCAAAATCCATGACCTTCCCCTTTAAAAAGAAGGTAAGCTGTGGGAATCTTTTTATCTAATAATGCTCGATACATTTTAGAGGCTTGATCCTCCGGCACCACTTTATCCTCATCTCCCTGTAGGATTAAAATGGGTTTTTTAAGTTTATCAGTGTGATAAAGGGGGGATCTTTGATCGTAAATTACCTTTTCCTCTGGGTAAACACCAATAAGCTTATCAAGATAGCGAGATTCAAATTTATGGGTAAACTGCGCTAGAAGGCCAAGATCACTTACGCCAAAATAGCTAGCCCCTGCAGTAAATGTCTCTCTAAAAGTAAGTAGTGCAAGGGTTGTAAACCCCCCAGCGCTACCCCCTCGACAGGTGAGTCTTTTTTTATCAGCAAACCCTTCTTTTACTAGAAATAAAGCGCAATCTTCGCAATCATCTACATCTTTTACGCCCCAATTTTTGTATAGACGATTTCTATACGCCCTTCCAAATCCGGTGCTGCCAGAATAGTTAACATCACATACAGCAAAGCCTCTTGAAGTCCAGTACTGGATTGATAGAGAAAATAAAGCTCCACTGTGAGATGTTGGACCTCCATGAGAAATAAGAAGTAGTGGCGGCTTTTCCTCTCCTAGTTCATAATTGGGATTTGTTGGAGGATAGTAAAAAGCATAGCAAGTTTCTTTATATCTAGTTTGAAATGAAATGGCTTTGGGTATAGAAATCCAGCTATTTGGGAGGGTGTTTTCCTCGCAAGCTTTTAATTCAGTTAAGGTTTTAGATCTAGTGTCAAAAGAGTAGAAAGCGCCGGTATGGGTAGGGGAGTGGGCTATAAAATATAAGATATCCCCTTTGCTTGCAATGGAATTATACACAGTAAAAGGGAGGTTATAAGAGGTGAATTTTCCCTGATCAATCACCCCAAGGTTGTCGATGGCATGTTCGATGCGCACTGCAGCAACAGCGCCTGAGGTTAAAGGTGCATAGAAACAATTATTATAGCGCCAGTGCGGTTTTACAAAGTCATGATCACTCTGCAATAGGCACGTTCCATCTTCTTTGTAAATATTCCAAAAACCGGAAATATCAGAGACGTAATATAAACCACCATCTGGAAAAAATTGAGGATCAAAAGAGCTGATGTCACCCCTTATACTTACAAGTTTCTTCTTTTCAAATCTTTTTTCTGGGGATAGGGACACTTTCCATACATCTGAGGCATCCCAAGACATGTTGGGAAAATCCCATGTAAAAAATGCTAAAACATTTTCATCAGGATTGATGGTTATCCCAGAATAAAAGTCGTGAGATGATTCCATTATCTCACATTTTCCAGAAGCTTTCTCTACCCTCACAATTCCATTTCTAACATTTGTTGGATCATTGTGGTCTTCAAAAAGAGTAAATAGAAAATCTCCAGCACCACAAGGCTCACCAAAGCGATAGTTAGGTTTATCTGTGACTTTTCGCACCAGTGTATTTTTAATCTCGTAGATCTGTTGATCCTTCTTATTTGAGAAGTAAATAGCTCCGCCGTGCTCACAAAAGGAACTAGTCCCATATTCATGAATGCTGTTTTTTGAGGAGTAAGGGGGAGGGGTTATATCTTTGCCATCAGTAACTGAATAGATGACGCAACGGCCATCATCTTCAGGACGCATCTGAACTAGATAGCACTGATCGTTTGTAACAAGCATCTCGATGAATTTTACAGAATTCTTTGTTAGTGAGTGACTGGTAATAATAGAATCAAGACTTCCTAACATTTTAGACTCCTTAAAAATTGGGTGAAAAGAATTCATTATAAGAGAAATTAACAAATATCACAAGATTCAAAAAGAATCATTGCGCTCTGAACTTCAACAACTTGTTAAAGCGCTTCGCTGTTTATTTTAAGATTGTGTTTAGTTTTTATTTGCTTTTGTGGTAATTTAAATAATTAAATGACAAAGCGAGAGATTAGATGAATATTTCAAGTGTGTACAATCAGACGGTTGTGAGCTGTGAACAAGAGCTCTTTTCACAAGGATTGGAAGATCAAGAATTCACCTTTAAGTCTAAAGTGATTTTTCTTTTCCTCTCTATTATTCCTACTTTGTGTGTGTTTTTCTCAATAAAATTCCTTTTAGATAGATTCGATATCATGATAATACGGGGAGAAGTCTCATTAAATACACACAAAGAATTAAGTAAGGTGTTTCACTTTTTGAGACAAAACACAAAAAGAATTCAAAATCTAGACGCAACAGCCCACAGTAAAAAAGAAGGGGCTATTAGAGATCTGATTACCGATTTTTTTCAAACGTTTGGTCCGATGAGTAAAAACACTGAAACTTTTGTAAATAGTACCTTAATGGAGTGTAAGTTCAAAAAATCTTTCGAATATTGTAGAGCAATTGGGGTAAGAAAACCTGAGATTGTAATTACGTATATGTTTACATGTCTAGCTAAAGATTTTATGCAAAAAGTCATAAACAACTCTAATTCCCATGAGGACGATCAAGAAGGGGCGTATGCACGGGCAATAGAAAAGGCAATCAACGGAATCGAAAGGGAGGTTGCAGTTTTAAATTATTTGTTCGCAATTGATAAAACTAGAATCCAACACTATATGAGATGATTAGACTTCCTAAAAAGGATGAATCATGATCAGTAAAAGCTATAAGAAGAGGTTGATCATACTCAATTTTAACTGTATTAATAGCTTGATCAGGAGATCCCATTTCATAGCCATAAGACATAGAGAGTCCAATACTAGTTTGAGAGTAATTTGTGTATAAAGTTTCACCAAAGCCCTTAGGGTCATAAACACGTTGCTCATAGTTATAAGAGCATAGGTTTGATCCAATAGCACTGAAAAATCTATTTTCTGAATCTTTATTCCAGTAATGGATACCCATGATTTTAGGAAAAAAATACATATAACCAGATTCATAGGTTGACACTTCATTTTTTGTTACACTTTTATATTTGCCTGATCCACTAAATTCAACCATTGTTGAGTGGAAAATGGATGAATTAGTTAATTTTGATTGATACCCAACACCAATTGCTGGTATTACTGATTTATTAATATAAGGAGAGGTCCCTGATCCAACCTTAAAGATGATATGACCAATATTTTCTTTATTTTTTATGTTCTGAATCTCTGGTTGAATGTTGCCGGGAGCAGTAAATAACGCAGTTTCACTCAAAAGAGATGATGTGGTTAAAAATCCACTAATTAGTAGTAATGTAAGCGTTCTCTTTTTCATCTTGTCTCCAATGTGTTGATTAAATAGTATGATACATTTCTATAATTAAAATCAATTATAAAAATTCAATATAATTGTTATAAAATAGACTTCTTCCAAGTTTTAATCCCCTCGACAAGGGTTTTTAGTAGCTTATCAGATTGAGAGCAATCAGAAAAGCGGAGAATGTAAGAAAGAACGGGAATATCGTGAATGGTGGTGTAAGAAGTAACAAGAGAGGAAGGGTCAAAGTCAATTTGAGAAATCTCCTCTTCGATAAAGTCCCTGAACGATTGATTAATCGTAGAGACGGTAATAATAAAATGCCGCTCCCATGTGATTGTTTTAATAAAATAGATACATTTATTAAAATCGTGCTCCAAAGCCTCTTGAAGAAATAAAAAGGAGTGTTTTAATGAAGTTGCAGGAAGGATGCATTGCATAAAACGGGGGGTGAAGGAGTAAAAAAAGTTTTCAAGTGAAAATTCATCAGTATAATTATTTTGAAGAAGTTGCCGCTTAAGTTCTACAAGAACCTCGTTTTGTTTTGCAATCATCCCCCCATTAAAATCCCGTACTTCCCCTGTAATGTTGGATACAAAAGAAAATACATCTCTTCTAGCTCTTGTAAGATCAAGAGAAAAATCAACCCGCAGGTACTCCTTTTTAGGGCAGATAATCTCAAGAATATAGGCCTTTTTAGGGGTTTTTTTACGAATGCGACCTACAGTTTTAATTTCCAATCCCTGAATATAAATAGACCCTTCAGAGCCCTTTATTTTAGGCAAAATTGGTTTTAATCCTGGATGTTCGATACGTACAATGATCACTGTAAAAAGAAGGTTAATGTTCTCTTGAGCTTGGAAATTAATCATCACTTGCGGTAAGTCAGTGGGGAACTTAATTTGATTGTTCAAGGTGAGAATATTTCGAAGAACCTCCTCTTCATTTCGGGGCATAAATACTGTGTTTGTCACACTTTCTATTCTTGAAATAATTTTGTCAGTAAGTCTTTCTTGAAGCAGTTTTACTTCCTCTTTAGTGAAAGTTTCAGAAGGTTTTTCTATTTCCAGGTAAATAATACGAGTACCTGTGTACTCCCTTTTGTTATGGATAATAGAATCTTTGACCGCAACTGCCTCGGGGAGGAGTGTTGTTAATGCAGCAAGAAGGTGCCGTTCATCAAATAATTCACTTTCTGAAGAGAAGTTGACAGCTGCTAAAACCCCTATTACAGGTTTGAGTACATCATCTTGCTGGACAAAGCTCCTTAATATTTTGGAAACAGCAAATCTCTCAGAGGGGTTAGAGTTAAAAGCATAGGCGGCACGTTTTCTTAATAGATATGAATAGGAAATGATTTTTGTTACATAAGACAATTTTCTTTCGGTAGAAAATCTTTTTTTTGTAGGAAGGATAAATCTTTGAATTTCATTAAATAAGTCACGCTCAAAGACTTGAGGGTTTAAGTCGATTAAAGGAGCTAGGTTCTTTTTAATCGTTGCAATTTTCTCTTCGGAGGAAGCTTTGAGGAGAAAATGTTGCATTTGCTCAAATAAATTATGGTTGTAGCCTTTAGAGGGGATGTCTAGCAGCTCAGAGATGTTTTCTTGCACAATGATTCTTTTTTGATCATCAGTCAAGGTGTTTGCTGATACTACTCTTCTAGCGTGGCTTACGGCAACTATATTTATTTTTAATTCATGGATAAGGTCGGGAAGGTTTGCTTTAATGGCGGCTAAATTCCGCGCATCTTCGATTTCAATGAACATTTCGTGGAAGAAAAGCCCTCTTCCTTTGGACTGCTCGAATTGAATGACTGCTGAGTGGACATGTGAGAGGGAGATGCTTTTACCAGGAAGGAGCCATTTAGTAAAATAGTCGCAAATAAATCTTCCCACCTCTCTTGTGTAACCAGACTTACACAATGTTGAAATTGATAGTGTAGCAGAGGGCTCATCACTATAAAATGTTGCCTCAATTAAGGGACAATTTTCAAAAATGGATTTATAGAAAAGCCTTTTCTGCTGTACATCACGCATGTGCCTAATTTTCTCTGCATACTCTAAACAAATAGTAGGTAGCATTGAATTGATCACAGATTGAATGCTTTCGTGGTAATTTTCTAAATGAACCCTTCTACTGATGGGTATATTATACAAGGGAACAACCCTTGTGAGCTCAGATAATAAAGGGATATCTTCATTTTTCCCAAAAGTTGTTTCAGTAGGAAAATAGATATTCATGAAACCGGCCAAAATTGAATGTTAAAACTTTTTCTTTGCATGCAAATAGTATATAGATAAGAATTTATATGTAAACAATAAAGAGTTTGCTTTGTTTTTTCGCTCATTTATTGATAGTTATTGGACCCGCTGGGCCTATTTACTGGAATACCTTCTTTATCTATCTTAACTTTTGTCAGGCAAAAAAAACCTTCAGGGGTGAGGGTTAAATTTTTTACATACGACTTTTGCATATAGGGATTTTTCCAATGATACAAAGCGGTAAAGGGAACTTGCTCGTTGATAATAGCAACAGCTTTGAGAAGTTCAGCAAATCTTTCCTCTTTGCTAGTAAAGAGTAAAGAACCATCTACTAAATTTCGATATTCTTTATTTTCAAACCCGGAATAATTTTTAGTGTTTTGCTTACATTTAAACCGATCTAAAATATTCATAGGATCATGGTATTGAGGGATCCAAATACACTGGCCGATACAAAAATCCTTTTTACCAAGTTTATCTAAGAACACTTTGTACTCAAATCCCGTTAACTCTACCCTTACCCCGAGAGCTTTCCGCCATTGCTCTTGAATGGCTTGAGCAACTTTTAAACTGATTCCAGAGGATGGGTGTAAAAAAGTTAATTTTGGTAGATCTTTTAAGGAGATTCCTAATTCATCTAATCCCATTTTTAAGTGCATTTGTGCTGTTTTATCATCTCCGTCAACAAACAATGGGGTGCCTTGACCGGGTAAAAGATTTTCAGGAAGAAGTTTCATTCCAGTTACTTCCCCCATTTGAGTGATATTGTCGACAATTTCTTTTCGATTGATTGCGTAAGCAAACGCTTTCCTGATGTTTTTATTGGTAAATGGAAATCTATCCAAGTTAAAGCAACAAACAGTTGTTGCAGCAATTTCAGCTGTGTGGATCATCCCTTTTTCAAGTAGATTGGGTACTGCATCTACTGGTATGGATGTGAAAGGTGATCCAATCATGTCAAGTTGATTGTTATGAAACATATTCAAAGCGGTTGTTTCATTGTCAACGATAGAAAAAGTGATTTGCTCCAAGTCGACGGATTCACAATCCCAATAATAGGGATTTTTTTCTAATATAATTTCATTACCAATGGTTCTTTTTGCAATTTTATAAGGACCGTTACAAATAAATTCACTAGGGGATCTGTTTGCCCAATTGTTGTCTTTTTTTGCATAGTCTTGACATATAGGGGAAAAGACACAAAATGAAATCAATTCTAAAAAATAGGGGGTAGGGGATTCAAGTTTTACCTCAAGTGTGTGATCATCTATTGTGTAAACACCTACTTGGTCGATGGGAACAAGCCCTTTTTTCGCCTTTTCTGCATTTAAAATAGGAAATAAGAGGTGGGAGTTAGGAGAGGGAAAGTTTGGGTCAAGTATGGCGCGCCAGGTTTGAGAAAAATCATCTGCTGTAATTGTAGCTCCATTAGACCACTTTGCCTTACGAAGATAAAAGGTGTATGTGAGATTATCCTTTGAAATTTTGAAGCTTTCGGCAATGGCGGGAATAGGTGTAGAATCTGAAGACATTCTAATAAGCCCTTCAAATAGGAGAAATTGAATGGTAGAGGAGGTATAATCACCACCCTTACGAGGATCTAAAGTTATAGGGTCTTGAGTGATATTTAAGTGAATTCCGCCCGCAACTTTTTTTTCAAGGGGTGGTTTGTTGCATGAGGTAATGATTGCAAGTAAAAGAGGGGATAACAGAAGGTAAAGGGGTCCTTTTTTCAGAATGGGTAATTTCAAACGGATTAAAAATAGACTGTTCACTTTCAACTTAATAACTACTCTGGATTATATGAATATTGTGCAGGCCTATTTGATGGTAGATTTTCTTTATCAAGCTTAATTCTTGCAAAGTTAAAATCACCAGAAAGATTAATAAGCAAGTCCTTCACGTAAGGTTTTTGCATATAGGGGCTTCTCCAATGGTAGATTGCAGTGAGCGGAACTTCGTCATTAATGATATTAAGAGCTTTGTTTAATTCTGAAAATCGATCTTCCTTATTAGCATAGAAAATTGATCCATCCACTAAGTCTCTATACTCTTTGTTGTTGAATCCAGGGTAGTTCTTTGCGTTTTCTTTGATGCGAAATCGATCTAAGATGCTCATTGGATCATAGTAGTATACAATCCAAATACACTGGCCAATACAAAAGTCCTTTTTACCTAGTTTGTCTAGGAATACTTTATATTCAAATCCATTTAACTCAACTTGTATCCCTAATGCGCGTCTCCATTGTTCTTGAATAGCTTGAGCAACTTTTGGATAAATTCCAGTTGAGGCGTGTAAAAAAGTTAACTTAGGGAGATCTTGTAAAGAAATACCTAGTTCATCCAACCCTTTTTTCAAATACATTCTAGCAGTTTCTACATCTCCATCAGTAAAAAATGGCTCTGGTTGATTTGATAAAAGTGTGTCAGGTAGTAGTTTTGTCCCTGGGATCTCTCCTGTTTGAGTAATGTTATCTACAATTTCTTTTCGGTTGATAGAGTAAGCAAAAGCTTTTCTGATATTTTTATTGTTAAAGGGGTATCTATCCAAATTAAAGCAACAGATAGTGGTTGCTGGTGTATCTGTAGTTTTGATTAAACCTTTATCAAGAAGGTTTGGTACTGCATCTGATGGGATGCCTGTGAAGGGAATTCCAATCATATCAAGTTGGTTGTTAAGGAACATATTTAAGGCAGTTGTTTCATTTTCGATAATGGAAATAGTGATTTGTTCTAGCTCTACAGATTCTACATCCCAATAGGAGGGATTTTTTTCTAAAATAAGTTCGTTACCAATTTTTCTTTTAGCAAGTCTGTAAGGACCATTACAAACAAAATCTCTATTCATAGCTTCTGCCCAATTGGTATTTTGCTGTGCATTGTGTTGACATACAGGAAAAAACACCCCGCAGGAAATTAATTCTTTAAAATAGGGGGTGGGGGCAGTAAGAGTTACTTCAAGAGTGTTATAGTTTATAGCGCGAATACCCACTTCCTTTAATTCAACAAGCCCCTTTTTTGCATTTTCAGCATTTAATATTGGATATAAAAGATGAGCATTTGGTGCAGGGAAATAAGGATCTAACATATCTAGCCACGTTTGCGAAAAATCATATGCTGTAATAGGTGTGCCGTTAGACCACTTTGCATCTCGAAGGTGGAAGGTATAAGTTAGTTCATCGTTTGAAATATCAATACTCTTAGCAATAGCTGGTGCAGCAAGAGAATCAGGAGTCATTCTAAGCAACCCTTCGAACAGTAGGGATTGAAGGGTAGAGGAGGTGTTATCAGCTGTTTTACGTGGATCTAAAGTCATAGGCTCTTCAATAATGTTTAAGTGAATGCCGTTGATAATTTTTTTATCAGATGTTGAGTTATTACAGGAGGAGGTAAGTAGTGTAAAAACAATAAGAGAAAGAAGGTTAAGAGGCATTTTTTTCATATTTTACTCATCCTGTTTGTTAAAGATATAGCAACTTATTGTAAGCGATAAAAAAAGTAAAGAATAAAATGATTTAAATGAAGAAAACTAGTGCAATTTGAAGAGTTTCATGGTATTTTAAAAAAATACTTTCATGGAGATTCATGCCTTTTCGATTTACAAAAGATAAGTGGCTTGTGCTACTTGCAATGATTTCTGGAATATCGATGATTTTCCTTGATTCCACCATTTTACCAGTTGCCCTCCCCACAATGCAATTAGAACTAGGAATTAGCGATATAAATCTTCAATGGATAGTCAACGCCTATTTTCTAACCAATGCAAGTTTTGTGATTTTTGGTGGCAAATTGGGAGATATATTCGGCGTAAGAAGGATATTTATTTTAGGAATATCTATTTTTGGAGTAGCTTCGACATTGGGTGGAATGGCATGGGGTAGTTTACTTCTTATTACCGCCCGAGTTCTTCAAGGATTTGGTGCGGCCCTTATTGCGCCAGCAACTTTTGCAATTATTATTACTAAATTTCCGAAAAATGAACAAGGAAAAGCAACTGGAATTGCTGTTGCAATCAGCTCCTTATTTTTATCTTTAGGACCTTTCTTAGGTGGAGTACTTACCCAATATCTTTCCTGGCGATGGACCTTTTTTATTAATATTTTTATTACTATTTTTGGGGTGTATTCAACATTAAAGTATGTTACTAAATATCCATCAAAAAGAGTAAAGATTGATTTTGTTAGTTTACTTTCATTTGTTGGAGCGTTACTGTTTATAACCCTTGGTGTGATGGAAGGGGAGAGGTTTGGTTGGCTGAGCGTTCAAATTCTAGGATCTTTTGCTCTTGGATCTATTTCTAGTTTTATTTTTTATTTTCACTATAAAGCTAAAACGACCTCTGACCCATTTTTTGATTTCAGTCTTTTTAGAAGAACAAACTTTTTAATAGGAAACGTTCAAGCTTTTATTGTTCAATTTCTTTTGATGAATGCAGTGTTTTGGGCAATTTTTCTTCAAGATGCGATGGATTTTACCCCATCTCTTGCTGGATTTTGGACGTTTTGCTCAACAGTCCCTGTACTGCTTGCAGCTCCGCTTGCTGGGTATTTAAGTGATAGATTTGGAGTAAAACTTCCTGTGGGAATAGGATTTTGCGGCCTAATTGTAGCCTTTATATCGATCATTTTCTTCACAAATTATAATATATTCCCCCTCTTATTTTTTGGTTTTTTTGTATTTGGGTGCTCTATCTCGCAGGTGCTCACTCCAATGACCCCATTTATCATTGCCTCAGCCCCTGTAGAAAAAAGAGGGCTTGTTTCAGGAATCTACAATACTATGAGATTTACTGGGGCAACAGTTGGAATAGCATTACTTGGAGCTATCTATACAAACAGTTTTCAAAACCAACAGCAACTAATCATTTCAAGTGAGTACAAAGATTTATCCCCTAAAGCAAAAGTGGAATGGACTCAAATTGCAAAAAAGCAAATTACAGTTTCTAAAGAGGGGTTGGATGTAAACAAGATACATACAGCGGTAAGGCGGTCTGCCTATTCTGCGTTGTATCTAATTTCACTCATCTCATTATTTCTCTCCACTGTGGGGTTGATCCTTGTCTTTATTGAGCAAGTAACAAAAAAAATAGATAAAAATGAGGTGTCTTTATGAGATTAAATATATTACTAAGTGTGGTGTTAATTTTAGGTTTTTCTCAACTAGCAGCCGAAAATTCAGAAATCACAGCTGTAAAATTAGAAAATTCTAAATACAACTCTAGCGCTAAATTGAAGATCACCTCGGCAAAGGTTTTAAAAAAAGACTCTCCCATCCTACTTTTGGTTTCTAATTTTCCGATAGGTGTGGACACAAACTCCCCACAAATCAAAGAGTTAGGTGTGCCCATGAATTCATCAGGTTCCAGGGTCCTTATTTTATTTAGTAATGGAAAAAGAATTTACGTAACCAAGGATGATGTGAATCTACTTCTTACAGAAAGATCGTATTTTGATAAGCGTTTTAGGGTTACAATTCCTCAAGAGATCTATAAGGAGATTGTAGATACAAACTTTGAAATGTATAGTATGTTGATTAATAGTTATGGAGAAACAATAAAAAGTGATGGTGCCTTTTACACAGATGTATACTGTTACCTCAATGAAAAACAAGGGATACAAGATCATAAAGCTGACCTTAAAAGACCATTTATCGTTTATAATGAACCATTTGGTCAAAAAGTCCAAGGGAATATTTTATTAGATTTTATTGTTAGAAATGCGACAGTCTCTCCAAATGAGTATAAAGTAGACTTGTATATCGATGGAGTGAAAATCCAAAGATTGTACTCCCAAACACCATATGTCTTGCAAAATCTTTCCAAAGGAAAGCATGAATGCCGGCTTGAGCTGGTAGACGCTTCTGGTGTTGTTATAAAAAATTCCATTTCAATTAATTCAGCTACAATTTACGTAAAATAGCTCCAGGTTTAATCGATTATAAAAGGGGTAAACTACCCCCCCCCGTGCTAATTGTATAGGGCTTTTCTAGGATATTTTGGAGCTCCCCCGTTGTTTTAAGAAAATTAACAACCTCTTTAAGATGTTTATTTTAAGGGTTTTTAATTATTTTTTAACCAATTTCTTAGATTAGCCTTGAGTAAATTCTCCTTCTTTGTAAACTCAAGTTTACGTATATCTGTAATAATTATAAGGAGTGTATACATGAGAAATTGTAATCTAAGTCATAATAAATGCTGGGGTCTTTTAATAGTAGCTCTTGGTTCGTTCTTTTTAATCTCTAACCTAATACCTAGCCATGCAATGTTGCGTTTTTGGCCGGTTTTTTTAATTGCTGCAGGTTTAATGCGTATGCATTGTGGTTGCTGCTTTCATGGAGAAAAAAAGTAAAGGTTTTTAAAAACTCTGAAACTAATAAAGATGTAGCTGAAAAGTTACATCTTTTTTGTTTTTAGCAGTTTAAAAGATTTAATTGCACTAAATTATAAAATGAACAAACGTTTGATTAAGATACTATAAAGATTCGCAAGGTGTATGATATGGCAAAAAGCAAGATAGAAAAAGATCCAACAATCTTAGAGGCTGTAGATAATCTCTCAAGCATGGCAGAGTTAAATGTTAATGAAATAGCAACTAACCAAAAAAAGGGGGTTAAGACAGTAAACACATTACGATGGCTTGATACAGGAGATGAGAAAAGAACTTTAGAAGCTGTGCAATCAACACTCAAGGTAGTTTTAAATTACCTAAAGCAAATTCACCTAAAAGAGGCAGATCAACTGAAAAGCACAAGTTTTCAAAAAGGAATTATTTCTATTATGAACCTTGCTCAAGAGGCAGTGGATAAGGTGGACGCCTATGGTAAGCAGTGTAAAAAGAAGATTAATATTTCAAACTCAAAGGAATACATCGCTTTAATAGAGTTTTATCATAAAAGTATTAAAACTCGTTTTGAAAAGGACTCAAAAGATGCTGATGGTGAAGTTGAGGAGGAGGTTTTAAGTGATGGAAGAACAGAGCTTAAGGATTTAGAGGCTGTAAAACGTGATGATGATTATGAATTATTTTATCTACAAAAAGAAAATGGGGGTAAGTTTTACAACCCAAACCTCTCTCGGCATATCCGCTTAGTCGGTGAATTTGATCAAATCATTACTGAATTTACTGTTTTTGATCCACTTACAAAAGTACCATTATTGAAAGATGACATTGCTTTTCATCTTTGTAAACAGATGAGGGATAGGTTGAAACTTGAGTTAGATAGTGTGATTAAGGGTGCAGGAAATTATCGAGATGATTCACTGGTGCAGAATGTGTTTCAAGCGATGATGGCTTTGCTTCTTTCAAGTAATGCAAAAAATCAATTAAAAATCACAACAGGAAAGAGTGTTTCTGGGTATTTTAAAGACTTTCAGATGAATTTGCGTGCTGCCCTTTCATCTATCGACTACAGAAATTATATAGACTTTCCACCAGTGGATGAATTTTATAGCAAGGTCTTAAATTTATTACATAGTATGTGTTATGTAATGTATACATCACATATCAATACAACTGAGTCAGGATCGCTTTTATCATTGATGATTGGGCAGGGAAAAAATATTACAAAAACAAGCAAACGTTCTAGTGTAGCCCTTTGGAACACTATTTTAGATGACTATGAGATTTTAACATCGGTGTTTAACTCCTGTCCTAATGGACCGCTGTTTAAAATCCTAGATATCATCAACCAAGAGGAAATGTTTTCTGAGTTTGATCCAATCCTTCAAGGGGATTTTCCTGGCAACTATTTTTCCATGCGGTCAGATATTGGAATGACTCAATTTTTAAAAATCCCGTCACCTACTATACAAAGCACCATTGATGAGGCAACCATCTCTTTTGAATTTAAAGGTTTTTTAAGATCTTTAGTTTTTCAACAAAAGAAAATGCTTCTATTTAATTTTCAAGATAAAACCTCATGGAAGGAGTATGCAAGGGCGCACGTTATAGAAGAGCAAGTATTAGATGCTGAGGTGGGAGAGGCTGTTACGATAATCTCTTTTCCAAAGTCTACATACTTTTACTTGCAGTCAGAGGATTATTTAAAAGTAGATGGTGCAGAAGATTTTAAGAAGATTTTTTTTAAACAGGTAGAGGGTGAGGGGGAATGTGGATTTTTGTTTCCGAAAAAAACAAACCGGGCTTCTTTTCACTCTTTTGTGAAAAGAATGATTGAGGATGTGCATAAAACATTTTTTTCGAGTAAAAAGACTTTGTCTCGAAAAAACCGACTAGATTTTATAGAGATTGGATACCATCTGATGATGCTATATTTTATTAAAGAAGAAAAAGCAGAGTATACAGCATTTTCAGCAAAAGATGGGGTAGATGTTTCTGCTATTACCTTAGGAAGTATGTTTGGATTTTTAAAAACATTAAGTGGAGAGATGGAATGGAAGGTTGAGGATGAAGACTTTTTTATCGAAACGATTTATTCTTCTGCCCTTATTGTTCGAGAAAGAGCTCCTCAAGTAACAGTCTTAAATCGAGCAGTGGGGATGCTTGTTGTGGTTACCGCAGAGGTGGAACTCGATAAGAAGAAGATTGTCAAAATTTTAAAAAATCTTTTTGACAACTCCTTCTCATCGATGGCTATTAAAAAAGCTAGTTGAAAACTACCTAGCCATACTAGCAACTGGTGCTTTCACAGCATAACGGGTATGTCTTTTCCCTGCCGGCCGCGGATTAGTTACAGGATGCGTTTTTGCATCTTGAAACTTCGCACCTGGAGAGCTTGCTGCACTTGCTGCACTTGCTGCACCTTCTGCACCTTCTGCACCTTCTACATTAATATCTTCAGCAACTACTGCAGTAAGAGGTGTTGAAAAGCTTGTCACACTTTCTGTTGCAACCCCTTGAACCGGCGCAACCGCTTCAATTTCTTTATTAATCTCACTAGAAGCTGTTGCAGAAAGATCTTCTGCTGAATTTGCTACACCTTCTACAGTTGCTGCTTGAGTCCCCTGATCCAGCGCAACCGCTACACCTGCTCCACCTTCCACATCAGCATGAATTGGATGGTCAGTTGAAATTTCTTTTAAAGCAATTTCAACTGGTGGTGCGGCAGAAAAGACGTAAGAGGATAAGTATGTTTTTCCCTTTTGGAGTTTAGAAAGACCCATGCCACCATTATTTAATCTTGCTTCTAAAGCTTTTATAGTATCATATTCATCCTTTAAGTGACCACGGAGAGGTTTTGTTATTTCATTAACCTCAAGTTCATAACGAACTAATTGAGCTAGGTTATCATTTAGATCACCAAGGCGAGTGGTAACTTCTAATTTAAATAGATCCCCAGGTAAATTAAAATTGACGATCTTTTGTAATTTCTCTTGAATAACTTTTAAATAATTAACATTTTGAGAAAGTACGTTGGTTAAATGCTTAATTCTATCCTTTAAATTACCGTATTCACCCCTTGAAGCAACCACTAGATTGTACCGAGTAGCTTGCTCATTAAAGTCTTGAGGTGAAATGTCTCCTAAGGCCGCCAGTGATCGTAATTTTTTTACTGTATTAACCATCTCTTGAGTGTTATCAGTGATTTTTCTTACACAACTTGTCACATATTCAAACTCACTAGAGATTACTACTACTACTCTTCTAGTAAATACACTCAATTCTTCACTTTGAACCGGGGTTGAAAATTCAACAAAACCTCTAGTTGTAGTTATTTCTGACGCCATATTTATGCTCCTTTTGTTATTTTTTAATGACTGCTATTAAAAATTTAAAAATACAACATAGCAAATAAAACATTTAAGTGTAAAGAAAATATAAAATAATTTCGTAGATTTTTAGAAGAAACTATATCTAGAAAGGGTTCCAAGGGGAAGTTAATTTGCAGAAAGATCATCAGGAAGCATAGAATATGAGCTGTATTTACCGCCGATTTTTTTCAAAACAGATGCCCAAACACTAGCCGGGTCTGTGTTGAAAATAAGGTCAGCATTTGCCGGACAAAGGCACCATAAATCATCGGATAATTCTTTTTCAAGTTCCCCAAACCCCCATCCAATATAGCCAAAGCATAGGATGAGATTTTTATTAGAGCAGTCAGAGATAGATTCTTGCAGAAAAGGAAGATCACCCCCTAGAAAGACATTCTCACAGATATGTAACATTTGGTCCAAACGTCTATCATCGCTATGAAGAAGCATCATCTGCCCCTGCCTCATTGGGCCCCCTAACCTAAGATGAACATTTGGATGAGATAATTCTTCCATAAATTCTGCGTCGATATTTGGATTGATATCAAGGGGTTTGTTGATCATCAAGCCAAAAGATCCAGCAGCTGTGTGTTCACAAAGAAGAACAACACTTTTGAAGGTTAAAGGGTCTTGGATTTCAGGGGAGGCGGCAAGTAAAAAGCCCTTTTTTAATCTTGAATCTTTCATTATTTCCCCTTACAAGGACTTTTAATCAAATCTGAGTTACTATCCTTTCTTAATTGATAGAGTTCATCATTATAAATAGTAACTCTTTCTTGAAGAGATTTTAACATGTTCATAAATTCTAGAAATTTCTTCTGAAACTGAGGGTTTTCAGAGAGCTCTTGAGTGTTAAATCGATTAGTAAGGGCATTCATCCTCTCTAAAGTTGATAAGAGAGAATCAACATCATGATTAATTTGAGCGCCAAAAGCTTTTGGATCTTTAATGGAATTTGACTCAGCCATAAGCCTTACCCGTTGTTTTTGCCATGCTTTGCTATACTGAAATAAGACCCCATACTGGTTGATATCATTCATCATGGTATTTGCTTTACTTAAAATAGCGTTGATATCCATATAAAACGCATCATCATTAACAAGTTTGCCAATAGTTCCATGTCCACAAGCAATTGATTGAGAGATGGACTTAAGGTTTTTTGCTACACAAGAAATGGATTCAAAAAAATCATCTTGCTGGAGCTTATATAAAGCCGCATCAATTTGGGCAACAGCTGACGCAAAATTGTCTGTAAGGACTTTTACTGATGAAACTATCCCTGATTTATTGATTTCATCAACAGTTGTTGTTAAACTTCCAGCAAGATTTCCGATGTTGATAATTGTACCACCAAGGTTATCTCCATATTTATCCATCCACTGAATGACTTTTTCCAGTGTGTTTTCCATTTTTTCAGAAAGAGCTTGAAATTCATTTACAGCGCTTTCAAATAGATCTGTAGAGTCTGCATAGATGACATCTTTATCGTTTAATAATCCGATATTATGACCTGGTTTTTGAGCGGTAGGGAGAATGGCTATATATTTTTCTCCCAAAAGACCTTGAGTTTGCACTGTAAACTTATCTGTAGAATAAATTTTAGTGGAGGAATCAATTTTCAAAGTTAATACAAATGGAAAAACCTTTCCAAAGGCATTGACTGCATATTGACGGGCATTATCAATAAGGTGGATTGATTCCACCTCACCTATTGGTTTACCAGCAAGGGTCACCCGTGTACCAACTTGAATACCACCAATGTTATTAAATCTAACATTTAAAGTTTGTTTTCCATCACCTATTGTAGGTTTGATAAAAAGGATAATAGAAACAATAAGGAAAACGCCCACAAAGACAAAAAGTCCTATTAACATGTTTTTTATTGACTTATGCATGAACACTCCTTGCAGCTCTTTTGATTAAAGAGAGGTCATTACCAATTGTTCTATTGAATTGATGGATGATGGGGTGATCGGTACTCATAAAGGTGAATGGATCAGCACAAATTTCCACCTTACCATTATCAAGAAGAGCAATTCGGTCTGCAATTTTTAAGGTAGTGGGAATATCATGGGAAACAACAATGGTTGTCCCTTTTAATTCATCTTGTTGCTTTTCAATACACTCGGCAATTGTTAATGCCGTTACAGGATCAAGACCGGTAGTTGGTTCATCGTAACAAATGTATTTTGGTTTATAAATAGATCCCCTTGCTATACTCACTCTTTTTTTCATCCCCCCTGAGATTTCTTCAGGGTATAAATCTTCTACCCCCTCAAGACCCACTTTTTTAAGGGCATCTTGCACTAATTCTTTAATATCGGACTTATTGATTTTTTCGCCACCTTTAGTTAGGTGCTCCCGTAAATAAAACCCCACATTTTCTGCAACTGTCATAGAATCAAACAACGCCCCCATCTGGTAGATGGTTGCAATATTTTTTAAAGCTTCATAAAGCTTAACCCCTTCAAGGGCGTTCATCTCAAAATCATCAACAAAAACAGAGCCAGAGTCGGGTTTCATCAGTCCAACAATATGCTTTAGAATCACACTTTTTCCAACACCAGACTTTCCTAAGATAACAAATATTTCATTATCATTGATTTCTAGATTAAGGTTATCTAAAACAACCTTACTACCAAAAGTTTTACATAAGTTTTTGATCTTGATCAATTGAAAAAGCTCCCTAATTCCTCATGGACGGTATTTAAAGCGATAGTTAAAAGAAAATTCACAAACAGGATGATTACATAGGAAATCACAACCGCCGAAGTAGTGCTTTTACCAACTCCTGCAGCCCCCCCTGAAACACCCATTCCTTTAAAACAACAAATAGTAGTGATCAAAATTCCAAACACTGTAGATTTAGTTAATCCAACAAAAACATCAAAAGTTGTTGTATAGGTGGGGATTGGTTCCCAAAAAACAATAGGAGCAATATTGAAAAAGTAAACAGAAATGAGGTAACCACCAAACACCCCCATAACAATACTAAATATAGTTAAAATCGGAACCATTATAAAGCCACCGATAAAACGGGGGGCAATCAGGTAGTTGTAAGGATCAACAGCCATAGATTTCATAGCATCGATTTGATCTGTTACAACCATTGTACCAAGTTCTGCCGTCATTGATGCACCAACTCTACCTGTGATCATAAATGCAGTAAGTACCGGTCCAAGCTCTGTTAACATAGCTTTTGCAACCATTAAGCCGGTAACACTTGCAAGTCCTTTATCAGCAAGTTGATAGTAGGATTGCGCGGCAAGAACAAGCCCTGTGCTAAATCCAGTTAATGCAACAACTGTTAAAGATAATACCCCAATATTAAAAAGTTGATCCCTTATCAAACTCCAACGGGGGAATTTTCTAAACATAGATGCAATTACTCTTAAGGTGAATATTGCATACTCCCCAACAATGGAGACAAAGGTGAATTGGGATAAGATATTCTCTAACATAAGGATCTCTTCAATTAAGGGTAGTTATCGTCATAGTACTGATATCCACCTTAAATTCAAGAAATTTCTTTAACCGCACTTTTCGATTATTCTTGCAACGATATCGGCGACATTCTCCATCATTTTTAATAAATCTCGCTTAAAATTCGTTGTATTATCTCCAGTTTTATTTAAATCTTGTATCTGTAATTCTAAAAGTCTCATTTTTGCGTTGATCTCTGATTTTTTTGATTCATTTAACCCTTGGACTAAGTCGTTACCTTTATTTAGAAAACTAGCGACCCCAGAAAGAGCTCTACTAGCCGATCCTTTGTCATCAAAACCTGCAGAAACAATACCAAAAGCACAACCAACTAGAGCAATCACAATTTCACTTGCTGCAATTTCATGGTGTTTTGCAAGTTCATCATACTCATACATTAAATTTTCAATTTGTTTGTGATGCATCATATGCTCTTCATAGGACAACAACGAAAGAATGGAGCTAAGTTTTTCTCGTATTTGAGCTGCAGCTTGTTGTAAATTTAAATGAGTCTCTTCAGTAGGTTGATATCCTTGTGTATAACATGAGAGTGCATTATCGATTTTTGTAGTCATATTTATCCTCTTATAAGTTGGTTGTTTACAAGTCTTCTTAGATTATCTTCTTCAAGATGAAGTGCCTTGATAATGCAGATAGAGTTTTCTAATATTCTTTCATCTAAAGTAAATAAAAATTTTGAGGCAAGATCAAATTGATCTTTGTTTTGAAATAAATCAGCAGCTAGTTGCTCAGACTTTGCCTCCTCTTTTAAACTATTCTGTTGATGAATATATGAGGCCCCTTTTGAGCCATAAGTTGCAGCAGTGATTAAACCAAGGGCAATTTGTAGTACGATTTTAGCTGAACCAGCTGCCGATGTGAAAAAGCCAATACCACCTATTACTCCAATCACCCCTCCAGCGATTTGAAATCCTAAAGTGACGTCATTTTTTGTCCCTGCTTTTTCTAAAATTAAACAACTGAAGGAAATAACCCCAGAAACAATCATTCCAATTCCAGCTAAAATTGACAAAGGATTACCGGATGCTAATAAAGCAGCCCCTATACAGATGCTTGCTATATCAATTACTCCTCCAGTGATATGAGATGCTGTTTCCCACCAATTACTGTTGTGATGGGACTCTTCAATCAAGCGCTCTGCTTTTTTCGCTTCTTTGTTAGTTTCTTGAATCATTTGTAAAATACGATCGCAATTTTCCTCAGTAAACTCTAAGCCTGACCGTCCTAGAGCCTCCATTTTTTCCATAAATGCGGCCGCTGTAATAATGTAAGCTACGTGAGATTGATGGGAAAATATTGATGGTAAATGGATAACAGGGTCATCAAGATCTAATAACCCGGCCAAAGAGGGTGGTAAATTTTTACCTACAAACCTACCCCTAATTTGTTCAACTGGGAGTGGGATGCCTTCAAGAGTTAGATCGGTTGCAAAGTCTACTAGGGGCTTAATCGGCTGGGAGGAAATTTCTTGGACGGCCATTATTCCTCCCCACTTAAAGCAAGATTAAGCTTTGTGTACAAGGTGAAGTTTGGATGGTCCTTATCGATACGCTCTGAGACAAAATGTAGGGCAGATTTTGCCTCCACCTTTTGATTTAAGTGAAGGAGGCATTCAGCGCCAAAAATGAGATAGGAAACATCACTTTCATCTAAGCAAGAGGCCATCCCCCAAGCAACAAGAGCCCCTTCGAAGTTTTTTTGCATTTGCCGGCAAGAGGCAAGGCCCTGCCAATAGATTTTTTCTGCAGGGCGAGCAAGAACTAATCTAAGAAAGAAAATTTCCCCCTCTTTGAATTGATCACAAAAGTAATGTTTGTGAGCGATGGAATAAAGAAGTTTTACATCCGTATCAAGGTATTTAGAAGGGTGAAGATCTCCATCATGTTCTATTTTTTCACGAAATTCTTTTAGCGTTTCAGCCATTTCAAGGGGAGATTTTTCGACAAAAGTTTCTAACATCTACTACCTCGATATTTGGTTATCTACAAAAGTCTTCATTTCAGATTTCTTTCTAAATCTCTCAGCGATCAATGTCGCAATTTCCGCATTACTGCGTGATAAATCTAAAAGAGCTTGTGCAAGTGTTTGCATACCGAATTGATCAAGTCTTTCAATTGCATCTAATTTATCAATCATATCCCCTAAAAGGTTATAATCAACATGTTCAAAGTTATTTCCAGCAAAGGGGTTGTTATCGTTTGTGACACAATGGGGGTTATCTTTTTGATGGTTAAGAAAATGGTACTGCTGATACCTATTTATTTGATCTGCGTAATCCCGCTCTAAAGAAATTTGATCCCCCTTTTTCATTGAAGAAGCAATGTTTTTAAATTCACGCATAAACTCACGTGTTGCATGCATTCTTGATTCTAAAACCTTCTCTTGTTCAAAAAGTTTAGCAATTTCACATTCCATCCGCCTATCTTGGGCATTTTGCAGCATGATATAAAGCAGATCAGGATGATGAGTTTCTAAAGATGCGGGGATTCCCATATTTCTTCCTTTGAAAATTTTTACCGGTTGATTAGTTTAACAGAAATCATAAATAACTGCAACAGTTTTAATTGTATTGATTTTCTTCAAGAATTAGTTTATATTATTTTTAAAAATTAAGGGTGAACGATGACAAATGTTGTGATGGTGATTTTAGCGGCTTTTTTAATAATTGCAGCGCTTGTTATTTCAGTGATTTCAAGTTGTGTGAGTTTATGGTTTAGAGCAATTGTCTCCATGGCGCATGTTTCTATGTTAAGTATAGTAGGAATGAGAATTAGAAAGGTGCAACCTAAGTTGATTGTAGATTCAAAAATCAATCTCACAAAGGCAGGTCTCAAAGAGATATCTGTCTCTGATTTAGAAACGCACTATTTAGCGGGCGGAAATCTTTCGGAGGTGGTAAGAGCTGTGATTGCAGCTGATAAAGCAAGTATAAAACTTACCTGGAAGCAGGCTACAGCAATAGATCTTGCTGGTCGAAATCTTTTTGATGCAGTAAAAACTTCTGTTTATCCAAAAGTAATTGATTGTCCAAAGGGTGGTGATGATAAATACATTTCTGCTGTGGCACAAAATGGGATTGAGTTACTAGTTAGAGCAAGGGTTACAGTGCGAACTAACATTATGCAATTAGTTGGGGGTGCAACAGAGGAAACAATTATAGCAAGGGTTGGAGAGGGGATTGTAGATGCAATTGGATCTGCTAAAACACACTATGATGTATTAAAAAGTCCTCATAATGTTTCAGAAAGAGTACTACTTAAAGGGCTTGATCAAAATACTGCTTTTGAAATTTTATCCATTGATATTTCCGACATAACAGTAGGTCAAAATATCGGAGCAGAATTACAATCTAAGCAAGCACTTGCTGATATGCAGGTTGCCCAAGCAAGAGCTGAAGGGAAAAAGGCGATGGCAGTAGCTTTAGAACAAGAAAATAGAGCAAAGCTTGTAGAGGCAGAGGCTAGAATTCCGGTAGCTATAGCTCTTGCTTTTGAACGGGGGCAGCTTGGAATTATGGATTACCAAAAACTTAAAAACTTAATGGCCGATACGGACATGAGGCTTGCACTTGCAAGTGAAGAGAACTGATGAGCCGAAATAAATACACCATTAGCTTCTTAGAGCAATCCCCACATAAAAAGGGAAAAAGGGGTAAAAAGATCACTTCTTTGATCAAAGGTTTTGGGGGAAGAAAAGGCATTTTACTTGCCTCTATTATCATGAACCCACCAAAGTATAAAGACTTGATCTAATACTAACTGCCAGTATAAAGTGAAATAAAAACTCTTTTTATGGCGCACCTTAAGGTTTATACAGTATTTTTGCCAGTTAAACAACGGAAGATGATGAAGTTGTTTAGAAAAATTACAGACCCAACCTCTTGGTTTTATATGAATTATGCTTGCTACAATTATTTTGATGAGCGGTGGGCAGATGCTGCCCGTAATTATTTTAAAAAATTTAAAGGGGCAGCGCTTCGAAAGACATATTTTCCAGGTGTATTGCGTTTGATCACTACAAAAGAGGAGATTAATAGATACAGAGTCCCTCTTTTTTATCGGATTAAGGAAGAGAATGATTTTGATCAGATAGAGCAGGCATTTTTAGCTTTAAAAGAGCAAGGAAATGTGGGAATTCTTGATGGAAATTATGACGCGGGAAGAAAGTTTAAGAAAAGGGTGAATCTTGCTTTAATGGATCTATCGCTACAAGGAAAGACAGTGCTTGCGCCGGTTGATAGTTTTTTTGGAGAAATGCCGGCAATTACCTCTTTTAGTAACGGAAATAGGCCAAAATTTAGCAGCCATTTTAAAAGAAAAAAATACGCAAAGTATCAAGATTTTCTGGTTAAAAATTATTTACTTGACCCTTTGATTGTAAATAAATTAAAAAAAATAGATTGTGCTTTTGAAGGCAGAGCTTATCCAGATATTACACTTCAAAACCCACGGGAGTTTCTTGAGTGTATTTTAGAAATAAACAGAAAAAGGGAAGTTTTAAAAAAGCCCCCATTAGGGTTTTTAAATCCAATCCTTTACAATAATGCAAAAATTTTTTTAAGAAATATTCAAGAAGAGCAACATGGATTTCCCTATTCAGTAACCTTATGGCGACCAAATGTTGGTCTTGGTGAACCAAAAAAAGAGCGTTTTGAATCTCTTTTTTAAAAGAGTATTGTTATTTTCGATCAGGCCAGTCGAGTGTTGTTATATGGCGAGTGTCGATTTTTGACTCTGAAAGAATGAATTGTTTATCGCCAACTTGAATGTGATATAAATAGGTTTGAGGACTCAAAGCTCTTCGCTCAAGTATTTTGATGTTATTTTTAC
Source organism: Chlamydia trachomatis (assembly GCA_945872565.1). Classification (GTDB taxonomy): domain Bacteria; phylum Chlamydiota; class Chlamydiia; order Chlamydiales; family 2-12-FULL-49-11; genus JAJACQ01. The sequence goes on along the minus strand of CAMBZN010000012.1, from coordinate 5,376 downwards.
TGTTTTTTGAGGTGAGTTTATTAATTGGGGCGCCCCTTTTGTAAATATAAATCACAAGCAAGAAGAAGGTAAGTAAGATGGCAACAAAAATCAATGTCTTAAAGAATTGCTTTTGATATCCTGAATCTAAAAAGGGAGGGGTTGTGGCCTCTGGTTTCACATCTTCGTCTGAAGAATCTTTTAACGGCTGCGCAGGTGTAGATTTTTCAATAATCCCTTCAGTTCTCTCTTGAGAGAGGTTGTTTTCGATTTTTAGGGCTTGAGTTTGATGGGGGACAACTTCTATTGTTCCAAAAACAAACAAGGGAAAGATAAGTAAAAGTGCAATTTTTTTTGTCATAGATCATTTATCTCTTTTTTTTCATTTCTCGTCCAGGTATAATTCTTCCATGCGTGGAATAATTGCTTCAGATATTGATAGAACTTTGACAGATAGAGATCATAAGATCCCTAAAAATGTGGTAGAATACTTTAAAGAGAGACATTTAGAAGGTTTTGAAATAGTTTTTCTAACCGGCAGGACCCTTTCTTTTTGTAAAAAAGCATTAGAGTTATGCGATTTTCCTTATCATCTAGGTGTGACAAATGGTGCAGAAGTATTAAAAATGCCAGGGGAGCATCTTTGCATGCAAAAGTTCTTTGATAAAGAAATTGCGAAAAAAGTTTGCAAAGCGGCGCTATTTAACGATCGTAGTTTTGTTTTTTACTCAGGTTTTGAGGCAGGTGATGTTTGTTACTATGTATCAAGTGCCTTTTCAGGGTATGGAAAAGAGTATATTGAAAAAATGATCAGCTACAAAAGTACAAAATATGAGTCGATCTCCTCTTTAGAGGAGTTGCAAAGGGATAAATTTCCTATCATGAGAACATTTGGAACTCTTCAGGAAATGGAGGATTTGCAAGAAAGGGTAGAGGCTGTAAACGATGGAAGTATTGATCTGGTAATTCTTCATGATGTGACAACTACTGATGGATATTTGCTCTATCTTGCGGCAAAAAATATTAATAAAGGGAGTTGTTTAAGACGTTTAATTGATCATAATGGTTGGAAGGGTTGTGTGATAGCTTGTGGAGATGATTTAAATGACGTGTCGATGTTTGCTGAAGCTGACATTACCATTGCTATGGAAAATGGGCACCCAAAACTTATAGAAAATGCAACAATTATTGCAAAACCATCCTATGAAATGGGAGTAATAGAGGCTTTAAATCAAGCGATAGGGATGATTCATGATTGAAACAAAAATCCTTTCTAATGTAACTAAATTTGCGGATAAGTATAAAAGCATCTACACAGGTTGTATTCACTACAAAAGCGAGCAAGAAGAGACAAGGGATGTGATCCCAATAACTGAAAATATTCTTTATGCAATTTCGTTAGTGACTACCTTTTCATTAGAAAAGGCAGAGGCGGGTTTTGCTTTTCTTGAGCGCCTTTTTAAATTTTATACAAAGGATGGTTTTCCGGGGGGGGTGCATGAATTTCCAAATGTATATAGCGATAGACCAAATGTTGAAATCTGCTTAGCTTTAACCTTTTTTCTTAAAAACCACAGTAAAGTTATTCCGAAGGCACAAAAGTTAATGATAGAAACTATAAGATCTAATCTCTTGAGTATCTTAAGTCAGAGGAGTTTGAAACCGGTTGATAATTATATCTATCAGACATGTCTTTTAAATGAAGGGCGAGGTGAAATAGAAATTTCCACTTTTGCTGAATATGAAAAAGTGATTTTATGCAAACTTCTAATGGGAGAAAAAGTGACTCTTCCGTGGCATAAAACTTTAGATGTATACACTGGACCTTTACTAGGAACGTACTATCGTGCTCAAAATCCCCTATCATCTTTATTTTCACAATTGATCCATATGGAGGGTGATAATAACCAATGTCTATTTGCAGCGTTGCTACCTAAAACAGGATGGCAAGAATTGCTCGCTTTTGAGAAGATGGAGGTGGAGAGTGTGTTTATTAACCATCAAGGGAGCTTTTTAAGTGTCCATTTTGATCGACACTCACTAATTGCTCAAGGAAATTTTGACGTAAAACTCGATGGTGATCGAATTGATATTACCCTCGACCCTTTTGAAGAGATTGATTTTTTTCTCACTGATTGTGGTTGGAATAGTATTTCAATTGATGGAGTTGCAGCAACTGCATTTTACCCTGAAGATAAGGTGATTTTAACAACAGAAAATAGAACACTTGTAATCTGTTTTCATTGCAATCATCATCGTTTTTTTGGACATATTATGAAAGGAAATAGGCCGAATCAAATTGTAGATGTAAGTGGTGATTTTACTCTTTTTGACTACAGAATACACTTAAAGATAATTTTAAATACAATATAATAGTTGTAATTTTTATTTAATAAATTATTCATTTATTGCAAATAAGATCTTTATATGTTATTATTTTGCTATATTTAACAACAAAGAGGTAAAATTATGGCAAGTTCAGCAAATTTAGTAGGTTCAGCAGGTTGCAGCGGTCAACCATTTATCGCGGAAAAAAAAGACAAAAAAACAGTGTACATTGTAGCGTCAGTTGCAATTCTTGCGTGTGCAATTATTGTAGGGGCGATTGCGGGACCAATATTTGGTTTTATCGCAACAGTAGTTTTTGCAGCTGTGGTAATAAGTCTTTCTATAACTCTAACAGAGACTCCAAGTTCAGCAAAGGAATCTTTTGAAAAAATTAAGAAAAACTTTAATGCTGTTAAAGATTTTTTTGAAGATTTGAAGCAAAAATTTACAGGTAGAGTTGGTTCATCATAAACTGAAAAGTGATTACAAATTTAAAAAATAATGGGCTTTATTTAGCTGATGGTTCTGAGTAAGGTCCCATTGCATGAAGTCCATTATCAACATAGATGATTGATGCGGTAATTGCTGAGGCATCTTCGCTTAAAAGGAATAGTGCAGCTTTACCCACCTCCTCTGCTGTGAGGTCTTTTTGAAGAGGGGCGTGTGTTTTTGCGTATTCTGTCATTATTTCAATAGGACCAATTGCTTTTGCAGCACGGCTTTTAAAGGGGCCTGCAGAGATTGAGTTGACTCGAAGACCGTATTTTCTCCCCACCTCAAAGGCAAGAGTTTTTGTATCACTTTCTAAAGCAGCTTTTGAAGAACTCATACCTCCGCCGTAGCCAGGAACGATTTGATTTGAAGCAACGTAAGATAAGTTGATAATTGAGCCGTTTTTGTTCATAATCGGTGCAAAGTATTTTACTAAGCTTACAAAAGAGTAACTTGACGCGCTCACTGCCTCTAAGTATCCAGCTCTACTTGTTTCAAGGAGGGGCTTTTTAACCTCTGGGGCATTTGCAAGGGAGTGAACAAGAAAATCAATTGTTCCAAAGTCCTTTTCCACACACTCTTTTACATCAGAAATGGAGAATTGATTGATATCCTTGTATCGCTTATTTTGTAAAATTGCTTCGGGAACATCACTTATTGTATCAAAAGAGGCATCAATAGGATAAATACCAGCAATTGTCATTAAAGAGCCGTCGGGGAGTTTTGTGTCTAGTTTGTTGTTTTGTAATGCCATTTTAAAGATTTTGAGAGTTGGAACCCATGTTCCAAAAACAATTACACACCCTTCAGAGGCGAGTGCTTTTGCAATCGCCCACCCAAATCCACCATCATCACTAACCCCTGCAATAAAGGCTTTTTTTCCCTGCAGTTTTTTCATTTTAGTCCTTTTATAGTAGCAACACTCTAATCGATTGGAAAATATAATGACAAGTATTTTTTGAAGGTGACAAGTCAAATTTCCTTTGGTATAGTGACGTTTATGGAAGAAACAAATGAGACAACCTATTTTAAGAATGTAAAAGCCCTTAAAAATTTAGTTTTAAGTGAGGTTGCTGATCAACCTTATCTAATTCATTGTATCAAAGAGGAGGTTGGTGCTGCGATTTTGTTTTTTTCAGAGGGGCATTGTTTTTCTGATGTTAGAAAGGAGATGATGCAGAGATCATTATTTGGTGATAAGAGGGTCTTTGTGATACTTTCTTCTGATGATTACACAGATCAGGAGTGGGAGGAGTTGTTTAAAGATAAAGAGATATTTTTTTATTTTTTTAAAACGAAAGAAAAAAAATCGCTTATTGATCAATTTAAAAAAAATGGAAGTGTGTTTTCTCTCCTTGAGGAAAAATCCTGGGATAGAAAGAATCGCCTTGTTAAGAATGTGATATACGCTATCCATAAAGATGGGGTAATTATTTCCCAGCCGACCGCTTATCGGTTTGTGGAGAGGGTTTATACAGATTTGTCACTTTTTTATAATGAACTTTCAAAATTAAGATCCTTTGCCAAAGGGAAAAAACAGTTAAGCGATTCAGACGTTGATGAAATTGTAAAACCACTTACTGAAGAAAATAGCTTTAAAGTCACTGATGATTTGATTTGGAGGGGGCAGTTTCCAAAATATTTTATTGTTGATAGTGCCTCTTTATTGCTACAGATGTTAGGTGCTATGCGCTTTCAAGCATATTTAGGGTTGAAGCTTTTATCATCGGAAGGTACAAGCATTCCCCTTTGGCAGGAGAAAAAGTATAAAGAAAAAGCAGAACGATTGGGTGATGATTTTTTTAAAAAAATCCTTAAATTTGTATTTAAAGCAGAGGAGCGGGTAAAACAAACATCTAATACCCCTGCTGTTATTTTTGATATTCTTTCTATGGAGATTGTGGCTATGGTCCAGTTGTAATAATAGATGCTAAAAAAGAGGGTGTTGTGGTAAAGTTTTTGTATGACTTTATATTTATTACCAAACCTTCTTGCTGAAGATAGTGAAATTTCACTGTCGATTCCCTCTGGTGTTGAGGAAATATTGTATCAATTAGATGGCTTTTTTGTTGAAACTCCCAAAGAGGCAAGGAAGTTTTTAAAACGTTTTGATTTTGAAAAGCTCCGTGACAAACCCATGGAAATTGTAGATAGAAAATTAGAGGATTTTTCTGAACATTTATCACATTTGAAGGGTGGGGAGAGTTGGGGCCTTTTGTCAGATAGTGGGCTTCCATGTATTGCTGATCCTGGTGCACGATTGGTGCTCCTTGCGAAAAATGCTGGGATTTCTGTTGTTGCAATTCCAGGACCTTCAAGTATTTTTATGGCACTTCAATTATCTGGTTTGTACTCGCAAAAATTCACTTTTTATGGGTATATGCCAAGACGATTAGATGACTCTATTCGAAGAGATAAAAATCTTCAAGTGTACATTCAAACTCCATATAAAACCGAAATAACCATGCAAAATCTAGTGGATGTGTTAGACCCCCGTGATATGCTTTGTGTAGCGCTTGATATTGGGTCACAGGGGCAAGAGGTGATTACTGACACAGTTAAGGGTTGGAAAGATAG
>CAMBZN010000011.1 GCA_945872565.1 Chlamydia trachomatis | reverse complement strand
GGATTAACGTTTACCTTACCAGAAATGTTTTCTATAACGCCATTAGCTACTGTTATTTCACGGCCGCCATAGGATAGAGCTGTTTCCACTAAGTTCATAAAATGATTGTCATTATAACTAACACGCTCATTTTGGAATAAAATTGGCATATAAAACCTTCTTTTTATTTAATTATATAATGATTATAAGTGAATCGAATTTTAATTAAAAGATTTAATTTAGAGATTCTATAATTAGCTAAAAGTTACAGAATCTTCTCAATTTAAGCAGTTTAAAGAAATTTTGAATATTTTGAAATTATATAATGATTGATATCTAATATTATGTAATAATTATAATTGATAAATTTAAATTATGGAGATTTTAAGATGGATAGTACTGTAAGCGCTTGCAACAGCGGAACTGTAAATGAGATAGGGGTTTTAAAGAAAGCTATTAAAATCAAAAAAATAATACGAGGATGTGCAATAGCTCTTAGCATTATTCTAGCAGTTATATTTGTGGCATCGTTTTGGTTAATTCCGTTTTCAATATGGGTATTTCTCCCGCCGTTAGCTATGATACCTGCTTCGTTAATCGCTACTAGTGGTATTGTGCATATGCAAGAAGAATATGATCGTGAAAAACTTTTTAAACTCACATCACAACAATATTCGACACCTAGAAAGAGGGTTGTGAGAGCTCTTGTGAAACGATCAAATCTAGACCGGGTCGAAAGCTATCTCTTTCCCCCCACTTTTTAAGAAAAGAAGGGGAAAGAGGGGGTAAAATTACCAAGAAAGAGCTGAGGCAGATTGATATTCTGTAACCCTTGTCTCGAAAAAGTTTTTCTCCTTTTGCAAATCGATCACTTCACTCATCCAAGGAAATGGATTGGTTTTAAAATAACGAGCGCCAAGGCCAATTCTTTCAAGTCTTCTATCTGCTATATACCCAACATATTCTTCAAACATAGGAGCAGTAAGCCCTAAAACCCCTTTAGGAAGGCAGGCTTTAGCATAGGCTACTTCAAGTACTACAGCTTCGTCAATCATATCGATAATTTCTTGTTGAAACTCTTTTGACCAAAGGTTAGGGTTCTCTTCCTTGATTCCATTTATTAGATCAATACCAAAGTTCAAGTGGATGGTTTCATCCCTTAGAATAAATTGGAATTGCTCTCCAATACCAGACATTTTGTTCTGTCTATGCAGAGAAAGAATCATAGCAAACCCGCTATAAAAGAAAATCCCTTCCATAATAATATAGTAGGCGATTAAGTTTTTTAAAAAGCTCCTTGCTCCTTGTTCTGTATCTGTACTAAATCCATCTTTTAGGATCTCTTCGGTAATTCTCATTTCGAATTGATCTTTTTTTCCGATAACATCAATTTCATTATACATATTGAAAATTTCGGAAGGGTTAAGGTCTAGTGATTCAACGATATAGTGGAACGTGTGGGTGTGGATAGCCTCTTCAAAAGCTTGCCTTAAGAGGTATTGCCGAGCTTCTGGATTGGTCACGTGTTTAAAAATGGCTAAAACGATGTTATTAGCAACAAGGCTTTCGGCTGTAGAGAAAAATCCAAGATTTCTCATGACCATGAGTTTTTCTGCATCACTTAAAGCATCAGATTTCCACAGCTCAATGTCTTTTGCCATGGGCACTTCATTAGGCATCCAGTGATTAGCGCAGCCATTTAAATAGTGCTCCCATGCCCATTTATATTTCATAGGCATAATTTGATTCACATCCACCTGATTACAATTGATCAAACTTTTCTCTTTTGCATCAAATCTTTTTACTTTCTCAACTTCAATTTGTTTCATAATTCCCTCTATATCGTTATTTTTTACATACCTTTTATTGACAAGACTCGCACCCTTCATCCATCGAGCAAGCTTGTGGTTTTCTATCTACCACAATGTTTGATGATGCAGACTTGTTTTTCATCCATCTTGGTTGCAAACCACGTTTATTGATGTCTGTAGTAGACTTTTCAATGGTTGTTGCAGCAAGCGCTCTAAGGTAATAAGTTGTCTTAATCCCTTTTTTCCAGGCAGCAAAGTACATTTCATGCATTTTTTTGCCCGATGGTTCAGCAAGGAATAAATTCATCGATTGACCCATATCAATCCATTTTTGACGTCTACTTCCACATTCAATCAACCAAAGAGAGTCTATTTCAAAAGCAGTTAAGAAATTTTTCTTAACGCTGTCTGGAATTCTTTCAATCTCAGCAATCGATCCGTCGAAATATTTAAGGTCGTCGAGCATCTCTTTATCCCACAAACTAAGTTTTTTAAGCTCATCAATAAGATAAACGTTTGCTACAGTAAACTCTCCAGAAAGGTTGGATTTTACATACAAATTTTTATAGTTAGGATCGATGGATGCAGACACCCCAAGAATGTTAGCAATAGTAGCAGTAGGCGCTATTGCCATCGTATTAGAGTTTCTCATCCCTTGTTTTTTTACAAGTTTACGCACTAAATCCCAATCTTTTTTAGAAGATTTGTCCATATCTACTTTTTCACCGCGTTCTTTTTCAAGCAGAGCAATCGTATCAATAGGCAGTAACCCCTGATCCCATTTAGAGCCTTTATAGCTTTCATAGCAACCCCGCTCTTTAGCTAAATTTGATGAGGCAATAATAGTATAGTAAGAGATTATCTCCATTACATCATCTGCAACATCTGCTGCTTCAAAACTTGCATAGCTGATCAACTTTTTATGAAGCAAATCTTGAAAACCCATCAACCCAAGACCAATAGGTCTATGTTTGCTGTTGGAGTTTTTTGCCTCAGGGATTGGATAAAAGTTAATATCGATCACGTTATCGAGCATACGAATAGCTGTTGTTACTGTATATTCAAGTAGCGATTCATCGATATTGTTTTGGCTATCAAGGTGGGCTATTAAATTTATAGATCCAAGGTTACAAACCGCTACCTCTTCTTTAGAAGTATTTAGTAAAATCTCTGTGCACAGGTTAGAACTATGTACTGTTCCTACATGACTTTGAGGAGATCTTACATTGGATGGATCCTTAAAGGTGATCCAAGGATGACCTGTTTCAAAAAGCATGCTAAGCATCTTTCTCCAAAGATCTTTTGCATCCACCCTTCGATACAAAGCAATTTTCCCTTCTTCCACTTGTTTTTCATATTCTTCATAGCGCTTTTCAAATGCAGAGCCGTAAAGACTATGAAGATCAGGAACATCGCAAGGAGTAAAAAGGGTCCAAGGCTTATTTTGCTCCACCCGCTTCATGAATAGATCTGGAATCCAGTTTGCAGTATTCATATCGTGGGTGCGCCGTCTTTCATCTCCCGTATTTTTTCGCAGCTCTAGAAAGTTTTCAATATCAAGGTGCCATGTCTCTAAGTAAGAACAAAGGGCCCCTTTTCGTTTTCCCCCCTGATTTACAGCAACTGCCGTATCATTAGCAACTTTTAAGAATGGAATAACCCCTTGGGATCTTCCATTTGTCCCTTTGATTACAGATCCTGTTGCACGAACATTTGTCCAGTCATTGCCCAGTCCCCCTGCCCATTTAGAAAGCTGTGCATCATCAGAGATCACTTTAAAAATATGGGATAGGTCATCATCAATTGTGGAAAGATAACAAGAACTCAATTGAGAGTGGTTGGTTCCAGAATTAAACAGGGTAGGGGTACCTGGAGAATAAAGCAGACGAGAAAGAATATTGTAAAATTCAATGGCCCTTTGTGTTTTGTTCTCCTCACGAATAGAAAGGCCCATAGAAACCCTCATCCAGAAAATCTGGGGAGTCTCCAGTCTTCTCTCTTTGTGGTGGATGAAATATCTATCATAAAGAGTTTGTAGACCAAGGTATTGAAGAAGGTAGTCTCTATCTGGAACAATTGCTTGAGAGAGTGCATCTAAATCAAAATCGTATAGTTCAGCAGAAAGTCTTTCCACAGAAATACCTTTTTGAATGTAGCTAATAAAATACTCACGGTAGTTTTGCTCGAAACTTTTTTCACGAGAGGAACACTCTAAAGTCTCTCGATAAATTTTTTCCATCAGAAGCTTTGCAGTCACATAAGTATAGTTAGGCTCAATTTCAATGCGAGCACGAGCTGCCATAATTAAAGCTGTATCCACCTCTACTTCAGTAATTCCTTCATAGAAATTTAAAAGAGAGGCAAGAACTAACGCATCTACGTCCACATTTGCTGTATTTCTACATGCATGGGTAATTTGTTTGCGAACATCCTCTTCAGAAATGGAGTAAGTAGAGTTTTTTTCGCCTGTGATCACAAATGTTTTGCCCGGAGTTTTTTGTATTTTTGTTAATTCTTCACCATTTCTAGAACGAATATATTGCTTTGCCTCATTATAAAAGCCAAGTTCCATCAAGGAGTTTTCTGTGATCTCTTCAAGCAAGTCACGTGTAATTGTATCTTGATCAAGAGCAAAGATCGTTTTTGCAACATGGGCTGTTACCTCATTGATCGATGCAACAACACCTTCTTCTGTTTGACCTTCAAGTTGATGGTGGCTTCTAAAAAGACTCTCTAAAGAAGCTGCGATCTTCATCGGGTTAAAGCGTCTTTTGGTAATGCCATCTGCACTTAAAATAGTGATCATTTTGTGCTCTTCAGCCCTCTTTTCTCTTTTTTTGTCTCGATAGAGAATATAATCTCGGGCAACATCATGGAAATTGTTCTTCATTAAAGTGATTTCCACTAAATCTTGAATCCCTTCTACGGTAAGAGTAACCCCCTTTTCTCCAAGGTGTTTAGACTTTTCTTCTACAATAGAGGTAAGTCTGATAATGGTGTTTTTTGTGGCAGTGGGTAAAGGTGCATCTTTTTCAAGACTTTTTGTATCACAAAATGCTGCAGCAAGAGCATTTTCAATACGCTCTCTTCTAAAGGGAAGTATCGCTCCGTTTCTTTTCACAATGGTAAGAGTGTCTGTTTTTGTTTTTATAGATCCATGTAATGGATTAATAAGATCTTGGGTTAATATCTCTTTATTGTCTTTCATAACACTCCTGTTAAATTGTTCTTTCTTCTTTCAAATACTAGATATAGTATTTATTGTCTATGAAAGATACTATATATTGTATTTCTACTCTATTTGTCCAGAGAAAAAAAATGTTTTTTCTAGAAGCTAAATCATTTGCATTTTAATTAAAATCTCAGGTAAGCTAGAAGATTTTGTGTTTAACAAAATGGAAAAAATAGGATGTTGATATAAATTGATAAGAAAAGACTCAATTTTCTTAGTTGGTTGATCATTTTGTAGTGAAGATAAAATATACAAAATAGAAATGATTTCGCCAAACAAATACCATCCGAGATGAAAAGAGGGAACGTCCATTAAGTATAGCCCTTTTATTTTTTCTTTTAATAGAGTCGCATGGAAACTTTTTTGATTCATAGATTTATAAATAGCAAGGAGCTCTGTTAGAATCTTTCTACTATCTTTTTCTAAGGAGATAAAGGTTTTTTCCTCTTTTTCAGGGAGAATTAAGGAGAGGGTGAAAGTCACGTAAGACTTTGCATCATTAATGGATAAATCTTTGATAGCTGGGTTTGTGAAAGCCTGTTTGATATCTGTCTGTAAAAGTTCGGGCTTGATCTTTGCGTAGGTGTGCAAAAAGTTTATGATCTGTTCAAGCAAGGAGTCAAGATTTGTAAGGTCTACAGGATGTGTTTCTTGAGTTGTTGGGTTGTTTAGCAATTCTAAAAGGTAACTTACTTGAGTTTCATAAAAGCCTGAAAGGAAATAGCCAATTTGAGAATTGCATTTTTCTATCTTCATTAATGGCGATTTTACTTTTGTATAGTGTAGATTGTAGTAGAGAGTAAACTGTTTAGGTAGAGAATCATCGGAGCTAATTGTTTGTAAGCTTTGCTCAAGAACATGCAAAGGGATGGTGGCTTCAAAGACATTTTCGCTGTGGCTTTTTTGTTTGGTCTCGATCATTTCATATTTACAGTGATTGAACATCGTTATAAGATTTTGATAGAGCTCCAAGGATGAGCTTGATTGATTTAACTGTTCGTGCAGTGTTTTTTTGATGGAATAGGGGAGGAAAAAAGGGGCATTTTTTGAAATAGAGTCAAAAGTGATTTCAAGTTCTGTGTGCATTTGATTGAGAATTTTGTGTACTTTGTAGACGCTTTGTGAACTGCTTTGTAATTGTAGAGAGGACATGATGTGATGAGCAGAAGATAATAAATCAAGGGAGATGGATTTTGTAGTAATTGCTTTTAAAGTGCAAAGCTGCTGTTTATATTCAAGATTTTTGAAAGTTTTTTTATCTTTCACTGTTTGTTTGAAGGCTTTGATAAAAAGACCAACTGTTGAAAGAAGGTGCTTTGCAATGGCTTTTGACTCCTTGCATTCAAGGGATTGTAATTTGTAGACTACAAAAAGGTAATCATGGATATGTTCTATCAAGAGTTTGGCTTTTGAGATGGGATGATTAGGGTAGTTGGGGTAATGGGAGATAGAGCTGAGCTTTTGAAATGCAGAGGTGATTGCTTGTATTTTTTGAATCTCTTTAGGTGGGTGGTGGTCTTGGTCGGTGAACACATAGACACTTTTCCACATAGAACCATTGCTAAGATTGTGCAGAAGGGCCTTAAACGACTTGATTTTAAAAAACAGCTCGATTGGTTTTGGGAAAATTTCGTTTTCTGAAAGAGCAATGAGTTGTTCTGCAAGTAGAATGTTCAGTTCTTTATTGGATCGTTTCCAATTTGCAGAAAAGCTAAATAGCCTGTTAGCTTTAGGGCGAAGTTTTTTAACGGACCTTTGCATAATTACCCTGATTTAACGGACCTTAACATAATAGGGGTTTATTTCGATAGAAAGTTATTTAGAGATGAGTTAAGATGAGGGAATGCAAAAAAGAGCCATCATACCAAATCTTATCACTACCTTTGGCTTAGCGTGTGGGTTGTTTGTTATTTTCAGAGTGAATATGGCTGGGGATAGGACGTTTGGGTTGATGCAAACGATGACATACATTCTCCTTTTAGCAGCGTTTGCTGACGTTCTCGATGGTGCGGTAGCACGTGCAGTGAGGGGAGAATCTGATTTTGGGCTTGAATTTGATAGTTTAAGCGATGCCATTACTTTTGGGGTTGCCCCCTCTGCGCTTTTTTTAAGTTCGATTTTTTTTAGTGATGAAAGTGTTGTTGCGTTTTTTGCGATCTGTTCTGCTTTGATCTATACTATTTGCGGTGTGCTTCGCCTTGTAAGATTTAATATAACGCAAGCTGTGGATAAAGAGGAGAAGGGCAAGGCTTTTGTAGGGCTCCCTATTCCTGCGGCAGCTATGGCGTTTATCTCGCCAAATTTATTTTTCCATGCACCGTTTTTTACTTCTCGTTATACCTTGGATCTTGTGGCAAGAGCATGGATTATGTCGGCTATTGCGATTGTTTTAGCCTACCTGATGCTTTCAAGAATTCGTTTTTCTAGTGCAAAAAGTTTTAATATAAGACTGCGCTCTTTTGAGACTGTTTTTATTAGTATGCTTTGCATTATTATTTTTCTTTATGGGTTAATATATAACCTTGCAGCCCTTTTATTTATTAGTTCTTGGGGGTATATTCTATTTTCGCTCGTATTGGCCCCATTTCGAAAAAAGCTTAAACCTAAACAATAGTTTTTTCTCTGTTGCCAATTTTGTCCATAGCAAAACGGTAGAGGTATCCACCCTGATCTGTGTGATCACTTGTAAAGGAATCTGATGGGAATGCGTAGCTTTTGTAGGCAATTTCAGTGTATTGATCGATCAATTCTTTGGTCATTTTTGGGTTGTGTGCAAGGTAGGTTTTTGTATAGGTGGAAGTAAGTTGAGAAATTTCATTTTCTGTTAGTCCATAAAAGGAAGAGATGCCTTCAAGGGTAAAAATGAATTTTCCACTATCTAATCCGACAGGAGCCCCTTTTAATGAATCGGGCATAAAGGAAAGATCGATAAAGGTTGTTTTGGAAGACTTGCTATCATAAAAAATATTGCCAAGATGGGCATCGCCATGAATGATTCCGTAAGGACCCTTGAAAGTGCCGTGCTTTACAGCACTGTATTCATGGTCATAGTAGGGGGAATAGGAAGATTTTGGTTGGAGGGAGTGAAATTCAGCAAAGGAAAGGGCAGTGTTTTCCATTGCTTTGTTTAAAACAACCATTGCTCGACCTCGGTTGATCCCTTTTGATTTTGCAACATCTTTTACCAATTGATTTATGGATTTTCCTTGCGCCATAGTTTCTACAATATATGCCGACGATTTTTGTTCTGAGGAAAATTCTGCCGTTCCAATTAGGCGGGGGACAGTGAAATGCTTTGTATTTCTAAAGTAGCGCTCATAGAGAGATGAGATTTCATTTTTGAGTTCTTTTCGATCATAACAATCCTCTACAGGAACCTCTTTTATTACAGCCAAAGGATTGCCGTTATCACTATAAGCAAAATAAATGGTGCTCCCTTTGCCGGACTCAGCTAAGTCTTCACCTGCCATTAATTTTTTGAATGTCACAAATTCTAAATTAAAAAATCGACTATTAATTCTTTTTAGGTCCTCATTGTCGTTTACAACCTCTAACTTTTTAGAGTAATCATGAGCCCTTTCCATAGGAACTGGCAGAAAGTAACTATTTAATAACAATGATATGGATAGTATAAATGTATTCATAATAACATTATCTCAATTATTGCAATTTAATGTTACTAAATTAAAGTTTACATAGTTTTCAGTTCGAAAGTTGAAATACAAGAAAAATTGAAATATAAATAATTTAAAATGAATAGTTTAAAGATATAAAGCTTCAAGTGAATACATTTGGGTGACTTTCTATTGAGAAGCGCAAAATAGGTGATTTCATAAACAGCTGACGAGCAATTGGTTATCAGTTGAGAAAAAGTCTCATCGAATTTTTATTTAAATTTAACATACATTTATGGTATAATTATTATATATGGATTTATTATAGAATTCAGAATTCAACATTAGATAAGGGTAATATGGAAATTGTAAAAAGTAATCAATTAATAAAATGCGATGTAAAACCTGTATTTGAACATATAAATACTGCATGTGATCAGCTGAAATGTTCGAAGATAGTTGCTAAGGTTTTTGCTTACATAGGCTACAGTTTTAGCATAATCCTTCCACTTACCGATCTATGTATATTATTGGGAAATATGTGCTCTTTGAAAAGTACCTCAAGCCTTCCTCAAGTAGATGGTCCTCAAGTAGATGTTCCTCAAGTAGATGTTCCTCAAGGAGCGGACGAGCAGGAAGTGGACGAGCAGGAAGTGGACGAGCAGGTAGCGGGTCCGCAGTCAACTGGTGCAAGGCTATATCCACCCACACAAACAGGGGATCAAGCAGCCTTAACAAGAGTACTTGGACAATGGGCTACCCCTTATGCTTCAGGTATAAGCGCTATGATGGCACAGATGCTAGGAATAGATACAAACCCAGCAAGGCCTCTTCCTACGACATTTTCATTGAATTTAGAATATGCGCGTTCTGGTGTTGTGATCGATGGCCTCGATGTTCCCTTAAAAACAGAGTTCTCAAGATATGATTTTATCGTAAGGGCTTTATTGGGTAGACCAGATTTTGATCTTTGCTCTGGCTTTTTGTTTTATTCTCCGAATAGAAAAGAAATGACCGAAGAAGAAATAAACACTATGGAGGTTTCACCTGGACGCCACATGCCATTAGCTTTTATACCAGTGGAGGATCAGGAACTTATTCAAGCGCTTGCAGCTATTAAAGCCAATTATTCTCTTGAGAATTTCTGCTTAAGAACTCCTAAGCTTCAAGATAATAGGCGGGTAGTGCTTGCTGCTGTTGCCAAAAATGGCCGGGAATTTGCGTGGGTAAGCAAAAGACTCCAAGCTGATTTTGATGTAGCGCTTGCTGCTGTGAACCGCTATGGCTGGGCACTTGAGCATGCAAGTAAAGAGCTGCAAGATAACGGGAATCTAGTGCTTGCTGCTATTACCCAAAATGGCCGTGCACTTGAGCATGCAAGTGCAAGACATAAAAAAGATAGGGATATAGTGCTTGCTGCTATTACCCAACATGGCGATGCACTAAAGTATGCAAATAAAGAGTTCCAAGATGACTACGGTCTAGTGTTTGCTGCTATCGACAATAAAGGCTCTGCATTTAAATATGCAAGTAAAAGACTCAAAGGAAACCGCGACCTAGCACTTGCTGCTGTTACGAAAGATTGGAGGATGTTTTATTTTGCAAGTTACAAAACAGACCCAGAATTGATTCTTGCTGTTATTAATTCGAAAAATACTACCGCATTTCATCTTGCAATGGAATATACAGGCAAATGTTACATAGAAGGCAGAGGATATATCAAGCTCAGAGAGGACTATCAATTCATGTTCAAGGCTGTTACCAAAAATGGCTGTGCACTTGAGTATGCAAGTAAAGAGCTCCAAAATAACCTGACATTAGTGCTTGCTGCGGTTACTGAAAATGGATTTGCAATTAGATATGCAAGCGCAGAGCTTCAAGCAGACGCTCAGGTGATCGAGGCAGCAAGACGACAGTAAGTTAATAGACCGCCACGAGCTGTTGTATAAAGTAAGACAATATGGCCAAGGGTACTTTGAAGTCGGTAATACCCAAAATAATCGCAATTTAATGTTACTAATTTAAAAGTTATATGCATATAAAATAGAGTTAATTTAACTAAATAGTCGATACCACTTGGGTTTTATCCCTTTTTTGCTTACACTAAAAATTAAAGGAGAATTCTATGTGGGTTATTTTATTTGTGGCTGTGATTATCTTCTTACTTGGCCTACTCGCAACTGTCTTCAACCAAAAAGAAATGATAAGGGAGAAGTTAACAGCTGCTCAGATTGCAAACGCTAAATTAGAGGCAAGTATTAATGAGCAAAATAAAAGCTTTAAAGAACGCATCGAAATAATTAATGAATCAAAGGAAAAGCTCGAGGAGATGTTCAAAGGGATATCAGCTCAAGCGCTGCAGAAAATGGAAGAAAAATCCTACGTAGAAGAGGAGAGAAGGGGTAGGGCTCTTTCGGATTTAATCAAACCAATGAAAGAATCGCTTCTAAAGCTTGATGATAAAATGAACGCATTAGAAAAAGATCGAAAAGGCGATAAAGAAACTCTTACAGAGCAATTGCGCAGGGTTGCAGAATCTGAAAAAGATCTCCTGAAAGAGACAAAAGGGCTAAAAGACGCCCTTTCAAAGCCAGAAATTCGTGGAATGTGGGGGGAAATGCAGTTAAAGCGTACCATCGAAGTTTCGGGAATGTTAAATCATTGTGATTTTCTAGAGCAAAGTGTTGAAGAAACTGAAAGTGGCCGTATACGCCCTGATATGATCATCAAACTTGCTGGAAACCGAACAATCATTGTTGACTCAAAAGCGCCCATTGAGGGGTTTTTAAAGGCCCTTTCTGTTGACAATGAAACTGAAAAAAAAGTAGAGCTTGAAAGGCACGCACGCCACTTAAAAACACACATTCAAATGCTAAGTAAGAAAAAATACTATGAAGGATTTGCTGAAACTCCTGAATTTGTAGTCTTATTTATCCCCTCAGAAGTGTTTCTTTCTTCTGCACTCCAGATGGACCCAACTCTTATTGAGGTGGGGGCAAAACTCAATGTTATTTTAGCAACACCCACAACATTAATAGGTCTTTTAAGATCGATCTCTTATGGCTGGAAAACAGAAAATTTAACACAAAATGCCCGCGCTGTCCAAAGCCTTGGATGCGAGCTTTATAAAAGGCTCCTTGATATGAGTAAACATCTCTCTGCTATGGGAAAATCACTTTCCTCTGCAGTTGATGGGTACAACAAAACAATTGGTACCTATGAACGCCGCGTCCTTAGCTCAGCGCGTAAGTTCGAAGAACTAGGTGCTGCTTCAACAGAGCTTATTCCCACAACATTTGAGTTAATCGATGCAGAATTAAGAACTCCTGGAATACAGCATACAATAGAAGTTAATGAAATCACCATTGATGACTAACCATTATAGTCGATTAAACCTGAATTGATAAATTTTACTTGTTACGAATTTCTCCTCTCCCATGCCGATTAGGCATGCGCTTTTTTCTGTTGGATGATTGTGCTTCCTTTTTGCTATGTCTTGCTTAAGTCAAATTCATCAATTCAGGTTTAATCGACTATAACCTTCATTAGACATCTTTCAAAACTCCATTTGCTCATTAAAACAGCAATTGTTTGCACCTTTACCATCAATTTTTCGACCATATCTTCAGATATGCTCTCCAAATTTTATGGTAAATTTGTAGATAATGGATCTATTTTTTCGAGCAAAGCGAATTTCAAAAGAGGTCTATTTAAATAAAAAAAAGAGGGGGAAGTATTAACTCTTCCCCCTCTTTTTTTGTCTAGATTATAGAATCGATTCTACTCTATATTGATTACATAATACGCTGGAAATGCAAAGTTGTTGTTGGATCTTTCTGCAACTTCTAAAGTTACATGCTGACCTACATAATTATGCAAATCAATCATTGTGCTGTACAAGTAGGCTCTAGGAACGTCTGTTCCCCTAATTGTATGACTTCCTGGTCGATTCATTACAACATCATTGTAGGACTCTACAATACCTGAAATCTTTTTACTTTTAAATTTTTGTTGATCGTAAAAATCATTCATTGTTTTGTTATGGTGACTTGCAGCCCAAGTAATATATAAGGCCTCTTCTACTCTCTCCCATATTTTCATTCTGTCTTTTGAAGTAAGGGCAGTTTGTCCATTTGAAACAAGTATTGATGTATCACCATTTTGAGAAATGTTCTTACTTAACATGTTTGCTTTATTTTCAAGATAAAAGAGCTTCTTTTTAAGATACTCCTCCTGCAAAGAGCCAAGTGTTGTTTTAATTGTAGCAATTGATTTTGGAAATTCTTCATATTCAGAAATAATTTCGTTGAATTTTTTAGAAATTCCTTGAAAATCAATCTCATCAAAAGACTTTAGCATCTCCGATTGGGCAAGTAAATTTGCTGATTCAATAAGTGTAGAAAGATTTGCCATCTTTTCATCACGTAGTTGTTTCATTTGAGGTCCACCAGCTTTTTCAATATACTCTTTTGCTACAAAAAAATGCACGTTTTGTGGGGGTGAAAATTCTAACCACTTGTGATTTTTACCGCTAATTTTTCCATTTACCCTATCTCCAGAGGCCATGTAGCCAACTATTGGAGAGTTAAGGTCTGGATTTAGACGAATATTAACTTTGTTACCCTCAACTACATTGTCTAGAACAAAACTTCTAAAAATGTACACATTCATACCAGAGGGTGCTTGCACTGCGTAAAAATCACTTTTCTCGCCAACTACAACAAGCAGATCATTCATATCAAGCTCGCTGATGATTTGAGACTCAACATCTGCATTAAGACGAAGTCTTACTCCATTGCCAAGTACTTTTCCCGTAAAGGCTGGGTAGTTTTTAAAAGAGTCGGCTTCTTTAGAAGGCTCAATTTTGGGTTTGCTTGTTTGCACAAGTTTTGTTTCTTTTGCCACAGTAATTTTCTTGTCAACAGCATGCAAATTTGCTGATGTTAACATGATTAATGCAACTGATAATATTGATTGTAACATTTAGGACTTCCCTCCCTATCAAGGATCTAAACAATAGTCTAATGCAGAATACACCGCAAATTCGCATTGTAAAATAAAGAATTTTTCCTTGCAAGAAAAACATGCACTTTTATAGCAATTAACTCTTTAAAACAGCAAGAATATGTTCACAATTATTCTTTCCGCAGGTGCATCCAATTGGATCACCAAGGTATACAGAATATTGTTCATGTTGATCAAGGGGGTTTGTTACTTGATAAAGTTTATCGTTTTTTTGATGAATGTTCCATTCTTTAAATCTAAGTTCCTCGTTTGATACATCAATTTCTCCATCAGTTACCACCCGATCCTCCCTTTCAATCCCATGAATTGCTCTGGAAATTTGACAATAAGGGCAATTGCAATGTGGTTCCCCTTCAGGAATATTAAAAGTGTTTTTGTCAATGCCCATAGCTTTTCCCATCTCAGAAATCTTACTAAGAATTTCAACCGGAAGAGTAGGGGCATCTATTTGACTTGGGTCATGTTGCATCATTCCTGTAAAGCTTTCCATTCCAGACAAAACAATCCCTGCATTTTTCATTGTTATCCCAAAAGGATTTTCTATCATAGGCGGGTACGACTGCTCTATTGATTTACCATGAAAATGAAATATCTTTTGCACTTGCTCATCTGTTAAATTCTTAACAGAAACTTTGGTTCCATTATTTAAATAGATTTCAAGTAAATCATTTGAGTTCATTTGAATCGAAGCAATATTTTTCCACGAGGTTGAAATAAATGGTGGAATGGATAACACAAGATCGGTAATTTTCATAAGTACTCCTTCTTATTACTCTCCATCTTATCTTTTTCATCAATCACTGTCAATAAAATTAGCAATTAAAAGGAAAGAGTGCTGATTTACTTCGTAAGTAACTAAATCTTAGTTGCCTGAAACTCTCTGACCAGCTTTTAATTCAAATTGCGCTAAAGAGGCAATGACGTAGTCAAAAATTTCACTTTGCACTTGTTCATGGGTGACTAATTCAGTGAACGTTGTAAAAACGTAGATTTCCATAGGAAGACCCATTTCAGCATGTTGAAGGTACCGAACCATTGTTGTGTAGTCTTTGTGTGTTGCAGGGTGCTGCTTTAAATACTCAAGAACATATGTTCTAAACAGTCCAATATTGGTAAGGGGGGATGTGATATTTTCAAAAGAGCTTTTTAAAGAGGGTAATGTGCTTAGCTTAGCGAGCAAAGAATCATTACAAAACATAATCGTTTTCATATCGATATAGATACAGCGCTTGATACGGCGCCCTCCTGCCTCTTCCATCCCTCTCCAGTTTGTCATCCCTTCAGTAAGAAGGGCAGATGTTGGAGCAGAGGTGATTGTTTTGTCAAAGTTTTGAATTTTTATGCTGTTGAGCGAGATTTCAAGAACATCCCCATCAGCACCAAATTTAGGTAGTACAATCCAGTCACCAACTCTTACCATATCATAAGAGGAGACCTGGACGCTTGCTATAAACCCAGAAATAGTATCTTTAAATATCAAAGATAAAATGGCAGCCATAGCTCCAAGACCTGTAAAAAGAGCAGCTGGCGATTTATCTATCAAAATAGAGGCTGCAGTAATTCCAGCGAGAAAATAGACAATGATCCTTGCTACTTGAATATAGCTTTTAATAGATCTTCTCTTTTTCCCTTTTTGTCTTGTGTGAACGTTTTCAATGATGTAGATGATGGAATTAAAAACCATCATACAGGCAGTTAATAGATAAAGAAGCATTATGGCTTGAATAAATCTAATTAGCGAAGAATCAATGGTAAGGTGTGATGCACTAAGAAGGGGAACGGAGCTATAGATAATCATTGCAGGAACTAAGTGAGATAGGCGATGGACAAGACGGGCCTCTACAACCGATTTACCCCAGATGGTTTTTTTAATATCAAGGTATTTATTCAACCGTTTGTTGAGGTTAGTAATGAATAAAACGTGTGCAAGGTAAGCAATTAAAACGATAAACAATAAGCAAATTGCAAAAGTCAAAATAGCATTCAAGGGTTCGATAACACCCCATGAACTTAAAAGGCTGGTAATATAATTCATCTTTTGTTCCTTAAAACTATTTTGCCTAAGAGGCAATCGATAGTCAATGTTTTTCCTAACTATTTTATGCTAACAATTCGGAAAAAAAATGTTGCGCTCCAAATTCAAAAAGGGCATAAGAAACTTTTAGAGAAACAGAAAAAACAGTGAGATATTTCTGATCAAGCATTTGTTAAAGCTCCCTATTTTTCATGCATCAAAACCTTTAAATAGATTAAAACAATGGAGTTTCAATGGCTAAAAAATCCTGCATTCTTGATGCAAGCGTCCTATTACATGATCCGTCTGCCTTTCATCACTATATGATGCATGACATCATCCTACCAAGTGTGGTTTTAGAGGAGTTAGATAGTAAAAAAGCAATGCATGGGGAAATAGGAAAAAATGCCAGAAGCGCTATGAAGTTTATTGATATGGCAACAAGGCAGGGGGATGTACAAAAAGGGGTGACATTTTCAAGTGGAGGGACATTTCGAATTGTAGTAGAAAGGCCAGATCTAAAGCAGGATCCGATTTTAATGGGTTTAGCCCCTGATAAAACAAGGCAAAGGCTTTTATCCAGTGCTCATCAGTTAAAAGAGGCAGGGCATGAGTTTACCCTTATTTCAAAAGACCCTGTGACAAAAATTATTGCTGAAACAATTGGTGTGACAACACAAGCATTTCAAGGAAGTCAGGAGACTTACGATAATCTTTATCCTGGGGTATTTACTGTTGAGGTGCCCAAAGAGATGATCGATAACTTTTATAAAGATGGTGAAGTTCAAATTCCAGAAGGTGACTACTATCCAAATTCCTATCTTGTGTTAAAAGGGGAGGAAAATTCTTCAGCTGTTGTAAAAGTAAATGCTAAAGAAAAAAAATTAGAACCTCTGACAAAAGGGCGTCAAAATGTATGGGGAATTAAGCCAAAAAATGTTGAGCAAAAATGTGCCTTAGATCTTCTGCTTCGTGATAATGTAAAGCTTGTGTCACTTGTTGGTAATGCAGGTACTGGTAAAACATTGCTAGCTCTTGCTGCAGGGCTTCAGAAAGTGTTTGATGACAATGTGTACAGTAAAATAATTATTGCTCGATCAATTGTTCCACTAGGGAAGGATATTGGCTTTTTACCAGGATCAAAGGAGGAGAAATTAGAATCATGGCTTGCTCCATTTTTTGATAACTTGGATTATATTTGCGAATCTGGTGGTGAAGATGGAATGGAAACAAAAAAGTGGATTCTAGAGAGTGATAAATTTCAGGTGGAGGCAATTACCTATATGAGGGGTAGATCCTTTAGCAATGCATATATTATTATTGACGAAGCACAAAACCTCACTCCACATGAATTAAAAACACTAATTTCCCGAGTGGGAGAAAATACAAAAATTGTAATTCTTGGCGATCCTACGCAAATAGATAATCCTTACTTGGATCGAGATTCCAATGGCCTTGTTTACACAGTGGGAAAAATGAAAAAATACGATTTGTTTGGTTCTATTTATTTTACACACACAGAAAGGTCAAAACTTGCCGCCCTTGCAGCAGAGGTGCTTTAACTTTTTGCACTGTTTAGAAGATCTCGGTGTGCTCGAAATAGAATTTCTAAGTGCAGAGGTGGCAGATTATTAATAATTCCAAATTCTAGTGCACTGCTTACACCCAATGCTGCTTCAGCATATGGATTATCCATATTGCTATACAGAACAGTTCCGATAAATCGATTATAATCAGACACTACTAAGGAGTCAGCTTTCCCGTTGTGGCAAGGTTGTATCGAAAAATTTGCGGAAAGGCAGCGGGTGAAAACGATAAAGTATAACATCGTCTTTGTATAGTCTTTGATTTTTTGATCTGTGTAGCGGTGCATATAATCCTTGAGTTCATCAGGAGCAAGAGCGACGACCCCTTCAGATGCGATTACACATGCTTTTGGGGTGTTTAAAACAACTTCTCGAGGCCATAGAATACGCATAGGTAGAGGATTTGAATAAAACTCTTTTCGCAGAAACTGATCAGTGAGGGAATGCTTTTCATGGAGCAATTCGAAAAGATTAGAAGTAAAGAGTTCAGTTTTCTCATCAGAGATACTAGGTTTGAGCAGTTGTTTAACTAAAAATATTCTTGTATCCATTCCAGCTATTCCTAGATTTCCATAATAAGGAGCTGTTGTATAGGAACCGTTCTCGTCTTTAACCAAGAAATGTTCAAGAGAATAGAATCCTTTTTTTTGTAATTCAGTAACATACCTTACTGCTACATCCCGACTAGATGGTACAGAACTAGAAAACACCTCTTGAACCTTAGGGTCAGACATCATGTCTAATATAGGACGTCGTTCTCTTGCAATCCAGCTGTTAATGTGCCCTACGTTACGCATTCCCCTAGTAGAGAACGCTCTGCAAAAATACCCTGGTCCTGAAATCATCATAAAATCCATTGTTAATAAAAAAAGGATCTTTTATAGCAGAAGAGTCCATTGATTCATAGAAGAAACTACTTTTTGCTATACTTTGAGACAATAACAATTGATAGAACACTTAAGATGAATGCCGGAATCATCGACGGAAGAAGGATGGGAAAAGGGACAAGGGGCCAAAGTGCAGCGCATCCGCATCCGGTAATAAGCCCTGCAACCGCACCATTTCTTGTGATATTTTTGCTAAAAAGGGAGAATAGTACAAGGGGAGCAAACGAAGCCCCTAATCCAAACCAGGCATAGCTTACAAAAGACATGATGGAGGTTTTTCCAGTGATTGCAATGATGGATGATAGAATTGCTATGATTAGGATGGAGAATCTTGTAACCTTTAATAGCTCTGAGGAAGATGCATTTTTTCGGATTAACTTTCTATATAAATCTTCGGTAAAAGAGGTTGCGACAACTAAAATCTGTGAATCCATACACGTGATTGTTGCACCTAAAATGGCACATAAGATGAAGGTAGAAAAAAATGCCGGAAACAATGTAGTGGTCATAGAAATGAAAATATACTCTGGATTCATGATAGAGCCTTCATAAAGAACCTTTCCAATCAGTCCGATCAAAGTAGCGCCGGTTAAAGCTGCAGCCATCCATGAAATGCCCACCCACTTTGCTTTGTACATATCCTTTACATCCCTTATGCCCATAAATTTTGTTAAAACATGGGGAAGGCCAAAGTAGGGAAGGCCCCAAGCAAAAATTTCAAGTAGGGGGTAGTAGAAGGGGAGGTTTGCCTTTTCTGCCAGAAGACTTGGGCTTGTGATTTCTAATAGAGATTGGGGTGGAATTCCCAGAAAAAGTATCGCTAATAATGGAACCAAAATAATCACAGTGAGGAGAAGAATACCTTGAAAGCAATCTGTCCATGCAAGAGTTATATACCCACCAACGAATAAATAGGGGATGATGATCAGCACGCCTAAAAGAACCGCAAGGGGGTAGGGAATTGCAAAAATAGTATTTAATAAGATCCCAAGGCTTACAAGGCCGCCAGAAATATAGACAGTGAAAAAAATTAAACATGCAATAGAGGAAAATACTCTTAAGAGCCCAGATGTGTCTGAAAATCTACTTTCAAAATAAGAGGAGATGGTAAGGCAGTTGTATTTTTCTGTTTCTGTACGTAGTTTTGGCGCAATATAGTGCCAATTGAGAAACATAAAGACAATTAGGCCAATGCCTATAGATATACCATTGATCCCATTGATGAAAATTGCCGCAGGATAAGCAAGAAAGATCCAACTGCTCATATCACTTGCATGAGCTGCAAAGGCCGTAAGGTAAAAGTTCATCCCTCTGGAACCTAACATGAAGTCATCGGAAGTTTGCTCTTTTTTGTAAGAGAATCCTGCTATTAAAACTAAAATGAAAAGATAGAGAAGAAAAGCTAATACAGTTGTCATAGTGGATAAGAAAGTTGTTTCCGTTTGAGTATAGCAAATACCCTAATAGTTAGAAAAGATAAAATTGTAGTTACTTCTTTGCTAGAAAAGAGCAATATCTAAATTGATTTAAGAAAACAGCCGCTGCTTGAGAGACGTTTAAAGAATCAATTCTCCCCAGCATAGGGATATAAACATGAAAATCAGCTTTTTTAGACAAGAGCTGTTGAATGCCTTCCCCTTCAGATCCTAAAATAAGGAGTGTTTTTTCTGGGAAATCAAACTTATACAACGACGAGGCGGTTTTGCCTATTTGTGCAGTAACGGCCCAATAACCCCCTTTTTGAAACTTTTCTATGGTAGAGGCAAGGTTTGAAACCTCTATTAGAGGAAGAATTTCTGTTCCACCAACACTTGTTTTAGTAACAGTTGGTGTGATTCTACACCCTTTATTTTTAGAGTATACAAGGGCATCTGCTCCAAAACATTCGCAAGCACGGATAATACTTCCTACATTTTGTGGATCAAAAATAGAATCTAAAATTACAACGATGCTCCTTTTTTTTGCATTATCAATGATATCTTGCACATTTACTTGAGCACGTTTTAATGTCTCAACTACATAACCTTGGTGTGATGTCGAATTAGACAAATCATCCAATTTTTTCCTGTTCACTTCATGAACGGGTTTTTTAAGTAGTAAAAGTTTTTTTATAAGCTCATCATCTTTGGAGTGACATGTAATTACAGAAATAATTCTATGTGGTGCATGATCAAGTAGTTCATGCACACAATTTTTTCCAATTACATAGCTTTCGCTTGGCTTGTTAGGTAAACGTTTTATCTTCTACCTCTAGCAGGTTTACTTCCAAATGAGGGACGTCCTGAAGGCTTATTGCCATAGGCACGTTTTTCTCCTGATGGTTTACTTCCAAATGAACGCTTTCCCCCTGTAGAAACTCTTCGTTCAGCGGACTTGCTATCAGAAAAAGATCTTGTAGAAGCGCCGTCATTTCTAAAATCATCTCTGCTTTTTGAAGTTTTTCTTCCTTCACTTGTTGGCCTGTCATCTCTTCTTGGGGCTCTTGAGTCGCCACTGCTAAAAGATCTTCCTTCTCTTCTTGGAGGTCTTGAGTCTCCGCCATTAAAAGGTCTGTCATCTCTTCTTGGAGGTCTTGAATCGCCACCATTAAAAGGTCTGTCATCTCTTCTTGGAGGTCTTGAGTCGCCACCGCTAAAAGGTCTGTCATCTCTTCTTGGAGCTCTTGAATCGCCACCGCTAAAAGATCTGCCTTCGCTTCTTGGAGCTCTTGAATCGCCACCGCTAAAAGGTCTGTCATCTCTTCTTGGAGGTCTTGAATCGCCACCGCTAAAAGGTCTGTCATCTCTTCTTGGAGGTCTTGAATCGCCACCGCTAAAAGATCTGCCTTCGCTTCTTTGAGGTCTTGAAGAATCTCTGCTATTTCTATCTCCAGAAGATCTTGAAGGACGTCCGCTACTTCTTCCTCCTCCTCTTGATCTAGACTTATCTGAAGTGGAAGCTACAGGTTTTTGTTTAGGCTCTAAGCCTTTAATTTCAATAATTGAGATTGTCTGACCAGTGAATTTTTCAATTCTTGGAACCATATGCATATCTTTTGAACCTGCAAAGGAAAGGGCAGTGCCTGTTTTTCCAGCACGTCCTGTTCTTCCGATTCTGTGAACGTAGTCTTCTGGATCTCTTGGAAGGTCAAAATTGATTACATGGGTGATGTCAGAGATATCAAGACCTCGAGCTGCAACATCTGTTGCAACTAAGATATCAATTTTACGCTCTTGAAGCATTTTGATAGTGCGACTTCTTTGCCTTTGGTTCATATCACCATGAATAGCAGATGCTAAAAATCCTTTTTCAGTTAGTTCATCAACTAATTCATCACAATGTCTTTTTGTTGCAGTAAAAACAATTGCTGATTTCATGTCTTCTGCATTAAGGATGTGGTCTAAAAGATCATTTTTATGGCTTAGGTTGTCAATGTACAAAAGCTTCTGATCGATGTTTTCATGTTTTTCGTGAGCAGAGTGTACTACTATTTCTACAGGATCCTTCATGAATTTTTGTGAAAGTTTTAACACCTCACCTTTGAGAGTTGCTGAAAATAGAAGAGTCTGACGACTTTTAGGAGTTTGTGAAATAATTTCTTCAACGGGTTCAGAAAATCCCATATCAAGCATACGGTCAGCTTCGTCAAGAACAAGCATTTCTAAGTTAGAGAAGTTGATCTTGCCTCTATTCATATAGTCTATTAGACGGCCAGGGGTTGCAATTAATATGTCGTGAGGGGCAAAAAGTTTTGCCTGCTGTTTGTGGTAGGGTACGCCACCAACAATGCACACCGAACGAATTTTGCTCATATATTTACTGTATTTTTCAGCTTGAACGGTAATTTGCTGAGCAAGTTCACGAGTAGGAGTTAAAATCAAAATTTTAGCTCCTTTGCCGCCTCTTGAGGGACTTTTTGCAAGAAGATTTAAAGCAGGAAGCAAAAATGATGCAGTTTTACCAGTTCCTGTTTGAGCCGATGCTCTTACATCTTTTTTATTTAAAATTTGAGGGATAGATTCCATCTGAATCTTTGTAGGCTCGCTGTAGCCCGACTCCTCAATTGCTTTAATAATTTGTTCGTCTAAATCGAATGCTGAAAAACCCATGAAATTGCCTTGTATATTTTGTTAATCGGATAAAGAATACACAATCGCTGCATTAAAAGATACACTAGTTATAAAATTGGCGAGTTTTTTTCTGTAAAAAACATTCTTCAATGGGGGATGTGAAAATCTTATGTGTATTAAATACCCTTGTTGATATATAGTATTTCTATCGGTTAGAAATAAAAACAGTTTTTATGACTAATTGTGTAAAGTAAATTTGAAAGTATAGTGTTTCTCTCAAGAAACGCTTTTTATTAGGAGACCCGCAGTGGCACAAGAAAAAAAATTATATGTTGGAAATATCGCTTATTCTATGGATAACGACAGTTTAAAAGAAATGTTTTCGCCGTTTGGAGAAGTAACATCAGCTCAGATTATCATGGATAGAGATTCTGGCCGTTCAAAAGGTTTTGGATTTGTAGAATTCAGTAACACTAAAGAAGCACAAGCAGCTATTGATAAGATGAATGGTAAAGAATTCGAAGGCCGCGCTTTGACAGTTAACGAAGCAAGACCAAGAGTTGACAAACCAGAAGGAAGAAGAAGATAATTTCTTTTTGATTTCGCCCGAATTAGAAATATTTCGGGCATTTTTAACCTTTGATTTAATAGATTAAAGTAGTTACTATGAAGTTAACAATTTAGGGGGTGAGTGGTATCGCCTGGATGGTGTAAGTAATTATTGCATACGGAGGGTTCTGGTTGGCCTCCTAAAAAAACCGGAAAAAACATAAATGCAAACAAAAAAATAGTACAAGTTGACTTTAGCGTAGCTAAAGAGACGATGGCTCTTGCAGCTTAATCACCCAAAAGGTGATTTTGCCGATGACTAAGATTTGGACCAGGGGGTCTTAACTCATCGTAATATTCTTGGTATGAGCTTGGGGAGGGTCTTTTTCGGCCCTTAGCTTGAGATTTCGAAAAAGCCTTACGATAAATGTGCTTGTCACTTGTCGTCATTTCGTGAGGTTTTAACAAGTGAATAAGTATGTAGACGTGATCATGGATCCATTCAACACGGGAGTTCGAATCTCCCCACCTCCATAAGCCAGCTCTAGCTTGAGCTGGCTTTTTTATTAAAATTACGCACTTTTTACGCACTAGACTAAATAAAAGTGCCATAAAAACTTGATAAAATTCAGGTTTCTATTTTGAATCATGTGATTTTTGTGAATGTTGTGAAACCTAGTATTTACAAGAAGGAGAGAGCTTAGAAGTTTGTGAAAAATATAGCAGCTTTTTCTTGAAGTGCGTAAAAAGTGCGTAAATCGTTTGATTTCAATGAAGTTGCAACGCATTAACTATTGTTTAATAATGATTTATGGATCATTGGTCAGCAGATTATAAGTCTTCTTGGTGACTTTTATTACCAATTAAGCTAGGCTTTTCTCCTTTAAAAAAAGGAAAAGTTATGGGAGCAATTAGAGAATATACAAAAGCTGATGGGACGGTAAGTTTTCATGCAGAAGTTCGTTTAAAAGGGTATCCTAAACAAAGAGGGTCTTTTCGAACAAAGACATTAGCAAAAAAATGGATTCAAGATACAGAGTCAGCTGTTAGGGATGGAAGGCATTTTAAAACAGCAGAAGCAAAGAAGCATACACTCAAAGAATTATTAGATAGATTTATTTCTCAGTGGTTATCACAATTTCCTCATAGAGTTGTTAAACAAACAGCTTATCTAAATTGGTGGGAAAGTAGATTAGGTCATCTTCTACTTTCAGATCTTAGTCCTGCCCATATAGCAGAAGCTAGAGATGCTCTACTTGCAGAAAAGACCCCACAAGGAAACATTCGAAGCCCATCAACAACTAATAGGTATCTTGCTGCAATATCTAAAGCATTAACAATTGCTATGAAAGAATGGGGGTGGATAGATGATACGCCAATGAGAAAAGTGTCTAAGCCATCAGAAGGGAAGGGGAGGAATAGATTACTTAGCATTAATGAGAAAAATCGTTTGCTAGAGGCTTGCAAAGCTTCGCCAAATCGCTACCTGTATTCGATTGTTTCACTAGCGCTCTTAACTGCAATGAGATTCGGAGAGATAGCCAATCTTAAATGGGAAGATATAGATTTTACAAATAAATCAATAACTCTTGAAAATACTAAAAATGGAGAAAGAAGGATTATCCCCCTTACTGAAATTATAGAAAAAATTCTTTTATCTAACACTAAAACAGACATAGACACAGGGTTAGTTTTTAAGCCTCTTAGTCGAAAAAATTCATCTGGTTTAATAGATATTAGAAATACATTTTTACAAGTTTTAAAAAAGGCGAATATTAAGAACTTTCGGTTTCATGATCTAAGACATGCATCGGCTTCTTATTTAGCCATGAATGGTGCTACGCAAGGGGAACTTATGACAATTTTGGGACATAAATCTCCTAGTATGACACGTAGATATGCTCACTACAGTCAAAAGCATGTGGCTGATCTTATGGAAAAAATGAATTTAAATATGTTAACAGAGAGTACTAATGAAGCCAAATAAAAATCATATTAATATTAAAAAATATATTATAGAGAATTTAATAGCTTTCGATTTAAAAGGGGTAAGAAATGCATATACACCCAAAGCCGCCTTAACTTTTCTTCCGCATATCTTTGAAAAATTGGAAAACGATCCAAAAATAAAAGCTATTATTAAAGAAGAGGAAAAGGATTTAGAAAAGGAAAAAAATATAAGACAGGAAAATTTAGAAAATTCTGTTTTATGGTATTGGGAAAAGATTAAACTTATATTAACTAACTGCAATTTTAGTTCTTGGATTATAGAAGATGCTAGAGATCTCTTGGAGTTTAAAGTATTTTCTTTGTCGGGAACGAATTATATAGATTTACTGGAGAATAAGCTTCGATTTTTACTATCAATAGCTTCTGACAACAAAAACAACCATGAATTTTTTAAAGAATGGACAAAAAACGACGAGCATTTTGGTCTTTGTATAATTTACCCAGTGTGTGTTGAAAAAAATTCCGAGTCTATTTCTAAGGACATTGTCTATAAAGCATGGAAAGAGCGAGGATATCTTTCGCTCTCTTTTCTAGTGGAATTTTTAAAGACATTATCTTTTCATGACAAATTTGCAGCCATAATTTTAAATAATCTTCATTGTAAAAACCTAAAAGAATACATGCAAATGCAATACCAAGTTTCTATGGGATGTTATTTTAGTGCATTTAACTCTGACGATCCATTAACTTTTCCTTTATCAAATAATGACATAATTTTATTGTTAGACTCTTTAATAGAAAGACTTGCAGAAAAATTAGAATCTCCTGAATTTGAAAATAACATGCACGGTAAGACTAAGAAAAATAAAGAATGCGAGCAGGATTTAACTCCTTATGCAAGACAGGCTTGGAAAGAAGTATCAAATGAATTAAGAAAATTCAAAAAAATTAGTAGAGTTCAGTTAGTAGATAATGCACTAAAGAATCTGCCCTGCACTTTTCCAATATATAAACCTAAATTCCTCAGGGATAGAATGAAAGTAGTAATCAAAGAAAATGATCCTAGAATACATGAAAATGGTAAATTTATTGGTTTGAAAAAGGATTATTAAAGCCCATCGAACTTTAACGTGCATGAAAGGTGACATAAAATTTAGTATAATCTATTGTCCCCAATGATAACAAGTTAAGGATAACTTATCAAAACTGTTTGCGTAGATTTCCGCTAACCTTTCTATCTTTAGCTATATAGGTACATATTGTTTTTTAGGTAACGTGCGCTTGTTCTTGTGCTTGCCTCCATACTGACATTTGAGCAGGACTTCGCGGTTTTTGTAATTTTTTTCGTGAGGGGATGGTTAAAAAAGAAGTATTAATTCCTTCTGTAAAATCAAAAAACCCCCATTTTTTAAATATTTCAGCTTAAAAATATAAAAACCTAAACGACTAAATAATAACTATTTAGTACTTAATTAAAATTATTTATGCCCTATTTTTGAAGTCTTTTTTTACTTGGGGGCTTTTTCTCTATTTAAAAAGCACGCAAAGTAGAAGAAAAAAAATCAATAGAGAGGATCTAATGAAAGATGACAACGCAAAGGAGTTAATAAATACAGTTGCTCAGGGAATATATACAGTAAAGAAATTTGCAGCAAAAAATAAGGACCGAGGAACTTGGCCAGATAGTGAGTCTGCAATATGGGCTCTTCGCGCAGGATGTCCTCAAAATGGTTTTACGGAAGCTTTTCTTACTGTAGGAAGACGTGTTCTCATCAATGAAAATAAATTTTGGCAAGCGGTAGCTTTTCTACAAGGGGATAAAAATGTGTGATGATTGTGTGTCTCGTTTAATGGCGCGGGAATTCTTGCAGAGAGTTGAGGTGGTAGATGTCTTTTACAATGAATTTAGAGCCACTAAGGAAATTGAAAAGTTAGACAAGGCAGAATTAGAGGTTGAAAAAATAAATGAAGATTTTGAAATGGAATTAGATTTATTGACTTTTCTAGATTTAAGAAGAGCCTGTATAAGAAATAAGGAGATAGTATGGAAAAAATTGAATCAGAAAGATTATTTCTTTCGCAAGAAGAAGTGAAACTAAAAACTTTCAAAAGGATAGAGGAAGTCGAGGATTTTGTAAATTCTAAAACTATTCCTGTAGGGTTTGAAATCGATGAAGAGGGTCTTTGGTTTTTAGAAGATGGAAAGAACAAAGTTCCAAAAAGAGAGTGGGTATGTTCCCTTCTTTTTGTTACGGGTTATACACGTGATGAAAAGAATCAAAATCACGGCCGTATTTTAGAATTTAAGGATATAGATAACTATAAACATATTTGGCCTATGCCAATGGATTTGTTAAGTAGCGATGGGGGTAAAATATTAGGTGTTCTTTGGGGTATGGGGCTGCAAATTTCTACTAAAAGGAAAGCAAAAGAAAAATTGTTGGAATATATAACAAGATGTACCCCGATTCAAAGGGCTAGAATTGTTATGCAGACTGGTTGGCATGAAGGTTTGTTTGTTCTTCCAAATGAAACAGTAGGTTATATTTCAAAAGAAAGGGTAATATATCAAAATCTTACAAATACTGATTCAAAGTTAGAGATACTAGGTTCTCTAATTGATTGGAAGAAAAATATTGCGAGTAAAGCAATAGGAAATAGTAGGTTAATTCTTGCAATTAGTTCTAGCTTTTCAGCGTCACTACTTCATTTAATGAATCATGAAAATATTGGGGTGCATTATCGAGGAAATAGTTCTTTGGGTAAATCTACCGCTGAATATGTTGCAAATTCTGTTTGGGGAGGACCTTCTGGCATTCAAACATTTCGAGCAACATCAAATGGACTAGAAGGAATAGCATCACTACACAATGATCGATTATTATGCTTGGATGAATTAGGTCAGATATCCTCTCTAGAAGCTGGTCATGTTATATATATGCTAGGAAATGGCTTGGGTAAAGGGAGAGCGAACAATCTTGGTTTAGCAAAAAAACCAGCAAAATGGCGTTTAATCTTTCTCTCTACAGGTGAGTTAAGCCTTTCTCAACTCATGAATGAAGTAGGAAAAAAAATTAAGGCAGGTCAAGAGGTGCGCTTTATTGATATTCCAGCTGATACAGGTGTGCATGGGCTGTTTGAAAACTTGCATGAATTTGATAATGGTGCACACTTTTCAAAGTATTTACAAGATGCAAGTAAGAAATATTATGGGGCAGCCTCAAGAGATTTTTTAAGGTCTCTTGTTGAAGATTTAAATGGGTCTGTAATTTTTTTAAAAGGGGTTATTAATGAGTTAGAAAAACTTTATTTGCCTAAAAATGCATCTGCTCAAGTGATTAGAGTATTTAATCATTTATCCTTAATAGCTGCAGGAGGTGAATTAGCAACAAAATTTGAAATTACTGGCTGGGAAAAAGATGAGGCTTCTAAGGGAGTTATAAAGTGCTTTAATGATTGGTTGAGCACTAAAGGTAATTGTGGTCTTTATGAAGAAAGAGGGGCAATTATACAAGTCAGGAGTTTTTTTGAGCTACATGGTGAAAGTAGATTTTCTCAATGGAATCAAAATGTTGATGATAATATCAAAACTAATAATAGAGTTGGTTTTAGAAAGAGTGAATCAAATAGTCTTGAATTCTATGTCTTTAAAGAAGCCTTCAGAGGAGAAATATGTAAAGGTTTGGATTACCGTTTTGTTGAAAAAATTCTTATTAAACAAGGATGTCTTATTACAGATTGTAATGGAAATCCAACAAGATCAGAAAAGTTACCTGGGTATTCTTCGACATTTCGTTGTTATAAATTCGGTTCAGAAATTTTAAATATTTAAGAGGAGTGAAAATTGTCAAATCAAGGAAAAACAGTTTTAAATAATGATTCAAGTACAAAATTGATGTGCAAGTGGCAAGAAAGAAAAGCTGAAAAGGATAATGAAATTAAGATTTCTATATTAGGGGGAACTGATGCAATAGGGTCATTAATATTTTGTGTTGAAGGTGGATTACTTAATGGCTGTAAAGAATTATTGGAGGCAAAAGTTTTTGAAATCTTTGGTGTATATAATATAAGTGTTGCAGCAGAGGCTATTTCTGATTGTGTAAGCAGCACTTTAATAGGGGTAGATTTAAAAAGTATGAAATTAGAAGAAGGTAAGCTCTTTTTAGAAAAACATTGTGATAATATTCTTTCTCTGTTTAAGGAATTTCGGTCAAAGGATGCTTTTGAGCTTATGCTGATTACAAAAATGATTATACTCCATTTAATATCGAATAAAGAGTTTACAAGAGCAGGAAGCGTAAAAATGGAAGATATAATAAGTCAAAGGCAAAACAGAGCAATAAAATTGACGAGGTTGCTTTTGGATTGTAAAGATAAGCTAGATAAACATCAAAAGCCTGCTCAGGAAAGTTATGTTCAACATAATCATATTTATAATGAAGGGCAAGCTATTATTGGCTCACATCTTCATACCGATGGGGGTAGATAATTTTTTATAATATTATCCCATGCAAGGAGGAAGAAATTGGTTCAATGTAAAGCAAAAAGTAAAAGAAGTGGTGTTCAGTGTAAGAATAATGCTGTAAAGAAAAAAACGGTATGCAGAATGCACGGTGCATGTGCAGGGCCAAAAACAGTAGAGGGAATCAACAGTATAAAAAAGAGTAATACAAAACATGGAATGTATACTAAAGAATTAATCGAAGAGAGAAAAAAATATAGGCAGCTATATAAGGATTTTTACGCTATTTTAAAATGACAAATATGAGATTTTTTCAAAAATTTCACAATATAAAACTTAAGAATCATTTTTTTAATCCAAGCTAGAGCTTTCTTCACACATTTCACAAAAATCACATACAAAATATAGCTTATGAATATTCTAGATCTTGCTGAAGAGTTAAATTTATCTCCTAAAAAAATGGCTTCTACTAACGGTGGAGAGTATAAATCAAAATGTCCTAAATGTGAGGACGGGAGGGATAGATTTTGTATTTGGCCCAATCAAGGAAAGTCAGGACGTTATTGGTGTAGAGTTTGCGATTCAAAGGGGGATGCAATTCAATTCTGTAGAGAATTTATGGGTTTGTCATTCCATCAATCTTGTAAAAAATTAAAATTAAATTTAGATTTTATTAAGTTGAACTACAAAATGCGCCAAATAAAATCTGAATTTACCCCTATTTCTGAGGGTGCTGTTTGTTTAAAATGGCAAGAGTCAGCAAGAAATTTTGTACATACGACCCACAGTAATTTATTAAGTGATCCTATGGCTTTAGAAATACTTTATACAAGAGGGTTTTCTTTGGCTACAATCAAAAGATTCTATTTAGGAATTAATCATCAAAATTTGTTTTTAAAAAGAGATCAATGGGGACTTGAAAATCAAGTAAAGGAAAATGGAAGTTTGAAATCATTATGGATACCAAAGGGGTTTGTTATTCCCTCTTATTTTGATGGAAAACCAATCAAACTTAAAATTAGAAGAAGTGATTGGCAGGAAAATGATACATTACCCAAATACGTGGAGATATCGGGTAGTAAAAATTCTCTTTCTCTATATGGAGATGTATCTAAGCCTGTGATTATAGTTGAGTCAGAACTTGATGCTATGCTTATTCAACAAGTTGCTTCCCATCTTTTATGCGCGGTAGCCTTAGGAGGGGTAAGTAAAAAGCCCAATGATAAAATTCATGCATGGTTAAAGCAGGTGCCTCTGATTCTTTTATCATTGGATTTTGATGAAGCTGGAAAAAGCAAATGCTTATTTTGGATGAAGCTATATCCTAACTTGCGACTATGGCCAACCCCTCAAGGAAAAAGTTTTGGTGATTTTTTTAAAATTTTTCAGACTAGCTCCTTAGCTTTCTTAAAAGCAGGCCTTTCTTTTTGATTCGCCGATTGTAATTTAAAATTCTTTAATAAAGAGGAGATCTAGGTCTTTTTGTTGAATTAAGAAACTTTCCCTAAAAATTATATGTAATTATAAAATTCAAATTTCCATATACTATAATTAAATTATAATTGTTTATTTTATTTAATGTTACATTTTGTTATTATTTTCGCTAATTATGAATAAAGAAATAATTGGAGCAAAATCTACTGTGGGAAGGATGAGAATAGGTGTAAATATCAGAAGGATAGTGCAATTTGGATTAGGAGTTTTAGTAGCAACATCTCTAAGTTCATGCGCTAGATACATATCTTATGATGTAAGTGTTGATTCAATCTGCACCCCTTCAGCACATCAAAAAAAAACTTACGTTCTTTTGAATGGAAATCATGACGGTAATAAAAGTAATCTACTGTTTCAGGAATTTGCAGAGTGTACAGAAAAAGTTTTGAATTTAAAAGGTTTTAATAAAGCAAATAGTATATCGGATGCCGAAATTGCGATTAAACTCTCTTATGGAATTAGTGACCCTCAGTACCACGAATACGTATATTACTTACCAATCTTTGGGCAAACAGGGATCGCCTCATCGACAACTAACGGAACGATCAATACTTTTGGTAGTTCCATATATTACAATCAAAAAACCAGATATACACCATCCTACGGAATTATCGGATATTCACCACATGTTGGAATGCAAGTTGTATTTGCTAGGCATATGATGTTAAGTGCTTTTGATTTAAAAAAAGTATGGGGAACGAAAAAAATTAAAGATGATCAGAAGATCTGGTGTACAACAGCAAATAGCGTTGGGTATTCAGAAGATCTTAGTGAGGTGTTTCCAGTATTGCTAATTGCATCGCAAAACCATATTGCCGAAAATACATCAAAGAAATTCTATTATAGTATCCGGAAGGATAAGAAACTTTTAGAAAAAATCAATGCGATAAAATAGTTCTTTCTTTCCTTAAGGATATAATTTATTTAAAATGTACGCACTTTGTACGCACTTTTTACGCACTAGACTACAAAAAAGAGGCAGAAAGTAGAGTAAAGTGGAGTATATAAATTTTTAGGAACAGTTGATTTTATTGATGTTGTTTGATTTTCTTTCATCTGATTTGTAAACAAGGCTAGAGTTCGAATCTCCCCACCTCCATTTTGGTGTTTTTTTTGGTCTGTTTCAATTGTTTTAATTCTCAAAGTACCCCATGTACATAATCGAATCAAAACAATCAAAACAGCCCAAAAAAAATTCACCAAAATCTATCGAGCTTTTTGAAAAGCCCCCTTTCTTATTATCTATATCAGAGGAAATTCAAATCCAACCAATCTTTCTCATCTAAAAACAACCGACGAATAATATTTTAAAATGGTAGAACCAATCGTTGCTTTTCCGTTAGATTCTGCAGTTTACACTCTATTTTTTCTAAAATGAATTGAATATTAAAAATCAATCCTTCATAATAAACACATATTTTTTACTGTAAAATTATTTTTATTTTTAAAGTGTAAAAAAACATTAAAAAAACACAAAAAGGAAGTAATATGCAAGTAACCAACAGACCAAAAGGTTTCTTTTTTCAATTCTTCTCATGGTTCTTTTGTGTATTCTAATGGAACTAAAATCGAATTAACGTCTAGCTCACTCTGTAATGTTGATTTAATTTTACAAGAGTTAAGAGAAAATAAGAATGCTGTAAGAAATATTGTCAGCTATAACTGATGGAAATTCTATCGCTTTTGATCAGTCGTAAGAAAGTAAAGCTTCCTTTTTCCTGCTTGCGGACAAGGTCGAACCCAATTTTGGAGAGTTCTTCTTCCAATGAGGAAAGATTTTGATAGCGAGAGGTTGTCTCTGCAATCCAAAGATGGCCGTCCAATTTAAGACACCTATGAGCTTCCCTAACGTAGTCGAGATAATTTGTTCCCATAAGAGAAAGAGAGAAAATTGCAGCATCCAAAGATTCATCATCTAATGGCACATGGGCTATGTCACAAGAAGTGACATCCTCATTAACTGCAACATGATCAAAAGAGTGAACTTTATTCTCAATCTCTTGTGCAAGTAAAGCTTCACCACAACCAAAGTCCCCAATGACTAGATGAGGTCTAGCTTTGCACCATTTAGCAGCCTCTTTATAGGGGATAACAGTCCACTCTTTCCGTGCTTCTCGGTACATAGAATGATAATATTCCCAATCTCCTGGATGCTGCTGGAATTTTTTATTGGTCGTAGCACTGCTGGAAGAATTGAGCTGGTGATTCATTTTAGAGAAATCACCGAATTTTTTTAGACCTTTTTGAACTGCTTCTTCTGAAAGCTGAAGATTGATTTTGTGCCGTTCAATTTCATGCAATTTTCCTTCTTCCAATCGTTTTAGCCAGTTCATAGCATCTTGATATGCTTGCGCTGGGGTTCTAAGATGACCTTCAGGAATGATTCCATCAACAGCCGCATCTGCTATTGATTTCTTAAAGAGGATACGCTTCCACCTTGAATCACACCATGACCAACGTTCTCCGTTAACATTGGCATAGGTTAAGGGCACGATAATATCTACATGATCGCTTTTCTGCCCTTGCCGATAGATTCTACCTTTGAGCTGTTCAAATTCCGCATGAGTCCATGGCAATGTGTTGATAATAATTCGGTTACAAACGTGCTGTAATCCATCAACGCCAGTACCTAAACAACTTGAAGCAATCAGGACATCGGCGTCAAATTTAATAAACTCCTCTAAACCACTCTTGTCGTCTCCTGAAAAAATGGCTGTTTTCCAACCTTGTAGCTCTATGGCTTCCTTCAAAGGGACCACAATGTCTTTGAGATAATGGGTATATACGATGGTTTTTGGTCTAAGATTCTCTAGGATAGTTGGGATTTTCGCTGTGGTTAAAATAGCCTCAAGATCAGCCATCGAACCCTGAAGGCTAACATTCTTGATTTCCTCAAGATATGAACCGCAATCTACCTCTACAGTTCTCACGTCTATTTTTTGATGATACCGAGGAAGCCATCTAATCCCAGTCGATACTAGCTTTTGGTATAGGGCTATACAATTGCCCACAGATGGTTTGGTATTCAAATCGTCGTGAAGGACACCTGTAATCAGTTCGATTAAGGTTTTTCCTTCAAAGAGATTGTTAATCACAGGAGTAGCTGACATGCCTAACACATGAAGGTTGTCATTTTTCTTAGCTGCTTCTGACAAAAGAGCCGAAATGACCTTTTTACGTTTTGATATGTCATCAACAACCCGTTGTTTGGAGTAGTGAATCTCATCAATGACAATGAAGTCTATTTTTTGGTTCTCTATAAGAGCCTTTAGCTTACTTTCTGATTGAGGTTGCTGGAAGAACTCATAGTTGAGTATCAAATAAGAATGCTTATTAGGTGATAGAGTTATCTTAGTGTCCTTACTGAAAACGGCACTATCGGGATAGATGGCTTCTATATTACGCTTCCACCCTCCTATGACGCTGTTTGGACAACAAATAAGAGTAAAGCGAGCATCAATCACTCTACTGGAAAGGATTGCTGATAGGGTTTTTCCTGCACCCGTTCCTGACCAATTGCCCAATCTCTTCCGTGTTTTCATCATAAACGAAGTAAATCGCTGCATCAAGTTAGGTGGAGAAAGCTCTCCATTTACTTTAAAGCTGTACCCCGAGGGTATAGTTAAATTTTTTGCCCCTTCGTATTGCTCTAAAAACCTTGATTTAATCTCCTGCGAGTAGGTGTCTGATGGACATTCATATAGCTGATTGAGGGCTACCTTTTCATTAATAAATGCATGATGCCAAATTTTGGCCACGGCAGAATTGGCAAAAAACTCTATAGCCTCTCTGTCAATATTTGAGATGATTTTGTTGCTAAGAGCCGCCAGAATATCTTTCGTTTCAACGAAAGGTAGATTCTCATTTCCATCTACAATCTCTTCTTCTGAAATGATAGTAGAGAGCTCTGTAATAGTCTCCGATAGTTGATCAATGCGCTTATCTGAATTCTCAATAAATTCATCGACAAGAGAATGCTCTCCCTTGACGAACTTTTCCAACTCATCTTGAGGAAATTTACCTGTTTTAAGAGCTTGAATGAATGCTTTTCCTTTACGTTCAACATTCAAGAGGCCGTTTTGTTGAAAAATTACAAAAAGCTCAGCAGGATTAAGACTTGAAATATGTGGTAGTAACGAACGGACAAACAATCGGATATTCTCAATAGTCCAACCTGAAAAACAATATGGACATCTTGTTCCGTGTATACGATTGTAAACAGCGGCTTCCCAATAATGATCTGAATTTTGTGAACACTGCCACCAAACTTTTTTATTACTTCCAGAAACGACATCAAAAGGTGTTAACTTCCCATTCTTCGTCATATGCCACTCAGCCGATATTTCAGGATGAGAGGTTGCTAAACAATTTGATTGGACTGCAATTAGACCACGACAAATTGCACAACCGTTACCTTTAACTCTTAACAATACTCTAGTTTCCCATTCATGATCATTACCCTTTGGGCAGAGCCACCATACTTTTTTTTGAGAACCAGGTGAGACATCTCGTGGAGTCAAAGTTCCATTTTTAGAAGGATGCCATTCTCTCGCAATTTCAGGATGAAGAATGGCTAAACTGTTAGATTTTACTACCTTACGATTTGCACAAATAGAGCATCCATAACCTCTAAGTCTTCCATCAATACTAGCAGACCATTCGTGATCATCGCCTTTGGGGCATTTCCACCAAACCTTCTTATTGCTTTTTGGAACAACATTGAAAGGTGTTAAATCTCCATTTTTAGTGGGATGCCATTCTTTAGCAATTGCAGGATTTTTAGTTGCTAAGCAGTTGGAAATAGTTGCTTTATCCCCAGAACAAACTGGACATTTGCTATTACATGCAATCCTATTGTTGACAGTAGAAATCCATTCATGGTCATCGCCCTTATCGCATTTCCACCAAACTTTCTTGTTGGTTCCAGGAACGACATCAAAAGCGGTCAAAGTGTCATTTTTACTTGGATGCCATTCTTTAGCGATCTCAGGGTATCGTGTTGCTAAAGAATTTGACGGCACAACAATCAACCCTCTACATGCAGCACATCCATATCCTTTCAAAGCTCTTAATTTAATTTGGGTGAACCATACATGATCTTTTTCTTTGGGGCACTGCCACCATACCTTTTTACTGGACCCGGCTGTTACATCAGAGGGATTCAAAGGAGCATTTTTTGTAGGATGCCATTCTTCTATTAGATGAGGATGTGTTTTTGCTAAACTGTCGACTTGTTTAGAAGGGATAATTTTTTCCATGAATGCAATCAAAATATATTTTTTGTTGCATAACTATAGCAAAATTGCACTTAAAAACCTAATAATACAGAAAAATTGCATGGATAATTATTTAACTATTGAATCAATTAGAACTACTTTTTGAAACTGTATCAAATAAAAAAATTGAATGCCGTTAAACCTGTCTTGAAGTAAGGCGAAGGATTTACCGCATGCAAAACATAATTCTTGAGCTCTTTTTATTTGAGGATCTAGTAGCTATAAATTTTCCGGCAGTAAATCCCTAATAGAGCACTCCAACCCTTTGGCCAACATTGTTAGCGAAGTAAGGGAAGGGTTGCGTTCCGCTCGTTCAATTCCTCCAACGTAATTTACATGAAAATCAGCTCTTTCCGCCAACTCTTCCTGTGTTAGGGATAAGGCGTGTCTTTGCCTCCTAACAATAGCAGCGAATGCGAGTAAAATCGGATCTTTCTTTTTCTTCTTTCCCTGAGCCATTTGGAAATAATTCCTTTATAAAGCTCAAGGCTAAATGAATTTCTCCTCCATTAACACCCACGATAGTGTTGAAAATAAATACGATGGTGGGTATTATGGCGGTTTTACAAATCAGGCAAGAAAAGTTAAAATTATGTTTAACGTGATAAATACAACTAATGTAGATTCCAATATCCAGTCCATGTTTAAAGATCATTCAGAGCTTGGTACAGTTATGACTGTAATTGTAAAAACTTTATTTAGACGCAAAGCTAGAGAGTCTGCGGAACTAGAAATAAGAGAGCGTATAGAAAAGATGAGCGCACATATTGAAAAAATCAGAGAATTTCAGGATAAACACTCAGAAGAGTTTCGGCATATCCATGAAGGATTCAATCTATATGTTCCTTGCTATACCCAAGAACTCGGCACCGTAAGTGCGACTACCCTCTCAATGACAATAGGCCTGGACATGCGTAACTTAGAAAAAAACATCCAGGAGAGGATCGAATTAGCTGGCAGAAATACTATCTCAATGAGTTATTCAGAAATTAGTTTCTTGGCAAAGATAGATTATGGTTTAATTCACGATATTATGATGCGCTTGAAAGATCAAGGATTTATTCGAACCGCTAAGTCGCAAGGGTCTATTAATTATATTGAAGATGGCATTATGGTATTAAATCCTATAAGCAAGTTTTTTTAGACTCTGCACCTTTACATTGTATTAGGTGTTCTTATGTCAAATGTTGGGCACGTAAACTCCTCCACTCTTCAGCCGTCAAACCCTTGTTAACGAGTTTCCCTATACCGACAGCAAACATTCTAAAAGCATCTGCCCCGGGACTAGCAAAATTATGGAGTGGCAAGCTAGACCAACATCCATGGCGATCATTCCACTCCTTCTTATAGCTTTCTAGAGCTGTGACTCCCTTGGCACACTTGATTTCGTCAAACCAGCAGCGATTAAGAATATTGCGAGCAGCGTCTATACCCTCATTTACCCCTATGTCTGGAACCACTATGAAATGAATGCCATGATTTTTGGCTACCTCCACTCTTGACAAGCCCGTGCTATATTCGTGAACTGCTGCATCATGAGGTACTAGATGCTTGCCATAGGTGTAAGGCTTGCTTTTGAGGTACTGGAGGTAGTGTGTCAACGCCTCCCCACTGTTCTCGTAATATTCAAGCAAGTGAATTTCCTGACCGCATTGCTGGAAGAACCAGATGGCCGTTGAGTCGTTATAGCCGAGATCCCATGCTGTATGGACTGGTACGTTGGCATCATAGTAAACGTTTCGGATGCGACCTTGCTGCCTAGCTTCAACGACCTGCCTGCCATAATACAAACCTTCATTGGAAGACTCAAATGCCTCATCAGGTGTGCTTGGAAATTCTCTCTTCATGTCTTCTCCCTGAGTTAATGCACGCTTGATATACCAAGCTCGTTGCTCCTCATCCAATTGGTTGCTTATAACGACTTCCAGTGCGTTAAAATAATCCGAGTAGTGCTTGGGTACTGCCACGTCACTCGGATCGATTCTATAGCCCTTATGCGCATGCCAGGGCAAAAAGTGGAATCTGAAATCTAGGGAGGATAGTTTCTTTCCTGAATCCTGTATAGCCTGTGCCTCTTTGCACATTTGATAAAAATAACCTTCTCGTCCTTCAGCTGTGCTTTCTATAAAGACATACTGGCCAGGCGCAAGCGCATTTAGAGACCCTGTGATGATCTCACGAGCCTTATCTGGGAACTTGGCGCATATCTTGCCAAACTCGCTTATATGAAGAAGCTGAAGCGTGCTAGAACGCATGGAGGTGCCGACACGCAAAGTTGAACCATTACTGAGCTGAAGCTCTCGTGCATTATCTGTATTGACGCTCCTAAGAGCCTTTAATTCTGCCGGGAGGCTATCGTAAGCAAACTTTACTCTGCGAAACATAACCCCCGCATCTTCTCTGGTATGGGCGATTATTCCTGCGTGCAGATTGCTATTGAACAAGCAGCGGTCAAGGAATAACAAA
This sequence comes from Chlamydia trachomatis, assembly GCA_945872565.1. Lineage (GTDB taxonomy): Bacteria > Chlamydiota > Chlamydiia > Chlamydiales > 2-12-FULL-49-11 > JAJACQ01. The sequence goes on along the minus strand of CAMBZN010000011.1, from coordinate 5,425 downwards.
CACACAAACGTAGAGATACCGAGTTGGCGTGCCTTTAGGATGAGGTTCATGTACCACATGTCTTGGTAAAGCTTTTTTTGAGCCCAGTTCAAGCTGAAGAGAGACTTATTCCCAGTCTTATCAATGATCCAATAGAGATTATTTAGACGCCATAAGGGATTGTTAAGAAGATCGTCAGCTTGAGAAATTGTTTCCATTGATGAGATCCTTTGAATTTCCGTCTATTTTTCGCAGTAGAAAAGCAAGCGGGTTAGCTGCATCGCCAGAAACTTGCGCTTGTTCTTTCCAACTGTGGTAGTTTGATAAGACAAATTTTGTCATGCTGCTATTGAGTTTATTCCAAAGGCCCAAGTTAACGAGTTTTTGTTCTTGCCATGCTTTTGCGAATTCCAGAGCTTCCGAAAACTCAGGGCTTTTCTCGGCGAATTCCGAAAGCCTTTGAGGTGAATAGCCTCTATGAATAGCAAAGCTTTTGAAATACAAAGAATCTTCCTCTTTCATCCAATCATAAAATAGTCTAGCTTCTTCTCGAAGCCACGCTTCAGTGTAAGTAGGCGGAGCCCCTCCTTGATTGCCTAACGCACGCTTGTTACCTTTAGGCGCAGGGGGTGGGGTATTCCTCTTGGATTGATTTGGCACATTACCCCCATCGTCGTGATGAATAATTCGATCTCATTACATTTTCCCTAAGTTCTTTAATGGTAACGCAAGAAACAAAACCATCATCCGCACCAAAATCATAAAATGCCGTCATAGCTGACGGATCTCCCCCTTGAGCGCAATAGGTTTTCCAAAGAGCGCATTTGCGTTGTTCTCGATCATTTGGAGAGAGAGATTTAGACAAGGAAAAGAACGCAACTTTTTGACTGTCTTTTAGTTCGTCTTGAATCATTTTTTTAGTAAAGTTTGTTTATTTAAAACGCTGAATTTAAAAATCAAACTTTATTATACTCATAAAATATTTTCTATCAAGATTTAGACCGACGTCAAATGATAGTATTGAAATAAAAATTCAACAAGGATACCATCCCTGTGCAAATGTGAAGGACTTAAAAAGGATCAGTCATGTCTAGCAAGCCCGAAGTTGTTCATTTAGAGGTTTCGATAGGCGGGCAAACATACATTTTGGCGTCTTTAAGCTTTAATAAAAAGAAAAGGGAATGTTCCTATCATTTTCTCCACTCGGCTTCATCTCCTAAGGAACATTTATTTTGTGAAACGGGTAAGTACGCTGATAGAAAGGATCACATTACTTGGCATGATAAATTAGTTCATACTACAGATAATGAAAAAGCTACCGATGAAATTACATATCAAAATGGCCCCCTCATACCTAGTATACCAGTTTTAACCCCGTTGTTTGTAGAGTCAGTTTATTTAGAAAAAGATCCATCAATTCTCAGAGAGAAAGAGCAGCTAACCCAAAAGAGTAATGCTTCACATATAAGGATTTTAAACCTCCAGACTCCTAAGAATTTCAGTGTAGTCGTACTCCTGGTTCCCACTGCAATGGGCTCCGCAAATGCCCTATTCGGTCTCCAGTTTTTAGATACCCCTGAAGGTTTTGTACGCCCGCCGCTCTTAGCCGATTTGTGGGACGTACAAAACCCCTTAATTCCTATCAGGGATATTTGGGTAGGATGGGAAATTCTAATATTCGCCACATCTTATACTCGCACTCTCCTTTCAGATCCTCCCCCTGAAATCGGATTAAGCTTTCGGTTACCAGACTATCAAAACATCCCTGCCGCACTTACCGATCTACTTCTTCAAACGCAAACTATGCAATACAGAGAAGCTTTAATAGACATCCTCTCCTTACGACTTCAAAAACTTCTAACTTGAAGAAGCCGTACTATATTTGGAGAAATAAGCATTCTAGACCAATCAAAAGTTCCGAAGGCGTTGCCCCACTTCACGGGCGAGGCTTGGACTAATCTGCTGACGGATCGCTTCGGCAAGTTTCTCTGCAAACCACTCAGGGCGGTCATATTGAGGACCGATACTTGCCAAACATAGGGCTGTTGCCTGAGAACAGTGAATTTCACGATTACTCACGAGGGATCGCCCCACAAAGCGCATCGCTTCCATCAATGCAGCGGCTTGGTTCACATCATTACAATTTGATAGCTTCAATGCAGAGATTATATGAGACGCCAAAGCCCATGCCTTCTCAATTGCCGCTTTATTATCTGCATGAAACTTGAATGGATCGGGTGATTTATCGAGTTCGGCTAGATAAGAAACTCTCTCGCCATCAACATCATTGGAAATCTGATCTACGGAGGAGATTAAATCCAAATGATATTGCCCCAGCTTTCTTTTTGCGCCTTCATAATCTTCTTCCTTCCAATCAGAAGGAAGTGCCACAGCTTCCTCAAGTGAATGACGAACTTCTTCTTCTGTTCTTTTAGAGAACCGATACCTCATGGGCGAACCCGCCCATAAGTAAAAGATCTTGTCGGCCTCACGTTTAAGTTGCTCCTTTTTGCGGAAACGGGCCTGTTTTTCAGCATTTGATATTTGTGTCATAGCGAATCCTTTTGGTTCTGTAACTTTAATAAAAGGTAACGTAACCGAAAAGATCAAAATTGTCAAGTCTCATACATCGATCGTCTGACATAAGCAGGCATTTGGAGAAGAGAAAGGCTAATTTTCTCCCATTGAAAAGTTCTGAATGCGTCTCTCCACCTCCATTTTGGTGTTTTTTTTGGTCTGTTTCAATTGTTTTAATTCTCAGTGTACCCCATGTACACAATCGAATCAAAACAATCAAAACAGCCCAAAAAAAATTCACCAAAATCTATCGAGCTTTTTGAAAAGCCCCCTTTCTTATTATCTATATGAGAGGAAATTCAAATCCAACCAATCTTTCTCATCTAAAAACAACCGACGAATAATATTTTAAAGTAGTAGAACCAATCACTCCCTTTCCCTTAGATTCTGCAGTTTACACTCTATTTTTTCTAAAATGAATTGAATATTAACAATCAATCCTTCATAATAAACACATATTTTTTACTGTAAAATTATTTTTATTTTTAAAGTGTAAAAAAACATTAAAAAAACACAAAAAGGAAGTAATATGCAAGTAACCAACAGACCAAAAGGTTTCCGCGATAGTTTAGAACATTTAATTCAATTCCCAAATAAAACAATGAGGAGAATTTCAGCTAAAGAAAGAAATTTAAGGACAACATTAGCATGCGCACAAAGAATATTAAATCAATTTAAGAAAGAAAATAGTCTTTTAGCATCCGATAAACAAGGTCTTAGAAATTGCAGTAGTCGAACAGGTAAATATCAACGGCCGTTAATCCATCTTATCAAACATATCCAAAATAAACCAAATCAATCTTCAGAAGATATCGAAATATTAAAGCAAGCTCAAAGAATAAGCAATTTTGCAGATGAAGTTATTAAAAAAATTAATGATATACGCAGCCAGGTAAACCAAATAGATCAAATCCCAAAAGCAAAGCCTACAGATAAACCTCAGGCTGTAAAAAGAAAGCTAAATGAAACATCAAACGAAAAATTATTAGGACCAATTAATCAAAAGATAGCCGAAGCGGAAAAAGAAATAGTTGATTTAGAGGTCTCTATAAAAAAAATGGAAGAGAACTTAAACATTAACGAAGGTTTATTAAATAATCTACGGAATCAATTTTTACAAATGCAACAAATGCAACAAATGCAACAAACGGAACTAATTCAACAAATGGAACTAATTCAACAAATGCAACAAATGCAACAAATGCAACATTTGGAAGGACAAGTCGAGCTACTGAAACAATTAGTGCAAATGAAACATTCACTACAATTGAATCTAATCCAACAAAAGCAAGAAAGCGAAGCAGTAATACATAACTTGCTTTTTGTAATAAACAATATGAAATATCGCCATGAAAGTGAATCTATAAGACTTGGTGTTTTAAACAAAGAGCTAACTACTCTAAAGGAATTAAAAAAAGATCAAAGAAAGACATTAGGAACAGAAAATATTATAAAAAAAACAAAAGCACTATCAAGATCAGCAGAGTCAGGATCAGCAGAGTCAGGATCAGCAGAGTCAGGATCAGAATCAGCTGGGTCGGAGTAAAGGGCTAGAGGATGCTACAAATAAATTTAATTTAAAGTATAAAAATTGAAAAATAAAGAGAAAGATCTTGATGAGGATCTCCTCTTCAAGATCAGCATGTGTAGGTTTTCTACACCGAAATTTTAAATCATTACATATATATTGCAATCCCAAAGTTTTCTTAGCTGGATGAACTTGTATTTATGTATTTTTTTCAGAAATAAATTGAATATTACTGATCAATCCTTCACAATAAACATCTATTTTAAGGCAAAATATTAGTTATCCTTAAAAACTAAAATTACAGAAGGGGCAATATGCAAGCAATCGAAAAGCAAAGAGGCTTAAGCAAAACATTAGAATATTTTCTTAAGCCTCCTGAGGAAGCGGTGGAAAAACTTGAAGGTCGACAAGGCTCAATTAAGAAAATATTCAAGATCATAAAAGAAGTTTTCGACAGCATCGAGCAAAAAAACACCATTTCTACATACGAAAAATTCACCCTTAAATATTGCAATAGACGGGCTAGGAGATATCAAAAGCAGATAGTTCAGGTCATCAAACATATAGCAGGTAAGAAAAATCAATCCACAAAAGATAAACTGATATTCCAAAAAGCTGAAACTGTATCCCAATTTGCAAAATATATTATCAAAATGGTAAGAGATATGATCCGGATGGTAAAAGCTATAAAAGAGCTAAAAACATCACAAAAAAAAGACATTATTAAAGCCGATGATATGCGCAATATCCAAGCAGCATTACAAAGTGAAAATGTACAGGGGTGCCTATCGGTGTATTTTGCTATAAACAAAAAGCAAGGTGAGTTATTTAAAGCAGAAATGTTAGAACCGATTGATAGAACGATATCCACAATGAAAAAGGAAATAGCTTATTTTGAGAAAGCCAAAATCATGATGCAAGCTGAGATAAGCAAACAGGACGGTTTAGTAAAAGATTTATGGAATCAATTATCACTAATTGATCAAGCACAACAACCACAACAACCACAACAACCACAACAACCACAACAACCACAACAAATGCAACAGGATATACAAAACAAAATTTCGGAAATACGTGACTTGGAAAAACTCGTAGATGGTTGTTCTATACGAACTGATACTATAAACGAAGGGATAGCGAATCTAAAAAAAATAGGAAAAGAGCAGATTCGTATATTATTAAATCAAAATGGCCCCAAAAAAAGGAAAGCAGAGTCTGGAGGTTCTGGAGGTTCTGGAGGTTCTGGAGGTTCTGGAGGTTCTGGAGGTTCTGGAGGTTCTGGAGGTTCTGGAGGTTCTGGAGGTTCTGGAGGTTCTGGAGGTTCTGGAGGTTCTGGAG
>CAMBZN010000010.1 GCA_945872565.1 Chlamydia trachomatis | reverse complement strand
GAAAAAGAGAGAACATTGCACAATGAAATCTGCTAATGGAAGTGTTGTAGGCGCTGCTTTACTCATCACAGGCAGCTGTGTTGGGGCTGGGATGTTAGGGCTGCCTATTTTAACCGGTTTTGCTGGGTTTTTCCCATCCATCCTTATGTTTGTCCTTGCCTGGGCACTTATGACAGGTACTGCCCTCTTGCTTGTGGAGGTGGGTGCATGGTTTAAACATAGCAGCAATTTTGCAACAATGATTGAAAGTTTACTCGGGAAATTTTTTAGCACATTATGTTTTATTCTCTATTTATCGCTATTTTATTCATTGCTTGTAGCCTATATTGCAGACAGCGGAATCCATACCTCCTCAATCCTTGGGTCCATGGGGCTTATAAACATTAAAGCTTGGATGGGCAGTGTATTTTTTGTCCTTTTTTTCGGATGGATGGTCTATCTTGGGACAAAACCTGTTGACCTATTGAACAGAATCCTAATGGTTGTAAAGATCCTTGCCTTTTTTGCGCTAATTTATATGAGCTTTCCCCTTGTTCAACTCTCTAATCTGATCCGCTCTAACCCTAAATATATGCTCTTTCCTCTACCTATACTGATCATCTCATTTGGTTTTCATAATATGATTCCAACTATTTTTCACTATCTTAAAGGCGATGTCCAAAGGGTGAAACAATCTATTATTTTAGGTTCAGCATTTACTTTATCTATTTATTTAGGATGGCTTATCATCACCCTTGGATCACTTGCCCTTACCGGCCCGGTAAGTATCACAGCAAGTTATAAAAATGGATTTGATGCGGCAAAAACATTACAGCAAATGCATCCATCTGTGGGGGCAGCAGCATCGCTTTTAGCATTTGCTGCTATCTTAACTTCATTTTTAGCCCAATCCATTAGTGTTGCTCACTTTTTATCTGATGGATTCAGCTTAAAAAAGACAAATAGCTCTCCCTTTGGTATTGTACTATTGACTTTCCTCCCCCCACTATTAATCGCATGGACCTACCCCTTTATTTTCTATAAAGCCCTCACCTTTGGAGGCATTATTGCAGTGATATTATTTGGCCTGTTCCCTGTAATGATGGTCTACAAAGGACGGTACGTAGAAAAAAGAAACTCTCCCTATCAGTTATTTGGAGGAAAAGTTACCCTGTTTCTCCTATTTTCTTTCTCTTTGTTTATCATCTTATATAGATGCTTTCATCACCTAGGTTTTGAATTTTTCCCCATTCCTTTGACATATAATTAGATAAACCATAAACTTTTCACTTCTTACCAAAAGGAGAAAAAATGAAAAAGGGCCAATTATTTCTTATGCTGTCGGTGTTTTGCGGTTATCTAGGTGCACATGAACCGACCTGTTCATCGGAAAAAAAACCGTCGGATACAATCAATATCGATTTAAGCGCTCTTGCTGGGTTTGATGTGCATCAACATATGAAAAATACGATGCAATTAATTTTTTCTCAATGCCCTCAACACCCTTCTTGCTTTGAAACTCTTTATGATCCGATGGTTCAAAACTGCATTAATGCTTTAGACGCTGAGGAAAAAGCAGGATTTATTTCAAGATTATATACACTAGAAATTGCTTCACATATCCTATCTGGTCCTAAAATTGATGGTGAAACTCCCCTTACGGAGGATTTTAGAGTGTTTCTTGAAGAAATGTATGATCTAACCCTATCAAACTATCCTTTATTATCGTTAAACAACTCAAAGCAAGCTTCTTATGCCTATGTGTTATTCCTTGCTAATTCGATTGCGATGTTTGACTCTATGGTGAATTTTGATGACCATGAAGAGAATTTAGCTTCTATGAATCTTGCTTCCAGTCATTCCAAGCGAATGATTCGTACATTCATGAGGATGGTTCCATATCTTGCTTTGGAAGAGGCCTCTAACCTATTTGATGATAACATCGTTAAGTTAGATGAGATCGAAGAAATCTCTAGAGATTTTTACGCAAATATAATCTCTATTCAAACATGTGCAGACAGAATAAATAGTTTATTCAAATAAGCATAGATTAAAAAAGGGGATACTTAGTATCCTCTTTTTCTACAGGTGATATTATGAAACTTCTCATAGCTACAGATAATTTACATAAATTATTGGAACTAAAGGCAATCTTAAAAATCCATTTTCCATCGTTAGATGTATATACTCTTAGGGATTTTAAAGATTTTAGCTTTGCAGAAGAGGGCGCCAATTCTTTTGAAGATAATGCTAACGCAAAAGCTCTTCAGGCTGCTACATTCTCTAAAATGTTAACCCTTGCAGATGATTCAGGCCTTGTTGTCCCATCTTTAAATGGTGCTCCTGGAGTTATAAGTGCTTATTATGCTGGAAAAGGGGCCCTTGACAGGGAAAATAATGAGAAGCTGTTAGAAGATATGAAAGATTTTTCTGAAAATAAACGTTTTGCTCACTACCACTGCACTCTTTCTTTAGCTTTACCTGATAAACTTATCAAAACAGTTACCGCCGTTTGTGAAGGGAGAATCTTAGAGAGCCCCCGTGGTGCTGGAGGATTTGGGTATGACTCTTTGTTTATTAAGCATGATTACAACAATACCTTTGCAGAAATGGCAGAAGACATCAAATTAAAGATCTCTCATAGACGGAAAGCTTTTGATAAACTGAAAATCACTTTGGAAGCTCAATTACTTTGTACTACATAATAGACGGCTATAACGTTTTTTTCTTTCTTGTTGATGTGGACCCCTCCTTAAAAAACAGACAAACATTTGTTAGATATATCTCTGATCTTATGCGCAGTAAAAACCTGACAGGGGAAATGATTTTTGATACCCCTATTTATCACAATACAAACTACCCCCATACCAGTGAGGATCCACCCCTTACCGTTGCCTATGCCCCTTCAAATTTAGAAGCAGATGATCTGATCATAGAAAAACTATACGCAGTCAAGAACAAAAAAAGAGTTAGAATTGTCACCTCAGATCGAGCCTTGACAACCCTTATTCGCGATTTAGAGGTAGATGTTATGCAATCTAATGCTTTTATTTCGCTCCTTACAAGAAGGGCGCAAAAAAAGGACTCCTCTAACAAACCCTCTTTAGAATCATCCACTCACATTGCACGCCTTGAGGTTATTTTTCAGAAAAGGCTTCAGGATGAAACCGAATAAACTGATACGGCAGCGTTATTTGCTTTTTACGAACGCTCCAATTAGAGTACACAACTCCGTCTACCTGACGAGATTCTACCACTTCTCCATTTCCTAAATAGACAAGCACATGCCCTGTAAATAATATCAGATCTAAAGGAGCAAGTGTTTCTACTTTTTTTCCGATTTTCATAAGATCTGAAGTGTTTCTTGGAACATTTCCTCCGGTTACAAGGTATATAAGACCAGAACAATCGATCCCAAACAAACGTTTATGCCTATCTATAAATTCATTTCCTGCAAGGGGTAAACTCATAAACGTAGGTTCTAAAATAGTCCCCCCGAGCAAGTAGGGAATCTTAGGAATATTTTTTAGTCTATTGATAATTTCTGAAATGGAAGGTAAGGGAGGTAATGACGCTTGTTCTCCCTCTTCAAGAAATGTCGTTTTTGTATATAGGGGCTTATCCCAGGGGTAGTCGGCTGTTTGTACCAGTACAATTGATCCTGTTGTTTCAATTGATACTACCTTTCTTTTGGGAAACAAAAAGGTCTCTAGAATTCTTAAGTGATTTGTAGAATCAACTCCCCCTCCATTGCTTAAGAGCTCTTCGAAGTTAGGTCTGTTAAAAAGTGGGGTAAAATTTTTTGTTCTAAGCATGAAGTTAATCCTTGATAAAAAACAAATTGTGGATATAATGAACTATATTTTTCAACTGATGGAGCTTACCTATGAACTTACAAAAAAGGACCTTAAAAAGCATTGCATTTTTTTGCTTTGGTTTGTTATTCAGCTGTAGTAATAGTTCCTCATCGGCTTCAACAAGTAAAGTGCCGCAAGAAATCTCCATTAATATAGCCAAAGACCCCTGCACCCTAGATTCTCGAAAAGCTCGTGTGATCAATGATTTTAATATGATCAGAACTTTTAATGAAGGTCTGTTTAGATTGGACAAAAACGGTAAGTTAATCGAAGGGGTTGCCCAAAAGTGTACTCTATCTGATGATAAAAAAACCTACAAGATTGAACTCAAAGAGACCCTTTGGTCCAATGGTGATGCTCTAACAGCTCACGATTTCATCTATGCTTGGCGATCTGCTTTGGATAAACATTTTCCCTCTCCATTTGCTTCATTTTTATTTTGCCTGCGCAACGCAAAGGCCATTAAAGAAGGGTTATTACCTTGCAGTCTTTTAGGTGTTCGTGCAGAGGGTGATTACTCCCTGGTAATAGAACTTGAAGAACATGTTCCATTTTTTAAAGAATTACTTGCTTTGCCCATTTTTTTCGCTGTAAATGAATCTGTGGCAAAAGAGCACCTAGATTGGAATACAAATATCGATCATTATGTGTGTAACGGTCCATTTAAATTAGTTGCTTGGGACAGTAAGTCGCAGCTAGTAGCTGAAAAAAACCCCCGTTATCACGATATAAAAAATGTTAAATTACAAAAGATCACAATGGTAATGGTTGATGCAATTACTGGATTGCATATGTATCAAAACAACGAGTTAGCATGGGTAGGATCTCCTTTTTCCAAGGTTTCCGATGAAATAGTTGAACACTCTGAAAATTTTAAAGATCTTATCAAAACTCCTATTCTTTTTACTAATTTTTTAAGGGCTAACGTAAGTTCCTATCCACTGCAGGATGTAAATCTGCGAAAAAGTATTGCTGTTGCCATTAACCGGAAAGAAATTGTAGAATATGTATTAAACAAAGCAGCGGTTGTTGCAACCGGACTTGTCCCAAGTTCGATGGGATTACAAGAAACTCCCTATTTCAATGATGGAGATACAATTCTTGCCCTTGAATTTCTCGCTAAATCTTGTAAGACCCTAAACACGACCAAAGAGAAGCTCCCTTGTCTAACACTTATCTATTCAGGAACCCCTGATGATGAGGTTCCGGCGGTGATACAAGATCAATTAAGAAAATCCCTAGGTCTAAAGATTAAACTTGAGCCGCTAGAGTCTAAAGTATATTTAGATCGAATGAGCAAAGGAGATTACGACCTTGCTTTTGGTAGCTGGATTGCAGACTTTGATGACCCGACTAATTTTCTAGAAGTTTTTAAAACAAAGCATGTTGGAACTAACAATACCAATTGGGAAAGTCTTGATTACATTAAAGCAATAGACGCCTCCTATCATTGTGCTACTGCAGAGGACCGGTTAGTTGCATTAAAGAAATCTGAGCAAATACTAATCGATCAAATGCCTATTATTCCGTTATACAACAAATCTTTGGTGCATATGCAAAGAGAAAACCTCAAAGATGTTCTCTTAACAAAAACAGGAACTTTAGATTTTAAATGGGCATATATTTCAGAATAGTGAAAAGTTCATTCCTTTTCCTCCTGGGGGGTGTATTTACACCCCTTTTTTCCACCTCCATATCAATCATCAACGACTCTGCTTTTACTCTTAATGCGCAGGTGTTAGATCGTACAGGAAGATTGTTAGATCTTATTCATTTAGTTGCAGGGCAAATGTATATATACGATGTATCTCAAGGGTCTTTTGAGCCCAATACCGATCAAACATATACCCCCTTTACCATTATATTTTTATGTGAATCTGGACGGCCTTATGATTATTCAACACCGAAAAAGGAAGATAAAGAAGATAATGAAGATCCCAATCAAAAAAAGGAAAAACCTTCAGAGTACATCAGTCAATTTGGAATTTGGACCGGTGTTCCAAGAGGGGCAACTGTAACTGCATTAGGCTGTCCTGAAGGGACAAAATCTTGTGTGATGAAAAAACATCCAAAGATAGTCAAACGGAAAACCTCTAATAATTCCATCAATGCAGGCTCTGGAAACTGGTCTAATGACGGGGGGCAATCTTGGGGAAACGATGCAGGCTCTGGTGGGTCTAGCTGTTCAAGAGGTGATGGATCTTGCTTAAATGCACAAGGGCGAAGACAGCGCCCTCAAAGGGCCGTAACTCCAAGCAATCAGAGTCCAGAGACATTTGAAACTGAGCAAGGGGATGTTTGGACCAATGATGATGGTAATGGCTTTGTTAATAATTCTTCACAAAGTTCTAGCCCTTCTTCGCAAAACACAGACCCCACAGCTGACCCTACCTCTACGTGGTCTAATGATGGTGAAAAGCCGCACACTCCCTCGAAAAAAACTCCCTTACCGTTTAAATCCCGCTCATCTCAATAAAAACACAAGAGATTAGATCTTAAGATTCCAATGACTTTACCTACTGCAATTTATCCCTTTAAAAAGAGGTTCCTGCAGAAATGATTAATGGAAATGTCACACTTTTTTTACTAAAGGCCTCAGGTAAGGAAGTACTAAAGTTTAATAATTTTGCTTCTATGTGAATTGCTGCAACTTTTAGCCCAAAGGCGAGGAAATTTTGATATACAACAGATGATCCAAAGTCGATAGGGCCAAGGGTATTTTTTGAAAGATAGGTGGGGCCGGCAAGACTTAGTTCAACATAAGGAGAGCAAGCTAAAATAGTCAGGGGGGTAACCCTTGCTGAAAGGTATGTTGAATAGGCATAGGTTTGATCCCCGAGAGCATTAAACCTGCCTAAAGAAGAGCCTGCATTAATGGAAAGAATACTTGGATCAGGGTTCAAGGCATAGGCAAGTGTGATAATAAGCCCTTGCTCAATCTCTGAAATTTCCACATGTTTTGGGTATTCTTGTAGGTTGAGTTTATTTTCTGTGTACATCTCTTTGTCAAAATAGGCGACCATAATCTCTCGCGAGAATAAAGAGATGGGTAAAAGCAATAAGATTAAATAATACATAGTTTCTCCACACGGGCATCATGAGCTTCTAGGGGAAGGGTCCCTTCAAACATCTGTTCTTGAAAAGCAACCCCTATAGAGCTTATTTTAGTTGTAAAAAGAAATCTATCATAAAACCCTTTTCCGAATCCAATCCTTCCTCCATTATTATCAAAGACAACTCCGGGAACTACTACAAGGTCAATTTCATCACTTTTTTTACAATCTAAAGTTGGCTCTAAAAAGCGGTGAGAAAAAGTTATCAACTGGTTTTCCACGCTTGTAACCCCATATGGAACAATGCTTCCACCCTCTATTCGGGGAAGTGATAAACGATTTTGTTTTGCAAGATACGTGTTAAAAGCCATCACACAAACTTCATCTTTTAGTGGAACGTACGAAAGAATTTGCCTGGCATCTTTTGTCATTTCAACAAGCAATTCAAACACTTTAGAGTTTGCCTCTCTTTTTCGCTCGGAAGAAATGCCCTTTCTTACTAATAAATATTCTCTTCTAAGTGTATCTTTCACCTTTTACTCAACTGGATTCCCTTTGTAATAGGGTATTTTTCTAATTAAAACACCATCTTTATCGTAAATGTGTGCATCTCCCATTCCGTCAATCACTCGGGAAATCGGAACTGTATCACCCATTCGTAAGTATTTTCCATTTACCAGTTTATCTTGCCTGTATTCTTCAACCATCATCAAAGAACTATCGCTGTACCAACAAAGATATGTTCCCTCTTTTTTATGATCTACCATCTCTTTTTCACTCTCAAGAACCCCGTTTGGATACCATGTGCAAACCCTTCCATGAATCAATCCATCTCTCCAAGTGATTAAGAATTTTTTTACCTGCTCGCCCGCTACCTGTTCTGGATAATAAACGATTTCTTCCCCATTTTTTTCACCGTTTAAAATCGAGTATTTTGATTCAATTGTTCTATCTTTTTGAAACAACGTTACAAATCCTTCCTGTATCCCTTTTTTAATCTCTTCCGTTCTGATAAGATACCCATCTTTAAAAATAGGTTTAATTCCATGGCTACTTTGGACTTCAGAGAAAATTGTCCCATCTAGATCAAAATACTTTCCGTGGACTATACGCCCTTTTCGATAAACCTCCTCATAGCCCCCCTCTTCTGAAGATCCATTAAAAAAAGACTCCCCCTCCTGCTTTCCATCTACATAATTTGTTAAGCGAACAAGCTTTTCCTCTTGATCATACCCCCGAAGTTGCCCTTCAATTCTATCGTTTAAATAAGGAATTTTTGTTTTTACTTTTCCATCCGGGTAAAAATAGGTTGCAACCCCCTGCTGCATCCCTTTGACATAAGGAATTAAAGCAAGCACCTGCCCATTTTCATCATATACAGTAGAAACCCCATCAAATATCCAAGATGTTTTTGCAGCATCGGTTAGATCTGCAACTCCTTCACTAACAATACTGCGAATATGAATTTGTCCAGTTGGATAATACTCCTCATATACCCCAGCAGCTCTTCCTGTCTTTGTTTCCAAATACTGCCAAAGCTGTCCGTTATCATGATAAAGAGTGATCACACCTTTTTGTTCTTTATCAAAAACTCTTACTACTTTTTCATGATGCGAAGGGGCTTTTAAATCAGCAATCTCGTATTTTTTTATAGACTCTTTATCACTAATTGTTTGTGTGTACCCGTTTCTGTCCACAATTTGTAAATGTACAAGATTTACTGAAGAAGAAGATTTGCATCCCAATAAAAGAAACGGAAAAATTAGTAAAAATATGGGTTTTTTATATATTCTCAAGATCACCTCTTTTGTAATATTTGCATCTCTACAGTAAATACATCTGTAGATCTTGGTTCAAGCTGTTTTATTTTAATCGAAGAAAAGAAAATATTAGGGCGATTTGGATGGATCAAACTATCGCCCTCTACCTTTTCCACAATGTTTTTAATATCTAAATCACTCATTTGAATAGGCTTTGCTGTTTTCCAAACATATTCTATGCCCCTATCTTCACATAAAAAATGGAGCTTATTCTCCCCGCTTTGTAAAAAAGACAGTCGTTGCTTTATCCCCGTGTAGAGATCATTTTCTTCTACGGAGGCACAAAGACTTTCTAGCCTTTGTTTGTCCTCACAAAGAAGGGAGCTTTTTTCTAGAACGGTTTTTATATAGTCTTGGTCGGCTTGTCCTTGTGAAAGATTTTTTGTTGTACAAAAATTTTGTGCAAGTTTTTCAAAAAATATCGTTTCTGTTTCAAGCTCTTTTAAGAGGCTGTTACTTTTTGATACAAAAGAGAAAATTGCGATAACATACAAAAGGGGCAATGATAAAATCAATGCAAAGAACCCTTTGTGTAGCATTAAGTCAGGTCTTGAGAAAAATTGTTTAATGTTTTTCATGATTTTAACCTCAATTTACAAATAATGCTCTCTGATGTCTCTTTAATCTCTGGCTCTTGATCAAACAAGCTCCCTTGAACTGGTGTTTGTAACAATTCTAAACATGCTTGCCTATCTTTTTCATCCTTTGGGGGTGTAAATAGCAGCTCTACCTCGACGATAAAGTCCTTCAGCGGAGAATCTTCCGAAGGACGCTCAACAATTGTATATTCCATCTGCTTTAGGCGGGATCCTTTTGCACTAATGTTTTCAACCCAATCGAAAATCGAGGGTATAACCTTCGGCCCTTCCTCCATTTTACTCTGCTGTTTTTTCTCGTTTAGCGCTTGCTCAAGAGACTTTCGAGATTTTCTAAGGTCTTTTACGCTGTAGACAATTTGCTTTGCAGGGAGGCCGGCATAAGCTTCAATTTTCGCAACCGAGGATTTAACTCTTTTTTCCAATTCTGCCGTTTTTTTACCAAGCTTTAGATTAATAGAAAAAAATAACACACTTCCAGTAAGTAATAATAAACTTACGTACTGATATAAGGATTTTTTTACCTTTTTTCTTTGGGCATAGGGGATTGCCTTGCCCTCTCCTAACTGCAATGTATTCTTATCAGAAATAATATGGTCCAAGGCAAGTCCAATTTCGATGGCATAGGCGGCAATCTGTGTGGATGTATATTCTAAGTGGGGCGTAATAGTAATTTCTTCAAAATCAATCGGCGGGAGAAATGGCTTTAACGCTCTGCTTAAATCAGAATATCCTGTAAATAGCACCTTAGAAACCTCCTCCGCAAGGATCTCTTCAGCTAGAATAAACGTCCACGCTTTAGAAACTTCCTTCTCTATTTCAAAAAATATTGCAGCGGATTCACTTGGGGCTTCATTTTGTATCGATCGTATAAAGGCCTCTTGCATCTTTTGCATATCTACATTTTCAGTGAATATATTTTCTTTTTGAACTGCATCGACTATATCTTTAAGTCCTATCTTAAAAGATACCTCCCTTTTGATCTGTCCGTCTAAAAAAAAGTAAAAGGCGGAAGTTTCCCAGCCAAGATGGAATAAAAAAAATGGGGCTGTTGTCCCCGCAAAAAATTTGACAAACCGCTCAATTCCTGAAGAAACTGTACTCACCCAATCTGAATCTATCCCAAGAGTTTTTATGTCATCAAGATGCTCTTGCATTGCCTGCTTTGTATAACCATATAATGTCACTTCCGTTTGGCCACTTTCAGTTTTAAGCATAGGGACAAAACATCGATCTTCTTCAGAATAGATTGGATCTGATGATAACCTAAACTTCAAAGCCTTAAGCACTTTCCCTCTTCCTTTGATGGGGAAACTAATACGTTTGATAAAAATTTCTTCTGTAGGTAATGCGGTAACCACCTCTATTGCTCGATCAAAAAATGAAAGCTTTTTATCTAAGATATTTTTAAGAGCATTCAAATTTGTTATATCTTTTTTGTACTCTTTAATGAACTCAATGCGTGTCTTGCCACGCTTTTTTGAGATTAGCGAAACTTTAAAATAGTCTCCATCTGAATATAAACCAAGTACATACATATCGCTACCCTAACCGCGGTTCATTGTTTTTATCATTACAGAAGAATAATAAAGGATGACGTAAATGAATACTATGGTAAAATGGTGAAAATTAAACATATGAGAATCTAATGAACACTCTTACTATTGTTGAAACTTTGTTTTCTATCTATTCTTTATTACTATTTACTAGAATTTCCCTCTCTTGGTTTCCTACATTATATCAATATCAGGCGACTAAATTCATTCTATTTGTCACTGATCCGTATATGAATATTTTTAAAAAAATTATCCCTCCGATTGGAGGAGTTCTTGACTTGAGCCCTATGATAGCGCTAGTTGCCCTCCGTTTTCTACAAACCTTTATCACCTCCATATTAGTATGACCCTTTTTAAAGCGATAAAAATAAAAAATCTCAATCTTTGCTCAAACATTGTGTATTCCCCTCTTGCGGGTTGCTCTGACCTCCCCTTTCGGGCGATGGTTCGCAAATATACAGATAGTCTTATTTTCACAGAGATGACAAAAGCTGAAGCCCTTGCACGTGGTGACAAGGGGACTTTTTCCATGCTCTCTTTTACAAAAGGTATGCACCCAATTGGCGCTCAAATATGTACTAGTAAAAAGGATGTTGCCGGAGAATGCAGTAAAATCATTGAGGATCTTGGTTTTGACTTGCTTGATTTAAATTGTGGCTGTCCGGTGGACAAAGTGACCAAAGATGGTAGCGGCTCTGCTCTTTTAAAAACCCCCGAGAAGATAGGGGAGATTGTCTATCAAATGCAAAAAAGTGTAGATATTCCAATTACTATAAAGATACGCGCTGGATGGGATGAGGGATCTATTAACGCTCGGGCGGTGACAAAAATTGCAGAACAAGCGGGAGCATCTGCGGTTTTTATTCATGGGAGAACAAGACATCAGGCGTATAAAGGGCCTGCAAACTGGGATTATATCAAAGATGCTTGCGACCAAGAGCGCTCTATACTAGTATTTGCAAACGGAGATATTCGATGTAGAGAATCTGCAGAAAAGGCCCTTTTGCAAACAGGGGCCGATGGGGTGCTTGTTTCTAGAATTACTATGGGGGCTCCTCACATAGCAAGAGAGATTTTTCTTGGTGATGAGGCTCCTATTTCCCCCTCACCATTGATCTTATTTTCAGAACATGTGAGGGAAATCATTGTTTATCAAGCGCCAAGAAAAGTTTTATCAGACATTAGAAGGGTTGCCTGCTGGTATTTGCGCGAAGAAAAAGAATTCACCTCCCTTAGAAGGGAGATAAATAGTGCAACATCTGTCGAAGATGTATTACATATGATTGATAGCTACAGTATTATTTAGAAATCATAGGCAATATCTAAGATCAAACCGACCATTCCGAAGGCATTATTTTCTTCAAAAGATGGGGCTGTGAAACGGTTGAAAAATTAGCTTGTGATCTTAGCCACTCAAAATTTGCAAGAAATAGCCAACTATTATTTTCAAAATAGTACACTAAGCCAAGTTTTAAAACTGCATCCACATCAAACTGCCAGTTGCAACCGTCTGTTAGGGGATAACTTGAGCATAAATTAGGTCATTTACAACCATTTGGTTTCAAAGTGTCCGCAAAAAGACTTGACGCGCAAAAAATTACCAAAAGGGTGATCGACTTACATCTATTTATCATGAGTTTTTCTCCTAAAATGATGGGCAAATTGCTGATAAATTTTTTACTGATTATTTTAAATTGATTTAAACGATCAGAAGTCAAGGGCTACATCAAAGATTAACCCCACCATGGCAAATCCCATATTTTCTTCAAAATTTGGCCGGGCCTGTGTATATGTATCAATACTAGGAGGAGAGGTCACAAGCACCCCTACGTTATACAAATATTCTTGACTATAGTTAACTGTTGGATATTGATTAAAGATATACCTTGCATCAAAACCAAGGCGCACTCTTACATGCCGCTTATTGCAATAGGAGTTTTTATCATATTGAAGACCTAAAATTGCCCTTGTTGTAGGACAAACCACACTATCACTATCACTTGCATGATTAAATGTCGGCTCAGAATCTGTATTAACAATTCCGTTTGCATTAAACAGTGTTGTTTGACCAAAAATAGCAGCAGCATTCATTGTAGAATAGATGCTCCACCCTCCCATCATATAGTAGGATGCATTGAATCCAATCTCCGGCCCAACACCCCAAAAATTCACGTTTGTAAGATAGACCCACATTTGAGATGGTGAAAGCCACCCACCGGAGTTGTTTGGCTCCTCATTGATATTATTAGCATCATTAGAAAAACTTTTGTTTGTGCAGTAACTTATCCATGAACTTTGAACCCCAGAAAATGGTTCAAATGTAAAAGAACCTGAAAAATACGATCCCTTGGCAAGCACTACATCCAACAGAAAGTAATCTACTTTAAGCGATGCTACAACTTCTTGAAATCTTACAATGTCTTGAGCCTCTGTTGTTGCATATACAGATTGATAGCCGCTTGGTAAATAGATGATTGTGGGGGAAAGTTCTCCATCAAAAGAAGCAGTAGATCTTAGCCATTCAAAATTTACAAGAAAGAGCACGTCATCATTTTGTAAATAGTAACCAGCACCTAATTTTAGCCCAGCATTGACATCAAATCCAAAACGGATGTTTGTGTTGGTAAAATTGACATAGTTTTCAGAAACAACAGGGATGATGTCTGTATTTCTTTCTGTCACAGCATTTGCAATTTCAGCTCCAGAAATTCTCATCTGTTGGTAGAGTAGCCCCGCATCAAATTGCCAATTGCAACTATCTATTACAGGATAACTTGAACATAAATTTGATCCTTTACAACCATCTGGATTCTCGTTTTGTGCAAAAAGATTTAAAATTCCAAAAACTGCTAAGAGAACTGTTTTTCCAAATTGATTTCGCATTTAAAAACCTATTAAATGATTGTAGGAATAAAGATAGTAAAATTTTTACTGTTTATTTGCAATAAAAAAGGTGGTGAATTTCTTCACCACCCTTTTTTCAAACTCTATTTTTTTTAGCGTTTAGAAATCGTAGGCTACATCAAGGATTAAACCAACCATTCCAAATCCATTATTGTCATCAAAATTCGGCCGGGCTTGTGTATATCTATAGGTAAGATCTCTTTGTGAAACAGTCTGCACTATGTTATTGTACACATATTCTTGACTATAGTTTACTGTTGGGTACTGATTAAAGATATATCTTGCATCAAATCCCACACGTATTCTTACATGTTGTCTATCACAATAGGTGTCTTTATCGTACTGAAGCCCTAAAATCGCCCTTGTTGCAGGACAAACTACATTATCGCTATTACTTGCATTATTAAATGTCGGCGAAACTGTAGTATTCACAATTCCGTTTGCATTAAACAAGGTTGTTTGACCAAAAAGAACGGCAGCATTCATTGTAGAATAGATGCTCCAGCCCCCCATCATATAGTAAGATGCATTGAATCCAACTTCTGGTCCAACACCCCAAAAATTCACATTGGTTGTTGATGACCAGATTTGAGACGATGACAGCCAGCCATCCTCGTTAGTATCCGCCTGAGTGGTGTTGTAAGCATCGTTAGAAAAACTTTTGTTTGTGTAATAACTTACCCATGAACTTTGAATACCAGAAAATGGTTCAAATGTAAAAGAACCTGAAAAATACGATCCCTTGGCAAGCACTACATCCAACAGGAAGTAATCTACGTCCAATGATGCTGCAACTTCTTGAAAGGCCACTGGATGTTCTGCAGATACTGATGCAAATACTGTTTGATATTCGCTTGGGTGATAGATGGTTGGTGGCGCAAGTTCCCCATCAAAAGAGGCAGAGGATCTTAACCACTCAAAATTTGCTAGAAAAAGCCAATCCTCATTTTCAAAATAGTAACCAGCACCTATCTTTAAACCGGCATCTACATTAAAATCAAAGAGCACGTTTGTGTTACTAAAATTAACATAATCTTGGGCAACAACAGGAATTGTTCCAGGGTTTCTTTCTACTACTGCATTAGCAATTTCTGCTCCGGAAACTCTCATCTGTTGATAGAGTAAACCAACATCAAACTGCCATCCGCAGCTGTCTAATATTGGGTAGCTAGAGCACAAATTTGGTCCTTTACAACCATTTGGCTTTATTGAGTTTGCTGACAATGAGTTTATTGCAAATACCATTACACTTAGCATGGTAAGAGCTCTTCTCTTTTTAAACATTTGTTACCTCTCTTGGGTTTTTTGTTAGAAAAATAGTGTTCTTTCCCTTCCCAATACTGATAATAAACTTTATTTACAACAATATTCTAAATTAGTTACAAAAAAAATAAATATTATATGTTTATAATAAATTAGCAGTAAATAAAACGATTTAAAAACACGCTTAAAGCGGCTTATCCCTTTTGATTAAAGGAGCTTGTATGGTTAGAAACAAAAAAGGTGGTAATTTTCATTACCACCTTTTTTTCAAACTCTATTCTTTTAGCGTTTAGAAATCGTAGGCTACATCAAGGATTAAACCAATCATTCCAAATCCATTATTGTCATCAAAATTAGGCCGGGCCTCTGTATATGTATAGATAAATGTGTTATTACTATGTGTAAAATGGTTATGCAAAAATTCTTGACTGTAGTTTACTGTCGGGTACTGATTAAAGATATATCTTGCATCAAAACCCACACGTATTCTTACATGTTGTCTATCGCAATAAGTGTCTTTATCGTACTGAAGACCTAAAATCGCCCTTGTTGCAGGACAAACTACATTATCGCTATCACTTGCATTATTAAATGTAGGCGAAACTGTAGTATTCACAATTCCGTTTGCATTAAACAAGGTTGTTTGACCAAAAAGAACGGCAGCATTCATTGTAGAATAGATGCTCCACCCTCCCATCATATAGTAAGATGCATTGAATCCAACTTCTGGTCCAACACCCCAAAAATTCACATTGGTTGTTGATGACCAGATTTGAGACGATGACAGCCAGCCATTGTCGTTATTATCCTCCTGATCGGTGTTATGATAATCTTTTGAAAAACTTTTGTTTGTGTAATAACTTACCCATGAACTTTGAATACCAGAAAATGGTTCAAATGTAAAAGAACCTGAAAAATAAGATCCCTTGGCAAGCACTACATCCAACAGGAAGTAATCTACGTCCAATGATGCTGCAACTTCTTGAAAGGCCACTGGTTTTTCTGCAGATACTGTTGCATATACAGTTTGGTATTCGCTAGGAAAATAAATGGTTGGTGGCGCAAGTTCCCCATCAAAAGAGGCAGAGGATCTTAACCACTCAAAATTTGCTAGAAAAAGCCAATCATCATTTTCAAAATAGTAACCAGCACCTATCTTTAAACCGGCATTTACGTTAAAGTCAAAGCGTACGTTTGTATTACTATAATTAATATAATCTTGAGCAACAACAGGGATTGTTCCAATATTTTTTTGTACCACTGAATTAGCAATTTCTGCCCCAGAAACTCTCATCTGTTGATAGAGTAAACCAACATCAAACTGCCATCCGCAGCTGTCTAATATTGAGTAGCTAGAGCACAAATTTGGTCCTTTACAACCATTTGGCTTTATTGAGTTTGCTGACAATGAGTTTATTACAAATACCATTACACTTAGCATGGTAAGAGCTTTTCTCTTTTTAAACATTGGTTACCTCTCTTGGGTTTTTTGTTAGAAAAATAGTGTTCTTTCCCTTCCCAATACTGATAATAAACTTTATTTACAATAATAATCTAAGTTATTTACAAAAAATGAACAAATATTATATGTTTATAATCACATAAAAATATGTAAAACGCTTTAGAAGCTGGCTCTAGGGCCGCTTATCCCTTTTGATTAAAGGGGTTTGTATGGTTATAAAATAAAAAAGGTGGTAATTTTTATTACCACCTTTTTTATTTTCAGATATTACACTTGCTTATTCTAGAAATTCCAGATTAGGTCTGTGTACAATCCATTAAGACTAAAGCCTGAAGGTATACCACCTGCAGCAACCACTCCTACAGCTCGAGCATCATAACCGAGTTTAATAGCTACATAATGCTTATCTTCTAGGCAAAATGTAGATAACTTGATACCGATGATAGATCTAACTGGCACCATAAAAGCACAGCTTTCTGGAGTATTAATTGTAGCAACCCTTGGGTCAACATATCCAGCAGCTCCGCTAGCTGTAAGTGTTGATGAAGTTGTTCCAGATAATTGACCGATAAGCACGGCAACGTTTGAGTCAGAAAAGAGGCTTAAACCTTCAGTAATATGGTACTCACCATTAAAACCAAATGTAGGTCCAGCTCCCCAGCTGTCACGTTGTAAATTTAACACAGCACTTGTTCCTGATGGAAGTGAAGTAGAAAAATATGCAGCATTTTGTTTTCTTGTAAACCAAATTGCTTCAACACCCATCCATGGATCGTAAGAAAAACATCTTGAATGAAAGCTTCCTCTGCTTAACATTACATCCAAACCATAAAAATCAAGGCCTGAATTGTAATTAATGCTATCAAATGGGTCTGTTTCTGGGTCAAATCCTGTACCTATAAAAATTCCATCACTATCGATCACACTTGCAGTAATATTTAACAATGGATTAGCTACATAAAGCGTGTTAGTTCCATTAAAAACAACACTTCCTGATGAACTTAGCCAATCAAACTTAGCAGAAACAAACCACTGATCATGCTGCATCAAGTATCCAGCACTAACAGTTAGTCCAAGAGCATAATCTAGACAAACATTCAAACCTTGAATGTTTTGATCAATATATGCTGCTGATGTTGCTGTAGATTGAGCATAAATAGGACTAAATCCTAGTCCTGCTGAATTTCCAGCGAAAATTGGTTGTTGATAAAGCAAACCGACATCAAGGTGCCATGTTTTACAGCATTCATCGCAATTATCCAATAATGGAAACGATGAGCAAAGAACCGGTCCTTTGCAGCCATTTAATTTAGTGCTTGTCATATTGTCTGCTGCCTCAAGAGCGCTTGACAAACATAACATTGTTGTCATCAACACTCCGGCAATCCTATTTAGTTTCATTCTATCCCCCTTCAGAGTAGTTTTTAGTAAAAAGATTGTTTATACAAAAAAACAATTTAATAGTACACCGATTTTTTAAAGAACCTCTCCCATCCTGGAGATGTTTTTTTATTTCTTTGAATTATTTACCCTTTTTAAGGCAGCTTTAAGGTAATTCCATCCGCCAAAAAAAACACTTTTATCCCCTATTATTAAGTAGATAGGTATCTGCTCTAAAATGTTCTTATGCTGCCCTTTTTCTTTAAAATTTTGCGCAACCTCCCCCCTTTGGATGAGTAAATAATTTTTTTTCAAAACCCCTCCTGTTAGGTATAGTCCCCCCAAACAAAGTGTTTTTAATGCAAAATTCCCAGCCTCTTTGCCGAGAGTTTGTAAAAAAAAGGAAACGGCCCTTTTGCTGTGAGTTTCTTCTGCTAAAAAAATTTGCTCTGCCTTTAGATCTCTTTTTTTAGAAAAAAATTCATAAACATTTTCGATTCCCTCTCCACAAAGGACTTTTTCAAAAGAGACATAGGCAGCCCTTTGCTGCATCCACTGTAAAAAACCAATCTCACTTTCAGTGCTAGGAGCAAAATCAGCATGCCCCCCTTCAGTGGGCAGGACCCTATCTTCTAAAATAATCCCCTCACCAAGTCCTGTTCCCACAGATAAAAGTGCTCGGACATTACCGTTGTTTTTTACCCCTTTTTGAATCACAAGCAGATCATGGTCATTTAAAGAGTGGATCCCCCACCCCTCAAGCTCTAGGTCATTGATCAAAAAAAGTCTTTCGAAAGCAAACATCGCACTGATCTTTTTTTTGTCTAACATCCACGGAAGATTTGTTAACTTACAAACATCGTTTGTAACAGGTCCGCATGCACCAATTGCTGCATATTTCACATGTCCCTGCCCTTTTAGAAACTCTATAAAAATCTCCTCCAAGCAATGAAAATTTTCTGCTAAATACTCCCCTTTTTTTATAAGGGAGGGCTCATGAACGTGATGTTTGGCTAAAAACAACAACGTTTTTGTCGCCCCAACATCTGCTACTAAAAATTGATCTCCTTCATCCATAGGTAAAAAAAGCCTTCTTTTTTGTCTTTTTCTCCTATATAGTCTTTTTGACTATAAATTTCACAAAAAGGTTTACCCATGGCAGACGAAAATATATCTGAAAAGAAAAAAGCACTAGAACTTGCAATCTCTCTTATTGAAAAACAATTTGGAGCAGGCTCAATTATGTCACTTGGAAAAAAAGGGGCCTCCCTAGAGGTAGAGGTTATTAAAACAGGAGCACTAACTCTTGATCTTGCCCTTGGAATAGGCGGGGTGCCTCGCGGCCGTGTGGTAGAAATTTTTGGCCCCGAATCTTCTGGTAAATCAACCCTTGCAACACACATTGTTGCAAATTGTCAAAAAGGGGGCGGAGTTGCTGCTTATATTGATGCTGAACATGCCCTTGATCCTGCCTATGCAGCAAGAATTGGTGTAAACGTTGATGAACTTTTAATTTCTCAACCAGACAGTGGAGAAGAGGCGTTAAATATTGCTGAAATGCTTGCCCGTTCTGGTGCTGTTGATGTAATTGTCATTGACTCTGTTGCAGCCCTTGTTCCAAAAAGCGAACTTGCTGGCGAAATTGGCGATTCTCACATCGGCCTTCAAGCAAGGCTTATGTCTCAAGCGTTAAGAAAGCTTACTTCAACTCTTGCAAAATCAAAAACTTGTGCAATCTTCATTAACCAAATCAGAGAAAAAATTGGGGTGATGTTTGGAAGTCCAGAAACAACCCCCGGCGGAAGGGCTCTTAAGTTTTATGCCTCTGTGCGTCTAGATATTCGAAGAACCTCCACGATTAAAGGAGCTGATAATTTTGATCAAGGGATTCAAGTAAAAGTAAAAGTTGTAAAAAACAAAATGGCAGCTCCTTTTAGAAGTGCCGAGTTTGATATTATGTTCAACGAGGGAATTTCTAGAACAGGTGCTCTTGTTGATCTTGGTATCGAAGGGGGAATGATTGAGAAAAAGGGGCCGTGGCTTTCCTATAAGGGGAAACGTTTTCAGGGAAGAGAGGCTGCTAAGGCTGAACTTAGCGGTGATCCTGTTCTTTTAGAAGAGCTTGAAGCCTTAATTATAAAGGCTCATCAAGAGAAAATTGGAACGTCTCTTTCGGGAAAAGGAAATTAATCATTTCCTCAAAAAGTGATGCATCTAATTTTAGTAAGTTGAGGGATGAAAAAAATCCCTCAATTTCTTTTTTGCATCTTTCTATGGACACCTCTGTTCCAAATTTTTTAGAAAAACTCGTGCGCTCTTCGTTGACGTCTTCAAGGTCATCTCTTATTTGAAAGGCAAGTCCCAAGTGACGAGCAAGTTTCTCTACTAAATAGAGATTTTTTAACTCCCCTCCCCCAAAAATATATCCTAAAGTAAACGCCCCTTGAAATAGCGTTCCTGTTTTTAGGTAGTAGAGCTCCTCAAACGCTTCAAAATTTTCGGCGTTTGCTTGCTCTATGTCAAAGTATTGTCCAAGAGCTGCTCCCAGAGGTCCTGAAAGTCTTGCTGTCTCTTTTAGGGCCATGCAAATACGATTTTGTGCATCTTCCTTTGTGCCATACCCTTTTTCAAAATACTCCCTTCCACTTTGCTCAATTTGGGAAAAGCCCTCCGTCAACAAAGCATAACTTGCAAGCAGCGCTGTTGATTCTTTGAACTTTCTATGCAAGGATGGCTTACCTCTTCTTTCGTCGTCGTTATCCATACAAGGAAGGTCGTCGGCAATCAATGAGGCGGTATGAAATAATTCTATGGCCAGAGCACTTTTTCCCACTTTGTATTCTTTTCCCACAGATTTTGCCATTATTTTAGTAAGAATAGGTCTTAATCTTTTTCCATTACTAGATAGTGCATAGGAAATAGGAGCACAAAGGGCTGAATCTTTGATGAGCAATAGATAACTCTCAATTTCTTTATTTATCTCTTTTTGAAGAGCGATAAATTTTATGAGTTTTCTACCCATGTTTTCTTTCCTATTTGCGTAGATAATGGAGGGATTTGGGTGTTTTTTTCAATAATTGTCCCTGGATTTAAAGTCACAGCGCAACCAATAGAGGAGTTATCCCCTATCAAAGAGCCAAATTTATTCCCCCCTGTTGCTATTTTTTCCCCCTCAAAATGCAAGATGATCTCCTGTTTATCTAACCGTAAGTTTGCAGCCGTTACGTGAGCACCTAAGTTTACATTTTCTCCAACCATTGAGTCTCCTACATAATTGAAATGAGGGGCTTTTGCCCCCTCAAAGAAAATGGATCTTGATATTTCACTACAGTGACCAATGTGCACATTTTTAGCTAAAAACGTCCCTTTTCTAATCATTGCACAATGACCAATAGAGACGTTTTCTCCGAGGTAACAGGGCCCCTCTACTAGTGCCCCTGGTGCTATTTGCACCCCTTTTTCTATACAGATGCTCTCTTTGTTTAAAAAATAGACAGAAGGGAACTCTTGGAGTATTTGCTTGCTATTTTGCAAGTGTGCCATTAAGAGCAACTCTTGTAATTGGTTTAAACTGCTACAACGATCCAGCAGATCACCAAGCAATCTTGATGACGAAGCAAATAACGAGCGTAGTAAAAGGATGGTTTTTTGACTTATCATAAACACATTATCCACAAAGAAAGAGAAAGAATATACTATTTTTAAATTTTTCTTCTTCTTCAGGTGGTGTGGATTTGTTTATAAGTGCACTTTTTAGTAGAGAAATGAGTTGTTTATAACATGAATACAATGTGTTTAAAACCCTCCGTTTATAAACAAAAGAAAAGTTTTGATCGATTTATAGACAGGTTATAAACAACTTTTACACAATCTGAATTTCAAGCCCCTCCGATGAGCGGTTTTTTTGAAAAGCCTTGCTGGGAGAGGGTTTAAAAAAAATAAAAGGGTGTTGACGAAAATAAAAGGGCTTGAAATACTTGCAAAGAATATGGAATATAAACAATTTGAGAAATCTTGGAGAGAAAAGCTTAGCGAGGAGATGGAAAAGCCCTACTTTAGGAGCTTGCTGGTTTTTCTAAAACAAGAGAGGCAAACAAAAAACATCTTTCCTCGTGAGGAAGATGTTTTTGCAGTGTTTAAACATACACCATTATCGAGCATCAAAGTGGTGATTGTTGGACAAGACCCTTATCACACGGCAGGAAAAGCAAATGGGTTTGCTTTTTGTGTGGAGCAAGGGCAAAAACTTCCCCCAAGTTTAAAAAACATCTACAAAGAAATGGAGTCAGACCTAAAACAAAGACCTGAGGATCTAAAAGCGCTCTCCAAGAAGGGTTTGTTTTTACTCAACACGGTGCTGACAGTTGTTGAAAATTCTCCCCTTTCCCATCAAAACATCGGTTGGGAGCGGTTTACAGATGAAGTTTTAACGCTTCTTTGGAAAAGTGAGAAAAAAATTGTCTTTCTATTATGGGGAAAAGAGGCTAAAAAGAAAAAGGAAAAGCTGTTTACGGGGGAAAGTGACCATTTAGTTCTCACTGCAGGCCACCCCTCCCCCCTATCAGCAAGATATTTTTTAGGTTGTAAACATTTTACAAAAGCAAACACGTTTTTAAAAGAGCATAGAGAAGAAATTGATTGGACTAAAGAATAAAAGAAAGAGCCTGATTGCGATATTTACTACTTTTGGTATCTCAACTCTTGCCGCAACAATCTTATTTCCAGTGCTTGCTCAAATTTTTCTTGCAAAGCAAGGTGATTTCATCATGCAAGGAGTTCCAATCAACTACAGAGGGATGTTGCTAGGCTTGTTTTTAGCCGTTTTTCCATTTGCTCAATTTTTAATTGGGCCTATAATGGGTGATTATTCTGATAAAAAAGGGAGAAGGGGGATTTTTCTTTTTTCGGTATTATTAGAGGCCTTTGGATATTTTTTATCTGCAGTGTCCATTCATCTTGGGATGCTTTGGCTGCTGTTTCTTGGAAGAATGATTGTTGGGCTTTCTGCGGGCAATACTTCGGTTTGTCTAGCATCGGTTGTAGATATAAGTAATGGTGAAAAGGAAAAGGTTAAATACTTTGGAATAGGGTCTGCAGTGATTGGGTTTATGTTTATAGTAGGGCCATTACTTGGCGGGCAGGTAAGCGGCTTGTTTACAAACCCTGTCTATGCTTTAGCAATGCCCCTGTGGACAGGGGCAGGTTTTGCTTTATTAAACTTTTTAATTTTATTCTTATTTTTTCATGAGACTCGATCGGAGCTTTGCTCCCATCCATTTGATGTGTTGGGGGCGGTTCATAATATTGAGCTTGCATTTAAAACGCTGCAGGTGCGCAATTTGTATTTGATCTATTTTTTCTTTCTATTTTCATGGAACATGCTCTATCAGTTTCTCCCCGCATTTTTAGTAAGGGATTTTCAGATGTCGAGCATTAGAGTAGGGGTATTTGGAGCAATGTTTGGAGGCGTATGGATTATGGGAACCCTATTTATGCAATTTTTAACCAAGATTGTCCATCGGATGCAGCGGATTCTATTTTTTTCTCTTCTTGGAATATCAGCCTTTTCTGTAGTTGCAGCTTTTTCAAAAACAATTGTCAGTTTTTCGATTGCAATTGGATTAATTGTTTTTTTATCCGGCGGGGCATGGCCTGTGTTCACCGCTTCAATTTCCAAATCCTCAGAAAATAGCGTGCAGGGAAAGGTTCTTGCCTTAAGTCAATCTATTCAATCCTTTTCAATGATGGCAGCGCCCTTGCTTGGCGGAATTTTTCTGCATAAAAATGGATCTGTTCCCTTTATTATGACAGCAATTTCTGTTTTATTTGCAGCAGCAATTTTGGTACGAAGTGGGGAAAGGCCCTTTACTTTTAATGAAAAATAATTTGTATAATACATTTTTCAATAATGGGACTATGCTTTTTGTAAAGATGTACAAGGGCGGTCCTGAAAAATGTCTAGATTGTAAATAAAGCGGGGGAATGTAAAACTGGTTTACAAAGACAATGGTACTTTGGAGAAAGCGTGGAACAAGTTTATACAGCAATTATTACCCCATTTAACCAAGACTATAGTATCGATGAAGATGCTTTTGAGAAATTAGTTTGCCATCAAGCGCAAGGGGGAGTTGCTGGACTTGTTATTGGAGGAACTACTGGAGAGGGCTACAGTTTAAATCACGGGGAAATTGAGCAATTGGTCTTTTGTGCAAAAAAGCATTTTTCTGGAAAGATCATCATCGGAACGGGCGCAATTTCTACAAAAGCCACAATAGAAAATACAATCAACGCGAAAAAACTAGGAGCCGATGCAGCACTAGTAGTTGTCCCATATTATAATCAACCCTCAGAAAGGGGGGTTATCATTCATTACAACGAAATAGCCAAGGTAGGCCTTCCCATCATTGCCTACCACCATCCGAAAAGAACAGGGGTTACACTCTCCTTATCTTGCCTGCAAGAGATTGCAAAAATCCCAGAAGTGATTGGCATCAAAGAAACAGTAAATAATAAAGAACAAATTGAAGCCTTATCAAAACTGACCACAGTGTTTTGCGGAAATGATGGGGAAATGAAGATGTTTAAAAAATGGGGGGCAAAGGGGGTTATTTCCGTTGTAAGTAATCTATTCCCAGAGGACACAACGCATTTTTTTGCAAAAAAAACCCAAGATTCAGAATGGAATTTCTCCGAATTTCTCGAGGAACTCTTTAAAGAAGGGAATCCGGCAGGGATAAAAGCAGCCCTTGCGAAAAAAAATTATTGTAAGAATTTTTTAAGGCTCCCCCTTGTCCCCCTTTCTGAGAGCGGAAGAAATCAACTTTATGCAACCATGGAAAATCTGGAAAATAAAGAAATTGCAAACAAATAAAGCAATGACTTGCTAAAAGTAGCATAATTTGTGTATAATACCATTTTTTTATTGAATCATAAATTTGGCAAATAGAATTCCAACACAGGAGCCTACAGTTGAACAAAAAACCGCTTATCATTAGCTATTATACAAAAGACACTTTATATAAAAAAGAATCAGAAGACTTAATCGCCTCCTGCATTGCCTTGGGCCTAGAGTATGAAATCAGCGAAGTTCCAAATCTTGGATCTTGGCAGGATAATTGCTGCTACAAAGCAAAGTTTATTTTGGAAAAACTAGAAGAGCACAAAAGGCCCCTAATCTGGACAGATGTAGATAGCGTTATTTTGAAAACCCCAACCCTTCTGCTAGAATGTAAAGCAGATTGCGCTTTGAGAGTAAATGATAACGTAGCTGTTGATGACCCTTCTAAAATTTTAAGCGGCACAATGTTTTTTAATAACACAGCTTCAGCAAAAAAACTTTTAGCCCTTTGGCAAAAAGAGTGTGAAAGACAACTTGATAAAGGGGGAACTGTATACGACCAAGTTTGCCTAAGAAAAGTTGTTCTCCATTACCCTACCATTGTAGAAATGAAAAGACTTCCTGTATCGTACGTAAAAATTGTTGATAACAAAGAGCAAAAAGAGAGTGATCCAGAAAGCGTCATCGTTCACTATCAAGCATCTAGACTGCTTGGTAAAATAGTCGATGGAGAAGTTGTTTCCTGCCTAGTTGATGGATTAAGTTCAAAAGAACTAAAGGCAATTAGAACAACCTAATCTTTTATTCAAAAAGTTTCTTGCACCCATAATAAAAATATGAGATAAGAGTTAATTGTACTTTTATGTTGTTGTGGAGGGTATTGGATGAAGCTTTCGGAAAAAATCAGAAAATCTATTGCGGGCAAAGAACGATCCGAAGAAGGAGAGGCTCTCTCTAAAGTTTCTCCTCCACTAATTGTAGATGCAAAAGAAACGTTTCTTTCTGCAGTTGAATCACTAGCTCTAAAAGATCTACTCCTTGATAATCAGACAAGCACTACTAATGTGTCTGAAGATTACTCAAGCTTAGTGGCCATCACTTCGGAAATTAAGGGAATTCATCACCAGTCAGCACTACTTCATGGGGAGAGAATCAATGCTGCATCAAAGCTATTTAAATCTTACAAAGAGAGCGCATTTTCTACCTGGCTTAAGCAGGTGTATGGAAATCGCCAAACTCCATATAATTTCTTAAAGTACTATTTATTTTACTGCTCTTTGACAGATTCCCTCCAAGAAAAGGTATTAAACATGCCAAAACAGATTGTATACACCATTGCTTCAAGAAATTGTAGCGAAGAGGATAAGCAACGTGTCATTGACACCTACGATGGGGAAGCAAAGGAAACCTACTTAAAAGCCATTAGAAAAGCATTTCCATTGGAGCGAAAAGATCGGCGTCAGAAAAAAAAGGAAGTTTCAGCAAATCAAGTCCTTTATTTAATTGATGCCGCAATGGAGGCAGTGCATAGCTGCAAAAGCAAATTTTCTTATGAGAACCTCCGAGCAATTGATGTCCAATTAAAAAAATTCTCAAAAGAACTTTGGGAAGCTTAAGACTTTTCTGCTCGGATCTTCTCAAGTGACGTGATAAGGGTCTCAAGAGAAAGATTCTCTTCTATTTCATTTGTGTTTCTATCTCTACAGGTAAGAGTTTTTGCCTCCACCTCTTTATCACCAATAATAAGCATTTTATTCACTTGCTCCATTTGACAGTTGCGAACTTTTTTATTAATCGATTCGTGGGAGCTGTCAATATGCACTCTAAATCCATGAGCAACAAGGGCCTTTTTCACCTCTTTGCAGTACTCAACGTGACGATCGGCAACAGGCAGTAAACAGACCTGTTTCGGAGAGAGCCAAAGGGGAAATCTTCCTTTATAATGCTCTATTAAAATTGCAAAAAACCGCTCGATAGAACCATACAAAGCCCTATGAATCATAATAGGCTGCACCTCATCTCCGTTTTCATTGGTATACTTTAACTCAAACCTTTCTGGAAGGGACATGTCTAGTTGAATTGTTCCACATTGCCAGCTTCTACCTATTGCATCTTTTACATGAATATCAATTTTAGGACCGTAAAAAGCACCATCTCCCTTATTGATTACAAACCCCTTACCATAAGATTCAAGGGCCTCTTGCAAGGCAATTGTAGAAAGCTCCCAATCCTTATCTGTCCCTATGGTTTTAGTTTCAGGGCGGGTGGATAGCTCTAGCCGATAAGAGAGGCCAAAAGGGCGATATAATTTATCTGTAAGCTTTAAAACACCCAAAATCTGATCTTTTATCTGATCAGGTCTCATAAAAATGTGTGCATCATCTTGATGGAAGGAACGAACACGGAGCAGCCCAGATAAAGATCCTGAAAGCTCATGCCTATGAACATTGCCAATTTCCCCCACTTTCATAGGAAGATCTCTATAGCTGTGCTTTTTAGATTTAAAGTAAAGCATACACGCAGGACAATTCATCGGCTTAATTGCATAAGTTCCCTTGTCTATTTCTGACAGGTACATATTCTCTTTGTAATTAGCAAAATGTCCCGATAACTCCCAAAGACCTTTATCCATCATCGCAGGAGTTTTAATTTCGACATATTCATCCTCAGTGTGTATCTCCCTCCAATATTTTAACAGTTCATTCCAAATAATCATCCCATTTGGCTCAATAATAGGCATGCCAGGGGCAAATTCAGAAAAAGAAAACAGTGAAAGCTGCCCCCCAATCACTCTGTGATCCCGTTTTTTTGCCTCCTCTAAAAGAGTTAAATGCTCTTGCAACATCCCCTTATCAGGAAAGGAAACCCCATAAATTCTTGTTAGCGACTCCCGCTCTTGATCGCCACGAAAGTAAGCAGCAGAGCTCTTCATAATTTTAAATGCTTTAATTTTTCCAATTTTTGATAGATGCGGACCGCGGCAAAGATCAAAAAATTCCCCCTGACGATACCCAGTGATAGGCTGATTTTCAGGAAGAAAAGTAATGATCTCCTTTTTAAATGGATTGCCCCCAAACTCTGCAAGGGCAGCCTCCTTTGATGGAAAGATCACTTTTTGAGTGGAATAATTCTCTTTTAAAATGTTTTTAACTTCATTCTCAATGGCTTTAAAATCCTCCGCAGAGACTTTTAAGTTTGCAAAATCATAGTAAAACCCCCCTTCAATTACAGGGCCGATTGTAGGAAGAGCCTTTGGAAAAAGTCGTAGCACTGCTTGAGCTAAAACATGTGCGGAGGTATGCCAAAAAACTTCCCTCCCTTCTTTATCTTCAAAATTAAATATTTTTACTTGATCCCCTGGAAAAATATCATCCGACATGTCTTTTAAAATCCCGTTGATAGAAATTGCAACCCCTTTGTTAGGGTCGTTTAGTCCAAGGGTGTTTATTAACATATTACCAGTTGTTTTCCCTTGAATGATTAACTCTTTTTCGTTACATGAAATAGACATCTTTAGTACAATACCTTTAAAAAAATTATGATTGAAACGATACTAACACAAGAGAAAGAGCTTTGCAAGATCAGAGATACAACTGATCGAATCATGGCTAAAATATACGCAAGATCAGCATTTGTAGCAAAGTTGTCTACAGAAGAAAAGCTCCTTAAGCAGCTGCTGCTTATGCCTTTTCCCCCAATAGAGGGGTTGCTTGGAGAGGCTTTTGCTTCCCACATGACCCGGTGTATTTATTTTTTTTTGGAAAATGAGGAATTTAAAAGACTTTGCAATCAATTTTTTAAGTCCACAACAGCTTTGATAGAATTTAAAATTGCACTACTTGTCCCCCTTAGGCAAACAATTGGGAGTTGCTTTGCAACAGCATTTTTAATTCACTTACAAAAAACAGATCTGTTAACGCTTGCCAGTGATCTTGCTAAAACCTTCTTAAAATCAACCCTTGTTAGGGTGATAGACCAAAAAGAAATTCGGATCCCATTGTGCGTTAAAACAGGTAAAATTGCAGCGCACGGGACGGCCCTTTCAAGTCCTATGATGAAATCCTATGAGTATACAGTTGCTGCCCTTGCCGATGTGCAGGTGGGATTTTCAAGATGGAATTTTCATACAGCCCTTGGTCTTGATCATGAAGCAACAGGAGGTCTTGGTAAATTAATCTATTCAATTGTTCAAAAAAAGATGGATGAGATCCAAGAAGATCGAAAAAACCTTGTTGCCGATATTGAACTTCTTGAAAAAAGCCTAGATTTTGATGATGCTGCTTTTAAGGCTGCTGGCTCCATTGAACGAATGGAGAGCATCAAGCGATCAGCAAAAATGAAGCAGATGTTTTTATCACAAAAAGCGGGCGAGTACGACAGTGAAGGCAAGCAAATGGAAAAACTCTCTTCCCTCTATCAATTTTTTGTAGATCAGTACATAGAGCTTTTCCCTCACTATTTTCAAGAGCTTTATGACCCTGAAATGTTTGCTCAAGGGGATATTATGGAGGACCAGAAAGCGGGTTTTACCCTTGTGTATAAACACGGCAGAAGCGACTCTAAAGTATGGACATATATTCAAACAGACAAAGAATACATCGCCTCCTTAAGAGAATTTATCGTACTGACCGAAAATATTTTGATCAACCTCAAGAGGAGAGAGGGGCTGGAAAAGGTTATAGAAGACATTATTTCAGAAATTCTTCTTGCCGTTGACACAAAAGAATTTATGCAGGAGCAAAAAGTACGCATTGAGAAGATGCATCAATCCCACTTGCTAGAAAGGGGGAACACATCACCCTATGCCTATATTGCAGGGGGGAACCTTCATTCTTTGATCAAGTCCTATTATTCAACATCAGAAGCGATTAAAACAGAAAAAATAAGCGCACAAAGCGCGAAAGATTTATGCTTTTCACTCATAGAGTGGATGAAAGATGTAAAAAACATCGATATTACCGATTTCGAAAAAGACCCATTTAAAAGTTTTATCATCTCTAATCAAACCCATGCTTTTAATTTTCTCCCTGGAATGAAACATTTCAAAGAGTCCTGGATGGACGGGGGAAACACCTATTCTTACATGAGAGATCACTTCACTCCGGGAAAGCTTGTAGTTTTCGCCGATACCAATTGGGGAGCTAAGTACTTAGCGTTTATGATCGATTCTAATAAGGATTATCAAATAGTTTTAACTGATGGGATCGATGTTTTTTCATTTCTAAATTGGGATCACTATTTCATAAAAGATGCAACATGGGAAATATGTCTTTAAAACGCTCTCGCTTTTTAATTTAAAACATGCTAAATTTTATTTTTTTAGGAGGTTTTAAGTGGATGCTACAGCAGAAATTAACATTTTGGAATGGACCGATGCTAAACGAGAAAGAGCCCTAACTCGTCATACGAATCCTCCTAGCGGGAGGGTTATTCAGTTCTGTGTTGCAGGCTTAGGCGCGCTTTCAGGAAGTCTTGCCTATTCTGCAGGCAAAGTTTATGAAATTGCGGCAAAGGTACTTGTTGTTCCCGCAGCAACTCCATTAGTTCAGGATTTACAAAATTTTTCTTTTGATGGTCAGAACACTGAAGAATATATACTTGAACTAATAAAGTTAAATCAAATTATTTCAACTGACTTAGGAGACGTATCAAAATTGCGTTCTATTACACTATTTGTTACATTTTTAGGACTATCAATAGAAGAGGTAGAAAAAAGTTTGTCAGAGTGCGGATATGAGCAATTAAGCAAGCAACGTCAAAAAATAAACCGCTCTTTATTTACTTATTTAAAATCTTTAAAAGGAGTAGACAATGACAGAAGAATCGATTGCGAGCGATTAATTAGAAAGTTTATTTAACCTTTCTAGTAATTTTGAAGATGTCTGACGTTTATTTTTAATCAATTGGATCAAAGTATCAAGGGAGCCAAACAATTGAATGCTCTTTCTAGCTCTGGTAATTCCGGTAAATAGTAATTCCTTTGGAAAATGTTTTGCCTCTTCTGGGAGAATGATAGAGACGTGGTCAAATTCACTCCCTTGGCTTTTATGGATGGAGAGGGCAAATGCCTTTTCATATGGCGGGAGCATAAGCTTAGGCAAGGTGACGTTTTTTTCCGGAAAAGTAGCTATTTGCTGATCAAGATATCCAATATCCCCGTTTGTTAAATTGGTGAGGGAATCATTTTTGGTGATCATAATAGGAATAGGGCAGTCTTTGTTAGGGCGGATCTGTTCATTAAGTTGAAGGGATCCAAACGGACCTTTTCTAAAGGGTGTTAATAGAATGTGACTAGTGTCATGTTTTTTAGGATTAAATGATGCAAGGGGTGAAAGGGTGATCTCACCGTCCATTGCAAGAATGTCTCGGATCATCTGTTCATCCTCAAGAGCAATAGCGGAAGAAAAATCGATGATTGATTGCTTTTCCGATCGCATAGGGGCTAAAAGAGTTACCTGGTCGATAGCTGTAAGAGTTGTAAAATCATAAAAGATGGAAGCGCCAGAAACTGGAGGCAATTGATGAGGGTCTCCTATTAAAATCACTTGAGTGATATCTAGCAATGAAAGGAATAATAAATTAAAAAGTTTTGGCGAAATCATCGAGCATTCATCTACAATGAGCAGATCAGCAACAATCACCGGCGGTGAAAAGTTTGAATCAAACCCTTCTTTAATCTTTAACAATTTATGAAGGGTGTTTGACTCTTCATGGCCTTCATAAAGTGCAGAAAGGGCTTTACCCGTGGGGGCTGTACAGATCACTTTTTTATCAGGATACCTATTTTTAAATGCTCGGATCATCTCCTTTGCCACAAAAGATTTACCAGACCCTGGACCGCCGGTGATTAAAAAAAAAGGGGAGGAGTTTAAAAGGGCAAATGCCTCCTGTTGTTTTGTGTTTAAATGAATCGGTGTAGAAATGTTTTGGTTTAATTTGGGAAGAGAGATACGGGCAGAGAGCAAAGAGGCAATCTCTTGTTCATGAAAGAAATTTCTAGAAAGGTAGTAGGCGTTTCCATCTTTGATAATGGGGGCGTTTTTTGCAGTTAAAATTTCATCAATGGATGGGTCCACATCTTCCCTTTGAATAAATAAATGTCCCTCCCGAGAGGCTTTCATAAGGTCTAAACAAAAGGGGTAGAGGGGGTGGGAATCTGTTTTTAATAGGTTTTTTGCAAAAAGATGGTCAATATTTGCATACTCTATTTGAGACATAAGACCTCCCTATCAATCATTGCTTGAGGAGTGAAATAGTGAGCCCCATCTTTGCCACCCCGAATAAAAATATAAAAAGCACCTCCGGCATATTCTTCAAAGGGGAGGTTTCTTCCCGCTATAAATGATTGTAGTGCCCTTGTATAGATCGATGCTTGTTTTGTGTAGTTATGATGCACCAAAGCCTCTTTAATTTGATTTTGACTGTACCCTTCTAAATGATTGCATTTCCAGTCAAGAATATAGAATCGACCCTCATGAAAGAAAATTAAATCCGCAAAGCCTTTCATTTGGCAACAAGAGCCTTCAAGGGTATAATGAAATAGGACCTCCTGCCACATATGCTCAGGGGGAATGTCTTTTAGCCGGAATCTGCTGTAGTTACTTTCCAAACATGCACTAAACACCCCCTCTAATTTGGTATAAACCAACTCTTCAAAACCTGCTAAAGAGGTTTGAAAAAAGGATTTTTGGATGACGGGGAGAATTAAATCTTTTGAAAAAGATACATACAATCCCTCCTCAATGATTTTTTCTAAGATCAGGTGAATCTGATTTCCAACTTTAGAGCCCGTAGGAAATTCTGCTGGGGCAAGCACAGGAACATGCTCCTTTTCTTTGAAGGGAAGTGATGAAAAAGAGAGAGATTGCGCCATTTTCTCATAGGTAAAGGGTTTTGTTGGAGGGTAGAGAACTTGAGAGGTTTCACCTGTTTCCCACTTTGTTGCCCTTTCTTGGAAAAGCATGCCAGTAGGGATAGGGCAAGAGTCAATCACTTCACTTGCCGTAAGGGTGCTTGCTCGTTTATAAAGGGCATCATAATCTAAAAAAGGGGAGTTAACACGGCTTAAAAATAACTCAAGGGGCGATCCGCACCCTTGTACTAGTGGAAAAAGGTTGCCAAATAGGGTGCCGTAAATGTAAAGATGAGACTTTGCTCTTGTAAGAGTGACATATAAAAGCCGCATCTTTTCTTTATCGACCAATATTGCCTCCTGCTCTGATGCGAAAGAAAGCTTCATTCTGTTGTACAAAGATAGGGCAAATACCGCCTCAAACTCAAGACCTTTGCTCAAGTGCGAAGTCATAATAGTGACACTTTTTTTATCTGTCCCATTGTCCTTTTTTAAATAAGAAAAAGTGTCGGGGTCAAGTTTTTGAATCTCAGTGATGAATTGTACAGGGTCTTTGTCAAAATTTCTAAGAAATAGAGAAAAAATTTGCATCATTGTAAGGTAATTGCTCTCTATTTGCGTAAGAATTTCTCCTAGCGAGCGCCCTTCAAATATTTTTTTATCCATGAGATTTGATAAATAAGCAAAAAGACCATCCTCTTCTAAAATGTTTTTAAGTAGGGAAAAATCAATGGACAACTGTTGTAAAACAGGATTTTTGAGATCATCCTTCAAAAGATCTAGAGGGGCATCTATCAATGAGTGGGAAAGAAGTTTTTTCAAGAGAGATTCTGAACGGGGATTGTATGTCAAAAAAAGGAGGTTTTCAAATAGGGAGAAGGGGGAAGAGTCGATCAAAGAGGCCGAAATATTTGCTTTGGCAGGGATATTCATTTTTTGCAGATATAAAGAAACGGCAAGGCCCTGATAGCGATCCTTTACTAAAATGGCAATTTGGTCAAGGGGGAGATCAAGCGATGTAATGGTGTTTGCAATATGGGGAAAAAAATAGAGTTGTTCAAGCTCAGATAAACTTGTTCTCACAGATGAACGTTTCAAGGGGGGGCAAAGGCAAAGAGAGATAACAGAAAATGCGTCTTCTGTTTTTCCTGCCCGGATCTGTTGATACTTAAGATCCTCGGAATGCTCTTCAAAAGAGAGAAATCCTGGGGATGTTTCTTCAGAAAAGAATCGATTCAGAGCATCGATCAAGGTTTTTTGCGATCTAAAATTGGTGTCTAGAGAAAAATGGTTTGAGAAAGACTTTTTAGCTAAAAGGTAGGTAGGAAGATCAGCCCCTCGAAAGGCATAGATGGATTGCTTTGGGTCACCAACTGTACAAAATGTTCGTGCATGGTTAAAAAATAGTGTGCTTAAAATCTTCCACTGCACGGGATCTGTATCTTGAAACTCATCAATGATTGTGGCATTAAAAAGAGCCCTAACCTTACTTTCAAACGCCCCTTTTTTCAAAGCATCTAACATCGAATAAAGGATGGCATCTGGACTTTTTACAGCCATCTGATCAAGACGCCGTTTAGCCTTGATTGCAATGTGTGTGATGGGGAAATTGGGGTCTTTTGCAATCTTGATAATGGGGAGTATGTTCTTACATAGAGAAAATAGCAGGTTGTTTTTTGGAGCAGGGGCTGATTTTTTTAAGTTTTCCTCTTGTAACAGTTCAATTAATGAGGGGCAAGAGGCAATTAGACCATCAAGATCACCATCTTTTAGGAGCTGAATTTGATCAAATAAGGTCGGATGGATTTGCTTTTGAAGGTTTGCGCACCCTTTAAAATGGGATGCAATTGCAAGAAAATCAGCTTCAAGACCAACTAAATCCTTCCCATTTAATTCCTCCAAAAACTCCAATTGGAGCTTACTGAAGGGGGGAGGGGCTACTAAATTTTTTGTATTCACCATAATTGAGGTGACTTTTTTTGCAAATGCCGAGATCACTCTGCTGGATTCATCCATCATTTTTGTGCATTGGGAGGCAGAAATCGTATGTTCAGAGTTTTCAGCCCTTAGTGTATCTAAAATTGCGATGAGGGTGAGATCTTTTTGCCGGTCATCTTCAAAGTCCAGCAAGTCAAAGTCAACTCCCGCTTCGAATGCAAAGGAGGAGAGCATTTGGAAAGCAAAACTGTGAATGGTGCAAACAGGCATTTCACTTGAGAGAGCGCAGGCATTTTTTATTAGAAAAAGGGCCTCTTCTTTGTTTCCAATAGAAGTTAGATAAGGAAATATTAGATTGCCAGTGCTGAGCATTTCAGTAATTTCAAGAAGTGAGGAGTGGATACGACGCTTTAAATCAAGAGCTCCTGCTTTAGTGAATGTGACAACTAATATCTCGGTGATGCTCATTCCACCTAAAATAAGCCTTAAAACCATATGCTCGATAGCAAAGGTTTTGCCCGTACCTGCCGAAGCTTCGATAAAAATGTTCCCATACAAGGGCGAAAGGGGGTCTAAAACATCATACGATTTCATTAGATTCTCCTTCTAATACGGAAGTGAGCATTACAAGTTCCTCTTCAAAATGGTTATAATTTTTAGGTTCCCCTTTGGTAAGATAAGGGTCTTTGAATCTTAAGAGGAGTTTTGCTTTAAGAGCATCAAATGAAATGGAATGTTTTGATACATATTCATCGATTGCTTCAGGGATTAAGGGAGAGATATTTTCAAGAGCCTTTTGGTAGTATAAAAGAAGGGGTGGTAGAAGGGATTTAAGAGTTGCTCTATCAAACCTCTTTACCAATCCCTCCTTTAAAAAAGAAATCGCAAGGGGGATGTTTGTATCAAGGTGAGAAAGGATGATTAGAGAGGGTAAAAGTTTCCATATTTCTGCTGGAGAGCTTTTTTTAAAGCTTACAAGGCCTACTTCAGTAAGGTTTTGAATGCTTCCTTGAATAAGGGTGGAAATTTCATTAACAGTAACAGAAATGGCAGGGAGGAAAGTTGTTGTCCCTTTTTTTAAAGGGGCTTTGATATGAGAGTTAAGGTGAAAAGAAAAATAGGGATTGGTCGATTTAAACACTCTTTTTAAATGAGATTTTTCTGTTTGAATAGAAAAGGTAAGCTCTTTTTTTGCAGCTATTTGAAAAATAGCTGTGGGCAGCTTGTTGGTCGATGTTAATAGCTCAAAATCAACCGTTTCTTCCTTGGATTGTTCCTTTGTAATTACCGCCCTGTCCAGATAAGAAAGGATAAATTCGCTATCATCAAAAAGAGTTTGTGACGAAATGGAATGTTCAAAAAGGCTTGCCGAGAGGTTATAAAAAAATTGCGCAGGTGATCGAGCGAGCAGTTGTAAATCTTTTATTTCGATTACCCTTTTATTCACGGGGAGAATTGTAACTTTTTCGTAGGAATAAATGGGAAGAGGGGGCTTTTTGGACGCAAGGTAGAGGTTGTAATTTTTCACAAACACATTTTGCTCTAAAAAATAAGCGGGGGAGAAAGGGGTAAATGGGTGAGAGATCAATGGTGGAAGAGACAATGCATGGATGATCTCTTCAAGCAGAGGGGAGGGGTTTTGTGCTCTACCATCGCTTGGATTATTTGAAGTATAGCTAAAACAAACAGAACATTTTGCTGTCATAATTGCTCGAAGAAGGTAGGTGCGAGCTTTTTTTGCAGGACTTGGGCTTTTATCATAGCTTGGATAGGCCGATAGTTCATGCAAAGAACGCAAAGGCTCCTTTCTTGGATAATTTTCCTCGTCTAATCCAATAAAAAAGATGGCTTTGTTAACGGGGGGTGAATTTTCCATAGAAGAAAAAGTAATGGGGGCAGTTTCATACATTTTGTCAGATGCCCCTTTTTTGGCAAAAATCTCAAAAAGTAACCGCTTAAAACTTTTAAAGCTATAAGTAAAAGTGGATGTTTTTGATAAGGTAGAGATTTTCTTTAATTCTTTAAAAAAACCATCAGCTGACTCATCTAGATAAAGAAATTTTTCTGCAAAATTGATGGTTTTTTCTGTCCATTTTTCTAGAGTATAATGGTGGTCTAGAAAAAGGCAAATTTCTTGATGAAGGCTTGTTACGAGTGTGATCACATCTCCAATGCTCTCAGCTTGGGAAAATTCGATGCTTGAATTTTTTGCAGTGATTAGATCAAGCATGGTGGAAAAACCCTTTTCAAACAATCCAAAGGAGCAGGCTTGCTCGTTTAAAATAGAGCTTTTAAATTTACTATCAAAACCCCAACGAATGCCAGTATGATGGATAATTTTTTCTAAAATTTCAACATCCTCTTGGTTAATTTGACATTTTCGTTGAAACAGTGGGGAGGAAAATAATTTTAGTATGGCATCTTTTTCAAAACGGCTGTCGATCAAACCAAAAAGCTCCTTAAGACTGCTCATTGTGGGGCAGTGTTTGGTTTTTTGTAGGTTAGAAATGGCAAAGGTAAAAGGGTAGTTTTTGCTTGCAAAAAGATAGGAGATAAAAGGGTAGTAAACATCGATGTCTGGGGCAAGTACTGCAATATCAGAGGGGGTTA
Organism: Chlamydia trachomatis; assembly: GCA_945872565.1. Classification (GTDB taxonomy): domain Bacteria; phylum Chlamydiota; class Chlamydiia; order Chlamydiales; family 2-12-FULL-49-11; genus JAJACQ01. The sequence continues at coordinate 17,080 of CAMBZN010000010.1, read as the reverse complement.
GCTCAAGGTGAAGTTGTAGGGTGGTTAAAATGTTTGCAATAAGAACCTCAACCTCTCGCAGAAGGGATGGGGCGCTATGAACGGTGAAAGTTTTGTCTGGGTAAGGCGGGGAGGTGGGTTTAATTTGATACAGGAGCGCTTTTTGTATGTAGGTTAGGTTTGACTTCATTTCAATGTCGACATAGTCCTCGTTAGAGCCATGTTCATGAAGGTAGCGGTACAGAGCCTTTCCCCCTTCACAAAAATGAGATAAAAGGGGGTGTGCGTTTTCTGCATGGTTTGCAAATTCGATCCTTTGCTCAAGACTGATTTGTTTTTTTTGAAAGAGTTTATCAAGGTAGGCGCTTTTTTTTCTTGAGATAAGATCTCCCCAAAATAAGGGGGAAGGGGAGAAAAAATAGAAAGAACAAGAGATGTGGGGGGAGAGTTTTTCGATGAATTCCAAGTATAATTTTGGAATTTCATCGAGGCCAAAAATGTGTAAGCAAAGAGGAAATGGAGGCTGTGGGCAGTGCTTAATTGCATCAATAATACAAGTCCATTTTGCAAGCACTTGTTTAAATAGGTGCTGACTCCAGCCATCGATGCTAAGCCAAGAAGGGAGTGCGTCTTTTCCGTAGAGAAGATACTCTAAAAAAATATGACTTAAATTGGATGCAAGGGGGATAATTCGTTCTTTTTTCCCTTCAATATACTCTTGAAGAGGTTTTGCGCACAAAATATTGGAGTCAATCAAAGAGTTAATCCCCTCCTCTAAGAAAAACATCAGCTCGTAATGAGAAGGGAACAACAAATCTTTTTTATAGCAAATTTTTAAGGCAAGATGAACAAATTGTTGAAGAGTGATAAATCTTATGCCAAAAAGATGTGAATTTTTTTCAATAATAGTTTGAATAAAATACTCTTTTCCTTCATTAGAGGGGTAGGCAAGGTATGTTTTGCAAGAGATATGCTGAGCATGGATGTTTTCTATGCAAGTTTCTGCTAGGTTTTTAAAGGAATTACTAGTATAGCTAGCAAAAGGTCTCTTGAAAAAATCATTCATTAGGGTTACAATTGGGTAAATATACAACGCATCAAAGTTAAGTATTATGGATAAGACTCTTTCTGGCAAGTATTCAAAAATAAAAAGACGTTATGGAGAGGTTCGTAAAAAAAGAGCTTTGCTTTTTTTAAACGTTGCACAGTTTACAGCGGCATTTAACGATAATCTTTTTAAGTTTCTCACTATTTATCTTTTAATTGATATGAAAGGGGCGGTGCATGCCTCTGACGTTACATTTTTTGTAGGGGTGTTTTTTGTCCTTCCTTTCTTACTTTTTTCAAATATTGCCGGGGCAATTACCGACAAGGTAAGCAAGCAAAAAATTATTATTTGGATGAAGGCGCTAGAGGTTGTAATTATTGCATTAGGGTATTTTGCCTATGCAAGTCGCTCTGCATGGGGTTGCTATGGTTGCGTCTTTTTACTTTCATTGCAAAGTGCGGTGATGAGCCCTCCTAAGTATAGTATTATTTTAGAACTAGTAAATAAAGAAAATGTGAGTAAAGCAAATAGTTACGTTACAAGCTATACCTATATTGCAATTATCCTAGGAACTTTTATGGCGTCATTTTTGACGCAAATTACAGGTCGAAATTTTATTCTTTCTTTGAGTGTTTGTATGCTTGCAGCAATTATCGGCCTGATAGCGAGTGTAAATATTCCAAAAACTCGAGCAGTTGGTGCTAAAATTAATGCAAAGCAGGCTCCGTTTGCACAATTAATTGAAACGTTGCAAATTTGTAAAAAAACCCCAAAGCTTCTGATGGTGGTAATTGGATCAGCGTTTTTTCTATTTATTGGGGCCTTTTTACAGTTGAATTTAATACCCTTTGCCATGAGTTCCCTTGGAATGTCTGAAGTGGGGGGGGGCTATTTATTTTTAGGAACATCTTTTGGTATCGCCCTGGGGTCGATTATTTCAGGCAAACTTTCTAAAAAGGAGGTTCATCTTGGCGTTTCGGCTTTTGCAATGATTGCTATGGCATTTTTTGTGTTTCTTATACCAATGTTTTCAAGTTCCATTGCGATGGTTTTTTCTATTTTGTGTGTGATTGGGTTACTTGGCGGGCTCTATCAGATTCCCCTTGAATCCTACATGCAAATGCACTGCCCTTCGGAAAAGCGGGGAAAAGTTGTTGCTGCAGCAAATTTTTTAAGCTTTGCAGGGGTTTTGCTCGCCCCTATTTCAATGATGGTATTTGAAAAGGTTCTTTTTTTAAGCCCTGCAGCTGGGTTTGTGATGTTGGGTTTTGTATTGATTGGGGCATCGGGGTTTTTTGTTAGGGGGCTTTTTGCACCCCTTATGAATTTTTTGTCAAAAGCGTCGGTGCACAATATTTACAACATCTACTATCAGGATTTTCCTTTTGCAAAAAAATACGAGGAGCAGCGGGTCGCAGTGTTTGTTAAGGGGTTAAAAAAGCGCTTTATTTTCACTTTATTTGGAGAGACGATGCATGCGCATATATTCATTGTTAGAAGGGAGAAAAAGGCAGTGGATAGGCTCTTATCGCTTGTAAAAGAGCTTGATATTCTCTACCTAAATGAGGAGATTTCTGCAGATATTGTAAGGGAAAAAATTTCTGGATTACTTACTAAAACAAGGCCCATCTTTATTTTAGATAAGGGTGTGGTGATGGATAATCTAAGCGAGCTGATCATTGGATTAAAAAGGGATTATCACTTTCATACCAAGGAGATGGTGCTAATCAATAAAACTCACTTTACCCCTTCCCTAGACTATATCTGGCAAAAAGCGGGACTTGTTTTTGCTTTCCGATGCATTAGAAAAGATGCTGTGCTGGCAGAAAAAAAACCAGTAATACAATTAGTCTAAATACCCCTATTCAAAAATGATAGGTTGATGTATCTTATTTCCCTTTTTAAAAGGAGTTCATATGACTTTTGCACCAAGACCTCAAGAGGGGCCCTCGCTTAAGTTTTTTCTTGATTTAACACGCCCTATGCCTGTTTTTACAGGGTTAATATTTACAGATCAGGTTGGAAAAATAGCAAAAATAATACAAAAAATAGTAGGGAAGACTCCTGTAGAAAGCAGTAGCGCAAAAACAAAGTGGAATGTCAATGCCGTCCCTTTTTCCCCTGCAGTAAAAGTACAATCTAAAGCAGGATCTAAAGCCAATATTCGACTTGAATTTAAAAGCTATCCTTCCGAAGGTAAAGTTATACTCGTGTTTAATTTATTTTACCCACAACCGCGAGAATTACAAGAAATATACAAAGAAGTAAGAGCCGCTGTTTACGCAAGGCCAAAGGTAGCTGCAGCTAGAAGCTTTAGCCCACTTTTTTTCCCTTCGCCTTGGTAGTGAAGTAGAAATTGTTGTGAAAAAATATATAGTCGATTAAACCCGAATTGATAAATTTGACTTAATCGACTATAACTATATTTGGCAGTGAATAAAGGCCCAATCACCACTAGTTGCGGTTCTATATACCTTTGAGGGGTTAAGCACCTTAAGCGTTTCCTCCCTTTCTTCGTTCAATATTCCAGAAATGACAAAATCAATCCCCCGCTTAATAAGGTAGGGGTAGGCAGCAAAAGCTACCCGTTGTTCAGAAGAGATCATGTTGATAAGAACCATGTCGAACTCTTCGGGCTCTTTATTCATGTGAACGTTTGTTATCCCGTTAAGTTCAATGTTCACTTCCATAGCAGAAATAGAAAATAAGTCTATTTCCAATGCAAATACTTCATTTGCCCCAAGTTTAGATGCAGCAAGGGATAACACACCACTACCACTTCCTACGTCGACAACGGTCTTTCCTTTAACAAGGTCTGGTAAATGATCTAAAATAAGATTGGTTGTGGGATGAGATCCATCGCCAAAAGCAGCGCCAGGCTCAAAAAAAACCTTTTCACCATTTGGAAGTTCTAGAATAAACTTTCCATTTTTGTAATAAGGACTATGAATTTTCCAGATTTCTTTCCAATCGATCATAATAGAGCTTTGCTTATAAAAAACGCACTGGAGAGGACTCGAACCTCTAACCTCCTGGTCCGTAGCCAGGTGCTCTATCCATTGAGCTACCAGTGCAAAGAAGAGGAATATAGTTTACTTTGTTCCTTGATTATAGGGAAGTAGAATTTAACCCTTGAACATCTTCTGTTTAATGTTTATAATATTTTATCTTAATCATTAAAAATGAGGAAATCATATGAGTCTAATAGGTAAAAAGGCCCCAAAAATTTCCGCCTCGGCAGTTGTTAATGAAACAATTATTAAGGATTTTTCTTTACAAGATTATGAAGGAAAATACGTTGTTTTGTTTTTTTATCCTTTAGATTTTACTTTTGTTTGCCCGACCGAATTGCATGCTTTTCAAGAAAAGTATGCAGAGTTTAAGAGGTTAGGAGCGGAGCTTATTGGATGCTCTAGAGATAGTGTTTATACACATCTTGCCTGGCTTGCAACACCTAAAGTGCAAAGCGGCATCAAAGGAGTTTGCTATCCCTTGATTGCGGATATGAAACTTGAGTTTATAAAAGCATATGATGTTTTAAAAGAAGAGGAGGGAATCTCCTATCGAGGTTTATTCGTAATTGATCAACAGGGAATAATTAGACATCAACTAGTAAATGATAATCCAATTGGAAGAAATATCGACGAAGCTTTAAGAGTTCTAAAGGCCCTTCAACATTTTGAAAAACATGGAGAAGTTTGCCCCGCAAACTGGAATGAAGGGGATAAAGCCTTTAAGACGAATAAGAAAGAACTGGATCAATACTTTTTGGAAAAATGCTAATCTTTTAAAAGAGCCTCTACTGCTCCTTTTGATGTTGCATTGATAATTGCGCGAACAAATTCTTTGTCGCAAGGCCTATCAGTTTCTATTAGGTGGTAGGCAGCGTTTAATTGTAATCCTTTTGCAGTTACGTAAATCTCATGCGGGTAGATGTTTTTTTTCGAGCGAAGGCGCAGTTCTCTATAAAATTTTTCTAGATCACTTGCTGTAGGAAAGCCCCCCGATAGCGCTTTAAAATCTAGCAAAGATAGCCCTGCTGGCGTGTGTAAAATCAATGTTTTAAAAGGGGCGTTTCCGGTAAATACCTCGTATCTTTGATTAAAATCGGCAACAATCAGGCGCTTTTTTTCAAGCGCGAAAAAATGTGCTCGAGTAAGAACTGTTTTTTCATTTGAAAAATAAAACAGCACAGAGGATCCATCTCTATAAGATTGGGTAGGATCGAGCTTTTCGAGCGCATGGTAAAGATCTGACCCTTCTGCCGCTTCAATAAATGTATGAGCTCCTAACGTAAGCAAACTTTTTGCATACTTATCCATGTCAAAAAGATAAACCTGATTGCCTGTATAGCTTGTTTCACCAAGTATTGTGACCACATCAAAATAGCAGCAACTTGAGAGTGTCCGGATATCAATTTGTCTTAAGCGTCTCATTACAAGCATAGGAGTATTTGCTTGTTTTGAACAAGAGCACTTCTTTAATAGGGCATTTGCAAGAGACCGAGCTTGGGGGTTATTATCTTCTGCCATAATCACACAGGCGTTATTAAAAGCATTTGATAATGAAAATGCAAATTGTCCATCTTTAGATCCGATGTCCAGTACTGTAAATTCACGGGTAAATTTTTCACAAAGAGTGTTGATCTGCTTAAAACCTCCAAAAAGAGATGCAAAACAGAAGGTAAACGAGAATAAAAACTTCATATGGGCAAGAAGAATAGAGGAAAAAACTATTGCTTGGAAGTGTTTTTTTCTATTTCTAAAAGACGATTATATTTACATATGCGCTCTGAGCGCGACATTGAGCCTGTTTTTATCATTTTTGCTTTGGTAGCAACGCTTAAGTCGGCAATAAAGGTATCTTCAGTATCCCCAGATCTATGAGAAATAATACATTCATAATTATGACTTTTTGCAAAATCTATTGTCTCAAGAGTCTCTGTTACTGTCCCAATTTGATTGGGCTTGATTAAAATTGCATTGGCTATCTTTTCCTTGATTCCTCTTTCAAGAAATTTTTTGTTGGTAACAAAAATATCATCACCGACAATTTGTAACCCATCGCATTCTTTTGTAAGAGATGACCATCCAGACCAATCATTTTCAGCAAGGCCATCTTCGATGGAGGTGATGGGGTATTGTTTCGCAAGTTCTTTTAGGTAGGCTACTTGCTGAAGGCTTGATCGCATTCCCTTTTCTGGGTGCGTTCTGTCAATAAAGTACCCGTCATTTTGATAGAAATTTGATGCTGCACAATCTAGGGCAATTGATATTTGCTCTAAAGGTTTATAGCGGGCCTTTTCAATTGCCCCCAGAATTAATTCAAGGGCTGCTTCTGCTGAAGCAAGGGTGGGCGCAAACCCCCCTTCATCGCCTACAGAAGTACTGTAGCCACCTTTATCTAAGATTTTTTTCAAAACATGAAAAACTTCCGAACCTGCACGCACTTTTTCTGCAAATGAGTCAAAGCCGTGAGGAACAATCATAAACTCCTGGAATGCAAGGTTGTTGTTTGCATGAACTCCACCATTAATGATATTCATCATGGGAGTGGGAAGAGAGGCTTTGGTTGCTCCAAGGGTTCGATACAATGGTTTGCCGGAAACGTTGGAAGCACACCTTGCTACAGCCATAGAAATTGCTAAAATCGCATTTGCCCCTAGGTTGGATTTATCCTCTGAATGATCAAGTCTAATCATTATTTCATCAATCCCTTTTTGGTCGAACACATCCTTACCCACAAGAGCATTCTTTAAAGGCCCCTCTATATTAGAGATAGCTTTTAATGTCCCCTTGCCTCCAAAACGTTGAGGGTCATTATCACGCAGCTCAAAAGCTTCAAATGCCCCTTTAGAGGCACCAGAAGGAACAATTGCAAATCCAGAAAAGCCGCTTTTACAAGTGACTCTACAGCCAACTGTGGGGATTCCTCTGGAATCAAGTAGTTCATAACCTGTAATATCAAAAATTATGCTCATATAATTTGAACCTAGCACATTGTTCTTTTACGGCACGGTTTTTTTTAAAGCCGCCCTAATCTACTAAAAAACAATCGTATAGACAGCGATTTTTATCTAGAGAGAATATATTTTTGAAAAAGGTTGTTAGACCTTTGCGGCACCACCACCACCTTCGGGGGCTTTTTGCGGGCCGATCAGATACCCTTTTTCAGTTAAGGAGGATTCAATATCTGAAGGTAAGGGAGAAGGGAGGAAGTTATTTGAAAGATCTAATTCCTTCAAGCTTTTCATTTGGAAAAGAGGCTCTGGAACAAAAGTGAAGTTATTGTAGATAAGGCTAAGCTTAGAAAGACTTTGCAAAAGCGAAAATGAACTGGGCAAGGATCCAAGTTTGTTGTCGTGCAAACCAAGCTCTCTTAGCGCGCCTAAATTTCCAAATTCCTCGGGCAAACTAACGAGCAAATTTGAACCAAGATTAAGCCACTCGAGTTTGGTCAATCTGGTAAATGAAGCAGGTAAAGTGGTGAGGTCGTTATGAAATATACAAAGATGTTTTAGACTAATAAGTGTCCCAAATAAATCAGGTAAAGTCTGTATTTGATTGTTGCTTAGAACAAGCTTTTCTAGGCGCCGCAAAAGTATTAGTTCATGTGGGAGGCAATTTAGACCTTTACCATCCAGGCTTACATCTGTAACACTATCAATAGCCTCCTGATTTTCAGGATTTGCAAACCAAGCTCTAATTTCAACCGGATCTGAAGGAATTTTCGGAATGTAATAGGAAATGTCCTCAGCAAGCGCAACTAAGGCATGGTTTTGATTTTCCATAGCAAGGTCGTCTACTTTTTTATAAAATTCGATTGTAGAGGGATCACAAGCATCATTAATTTCTTTAAATTGCTCGACAGATAGGTAGGCTGGTATGACGCAAAAGATTCGTTGGAAAATAGTTGCTATTTTTTTATCCAAATCTTCTTGATCATATTCTTGTTCTTCTAGTGATCTAAGAATAGGAGAAAATAAGGGGGAGTTGATCCCTACTATTTCTCCAAAAAGTGATGTATTGGGTATGATCGGGGGAAACTCCATCTTCAGTGTTTTGGTTGATTTTTAAGCGGTAATTATCATTAAATCGACGATTTAAGTCAAATTTAATAACAAATTCATACTAATAAATCGATTCTTTATTTAATACAGAATCGATGATCACTTGATGCGAGGAAAATCGAATGGGGGAGATAAGGTTTTGCATAAGAGCTTGTTTGGCAGAGCAAAAAGGCTCATGGGTATGGGTGCATGTGCGAAATTTACACGAGCCCAAAGGCTCGCATAGGTCAGAGAAATATTCTGCTATATCAATCAATGTGAGATCAAATACTGAAAATGATGCAATACCTGGAGTGTCGATGATAAAGGTCTCTTTGTCGATAGCAATAAGAGAGGAAAAGGTGGTTGTATGGCGCCCCTTTTGAATTCTTTCTGATATGGCCCCTACCTCAAGGGTTGATCCTGTAATAAGGTTAATTAAGGATGACTTGCCTGTTCCTGATGGCCCAGAGAGCATGGAGGTGTATCCGCAAAGCGAATTTTTAACTTCCTCAATCCCTTGTTTAGTTTGGGTGGATACAGGAATTATCTTTATCCCTATGTTAGTGTAGATCTTAACAAGATCATCTATTTCTTGGTTTGAGTTCACAAGGTCGATTTTATTGATAATAATGATGGGGGTAAGATTGCCTTTTTGTGCAGCCATGATGTATCTATCAAGCATGGGAATGTTAATGTCGGGTGACTTGATTGCAAAGGTGATGTATACTTGATCAATATTTGCTCCAAGCACTTGACGTTTTCGAGCATTGAGGGGATCTGTCCGTTGTAGAATGGTTTTTCTTTCGTAGATAGTAACAATTTGGCTATTTTCATTGATTTCAACACTATCGCCAATGGTCAGAGTCCCTTTTTGATCGCTCTTTTCCCTTCGGAGGCAATTTTTTATTGTACAAATTTCAACCTGTCCATCAACATGCACATGGATAAACTTACCTCGTATCGAAATGACCTTTCCTAGCATTGTACCCCCGAAAATTCATAAAAAAGGATCGCTCCTGCTGCTGCTACATTTAATGATTCCATCTCTTTGGCAATAGGGATAGAGACTTTTTCTCCCCTCCATTTAGGATTTAGACCAGAAGTTTCATTACTAAGCACTACACAAATAGGACCAAAGGGCTCTATTTTACGGCAACTTGTTCCCTTCATATCGGCAAGAAGCATCCTATGAGAGGAGAAATCTAACTCTGTGTACGGCTCATAAGAAATAGGGAGAGAAAAAACAGCCCCCTTAGAGCTTCTGATTACTTTATCATTAAAAGGGTCACAAGAACCTTTAGTAATATGAACGCCATCGATACCAAAAGCTTTGGCACTTCGAATTAAAGTGCCCATATTTCCTGGATCAGTGATCTCATCTAGAATTGCGATGCGCTCTTTTGAAGAAATATTAACAAAAGGGGGAAGGGGTACCTCTGCTACAGGTCCTTGAACAGAAGGGAGTTTTGTGAGGGCTTTTAAAAGTGCCGCCGAACAGAAAAAACTTTTTTCTGCCTTTAAAAAAATTTCTTGCTCAAAGAGGAGAGTTTTGATAGGCAGTATAAGGGAGAGTTCTTGTATTAAAATAGTTCCAGAAATAAGTGCCGTTTTACATTCGTATCGATAGGATGGGAGGGCAATAAGCTTACTTAAATGCTTAAAAAGGGGATTGTTTTTCGAAGATAACTCTTTCATATAGGATAAAGGATGGCAGATTATGGCTAAAAACGCAAGCAGTGGGTTATCAGGGTCATTAGGATTTAGAGTTTTATCTATAAGTTTCTTATTTTTAGCTGTGCCGCTTGTGATGTATTCTGGTGTTTTGTACCTTATTGACTACCGGCAGTATGTAAGAAATCTATTTGCTGAGGTAGAACTTATTTTAAAAGAAGAAATTGGCTGGATTCATGAAAAGATCGATTTTTACACAAATACCTCTACCTTGATTGAAGAATTTATTTTTAGTTTTAAATTGACAAGTACAGATGTTCTTCATGATGAGGTAACAAGAATTTTAAAAAAGTTTGCCCTTAATGCAAATATCACTGCCATTAGCTATTGTAAAGTTTCGAAAGAGGGCGGGTTGATATGTAAAAGCAGCACACTTGATAGCTACATAGGCGTTGATTTTTCAAAATATAAAACGTTAGAGCAAATGCAAAAAAGTGGCAGTAATGTCTTTGTGGCAAATGATCCGGTATTTGGTACAAGTATATATGTTGTTAAATATATTGATCTTGAAGGAAAGGTCGATGCACTGGTCCTTACAAATATCGCTTTAGACAAATTTCTACAGAAAATGGTTGCATTTGAAAAAATAAGTGATGTATCCATCTCTATTATCAATAAAAGGGGCAAAATCATCGGTACAACGAAAAAAGAGTTTGAAGGAAAATTTTTTTTAGAGGAGAAGAAAGAGGGAGCGATAAAAATTTCCCCGATCTCGTATGTAGATGGGGGGAAGATTTTTCTTTTTGATGGGAAGAAAAATTTTATTTCAGTGGCTTCTATTCCTAAAAGCGAGGTGTTTTTAGTTGTGTCGGTCCCTGAATATGTAATCATGCATACATTTTTGACATTTCTATTCAGGCTAGGATTTTCCTTTTTTGTAGTGGTGATCATAGGATGTGTTGTCTCTTTTTTCTTTACTCGAAGGATGGCAAAGCCCATGCAGCAGTTAAAAAATGTAATGACATTGGTTGGATTTGGAGATTTAAAAGTTTCTTACGAGAAAGATCGGTATGGTTTTGAGATTAATCATTTGGGAGAATCTTTTAACTTGATGAGAGATAACTTACAAACCTATGTCGAGGCGGTAAAACAAGAGCGCGGGTTGAAAGAAGCTTTTGAGAAAGAACTTCAAATTGGTCACCAGATCCAAAAAGCACTCCTGCCGGCAAAAGAGGCAAAGATCGAAGGGGTAGACATTGCCACCTATTATTCGCCAGCAAAAGAGGTTGCCGGTGACTTTTATGATTATTTAGACCTTCATGATAGTAATATACTTATCACTATCGCAGACGGTGTGGGCAAAGGGATTTCTAGTTGCCTATACTCTTTTGATCTTAGAAGTATTTTAAAAACAGCTGCCCTAGATAAAAGCGGATTAAATGATTTAGTTGTTAAAACAAACAATATTTTTTGTGGTGACACAAAAGAATCGTGCAATTTTGTAACTTTGGTCACTGGATTTTTAAATAGGCAGACTGGGTCATTTACATTTACCAATGCTGGGCACTTGCCTGTTTTTGTAAAAAGATTAGGGGGTGATGTGGAAAGTTTTAGCACAAAAGGGATTGCATTAGGCATTGATTTATTAGAAAAAGTGGAAGTAAATGTTATTTCTTTAATGGTAAATGAATATTGTGTACTTTATACCGATGGGATCACTGAAGCGCAAAATAGTAAAGATGAACTATTTACACAAGATCGCCTTATTGCAACAATAGGAAGTTTTAAGGGAAATTCATCGGCAGAGTTTGTTCAGCATATTATGAAAGATGTGGAGGCGTTTGTCGGAAAAGCAGAGCAGTTTGATGATATCACTCTACTTGTCTTTAGAATTCAATAGTAAGATTACCTCCTCTTTAAGAGAGCAGTTGTAGTTTGCGCAAAGCTCCTCGGCCCTTTTAAGAGCAATGCCTAGGGCAGGACCACTTTTGATCCCTAATTGAATTAAATCAGCAGAAGTTACTAGGGGAGAGTTGTTTTTCATTCGAAGGGTGTGGGCGGCAAGAAAGTGTTGTTTTTGTTTGTGAAACGTTTCAAAAAGTGGATCATTTTGATAGATGGATGCAATAACTAAGAATTTATCAGCAAGAGGCTCAGCATATAGTTTTACTAATTGATAGTTGCTATACCCCATCGAATCCTTCCATTTTTCTAATTCTTGAGTAAATTTTATCTCTTCTTTGGAGACTTTAAAAAGATAGCAAATCTCCAATTTTGCTTCTAAAGAGAGAGGCTCAAAAAGTTCGTACATGTAGATGGTAGGGTAGGTGCCTACTGGAAATGGGGGGGGGTTAAGAAACTTAGTTGAGAGTTTTTCATAAGAAAGAATATTTCGTCCCTGAAATATCACCTCTAAAAGTTTACATTGATGCATAAGAAGAAAGGCTTTGAAAAGGTGAGGGTCCGTTAGCATTTTTTTAAATTCGGCGTACACTCTTTCAATGGCAACAGCTGGAAATAGTTCTCCAGCATGATATAAAATGGCCTCAAAAGTATTTTCTTCGATAGGAAATGAGTATCGGGCGCTATAGCGGCAAGCCCTGATCATTCTTAGGCGGTCCTCTTTAAAACGGATATGGGGGTTTCCAACTGCCCGTATGATGCCCCTTTTTAGGTCCTCCCTCCCCCCTACATAGTCATATATCAAACCTGTTACTGGATCGTAGAACATCCCATTGATGGTGAAATCTCGTCTTTTGGCGTCCTCTTCAGCAGAAACATGTTGTATTTTAGAAGGACGCCTTCCATCAAGATAGTCCTGCTCTGCGCGAAAGGTTGCAACTTCATATTGTTCATCATCTTGCACCACAATAAGAATGGAAAACAAGATTCCTACAGGGATGGTTTTGGGAAAAAGCTTGATGAGTTCCTCTGGAGTTGCAGTTGTTGCAATATCGATATCATCAGCATGTTTACCCAGTAAATGATCGCGCACCCACCCCCCAGCAAAATATGCGATAAACCCTCTGTTTTGTAGTGTCTCGACAATTTTTTTCGCTGATTTGAAACATTTCATCCAGGTAGTATAAGAAAAAAATTAGAGTTTGACAATAGATTACATTGAAAAATAACTTATTTGTATGATAAAAAAGTAAATTTTAATAAGTTAGGACGCCAAATAGATGCTGAAGTTTCTTTTTTTTGTAATTTGTATCTGTGGGAAAGGATATTGTGATCATCTCCAATTGAACATCACCCATAGACAATCGGTTTGTATTGATACAATCATCTATTCTTTGGGAGAGAAAAGCACAGGGAGTTTGATGTTTAATGCTTTTCAATTACGATCGATGGGAAAAGAGATTGAGCAGGTCCATCCCCTTGAATTCCTCACCTATATATGTAAAAAACCGCGCATTTTCAATTATTTAAAAGATACTCGGGGGAGATATTTTCAATGGAATGCATTTATTTCTGGGTTTTCGGATAAATGTAATAATGCAAATGAATATACTAGGATTAGGGAAGATCTGGAAGCTTTTGCTGAGGGGTTAGATCTGGATGTGTATGATCTATGGCCATTTGTCCAAAGTAAAGACTGGAAAGGGTTTGTGAATTATTTATTAACAAGGAGATAGGATGAATAAAGCAGTAATGGTGCTCTGTTTTTTAATGGGGCCTGTGGCGTTTGCAAGTGGGCAACAGGAGCATGAGGTTGAAAGCGGTGAAATTTTTGAGAGAAATGAAAGGTTTATCTGTACTGTAACAGCAGAGGAAGCAGCTGTTATTGAAGAGCTTGTAACAACGATGGGAACTACAAATGCTTTTTCTCTCGCATTTAAAAAGAAACATTTAAAAAATTTAGCAGTGAGGTTACGATCTGTTAGCTCTACGCAATTTTTAGGGTATGTTTTTGAAAGACCACATCTTGTTAGGTGTATGAAAAATATATCAGAATCATCCCTTAAGTGGAATGCTCTTACAAGAAGCATTGTAAGAGGTTTGCAAAAAGAGGTCTTAAATAATTTGCTTAATGACATCCCGAAATTTGCTGTGCACACTGGGGGTAATGAGCAGATGTTAGGCTATTTTGCAAGGCAAGAAGATTGGAATGGATTTATTTTACACTTAGTGCAGGTGCATTAGAAGGGTGTAAGAAAAATTCAGAGGTCACTGTATTAAAAAGTTCAGGTGTAATCATCTGGGCTTTTTTCTTTTGCATCAAGTAACGGGCATTACCTCGCTCCCATGGAGGCATTAGATCTATAGTAATACCTCTAATCTGTAGGGGTTTACTGTCATGAATGAATATGTTGGTAGTTACACTTTGAAGTAGCTCCATTGTAGTTAACCCGCCAGATTTTGCGATGATAAAATTGATGTGGAAGTATAATGGGGCAAGAACGGTGTCATCTTGGAAGGGAATTGGTACTATTGTTAAGTTTTTTGGATACTGCTTGAGTGCAGATAGTTTAAGAATGATGGAGGTATAGTATTCAGCAGAGGTCTTTTGAGAGCCTATTAGGAGAAATAGTAGATCTTTTCGATCTGCACAGAATTTTTCTTTTTGTTGTATAAACGCAAGCATATAGTCCACAAGCAGTGCCTTTTCTGGGTAGGACCCAAGGGTAATCAATGAGAGAGTTTCACCGTTTGCCGTATATGTAAGGGTGTTATTTTCTACAGTTAGTGCAGTGTTGCCAAATGCAAGGCACTTTTCGATATTTATCGTATCAATGGGAGTGTAGGTATTAAAAGTGACACACAATGGTGCGCTTGTTTTCTTATAGGAGTTGAAGGTGGGTCTTAAGGGAAATTTGCCATAGGTAATATTAGTTAGATCAAGTCCTGTTGTTTGCTTCCAAAACTCTTTTTCGTTGTTATATTCTTCTAGGAGGGGTGCTGTTGTAGTTACTTTGATATATGTTTTGTCTTTGGTGCTTAATTTCTGAAAAGACTTAAAATAATGACGGCACTGTTTTGTGGGTAAATCGGTCAAAATTTTTTCATAAATGATTGTTTTAGCTGTAAAATATTTTAATATGCGGATTACTTTTATCACAGCTTTTGTTCCAATGTGCTGAGTGTCAATGATTCGATTGATTCGATCTTTCTTAAGAAGGATGAGTATTTTGATCAAAAACAGTGGTGTAATGAGAGAATCAATAATGTGAGAGCAAATTGAAAAGAAAAAAGTGGAAGAAATGCGTCCATGGCGCTGGCAATAATTCCAAGCGCCTAATATTAAACCGCCTATATTTTTACCTAAAAAATCAATAATGGTGTCTTTTTCAATGATGTAACTACATCCCCCCCGCTCAAGCTCGAGGCGCTTTGCCCGTGCTGCTTGAAGGTGGCCTCCGCCACCTGATAATGTGAGAATTAACACCCGTTCATTTTGTGTTTCCATTTTGCCCTTTTTAGTAAATTCAACATGTAGATGTATCATATCCTATAGTTTAAAAAAAAGGATTCTTTTTGTAAAAATAATCCTTTACATTTACTAGGTTAGACCTAAAGTTTAGATTAAAAAAGGGGGGTAATTATATGAGAGGTGTCAATCCAGGTGAAAGCTATAATTTTAATCACATCGAGACTATGCAAAAGCAAATTCAAACGCTTGAGACAAAAAAAGCAGCTGTCAACAAAAAAATTAAAATGTATGAGCAAAAAATTAATGTTTTTAATAGTAATTGCCCTCCCACCGGTTTGACAGCAATAATCAGCAAGCATATACAACTGCTAATGCCCAGAATTGGACTCTTTTTCGCTCAAAAAACTGTATCATCTTTACAAAGCCAGATCACTGCATTACAGAATCCAACTAACTCCATACGATCCAAATCGGTAAAAGCGGCTTTTGATCGTATAAAAGAAGTGAAATCTCAGGGGGAAAAATTAGAAAGCCCAAAACTACCTCCTAACATCGAAAGTGAAATGGATAAAACAGATAAAACTATGGCTGAAACATTTGATAGCCTAAAGCTAAGTGATGATGATAATGAAGATTAGCCGTCTATAAGAATAATATTTTATAGAATATATAAATATTTAGCATGCTGATCATTAAGAGTTTATGTTTTAATTATGTTATTTAACTAATATTCATACTATGATATAATTCTCGATATAGTTCTAATAATAACATAAATAAAGAGGTAACTATTATGAATACAGAAACTAGTAGAGGTTGTCAGCAAGCAGCGGTATTGTTTTTGAAAAAAATTGAAGTCCCAGCGATTGTTGTAGGTTGCGCAGGTCTTGTGGCAATGCCGCCGCTTCTTGCCTATGGCTTTTTTAAAATTGTTGGCGAGCAAATTGCAATGGGTGTTTTTACATTCTACTTGGGCGGGTCAGTTGTTGGGACAGTTTGTTTAAAAGTCAGCGAATATATCAGTACAAGAAATCGAAGGGATTGCTGTAAAAAATCGGTTTAACAGCTGCTTTTTGATGCTAAAATGTTCCTTTACATTTAAGTGCCGCCATCTAACTTTATGTTAAGTAAGGGGGGTATGAAAATGTCAATGAGTATAAATCCAGGTGATAATTTCAACATCGAGCCAGAGGATAACAGTGCGAGGATAGAAAGTAAAAAGGCACAAAAAAATAGCGTCGATCAAAAAATTTCTTCCCTTAAGGCGAAAATTAAGGGATTAAACAGCAGATTAGAGCACGGGAATACAACTGTTAAGATCAAAGCTTTTGTAGCTCTTTTTTTTGCACAAAGAGCTCTTCATTCCAAACAAAAAGCCAGTGCCTCTTTGGGTAGCGAAATCAAAAAATTAGGCGGACCTGCTGCTGAAGCGGTCAGAGCATCTTTGCAACGCGTAACAGATTCTCATGTATCAACAGATTCTCATGGTAAAGTTTCTAATGATGAAGAACCACCAACTAAAGCTTTTATTGAGCAACAATCAAGGGAGCTAGCACCGCCTTCTCCTGACATTAATTATGCCCAATTCGACGGTTTAAAACTTGAATTTGATGATGAACCCGAATCGGATTTTGAGAAAGTTCCATCACAAGAGCCAATGGCAGCAGAAAATCCTGTTGGGAAATTTAAGTGGAACGATAAGAAGATGCTTCGTGCATTTAAAATGCGGGTATTAGCTCGCTCAGAGGGTCAAGAGCAATATGATAAGCAGGATCTTGTGACTTTCATTAATGATATATTCAATGACAATGAAAGTGATTTCTCTAAATATGGTTTTCAAAAGGGCAAACAATTATTTATCAGTTTATTGGATGATCCAACAGTTACAAGTACAACTCTTGAACAGAAGTTAGAGACTATTATTTCTCAGCTTCCGCCTGATGATCTTGATCTCCAT
>CAMBZN010000009.1 GCA_945872565.1 Chlamydia trachomatis | reverse complement strand
AAGATGTTTCCGTTATATTCAAATGTTGCAAGCTTTGTCTCTTTTCGAATCCACCCTCTCATCCCATGAAATACAGCTGCCTCATCAAATTTTTCCCTTGTCTTTTCCACTTTACCTCCCACAGAAAAAAGCATGGGATAGGCCAGGGTGAGTCCAAATTCGATAGAGTCTATACCTGCCTGCTCAAGGAGGGCTCCATCCCTTGTAATCAAGAAAAAAAAAGGAGAAATTTCTACCACCGGCAACACAGATTTTGCAATCACTCCCTTTCCTGCAATTTCCATCATTGAAAAATGATTTAAACTAAAAGCAAACCCCACTTTATGCATTTTTTTTCCCAATGCAGCAGAAATCATTTCTTGCTTAGAAATGATCGGCCTTTCAACCATTTTTCCTAAATAGAGAAAATTTCCATCGGGAAGAAGACTTTCAAGCTCAGCTTGTGATAATAATAAATGATACGAAACAAGCTGCGCTTTTTCAAATTTACTATTTAACAACACAGGCTCCCTCTCTATTAAATAGAATGCCTATCGCCCCTAAAAAGATCATCGCGTCGGCCAGATTAAAAATTCCATACGATCTACCCCAAAAAAGGAAATGGAGCATATCCACCACATGCCCGTACATAAATGTATCCAACACATTGGCAAAGGCCCCAAATATAATCAAAAGATATAAGAACAGTTCCTTTTGCATCCTTTTACTCTTACATAGCCCGACAATAAGTGCCAAAATTACCAAAACCCGTAAAATCAAAATCACCCCTTGAAATGAGGAAAACATTCCCCAAGCAATTCCTGTATTTTCTACGTAAACAAGATCAAAACTTATAAAAGAGAACAAAGACATATGATAAGAAAGGACCCCAGAGGAAAGCTCCCCTTGATGATTGATTACAAAATGCTTGAGCAAAAAATCAAAGCTAAAAAAAACAGCGGCTAAAACCACATACAAAGCTTTTTTCACTTGATTACATCCACCAAGGCATTCATCAACTCATTTTTATCCTTAAAACGTCGATACACACAAGCAAAACGAACATAGGCAATTGCATCCAAATTGGAAAGTCTGTTCATCACAATTTCACCTATTTTTAAAGTGTCGATTTCTCTGACTCCACTTGCCATAATCTCCATTGCAACATCTGATGCAATAGCAACTACCTGATCATGACTGATCCGAGTATGGCGGCAAGCGCTATCTAGTCCATTGATCAGTTTTTCTAGCTTAAACTCTTGAAAGCTTCCGTCCCTTTTTTTTACCTGCACGGTTAAATCCACTGACTCAAATGTTGTAAAGCGCTTTTCACATTGTAAACATTCCCGTCTTCGCCTTACAGAGTTTGAATCTGTCTGATTTCTAGAATCAGTGACTTTTGTCTCCTCATACCCACAATACGGACACTTCACAGCTACCTCCTGAATAATTTTTCAAGTGTAGCATATAACGCTTTACTCTTCAATTTTATTGAATAGAGCACGTTTCTCCAATTTTTTGCATTTGTTCATTTAAGAGCCGCGCTTCCTCTGCTTCTAAATTCATGAACTCTTGTGAAGTAGGCATTCTAACAGACCCTTCTCTGGTTTCTATAACCTTAGATACCCTCAATATTAATTCACTATTGCTTTTCTCATTTTGAATTATAGCAGTCATTTCATCCTCGTTCCCCACTTGAGCTGCGTTCAACCGAGCAATGGCAAATCTTTTATCTTTGATCATAGACCTTTCAAAAAGTCTTTTTAATTCAGCGGTGGGCATTTCTTGCAATTGCTCCGTTGTAAACTCGGGCGCTTGGTCAGATGGCACAGCTACGCCTAGACCCATTACGTGCCCGACCGCTGCTATATCCTTGAATATCCCTCCTACCCTCATTGCTCGTTAATCAGCGCTCTTGCTTCATTTTCTGCTGTATCTTTAATCAACTCTTGTTGTCGAAAGTATTCGTCAATCAGTTTATGCATTCTTTCTATAGATCTTCGGACTTCATCTTCATTTATAAGTTTTGCTGAAAAAACGCCGTTGCTTTCACTAAACTCAATCGTATTATTGTGACCAATTTTTGACGCGGGTGCGATTTCTAAACGTATTTGGTTCCTTTTTAGCTCCTGCTCTCCTGCTGGTTTTTTAAGAACTGATAGTATCAAACCCCTTGCCTGTTCTTCCCTCATAGATAACTTCTTAGAATAAGCGACTCTTTCAGGATCTAAAGGTGGAACATTTTCCGATCGCCATTTAAAGTATGTTAAACCCTCTATTTGTTCATCTATAGAGAGATGAACAGTGTACCGGTTAGATACACCAAGAATATCTAAACGAATCTCTTCGATTGATGAAAGTTTCACTTTTGAAGCAAATCTGATGTTAACACTTGAAGTAGTATCCATAAATCTCCTTAAGATTTGATAAATTATTTGTTTGTATTTAAGCAATGTGTCGAGTAAAAATCAATAAAAATCTGAACCGCCTATCCTACTTCGATTTTTCCTAAAAACTATTGAACTAATCTTTGTAATTTCATACTGTCTAGAAAACAACACATATAGGCTGTTTATGGGTTTTAAGACCGACATCCAAAAGATTAAAGAATCCTTTCACGAAGATCCTATTATCCATAAAAGTCAACGACATCTGGGCATTATTCTCACCATTGTTGGGTATATTTTATACGCTTTATACACGGTTTTTTTTCAAACAGAAGTCTTTAAAAATCACGCCTCTAACTCTATGTACTATATCTTCTTCGAACTAACAGTGTTAAATTTTGTTATGACCCTTGTATTTCTTATCTTTTGTTTGGGGCAAGGTGGAAATTATTTTAAATGCAATCGCCCTTTGCTTGTTACTACAAGAGGTATTTTTGGCTTTCTTATTATGATTTTTTATGCTCTGTCTAAAGCTTGGAGTGATAAAATAGATAACTCGATCCTATATAGTACAGATTCCTTTTGGCTCATTCTCTTTCTTCACTTTCTCCACTTTCGCTTTCCTAAAGGGGTTTGGCTGGGTGTAATTGTTGGCACTGTTGGAATATTTTTTATTTACACCTTTGATTCTGGATCTGATCAAGCTATTACAGGTGCTAGCTTTGGGACTTTATCAGGCATCTGCCTAGCAACTGTTATTTTTCTTACAAGATATATGATACGCAGAGACCCCCCCTTACGCATTTGCTTCTATAGTGCACTGATCTCCTTTATGGGATCGGCCTTTTGCACTTTCATCTTTGGCCTTAGCGAAACATTTGAACTTCCAACTTATTCTTCAATGTACGTAATGGCAGTCTCCGGACTCATTTGGGGACTTGCTCTATTTTGTTTTTTAGAATCCTTCTATTTTTCGGAAAATCATGTAATTGGATCTATTGCCTTTTTTTTACCTGTATTTGTAGAGACTTTTAATTGGGAAATTAATTCAAAAATTCTTAATTGGGAATCTCTTATAGGATCAATTATTATGACCTTAGGGGGCATAATTGTAATTATTTCTACCTACCGTCATGACAAAAAACGACCTAATACGCAAAAAGACCAATTTCGATTCCCGGATGTCATTAACGATTAGAAGCTTAAGTTGTTTTTTTTCTTCTTCATTAATTTCACTTATTATGTTAAACTACTAGTATGGAAAAAACACATCAATTACAAAGCAACGTTACATGCGCCACCTATGCCCAAGTTGAAGAAACATTTGCCGAGTGCACAGATCACGTGGCCAATTTAATTGAATATGCAGCAAATGTCTTTAGACCAAAAGCCGGACAAGACAGCTCTCTATTAGATATTGGAGCAGGCCCTGGCTTTGTTGCAGGTGCTCTTACAAAGATTTTTGGATCTGTAACGGCTTTAGATCCAAATAAGGATTATATACCTAGCTACCAAAAACTTGCAAAAAATTCTACATTTCAATATGTTATTGGAAATTTTCAAGATGTAGAATTTGATAGAAAATATAGTAATATATTATGTTCGCACATGCTCTATCACGTACCACAAATTCAGTGGGGTCCTCTGTTGTTAAAAATGCAACAGTTACTAGACATTGATGGCTCTGGTCTTATTTTATTAACCGCTCCTGAAGGGCGCTTTCATACCTTATGTAGTGTAATTAATCCAAACTACTCCCATTCAGGCGTTTTGTGCACCACTTTAAAAAAGAATAAAATTGATTATTCGGTAGAGTTTGAAACGAGCACTTACAGAGAACCCGATAGACAAAAATTCAGTGACTTGGTTCATATATTTGCTATTGATGATTGTTACTTACCTGAAGAATATAACGCTCTTTCTAAGGGAAAAAAGTTAGATATTGAAGATCATATCGAACATTTTATCGATTCTTGCTTTAATCATGAACAGGCCGCCTATGAATTAACCCAGCACAGTGCCAGGGTCTTAATAGGTTCTTAAAAATCATAGTCTTATTTTTTCGAAATAGAATAGATTCGCAAATCCATTTGCGTAGTGCTTTTAGAGCTTATATCCACCTCTTTTTTGACTATAAGATCCATTTGTAAATCAAACTCAAAGGCTATTTCTTTGATTTTATTGATTCTTGCAATATTGCCTGTTCCAAGCAACACCTGACCATTTGGAGTTATCCTTAAAATGGAGTGTTTCAAGTATTGCGTTAAACATTCGTACCCAAGATCAAAAACGGAAAAAGAAAGTTCATCTACTAAATCACTAGTATTTTCAGTATAATTAAATGGGTGATTCCAAAAAATTACATCAAATTTTTCTTCTTTGGGAATTGGATCAAAGACACTCCCCTGATAAATTTGCATTTCTAAATGATGTAACTGCGCATTGATTGCTATATTTTCCACCGCAACTTTACTAATATCTGTTGCAGAAACAGATGTTGCTCCATTTAATTTTGCAAGACATGCTATTGCTCCTGTTCCAGAACCAATTTCTAAAAAAGACTTACCCTGAATTAAAGGCATTAATTGAGCAGAAAACCAGCGTGTATCAGAAGAAATTTCCGGAGAAAACACTCCCGGCAACGCCTTGAATTTAACCCCTTCAATTTCAAAAGATAAATTTAACCCCTTTGCTTGATGAGCCTCTAAAAAATCTTTAGACAATTTCTTCCATCTGTTCTTAGAAGTCATAATTTGCCCCTACCACTATAATTTTCTGATCCATTTTAAAAATATTATTTTGTATATTTTCTTCCATCCACTTGATAATTTCCCCTTTATGTTCGTTGAACTCTACAGGGTAGACATCAAAAAATAATCTCACGCTTTCATAAAGCTCTTCTGGTGTTTTGAAATTAATACAAGATTCAATAGAATATTCTTCATACGTGCAATTTTTCAACTGCTCTTTTAACCTATGATAGGTAAAAGTCCATGAAGTATTAGTAATACTAGAAAAAGCCCCTTTTAATCGACCATAATCGTTTTCAGGTCCATTGACTACAAACACTGCTTTGCCTGTTTTTGTTAAATGGGAAAGAACTTTTCTTATAGAGGCCTTTAAATCTTGGAAATAATAAATAACATGCGATAAAAGGATGAGATCGAACATATTCTTTAGTTGAATTTTTTCAAAATCATCGGTTAGCAATCGTACATTTTCTGGAAGCTTACAATCCCCTACCTCTTCCTTTTCAACAATAAGGTAATCTTTTACTTCTGAAGATAATAACGCTGCAAAAATAGGGTTAGTACCCATACCTACTTCCAAAAAATTGCCTATTCTACTTTGCATCAAATTTCTTTTAATAAACTCTGCAATAATGATCTTCTCATTTCCATTTTTTATCAAGTTTAAATACCAATCTTTTTCAAATTTTAATTCATCACACAACCAAGACATAAATAACCTCTTTTATTTTTAACCATTTTAATTGTTTTAATTAATTAAGGTAAATCATTTAATCCACAAATTTTATTAAAATTAAAGAGAAGAATTATAAAAAATCATTTAACGGGGCAAAAAGATTTTTCTTTTTCATTATTTGCCTGCTGTGTTATTATCTTTCAAAAATCAAATTAATGTGATCGTAGATGAAAAAAGCATTGTTAACTCTTATAGCTCTATGCTCAGCATGCAGTTTATTTTCTCCAAAGACACTACCCCCTTCAAAGCCCCTTGTGATTGTAAGTGCTGCCCCATACATTGAAATTGTAAAGCAAATTGCAGGGGATAAAGTATTTGTGCAATCCATCATCCCACCAGATGTAGATCCTCACAATTTTGAACCCTCTCCTCGTGATATGGGCCCTTTACTCCACACTTCTTTATGGATCCAGGTGGGAGAAGGGTTTGAACATCTTCTTGAAAAGCGCCTGAAAGAAACAACCCCAGATCTACATATCCTGAACTTGCCGGCTGTTACAAAAACATTAAAGTCAGCATGCCATCATAACGGCCATTGCCACGAAAATCATGATGTAGACACTCATTATTGGCTAGATCCAATCACTGTTGCGCATCAAGCAAAATCTATCAATGCAGCCCTTGGAAAAATATTGCCCCAGCAAGCACACTATTTTCAGGATCGAACTCTTCAGTTAAAAAGCATCCTATACGCACTCAATAAGAAGTTGATGGAAAAATTAGCCCCCTTTAAAGGAGGAACTTATCTCACTACCCATAAGGCCTATGGATATTTTTGCCATCGTTATTCACTTGTTCAAATTGGCATCGAGCCAGATGATGGTAAAGAGATGCGATCTAAAGATATTCAGCATGTAATGGAAGAGGCAAAAACCCACAAAGAGACTCTCATCGGCGTGTTAATGCAACCTCAGCACGTCAATAGAGCTGCAGAAACAATCGCTGCTCAATTTAATCTTCCCCTTTTTATGGTCAATCCCTACGAGGAGAACTATATTGCTACAATCAACCAGCTTGCAGACATTACTGAAGAATATGGGGATAGAGCACAGTCACTTTAAAGTTGCTCTGTTACTTTTAAATAACGTTGGATTATAAACGAATTATTGGTTATAGACCCATTGTATGGGTTGCTATAAAATACCACTTTTACTTGTAAACCTCTTGAAAACGTTCAAAAGGTGCTTATGAAGATTTGTTGTCTTTTCTTCGGTGTACTTTTATTGACAACCAGCTGTAAGGGTCGCTCCGATTCAGAGCCGCAAGCTATTTTTACTCAGATAAAAGAGGAAATCACCGCCTCAACTGGTAGAGAAATCTATTGGAACAATGACGACAATATCGTACATGAAGCATCCCTTGAGGAACTTCTTAAAAGTGAGCTAACTATCGATAGGGCTGTGCAAATTGCCCTGTTAAACAACCCCTCTTTACAGGCTGAGTACGAAAGAATCGGAATTGCATCAGCACAATATCGTCAGGCTGGAATGCTACAAAATCCGTTTTTTGCTTTTAACTATCAATTTGCAACAGCCTCAACTGCTGGCGATCAAATGAATTTAAGTCTTATACAAAACTTTTTAGAAATTTTCTTAATCCCCTTGAAAAAACAAGTCGCTGCACAAGAAATCGTGATCTTGAAAAATGAAATTTTAGGAAAAATCCTTGATGTAGTTGCAAGGACCAAAATTGCTTTTCATACCCTCCAGATAGATAGATCTATTTTAGAGCTACGAGAACAAATTGCAAGTTTAGAAGGGCTTGCCTATGAGGCAGCCGTTCATTTGCGCCTTGCAGGCAACACCACCGAACTGGACCTTGCTCACAAAAAAATGTCGTACGAAAGGGCAAACCTTGCAGTAACAACAGCGTTAAATACCGTAATTAATACCAAAGAAGATCTAAATGACCTACTAGGAGTTTGGGGCAGCAATGTCAATTGGTCTTACTCTAAAGAATTAGAAGAATTTTCTGACCCTCGCTCGGCAACCATCAATATTGAAAGGGATTCTATCCAGAATAATTTAGACCTTAAAAATCAATTAGAAAGAATTAAGCAACGAGCAACAGAACTTTCTATTCAAACGACAAATATTATCTTTCCAGATATCTCCTTTGGTTACAGCAGTAATTACCAACAAAATGTTTGGTTTATAGGTCCGCAAATTAGTATTAATATCCCTATGTTTGATCTTGGAAAAGTTCATTCTATTAAGGCTAAAGCTGAACTTACCTACATGTGGAAGCAATTTACTGCACAGGCTGTAACTTTACGATCCATTGTTAGAAGAGCAACGGAGAATTTCCATAACGCTCTTGATGAACATGTGCATGTAATTGACGAATTACTTCCCATTGCAAAAAAAATCTTCGATGAATCACTCCTGCAGTATAATGCAATGAATCTTGGCGTTTTTGATCTTCTAAAAGCCAAAAAAGCAGTGTTTGAGCGGGAGATTGTTCTACTTGAAAAAAAATCTCAATTCTATAACAACAAAGTATTTGTTCAGGCTCTTGGTAGGGGCTTTGTATTGCCAGAGAGTTTTAGATGAAAAAGAAAGCCTTTTTTTCTTTAGTGCTTTTACTTTTTATCCTCACCTCCAACCCTTCCATCAAATCATTTTTTGCATCCAGCAGCCCTTTTGAAACAATAACAACCCCCTCCCTACCAAATGTAGACTACACCCCTGTTGTTGTTCCAAATGGAGCAACTGCACCTTATAAAGTGGTTGATAATTACAAAGTATTTCATCTGATTGCCGAAGAAATCAGTTGGGAAGTTGCCCCTGGACTAACCATCAACGCATGGGGCTTTAACGGAAGAACACCTGGGCCAGTAATCGAAGTGTGTCAGGGTGATAAAGTACGCATTTATGTGACAAACAAGCTCCCCACCATGACTTCCATACACTTTCATGGGGTTCAAGTTCCATGCGGCATGGATGGTGTAGCAGGATTGACTCAGCCCCCCATCCCCACCGGTGAAACCTTTGTTTATGAATTTACCTTTCCAGATAGCGGTACATTTATGTACTACCCTCATTATAACGGAATGATTGCAAACGGAATGGGGCTTTCGGGGATGATCGTTGTTCATAAAAGGGAGCTTGATGAAAAAAGCAGGCCCGACAGAGATTTTGCCCTTTTACTCCATGAATGGAAAATTGATGTAGGAACCTTTTCCCCAAATACAATGAGACAAGAGTTTAACATCTTTACAATCAATGGAAAGGTAATGCCCGCAACAGAACCTTTGGTAGCTGAAATTGGTGATAAAGTCTGGATAAGACTTGGGAACGTAAGTGCAATTGATCACCATTCAATGAGCCTTCATGGACACTCTTTTAAGGTTATTGGCACAGCGGGTGGCTGGGTAAAAGATCCTTCCTTGCTTCCTGCTAAAACAACGCTCCTTGTTCCTACCCGATCTACAAAACTCATCTCCTTTACTGCAAATAATCCTGGCGACTGGTTATTTCAAAATCAAATGACCCCCCATTGCTTGAATCAAATGGGGCAAAAACTTCCAAATAATGTAAGAATCCAATCAAATGATCTGGAAAATAGAATCCGAAAGTTCATCCCTGAATTCCGGTTTTTAGGGGTTGCTGAATTGTCCAATATGACCGAAAGCGGCCTTGCCTACCCTGAAAACTCTATTCCATTGGATGGGCTGACAGGAAGGTGGGGCAACTTTACCACTCTTGGTGGAATGACGGCCATCCTTCGAATAAGAGATAAAACCGACAACTACAAAGATCCTGGCCCCTATGACTTCCCAGAGGGAACCTCTGCCAAACAAGCAACAGCCGCTCAGTTGAATGCTGATGGGATTTATCTACTTGAATAAAGCGCCCTTTTCTCCTATACTCATTTGGAATCACGGGGAAAAAAACTATGACCACTCCTGCAGTAGAAATTAAAAACCTACACTTTCGATATGACCAAGCTGATGTTTTAAATAATGTTTCACTTTCGTTATGTAAGAATAGTTTTACTGTTTTTTTAGGTCCTAATGGAGGGGGAAAGACAACTTTAATCAAGTGCATTATGGGCATTGCAAAACCTAGAAAAGGTTTTTTGAAGATTCATGGCCTCCCTCCGGGTGTTGCTAAAAATCGTTTTGGATACATTCCTCAAAGATTAGAATTTGATCCTATTTTTCCATTGTCATTGTTTGAATTTGTTCAACAAGGGCTCCTATCAGAATTACCTTGGTATGGAATTTGGAAAAAAGAGTCTTCTCTTAAAACCGAAAAAATGCTCGAAAAATTTGAGCTAGATCATTTAAAAACCCGTGCCATCGGAGAGTTATCCGGCGGTCAACTCCAAAGAGCAATTATCGCAAGGGCTCTTGTTTCTGACCCCGACATCTTAATTTTTGATGAACCCCTTTCAGGACTAGACCACAAATCTGCAAAAACCATCATCTCATTAATAGATCAACTGCAGGGGAAAAAGACGATCATTTTAATCACTCACGTGATTACCCATCTTTTAAAAAAGGCAACAACAGTTTATTTAGTAGAAAAAACTGTCTGCACCCTAAAAGATGATGCTCTTTGCAAACATATGGAGCTTGGGCTCTTTCACACCGAAGAGGAGGGGTGCAACCATGAATGATTCTTTTTTCTACGCTCTTTCAACAAATCCATTTTTGCAAATGGCATTAATTGCAGGCCTCCTTGCATCCCTTGGAAGTGGTATCATCGGAAGTTATACGGTAGCAAAACGTGTGGTATTTATCTCAGGAAGTATCGCCCATGCTGTTCTTGGAGGCATAGGAATTGCATTATACCTTCAATATTATACTTTAAACCCTATCTTCTCTCCCCTCCTTGGAGCGATTTTCTCAGCATTTTTCTTTGGCTTTATCATCGGCTGGATGCATTTAAAATATAAGCAGCGAGTAGACTCAGTGATTGCAGCTATTTGGTCCATTGGGATGGCAGTTGGTGTGATTTTAATTTCTGTCACCCCTGGATCCAATGCAGAACTGATGAACTTTCTATTTGGAAATCTTTTATGGGCAAGCCACAGAGAGCTCTACCTATTATTGGTTTTGAATACAATTATTATTATTTCAAGTATTTTCTTACACAAACGGTTTTTAGCTATTTGTTTTGACGAGGTGAATGCATACATACAAAAACAACCCGTAGTTTTACTATATTTTTTCTTATTATCTTTGATATGCCTCACAATTGTGATTTTAATTCAGGTAATTGGGGCGATTTTAGTGATCTCAATGCTCTGTTTGCCAGCTGCTATTGCAAATATTTTCACCAGGTCACTTTCAAAAATGATTTACCTTGCAATAGGGCTATCGTGCGTCATGTCTATCATAGGAACATACCTCTCCTACCTCTTTAATTGGCCAATTGGAGCAACAATTGCCCTCATTACCACATGCTTTTATTTTTTATCTTTACCACTAAAACAGCTTCTGGTATCATTTCCTGAAAAATAACCAAGGATAAACAAATGAAAGCAATTATTAAAACTGGCGGCAAGCAGTATTCTGTAAAAGCTGGTGATATTTTAGATGTTGAACTTCTAGATCATAAAGAAGGCGACAAAGTGATTTTTGATTTTGTTCTTCTTCTAGACGATGGCAAATCGATTCAAATTGGCGAGCCAACAGTAAAAAATGCTGTAGTTGAAGCTGAATTGATCTCAGAAATAAAAGATGAAAAATTAATTATATATAAATACACGAGAAGACATAACCATCGCGTAAAAAAAGGTCATAGACAAAAGAAATCTCGAGTAAGAGTATTAGAAATTAAGGGAGCTGCATAATGGCACAAAAGAAAGGACAAGGAGCATCGAGAAACGGAAGAGATTCTAACGCTCAGAGGCTAGGAGTAAAAAAATCTGGTGGTCAGGAAGTAAGAGCTGGAAATATCATCATTCGTCAACATGGAACAAAATTTCACCCTGGACTAGGGGTTGGCTTAGGCAGAGATTTTACAATCTTTGCTTTAATTGATGGTAAAGTAACATTTAAGAAAGGGAGAAAAGTTTTCGTTTCAGTAGAAGCTGTAGCGTAATTTTTTTTAGCAGATTTTAATTATTTAATAACATCTTCCCGTAAAGAGAAGATGTTATTTTTTGTAAGGAAGAAAAGGTAGAGGCGGGTATGTTTACAGATTTCATAAAGCTTAAATGCTTATCAGGTAAGGGTGGCAACGGGGTGATTGCTTGGAAAAGAGCAAAGTATATCCCAAAGGGCGGTCCTTGCGGAGGCAATGGCGGAAAAGGTGGATCTGTAAAGATAATTGTTTCAGAAAACCTTCACTGTCTTGATCATCTTCGTGGAAAGAATCTAATTGTAGCTGAAAAAGGCTCCGATGGATCGGCTAATAACAGAACAGGAAAAAGTGGTAAAAATCATTTTATTCCTGTACCTCCTGGAACCATTGTTCTCAATGCGCAAACAAACGAGGTTTTAGCTGATCTTACCACCCCCGGAACAACTCTTGATCTAGTAGAGGGGGGAACTGGCGGCCTTGGTAATACAACGTTTAAAAGCTCCACAAATCGAACTCCAAGGCAATGCACTCCAGGGTACTTTGGAGTTGAAATTAATATTTCGTTAGAACTAAAAATGATTGCAGACGTTGGATTTGTAGGCCTTCCCAATGCAGGTAAATCAACCTTAATGAAAGCTCTTACAGCAACAGATGTTAAAATTGGAAACTACCCATTTACAACTTTGAAACCAAATCTTTCTTTTTTAGAATATGATGATTATTCTCGTGTTTATATTGCAGATATTCCAGGAATTATCAAAGATGCTCATAAAGATAGAGGTCTTGGTCTTGCCTTTTTGAAACATATTGAAAGAAGTAAGGCTCTTGTTTTTATTGTCGATGTTGCCCCCCTTGGAGAGATTTCTGACCCAATCGAAGATTATACCATTTTAAAAAATGAGCTGTTTGAATATAACCCTAAGCTTCTTGAGCGTCCGTCTATAATTGTTCTTAATAAGTGCGAACTGGAGGGGTCAAAAGAGTATATCAAAGCATTTAAGCGTGCTTTTAAAGACGATCATGCAGAAATTGTCACTATTTCTGCAAAAGAGCACATTAATATCGAGGAACTCTCTTTAAAGATTAAGGCTCTTGCGCAAATCGATGGCAAACGGTACGATTAAATAAGCAGCATTATATTTTCACACTCATCCCTACTGATAGTCTAATGTCTGCTCCTCCGTTGATTGGAAAGATCCCCCCATTTGAATAATGGTACTGTTTGATAAAAAATTCCACACCTGGAAATCGATTGTGCGATACACCGATTCCAAACTGATTTTGGAAGACAAAGTGATTAGACCATCCGGTAGTAGAAAAGGTGCTTTTTGACAGCATCGACGGCCCTGCTGGGCTATAAAGAAAAAATAGCGCTGCACCTTTCCTTTTAACTATGTAAACTCTTGCTAGTACGTAGCTGCTCACTGCAAACATTTGGTCCGATTTTACACCAAATGTTTCTAAATATGCCCCACTACATCCAAGATATAGCTCGAAATAGTTCTTGTAATCAAAAATCAGGTGCTCGAATCCTGCATTAACTGCACGATCTGTTTTTAACTGAGCTATCCACATCAATGGCTTTGGAGGGGTGGGTGTATCTTTTGGTAAATAGGTGCTATCAAAACCACTTATATATAAACGGTTCACAGATTCACCCAAAATTAAAGGGAAACACCCAAATAAATAAACTAAACCATAAATCTTTGCCACATCTTTACATATAATTGCATTGATATTTATTTATCTATGAAAATTAAAGAAATATTTTTTAATTACTTTAGTTCTTTATGGGTAATATCGAATGCAAAATCGATCGGCTACTGTTCTTTTTTAGCCAAAGAATTCTCTAGTCTATCGACAATATCTTTTACAGATAAGGTGTAGTGAGATTTATAGAAGTCAATTAATAGACCGCAGTACCTTATGTTTTCAAATCGAACATCGATTTCAATATCCTTTAATATTTTCTGTTCCATTTGGGATTGCATTTTTCCAAAAATCCAGTGATCCTTTTTAAATTTTTGATGTGCCAGCAACTGAAACTCTTCCATCTCATAGATGTAGTAGGTAAACATAAATGGGTCGGCTAAATCCATCTGTTTATATATCAACTGAGCAAACGCTTCATAGTCCTCAGCTAAATAGGCTGCAAACTGTGCTTGATGTAACCCTTGCACGATTATCCAATAGTCAAACTCATCTTTGACCTTAAATTCATGGGTAAGATATATTTCATAAGTTTTTTTGAAACACCCCTTGATAAGTGATTGATCCTTTATCCGGCATCTATTCAGGCAAAGACCTTGGATTAAGTCAGCACTAAGGTGCCCGTAAGCAGTCTCTTCTTTTGAAAGTTCTCCTAAAAGACCCGCCGCTTCCTGATAACAACTATCCATTTCGCCAAACTCGCATCTATTCTCTAAAAATTTAGCTTTTCTAAGCAGCTCGTGGACTCTATTTATTAAGGAAATACCATCATGCTCTTTATCAAAGTTTCTATCAAAATCTCTAGCTACAATTTCCTCTTCTGTCAAACCGTCATTAAAAGTTTGCACAGACAAAGAATTGCAAAATAATGAACCTAAAGAAAGAGTCAATAATAAAAAATTTTTCATGCTATACATCCTTAAAGTAATTAAATAAATAAAAAGTCTATAATAAAGTCAACATAAAGTCAAATGAGCAATTTTAATAACGAAATTGAGTATAAAAAACTATCCATACAGAGTCACATTCAGTAATCTGCCTTTTGAAATTCCTTTCTACATATTTCATACCATTTACTTATTCTTGAAAAATTTTGTGTATAATTTACAACCTTCCAATTGTTATTTATGATGCTAACACCACTCCCGTTTGGAGGTTTTACAACCACTTGATCAGATCTTTTATTCAAACAGCAGGCAAAAGCTGAAAATGAGGAGTTGGGAATAATCATAGATTTCATCATGGACATTAGATAAAAATCTTCATATAAATCAGAACTTTCATTAAAAATGAACTTATGCTTAAATTTTGACAATAATTTCTTTGCTACTTGCGTATTATCTGAAAAAATGACAAAAACAGTATCTTTAGGAAATAGCTTCATCGCTTTGCGATAATAATCAGGTGAAAGATCCCATAATTGAAAATATTCTAGTGGAACATAATTTTTGTCTTCAAACGGGGTTACAAAAGTTCTTAAATGGACCCCTACATAGTTCTTATCCTCCCGAAAATATTCCCGGTACTTTTCTTGCAAATTTTCTACCATTTCCTTTGTCGGTCCAAAAAGCTCTATAGCTATATTTTTATACTTAGAAAACCAAAAATCTGAATTACACCAACCTAAAATATTTGTCGATTCATCTATTGCTTCGTATGAAAAATTAAATCTTTCTTGATGAAATAATTCTTTTTTCGGTTTATTAACTATTTCGTAGCTAGGAAATCGATGAAATACCGTAGGGTATCTTTTTTTTACAGCTGGATCTAAAACAAATGCATAACCATTTTCTATTGCATAACCAACTCCAGCAGCGGCCATAAAACATGCATTTCCTAGCTGGGTAGATGTGGTAGTCATAAAAAATTTACCCCCCTCTACAATTTCTTCTGGAAACAATTGATCTAACAGCTCTTTTGAAATGGGCTCAGATCCTAAAATAAAAAAATAAAACAAAAAAACGATTATCTTGATCATAAAAAGTAAAATAAATATAGCTTGGTAAAATTAAGGATACAAACAATATCTTTTTGAATCGGAATTATGTATTTTTTTATTTTAAATTTCCGATTTGAAAAATTGGCCAGAGCCGGAATTGAACCGGCGACACAAGGATTTTCAGTCCTCTGCTCTACCAACTGAGCTATCTAGCCGATGAAGAAGTCAAAATTAGACCTCTCCATTCTTCTAAAAAAAGAAGATACTGTAAACTATAGCAAACAGTTGTAATTTATGCCAACAAATTTTCTATCTCTTGATTCACTCATAGCTTTTGAGAATGGAATGCATGTCTTTGATGATACAGGTTGCCTCAGTCATCTGAAGATCATTTGTCCCATATTTACCCTTCCTTTTTTCCTGATCGCTCAAACTTTCATTAAGATTTTTCTCATCCAAGCTCTTTAAAAAAGCTTGGTAATTCTTATTATTTTTGACTCTAAGCTCACTATTTTTTTTCAAGTGCGGCTTCATAATCTCGTAGGCAGTTTTTTTACGGCTAGACTGATATTCAAAAATGTCCCGTACTTCTGGATGATGACTTAATCCCTTATTCAAATCCCCAGAGGGGAGGGCATAGGTTAAGTATTTTTCTCCAATTTTTCTTTTTGAATAGATAGAAGGGACTAAAATATCGGCACAAACCCCCTTTAATTGAGTTGAAGCTCCAGAGATCGTGTAGTATTTACCCACAGTCACTTTATATTTATGCTCACTATTTGGATCGGTAATAGTTTGAAACTGGATGCTCCCTTTACCAAAAGAGGACTCATCCCCGGCAATGATTGCAATTCCTACATCCTGAAGAGATTGGGCTAGAATTTCAGCTGCAGAGGCCGAATATTTGGAAGTCAAAATGACAATAGGACCACAGTAGGCTACTTGAAGATTGAATTCTGTTGAATACCTCACCTGATCATCACGAAATTTTGCAACAACAACCGTTTTTTGAGGAGAAAATAGGGCAATTGATTTGACAGCCTCTTTAAAAAAGCCCCCTAAGTTTTTCCTCATATCAATAATCACCCCATACAGAGGCTTTTGTCTTTTTAGCTCCAAGATCACATTCTTCAAATCCCCTGACATATCATTGCCTTCAAAATCATTGTAAAACGTATCAACCGAAAGTTTTGCAATGTGCCCATCAAGAAAACTTTCTGTTTCAATGACAATCTTATCCTTTTTCATCGTGATCTTTTCACCTGTAAGCTTGACCATTTTTTGCTTTCCGTCTACAGACTCTACATGCAAAACAATCTGGGCCCCATCTTTTACCGACAGCAAGTTCATCACCTTAGCAAAAGAGACCTCCCTTGCATTTACCCCATTGACATAAGTAATTCTATCCCCTGGTTGAATCACAGTAGATCTTTCAGCAGGTCCACCCTTTACACAACCTGTGATCACAGGTCCATCTATTCCATCCCCAATGTACACACCAATCCCTTCGAATTTACTTTTTAAATGGGAGTTAATATTTGAAATTTCTTCTTCGCCATAAACCATTGAATGCGCATCCAAGCTTGATGCTATCATTTTAGAAACAACCAATGGGTAAGTTTCCTTAGAAAGAAATCGCTCCTCATGAGCTTGCATCCTCCTTTCATAATAATCCAAAACACGTATTTTGTCCTTTTGATCCAATGTTTGCAATCCACGACTTGCAGCATAGGCGCGCAAGTGACTTGCCATGTACGCTTTTATGTTCTTCTTTTGCTCTAACTCTGATTGGGGGGCTCCGTTTGAGGTTCTCATCAATTGCCCATTGAAATCAATTTTATCATAAATGAAATCTGACCGAACCTCTGATCTAATTCGTCTACACCTTTTTACAGATGCTCCAAAAGTTTCCTGCATCTTTAAATAGGTTGTAAAAGTCCCATTATTATACTCTTCAACCATGACTTTTGATGAACTCTGAAAAGTGCTTTTCTCTGACTCCAAAAAATAAAGATCTACTGGATCAAAAGAGAGTAAAATTTTATTTACCGACCGCTCTGCCAGCATCTCATTATACCCATCAAATATCACATGATAAGAAAACAATTTAGCATTGATCGTTTTTACATCATTAAAATCATGATGTTTAGCAAAAAGTGATGACCCAGCGACCAAAACATAAAAAAACTTCCTCATTCCTTTCCCCCTATAAAGCCGGACACTATCAAATATATTTTTTAATGACGACAAGATTCTACTCATTTCTCTGGGCGATGTAAGAAAAACTCCTTTTTTTTACTATTTAATTTGCAATAATAGCAGCCATTTGGTATATTGCTTTGTAAATTTTTGAATATAAATAAGGAGATAGGCCTTTATGCCTACGTTAAATCAACTGATCCGAAACCCTAGAACAAAGTCTAAGGTAAAATCTAAATCTCAAGCATTGAAAAGATGTCCTCAAAGAAGGGGCGTGTGCGTTCAGGTAAAAACAATGACTCCGAAAAAGCCTAACTCAGCGCTAAGAAAAGTAGCAAGAGTGAAACTTTCAAACGGAATTGAAGTATCTGCTTACATTCCCGGCGAGGGACATAACCTGCAAGAGCACTCAATGGTTCTTATAAGGGGCGGCAAAGTGGCTGACCTTCCTGGGGTTAGATACCACATTATTAGAGGAACACTTGATTGCGCTGCTGTAAAAGACAGAAAGCAAGGTCGTTCAAAATACGGAGCTAAAAAAGGAAAATAAGTTCTACCCATTTGGTAGGCGTAAGGAATAACTATGTCAAGAAGAAGAAAAGCTGAAAAAAGACCCGTAGAACCCGATCACAAGTATGGCAATACGGAAGTAACAAAATTTATCCGTAAAGTAATGATCGACGGGAAAAAATCTTTAGCAATGAAGATCGTATACGGAGCTATTGATAAATTTAGCAACAGAGTGAATGCGCAAGGTAATGAATTAGATGCTTTCTTAAAAGCAATAGAAAACGCAACCCCTCACGTTGAAGTTAAATCAAGAAGAATTGGTGGAGCAACTTACCAAGTTCCTATTGAAATCAACCCAGGAAGAAAATTGTCTTTGGCAATGAAATGGGTCATTGGTTATGCAAAAGCAAAAGCTGGCAGATCGATGATTGATGGTCTTGCTCAAGAGCTTCAGGATTGCTACAACAGCCAAGGCTCTAGCGTTAAAAAACGTGACGAAGTACACAGAATGGCAGAGGCTAACAAAGCTTTTGCTCATTACAAATGGTAAATAATTAAGCGTGTAAGCATCCAGTAATGGCTGCTAATACGCCTAATTCTGCAAAATTTGCAGATCGTGATGCACAAACATCATTAGAACAGGATTTAATGTAAGTAGCTGTTGCTATAAAACAAAGGTCTATTCATCGCAAAGACGAATTTGAATAGAGAAAATGAAAGAGGGAGAAAGATGACAAGAGGTGAAAAAGACCGTTTAGACAATGTAAGAAACATTGGAATCATGGCTCACATTGATGCTGGAAAAACAACAGTTACAGAGCGAATCCTATTTTATTCAGGAAAAGAGCACAAAATTGGTGAAGTACATGAAGGCGCTGCTACTATGGACTGGATGGTTCAGGAGCAAGAACGCGGTATTACCATCACCTCCGCTTGCACAACAGTATATTGGGGCGATAACAAAGTTAACATCATCGACACACCAGGACACGTTGACTTTACAATTGAAGTAGAGCGATCCCTTCGAGTTCTTGATGGTGCTGTTGCTGTATTTAGTGCTGTTGATGGAGTTCAACCTCAATCAGAAACTGTTTGGAGACAAGCAACCCGTTACAACGTTCCTAGAATTGCTTTCATCAACAAAATGGACAGAGTGGGTGCCGATTATGACATGTGCATCGCTACAATGAGAGACAAACTCGGAGCAAATGCAGTTGCAATACACATCCCTATCGGCTTTGAAGGTGAATTCGAAGGAGTAGTTGATATTGTAAACATGAAAGCTTACATCTACAAATCTGAAAAAATCGGTGATAACTACACAACCATTGAAATTCCTGAAGAACTTTTAGAAAAAGCGCAGCAATTACGGGCTGCTTTGCTTGAAGAACTTGCAACACTTGATGATACCAATGAAGAGTTTATGACAAAGGTGTTAGAAGCTCCTGAAACATTAACTACAGACGAAATCAACGCCTCTATCAGAAGCAGTGTTTGTAAAAACAAACTCTTTCCAGTTCTTTGTGGTACAGCGTTTAAAAACAAAGGCATACAGCTCCTTCTTGATAAAGTTGTTGCTTGGCTACCCTCTCCTATTGATAGGGGTGCTATCAAAGCATTTGATGAAGACGGCGAAAATGAATTTACAGTACTACCAAAAGATGACCAACCTCTTGCCATGCTTGCTTTTAAAGTAATGACCGACCCGTACGTAGGCCGATTAACTTTTGTTAGAATCTATTCTGGAACTTTGAAAAAAGGAACACCACTGTACAATTCTACAAAAGGAAAAAAAGAACGAGTTTCAAGACTCCTTGAAATGCATGCAAACAACCGCTTTGATAGAGATGAATTTCATACTGGAGACATCTTTGCTGTAATTGGACTAAAAAATTCTACAACTGGTGATACACTTTGCCTAGAAGATTTTGTCTTAATTCTTGAAAAAATGAGCTTTCCTGAACCTGTTATCTCAATGGCTATTGAGCCAAAATCAAAACCAGACAGAGAGAAACTATCAGTTGCTTTAACAGCACTTTCAGAAGAGGATCCTACATTTAGAGTATCTACAGATGAAGAAACAGGTCAAACAATTATTGCTGGAATGGGAGAGCTCCACCTTGACGTCTTAAGAGATCGTATGATTCGTGAATTTAAAGTAGAGGCAAACGTTGGTGCTCCAGAAGTTTCTTACAGAGAAGCAATCACTGGCGGAACAAAACATGAAAATAAATACATCAAACAATCTGGCGGTCGTGGACAATATGCACACGTAGTTATCGAAGTGGAACCAAATGAAACTGGAAAAGGTAACGAAATTGTCAGCAAAGTTGTTGGTGGTTCTATCCCTAAAGAATACATACCAGCTTGTATTAAAGGGATCCAAGAAGCATTAAAATCTGGTGTTCTTGCTGGATACCCCCTTGTAGATACAAAAGTAAGTATCATTTTCGGATCTTACCATGAAGTAGACTCAAGCGAAATGGCATTTAAAATCTGCTCTTCCATGGCTCTACGTGAAGCTGTAAAAAAATGCAGCCCTATTATCTTAGAACCAATCATGAAAGTTTGTGTACGATCCCCAGAGGCATCTCTTGGTGACCTAATTGGCGATTTAAACAGACGAAGAGGTAAAATCCTCAACCAATCTCAAACAGGATCTTCTGCAGAAATTGAGTCTGAAGTGCCTTTATCACAAATGTTTGGATATTCAACAGATATTAGATCGATCACATCAGGAAGGGGTGAATTCACCATGGAGCCTAGTCACTTTGAAAAAGTTCCAAAAGCTATACAAGAAAAAATAGTTAAACCGAAGTAAGGAGCAACCTAAATATGGCACCGCCTAAAAAACAAAGAATAAGAATCCGTCTAAAAGGCTATGATCACAAGATCGTAGACAGCGCAGCGGTAGAAATTGCTGAAATCGCAAGAAGATCTGGGGCAGTGGTCGTTGGACCAATTCCTCTACCAACAAAAATAGAGAAGCAAACTGTTCTTAGCTCTCCTCATATTGATAAGAAGTCTCGTGATCAGTTTGAAATGCGCACACATAAGCGTATGATTGATATCCAAAGTCCTACTTCAGATACTGTAGAAAGACTTCGCAAGCATTCTCTTGCAAGTGGTGTAGATATCGCTATCACTTCAGCTGTGTAACCCCTTTTCGCTCCTTTAGCTGCTATTGGAGCGAATTTTCATATGATCAAATTTCTCTTTTTTCCCCTATTACTCTTTGCAAGCCAAAAAGCTTTACACATCACTTTTCATGCTGGCTGTGCAGGAGAAATAAGCGCTGTATGCAATCACTTTGCAATCGAATTAGATACCTGGTTACTTCCCTCACTGCCTAATCATTTTCTCACCGGACTTAAAGACACTACCCCCTACATTTTTTCAAAAGATAAAGCATCACAGATTTATAAACTACACAAGAACACTTTTGATGCATATGACATGATCATCACATCAGACATTGCCCCGCTCTCTCGAATATTTCTACAAAATCACTGGGAAAAGCCTCTATTAATATGGGTATGCAATCGCTTTGACATTAATGTTCACCGCTCAGGCAATAAGGTCTTTCCCGATGACCCTTACCACCAACTGTTTAAATCAACAAATAATATGCCAAATGTCGAAGTAATCGGCTTCACCCCTTATGAACAGTACTATGCGGAAAAACACAAAAATATCTTTGCAATCTCTCAAACAATTTCTCCAATTGGCCTAAACAACTCTCATAAAGGTATTTATAAGAGTGTACCAGCACGCATAGACAAACAAACCACTGTTTTTATCAGAGAATATTATAATGAAAATAATGTAGGCCTATCCAAACGACTAACCGCTCTAAAGGTAAAAAACTATAGCGGGCCATTTGATGGCGCTTTGGATATAAAGGATTTCAAAGCGATGGTACATCTGCCCTTAGTAATGAGCAACTTCTTCTTATGGGAAAATTTAAGCGAAGGGATCGTACACTTCATCCCATCCAAGCAATTCTATGCAAGCCAATACAAGAAAACCTTCTCCTTTATCGATTGGACAAAATCTACAAATCCTAGAAATAACCTTCCAATCCATGAAATATTTGATCATTGTGAGTGGTATAGAGAGGACCTTGTTCCCTTATTTGTATTCTTTGACTCTTATGAGGAAATCCCCCATCTACTAGAAACTACTGACTTTCAGGCTAAAAAAGCGTTGATTTCCACCTTTCACCGCGACCATAAACAACGGTCTCTAGAAAAATGGAAGGAAGTTTTTTCAAGATTACTCCCTATGAATTAGGATCATCATCAATCTTAATGTCAAATTTATCTTATTAGACCTCTTGCGCGATTGCATTTGTCTTGTTAAAAATATCGATTTTTAACAAGTAAAGCTAATCACGCAAGAGGTCTATTTATTCAGTACGATCATACTGATGAACACTTGAAAAATCAAACAAGTGATTGTTAGAGTCTGCAAATAAAGCAGCGTCATCATCCATTACGACTCTTCTTTCAGTGTATTTTTCTTTGTGATATTTCATGCTAAAGTGATAATAAATGGTATATTCTGAGGCCCCAAGGTAGAGATAGATGGGCTTTTTATTATCTGCAATAACCATATTGCAAAACACTTTCCAAAATGGCCGTTGAAATTGCATCTCCACTGTTGTGAGTAAGTCCTCTATCACCTCTTTATTGAAAACCATATGATGCACTACTGGATTCACCGATCGATTAAAATCTTTTAAGTCGGGCAGTATTTTTTTTAGATGAGTAAAATAGGTAAAAAAAGGTGAGCCATAATTTCTAACATCCATATACAAAGATCCATCGTCTTCAATGAATTTCATCTGGTGATTAGCCATGGTATCGGCATCAAAAATCAAGATATTTTCTAGCAGGTCATCAATGACTGCGTGTGCATATAACTTTAATAATTGCTGATAATACCACCCTCTTCTAACATTTTTTCCAATGCCTCCCCCACCGCCGATTTGATCGGCAACATCTTTGATGGTAAAAGGAAAGTCTCTTTCATCAACCCATTCTGCATTTTCAGAAAATTTCTCTTTTGAAATTACAATAACTCGACGAACCCCTTCAACGTTCTTTCTAATGGAAGCAATTACAATCTCCAGGGTAGGTTTGTCCTTTTTATGTACAGGAATAACAACATCAATACTTTGAGAAAATAGAGAATAAAAACACAGTAAAAAGAGACAATACTTCATGATCACACTTTTGTTCAAAAAAGTATTGTATCAATCAAAGCCTTATATACAAAGAAAATATTACATTTGATTTGAATCTATTGACTGGGTACGGTCTACAACTTTAGCTGTTTTTTCTACAACAACCCCATTTTTTAAAATAAAGTAATAGGTTGTTGACTTCATCACCTCACCATTAAGCGACAGACGTTCAATGTAGGTAAAAATCTCTGTTCCATCAGTACTTACTTCAATAGAAACAGGTTCTCCAAATTTTTGCAATAATTGCTCTCTTGTCTCCCCGTTGTTAACCTCTAAGTAATTATTCATGGTCACAACGCGACCAGAACGTGTGGCACAAGAGCTAAAAAGAAAGAGTCCTACGATGCAAAGTATCTTAAGAGTTGCTGTTTTCATATGCAACCAAGCGACATTGAATCTTTGTTCTCATCTCTTCCTTGGCTGCGTACTCTCCAAAAAAGATAAAATCTTTACTCCCTTTCATCTCAATGGACTCATAGGCATGAAACAACCCATCAGGACTCGACACTTCCCATCCGATAAATCCATCCTTAATAAATCCAGAGCCCTCGACATGCCCCCACTCCTCCCCTGCAATCAAAATATGAAACTTATTTCGGCTGTGCATTGTTAGTGTATAATAGTTTTCAATACATTCTTCAGGTTGATCCATATGAATAGAGGTGGAAAATTCGATAATAGGGCTCCTTTGGTCGAAATTTTTCATGGCAATTTTCATAACCATAGCAAAGTCCTCCTCCTCTTCCTCGATAGAGATTTTCCCTTCACCGATAAATCCCTCTCTTCTAAAAAATTCTAAATCTCTCAAAATGTAAACCTTCTTGCATAAATGCTCTGTAGAAGGCCAAGAGCTGTAAATGTTGCCACTACAGAAGATCCTCCATATGTTACTAAAATCAATGGCACCCCAGTAATTGGTAAAAAGCCACACATCATGCCAATATTGACAATCACATGCATTGCAATATATATGGCAATGCCCGAGGCAAGTAACCGACCAAAATAGTCCCTTGCAACTCCTGTTACCTGAAAACTAAAATAAATTAAACTAAAAAAAAGAGCCAAGAGAAAAAGCCCCCCTACAAGGCCATATTCTTCGGTAAAAGCAGGAAAAACCGAATCGGTATATCCATAGGGCAGGAATTTATTACCGGTATATTCACTTTTTAAAAAACCACTTCCGAAATAATATCCTAGACCGATTGCCGTTTGGCCCGCTTTTTGGTGAAATGTATCAGGATTTAATCTCTCATATTGATACTCTTTCATGAATTTTGTAAACACAGGGCGCATTTGATCGTGAGAAACTAGCCCCATAAAAATACAGAGGACAAAAGATAAAATAATCAAGCCTAAAATGGTACAAACACGTAAAATTCTCCCATCAATCCCTCCTATATAAAACATCGCAAGGGCAATAGGACAAAGTACAAGGGCAGTACCTAAATCAGGTTGCTTTAAAATCAATGCAAAGGGAATAAAGACAATGAGTGAACCTTGCAAAAAAACAGAGATTTTTTTCACCCTTTCCATGTTTCGCTCTAGATACCAGCTGAGGGTAATTACAACTACAAGCTTTGCAATTTCCGACGGCTGCAAATCAAAAGGTAAAAAAGGGAGTCTATACCACCTTCGTACATTATGAATGGGTGCTACAAAATACAAACCCAGTAGTAATAGCACCGTTCCAACATAAAAAAACCATGTGTATTCACGCAATTTTCGATAGTCAAAGCAGGCCAGAAAGAAAAAAATCAGCAACCCCAAAGCAAAAGCACGAACTTGATTTTTTGCTAAATTGGTAAATACCATGAGCTCTGACTGATCAGGCTGCGTTGTTGCTAAAATCACCAAAATACTAGCACACATCAATAAAAAAACGACAAATAGCAAGCGAAGGTCAATTCGACGTAAATATTTTGGTTCCCACATATCCTTTTATCATATACCATATTTGCGATATGAAAAGAATACATTTTGAACAAATCCCTTCCACACACCTGTTTGCAAAACAACATCTTGAAAGCTTAAAAGAATTTCATTTAACTGCAATCACTGCAGATTATCAAACAAGTGGCATAGGCAGAAGGGGAACCTCCTGGATTGCCCCCCCCCTTACCTGCTTACTTGTAACATTTGTATACAAAGCTCCACCTAGGGAGCAAATCCCTTTAATATCAATTAAGGCTTCCAATGCACTTAAACAATCATTAAACCTTCCTATAACCATCAAATACCCCAATGACTTGATGATCGGTGAGAAAAAACTTGCCGGAATTATCTCAGAAATCTTAAATGGGATGGCTATTACCTCAGTTGGTCTTAATTTACTTCAAACCGAAGAACAATTACGTCTTGTTGACCAGCCCGCAACCTCCTATTTTCTTGAAACAGGCGAAAAACTTCATGTTGAAGAAATCTTAAACACATTTTGGACCAATTTTTCCGCATAAAAACCATACAAAACTTATGAGCTTACAATTTTTTCCATTATCACCAACCGGATTAAGTATTTCTCTCGACACATGCCCAATAAATCAAGATCCATTATCCATTTTATGCAGCGATTGCTTAAATCAAGATGTGACTTCTGCACAGCAAAAAGCCTCAAATGTCATCCAATTTGTTGAAAAGCTCATCCAAGTATTAACCATAGTTTTGGCAATAAGAGTAGCTCTTGTAGCGATGATAAGAAACAATGAAATAGAACAAACAACTTTTGGAGTGATCGTAGTAGTATTCTTCCTTCAAATCATTATGACTGTGAACCGAGATTTTGCCATAGAGTACAATGACATACTATTAGATGCTTTGATAGGGTGCATAGGAGGATCCATCATAGGATTTGAAATCCGGCAACCATTAGCCCCGCCCCTTGGAGCAGTAACTACAATCATCGCAGGGGCTGCAATAAAAGCAGACGCAGTAGAGACTACATTAACAGCTCTTGCAACCTTTGTAGCAATAGTTACGCTAATAAAATTACCATTTTTTCATACAGCCAATTAATCGACTATACTTCAAACGACCAATCATTTAAGTGACTTCTCCTCCTTTTGTATATAATAAAATAATAGTAGATTTTACAATGACCACAAGCAATACAGATGAAGTAACAGCTGCGCAAAGTTCTGTTTTACAGTCAAAGGCTGCAGCCAGGTTCTCTCTTACAAGTATAAACGAAGAAATTTTTCAAATGTCGGTTCAGAAATCTCGAGACCTTATTCATTCGGTCTCTTGTAATTTTTTATGCACTTGTATCTACACTGGTAGCAGAACTTGCAGGATGGATTGCAATAGCTTGTGTTAGCACATTTTTAATTGAAGGAGGATTTGGGATTCAAGGGTATACTTCCACTTCCGAAGTTAGTTAAAAAAGCGCCTATCATAAATTATTTTATCCTTTACAAAAATCTCGATTTTACTATACTTTTTGACCTAGATACTTTTAAAAGTAAGGAGTAAGGATGGAAGCTACACAAATCGGTATAGAATTATTTTGGAATGAAGTAGCAAAAAAAAGCTCTCATTTTGATCCAGAAGCTATTGTGGTTATAAATGGTAAAAAAATGGGTAATGCATCCGAATCACAAAGGAAAATGTATTCTTCTTGTACTATGACAGATATTTTTGCTGCACAGCACTTTGCAAACCCTCCTAAAAGGGTTGTTGATATAGGATGTGGATTGGGTGTAAACTCAATTCCAATGGCTTTAGGAGGCGCTCATGTAACAGCAATTGACTCTTCTGAAGAATCGCTTAAGACCTTTCAAAGGTTCTGCAAAAAAGCATCTTGTCCAAGTGCAAATGTTCGCTTAGTCAAAGGAAATTTAGTAACTATTAGCTCCTATTTTGGCCCTTATGATCTTGCTCTTGTAATTGACACCCTCCCCTATATCCCTCCAGCAAACCTAAGATCTACAATAGATAAGATCCATGCATGTCTTGCTGATGGCGGCCTTTTAATTGGAACTATTTTTACTGAGGGAACCGATCCAAATGTGATCGAGTTTATGGAAAAGCTTGGTGCACATTTTTACCCAAATGAGACTACATTTGTGACAAACCTGCTCCAATATTCTGGCTTTAAAGTTTTAAAGTTAGAGGAGCGCGAGCATGGCGGTTTTCGTTTTAAAGCAAGAAAGATATCTGCCTAGCACTTTAACTGATTTTTAAGAACCAAGAAAAGGCAACACTTCCAATCTCTCATGCACTTTTGCCTTTAAAATGCTTGTAATTGCGTGTAGTGTTGTTGACCCAGCTGCATGACATGAGGTGCAATTGCCTTCATATTCAATGAATACAATTCCATTTTTAGTCAAATCCTTAATTTTTACGTTCCCATCATCAAGTTTCACATAAGGTCGGACGTCTTTTTCCA
Source organism: Chlamydia trachomatis (assembly GCA_945872565.1). GTDB lineage: Bacteria > Chlamydiota > Chlamydiia > Chlamydiales > 2-12-FULL-49-11 > JAJACQ01. The sequence goes on along the minus strand of CAMBZN010000009.1, from coordinate 38,675 downwards.
ACACTCTTTCTAAATGGGAAATTTGAGTAGGTTTTTCAAGCTCAAAGAAATTTTCTACCCCCTCCCCATTGATCGCAAAAGTACTAAGCCCTTCAGGGGTTGTATATTTTATAGGGACCATTTCCTCAACAAGGGCCATCAGTGCATCAATCACATGATTTGCGTAAGGTGAAAGGTACTGGACATAATCACTAATATCATCGTCCGTATATCGATCAGTGATTTCATAGGCCAAGAGAGTCTCCAACAGATCGTCAGCGCGAAAATGAGCAACTGTTGAGACTTTTTTATTAAGGACCATTTCGCAAATCCCTTCTAAAAATGCGATCATAAAGGTAGGCCCGCTTAATTGATAGCTCATACTCGTAAACATTTCTTTTAACTCATCATATGTCAAGTCTATTTTGTAGCTAATTGCCAGCTTTTGATGAAAAAATTCTTTCCCCTCGCATTTTCGTGCATGAGGCCGGCTGACAATCAATTTGTGCATTTTATCGCTGTACAAATCCCAAAACATGTGGTGGTATTTTTCTTCAGACATTTGAAAACTCCTTGATTGACTTTGCTGTTTCAATAATAGTATCCCACCTCTCCAAAATCTGTGTTTTAGATCTTGTTAGATCAAATCGTAAGCAAACAGCATCTTTTGAGCCGTAAAGCTGATCAACAAAAATCCCTCTCTCTCTTAACAAGTATGCTAAATTTTCCGCTAGCACTCCATCAAAAGAAAAAACCCATCGATCATAAAGAAATTTTGCCCCTTTATTTAAAAAATTACAGGCAAGAGGGCCATTTTCCACTCGATCAATGATTTCATTCTTAATCAGTGAATATTCCATGGGACCTGAATCCATCATCTCTAATTGCTCTTGAGCAAACGTTGCCATTGCGTAAAAATTCTCTAGATCAAAGTTCTCTCCCCAGGCATCAACTTTCATTTGGGGATAATCAGCTGCAACACAAGCCATTTGTCCATGTGTAAAAGCAATCATTGAAATCTTACTTGTTTGAAATCTAAAAAACACCTTTCCAACACTTTCGGTTGCATTCACAAATAAAAATAACTCCTCTTCCTCACAAATGTTTGCAACTTGGAACATCGGATGGATTTTACCTGAAAATTCTTCACACCAAGACATCATTACACTAAGAGTGCGTTTAGATACTGACTCTTTTAAATTTTCGAGCTCTACTTCTTTAAAGCTTAATCCCAGCCGGCCTGCCCCTTTTAATGCTCTTAGCATGGGGGCTGATTCCCCTTTAGGCACTAAGATTTCATTTCTCCCGGTGCGCTGGGCCCTTGGCATCAAAATTTCATAAATCACTTTAAGATAGACCTCTTCCATAGAAGGAAAAAACGCCAAGGTAGTTGCTTTTTTAGCTCCTATCAAATCTGAAATTGCCTCTTTTGCTTTTAGCACTTTTTTAGCCGTTGCCTTTCTCTCTATAAAAAAATTTGTCATTATCCTTCTCTCCTAAAACTTCCGTCAAAAAATTCAAAAAATAAAGGATGTCCAGTTTCAATTTCAAGTTTTACAATCTGATCATCAGAGATGTTCATCACCTCCTTTATAATCCCTCTTAGTGAGTTTCCATGGGCTACTACTAGCACTACCTCGCCCATTTTCACTCTTGGTAAAATTGCCGCATTAAAATAAGGGAGAGTTCTTTCAACTGTCATTTGTAAGCTTTCCCCATTTGGAGGGGCAATTGCAAAACTTCTTCGAACCTCATTAAACCTATCCCTTCCAAGATTTGCCTTTACCCAGTCTTTGTTTTTCCCCTGAAGATCTCCATAATACCTCTCATTTAGTTGCTCTGCGCACTCAGCAAGAATACTTGTTTGTAAATCCACCCCGTGGGTGAACCTTTCCCCTTCTGGATGATTTAAAATTAAAGTCCTTTCATCGTGATTTTCAAGCATTAATAATTGCAAAGTCATGATCGCTCGAGAGAGCGTAGAGGTAAAAATAGAATCAAATTTAACGTTTGCAAGAGCCTTTCCTGCCTCTGATGCCTCCGAAACTCCCTTTTTTGAAAGGGAGACATCTACCCATCCAGTAAAGATATTTTTTTGATTCCACACAGAATTTCCATGCCTTACAAGAATTAGTTTTCCCATACTGTCACTTTCGCTTTTTGTAAATTTGACCTTATGGTACCATATACCATAAAAAATAGGGAAAACTATCTTTGTATGGAAAAAATTCGTCTCAATAAAATTCTTGCTACTGCAGGAATTGCAAGTCGCAGAAACTCTGATATGCTCATCGAGGATGGAAGAGTTAGTGTTAATGGGTCAATTTGTACCCTGCTTGGAACAACTGCTGATCCAAAAAAAGACTTTATATCTGTTGATGGAAAGCCAATTTCAAAAAAACCTGCTAAGCAAATCACCTATGTTTTGAACAAACCAGCTGGTTATATCTGCAGCTGCAAGGGGTATGATGAAAATGACAAACTGGCAATTGACCTAATTAGGGATAGAAAGGCCCGTCTTTTTACCGTTGGACGTCTTGATAAGAACACTGAAGGGCTTATTTTAGTAACTTCTGAAGGGGACTTTGCAAATTTAGTCATGCACCCCTCTTCAAATATTGAAAGACAATATATGGTTACCACTAAAGAAGAAGTGCTGCAATCAGACATTGAAAAAATTCGAAAAGGAACCTATATCGAAGGGAAAAAAGTGACCCCTGTTGCTGTGTTTAAAGAAAAAAGAAAGGTGATTTCAATTACTGTAATGGAAGGAAGAAAGCACGAAGTGCGACTTTTAGTTTCTAGAACCGGATTAAATATTGCAGGACTAAAGAGAATCCGTTTAGGCAACCTTGAACTTGGCCCTATGCCAAGGGGTGCTTATAGAATCTTGTCTAATGCAGAAAAAAGCGCAATATTTGAAAAAAAATCTAGCAATAAAAAGCCTTTGCATCATAAGATTTAATCAATGTATATACTTTCAAAGCTAATTCCCAAAACTCCCTTTTCGCATTTACAGCTGCACATGGAAAAAACTTGTGCATGTCTTACAAAACTTGAAGAACTTTGCAAGGCAAGGATCGGATCAGAATTAAACAAACTTGAACCGATAGTAAAAAAGATTTCTGAACTTGAGTACGAAGCAGATCTTATAAAAAATGATATAAGATCCTCTTTGCCCAAAAGCTATTTTTTTTCTGTAGATAGGATTAATTTTTTGGAGATTCTCACTCTTCAAGACCATATAGCTGATATTGCTGAAGATATCGCTGATATCCTCATCTTAAAAAAACTCCCCACCTTGCCTATTCTGGAAGATATTCTCACTGAATTTATCCACACAAACTTAGATGCTACGTGGATCTTAAAAGGGATGGTTTTTGATCTTGATATGTTAGTAGAGGCCTCTTTTGGAGGACCTGTAGCACTTAAAATGAGAAATCAAATTCATGAAATTTCTTTAAAAGAACAACAGGCTGATATCATCAAAAAGGAACTGAAGAAAAGACTTTTTACACTAAGTCAAGAAATCCATTTTGCAGATTTCATCTTGTGGTTAAATTTTATCGAAGAAATTGGGAAAATTTCTTACTTGGCTGAAAAAGAAGCTCTTAGAATTGGAATGTTACTCAACGCAAAGTGATTTTATGGAAATATTTCTCATCTCCCTAGCATTAATCATTGGTTTTTACATGTTATGGAACATTGGAGCAAACGATGTTGCAAATGCTGTTGGAACATCTGTGGGATCAGGAGCTATTACTCTAAAACGGGCAATTTTAATTGCAGCGCTCTTAGAATTTAGTGGAGCTTTTATTCTCGGATCCAATGTTTCTGAGACCATCCAAAAAGGCATTATTGATCCTAAAATTTTTGCCAATATCCCTGACGTATTTATCGTAGGGATGTTATCGGCATTGCTTGGCACAGCTCTTTGGCTACAAATAGCAACCTTATTTAAATGGCCTGTCTCTACCACTCATTCTATCGTTGGATCTGTAATGGGATTTGGAATTTTGGTGGGGGGCTTTCAGGCAGTGCAATGGGCTGAGGTTGGAAAAATTGCTCTTACGTGGGTTGTTTCTCCCACCATTGCTGGAGTTCTCTCCTTTATCTTTTTCACCTTTATCCAAAGAAAAATTTTACATTCATTCAATCCACTGCTTGCAACTAAGCGTCTTGCGCCTATTTTTGTGTTTATTGTCTTGATGACTTTTTGCCTTTCCATCTTACTTGGAGGAATTAAAAGTATGCATATAGAAATGCCCTACTACCTAACATTACTTGTCTCTATTTTTGTTAGTATGATTGGTGCAATAATTATTGGATTTGTTTGTAGATCAGGGACAAAGAATGCAAAAATGAGCTATATTTTGGCTGCAAAACAAGATAGACGGCTATATTCATTACTAAAAGTACAAAAACATCTCATAAGAGCAAAGCTTGCCACCCGAGAAGATAGTTCCAAAGAGCAGATGTCTGCCCTTATTGTGCAAACAGATGGGTTGATCAAAGAAGCACACGATAAAGCAGAGTTTGAAACCGAACTTGCTGCTGATTATAAGGGTGCTGAGTCAATTTTTGCTATATTACAGGTTCTAACAGCTTGCTTTGTTGCCTTTGCTCATGGTTCTAATGACGTTGCAAACGCAATAGGTCCAGTATCTGCTATCATTGATGTTGTAAAAGACCCCACCTCCCTTATGAAATCTACAACCATTTCCTTTCCATTGCTCCTTTTTGGTGGCACAGGGATTGTTATTGGCCTTGCAACCTATGGCTTTAAAGTGATTGAGACAATTGGAAATAAGATCACTCAGTTAACACCCACCAGGGGATTTTCTGCAGAATTTGCAGCAGCATCTACCATCCTTATTGCCAGTAAATTGGGGATTCCTATCTCTACAACGCATGCAATTGTTGGCGCTGTTCTTGGAGTAGGTCTTGCAAAAGGGTTGGCATCGTTAAATCTCCATCTAATCAGAGATATTTTTCTTTCCTGGATCATCACTATCCCTTTCTCCGCACTTTTCACAATAGTTATTTATTTCTTTTTCTCATTGTTTATAAAATAAATTGATGGTACATGTTTTTTATGGCCAAAAAACTTTCGGTACTCTTGCTTATTCTCTTTGCAGCCTGTTCTACATGGACTCCAAAGCGTGTGATTTCTATAGGCATTGATCCTACTTTTGCAATGAGTCCAATTGGTAATAAACAAGCATCTGTCTATGCTTTTACCAATGAGCTTTTGGAAGTGATCTTCCAAAACACCCCCTTTAACATTAGGTATGTGACCCTTTCCTATGACAACATGGTTGATCATGTAGACAATTGCAAAGTAGATTTTATTGTCTCATCTCTTTCTCAAACCTTGGAAAATAGAGAACAGTTTAATTACACAAGTATGTTTCTCTCTCTTGGCGATGTTTTTGTAACAAGACTTGGAGCATCAAGTCTTGACTACAGAAATTTCACTGGAAAACTCATCGCTATAGAAGATGAACCGTTTCTGCTCACTCTTTTCTCTGGCTATCCTATGATTAATCTCACCTACTATAATTATATCCCGCAAGCACTAGAAGACATTGTTACGATGAAAATTGATGGCGCCATTATTCCTTATATTCTTCTATCCTCTCATCTTTCTCCAGAATATCGAAGTCTTTTAAAAATCAACCCCACAAAGCTCACCTCTCGGGGCCTTTATCTGTTATCTCTTAATGATCGATGCAATGTAGTAAAGCAAACCTTTAACAAAAAGCTTGCTCGGCTGATTGATACCGGCGCTTACGAAAAGCTTCTTGAAAAATGGGGTCTTATTCTCTAGTTTTTTCTCTCAATTTACTCTAACCTAATTAAATATTGCAACGATCTGAATCAAGAAAATCGGCACGTATTTTAGCAAGCTCATCCTGACTTATTGGGCAGGGCTCAATCTTCCAGATTTTTTCTGCATAATTTTTTACAGAAACATCTGATGAAAACGTCCCCATGGAGGCCATATTATATAAAGCCATTTTTGCCCATTTTTCTTTATCAAGAAAGAGTCTTTCTGCTTTACTTTGAACACGTAAATAATCTGGGAGATCTGCAAGAACTAAATATCGATCTTGACTAACAATAAGACTATTATAAATAGATAGTAACACATCCCCTTCAGCTTGATTATCTACCAAAGAGCCGTCTTTTAAAGCCCCCATCGCCTCTGCAATTTCTGGGTTATCATCGAGTATTTTTTGGGCACAATAAGTGTTTTCTTCTTTGATTTTATTCACTTGATCAGAGCTATATCCAAATAAAAATGGCCAATTTTCTTCACCAACAGCCTCTCTCATCTCCACATTTGCTCCATCATCAGTACCAATTGTAAGTGCTCCATTTAAAGCCATTTTCATGTTACTTGTTCCAGAGGCCTCCATTGAAGCTGTTGAAATTTGTTCTGAAAGGTCTGCTGCTGGTATAATTATCTCCGCTTTTGCAACATTGTAATTTTCTACATAAACAAGTCTTAAATGTTCTGAAACTACTGGATCATCATGAATTTTTCTTGAAAGAATATAAATAAAACGGATGATGTTTTTAGCCATTTCATACCCTGGCGCTGCCTTCCCTCCGATAACTACTTTTCTTTTGATGATCGCACTCGATGGGTCCTTTTTAATTCTTTTGTACAAAATAAGAACATGCAAAGCATTCATGAGTTGTCTTTTGTACTCATGAATTCTCTTAATTTGTACATCAAACATTGCATCTGTATCAAAAAAGAGCTCCTTTTTAATCTCCTCTTCTGTTAACCCCTTGTCCCTTTTAAGTTGCTGCAAATTTTCTATCATTCGCTTTTTGTTTGTTTGCTTAATTTCTAAAAAGCGCTTCCAAACTTCTTCTTTCCCAATATGCTCTTTTAGCTTTTCTATTTGACTGAGATCTTTTATCCACCCATCTCCGATTAAATCAATCAAGAATGTTGAAAGAGCGGGATTACACTTGTATAACCACCGTCTTTGTGTGACCCCATTTGTGATATTAATGAATTTTTCAGGTGTAGTCATTGCAAAATCTGCAAACAGCTTCTTCTTGATGATTTCTGTGTGTAAAGCAGCCACTCCATTAACTTTATGGCATCCCACAATGGCAAGATTTGCCATTTTAATTCTTCCATTTTCCAGTATGGACATCCAACTAACTTTTGCCTCATCCCCAGGATAAATAGCTCTTAATTGATTGCAGAACATATAATTAATTCGCTCTATCATTTGATATTGTGCCGGCAATATCTCTTTGATTCGATAGGCATCCCATTCCTCTAAAGACTCTCTAAGAACAGTATGGTTAGTATAACTACACACCTCTTGCACAATGGCAAAAGCATCTGCAAATTTTATTTCATAATCTTTTGTTAACACTCGCATCAGCTCTGCGATAATAAAAGCTGGATGGGTATCATTAATTTGAATGCGTACTTTATCATGAAATTCATCCATTGTTCCATAAACATCTAAGTGCTGCTTAACGATATTTTGCAAAGAGGCCGAAACAAGTAAAAATTCCTGCTTGATTCTCATAATAAAGCCAAGCATATTCTTATCATTTGGATAAAGCACGTCAGTAAGTGATGTATTAATAACAGCATCAGCAATATTGCCATCATTAAAACTTGAGATGGCAAAATTTTTCGGTGATTCTTTAGTTGTCCATAAACGGAGAGTTAAAGCGGAGTAATCAGTATCCCCCCCATATCCGACAATAGGAATATCAAAGGGAATAGCTCGAACTTCATTTTGGTTGGCAACAGCCGACACTATCTCATCATGCTTGTTTTTCTTTTCTACAATAGAACCATAATAAGGAACAGTAACAGCATAATTGTCTCGACGAAGCTCCCATGGGTATTCATTTAAAAGCCATCCATCACTTCTTTCGATTTGGACCCCAGCCCACAAAGCTTGCTCAAAAATCCCATATTGATATCTTAATCCAAATCCCATCACTGGGTAGTGATGAGTTGCTAAGGAATCTAAAAAGCATGCTGCAAGTCTTCCAAGACCCCCGTTTCCTAACCCTGGTTCAGGCTCTTTTGATAAAATTGTCTGAAAATCCTTTCCTAGTGCCTTTAATACCTTGTTCACTAAATCAACATTGGAAATATTGATAATATTGTTTACTGAAATTCTTCCAGGAAGCCATTCTAAAGATAGGTAATAGACTTTTCGAACCTTTTTTGTGTTAAAAGTATGGCCAGTTGCTGCCCAATGGATCATCACTTGTTCTCTTAAAACATATGCTAAGGCGCGAAACACCTCCTCATCTGTTGCATCTACAACAGTCTTTCCCATAGTAGTAATGATATAATGCTTAACCTGTTGCACCATGATCTTTACTTCTTTTTCTAAATTTAGCTCAGCCAAACCACACCTCTAAAAATTTCCTTATAACAAATTCTCTCTATAAATAGGTAATTATTTATACAAAAAGCTTGCCCCTAACTCCTTTTTTTTTCATGTTTATGGGAAAAAGGAGAGTTTCTTGATAGAAATACCCCACATAAAGCTATTTTATGAATTAGACGAGACAATCACCCCCGTTGTATCCTCAATAGAACCTGTGCATGCTTACTTATACAGTTTAAGCTCAAGAACTTCCAAAAGGGGCTCGATTTCTCCATCTGGATTTTACTTTCTTTTAGCCCCCTGTTTTGACCCATCCCATCCCCTTGATGTCATTATTGATCTTTATAGAGACGTCTCTCTCTCTCTTCTTGTCCTTTCTGAAATTGAGCGTGTTAAAGATGATTTTAGCTCCTTTACGGCTCTTAAAGCACTTCTGCTCACCTTGTTTGCTTTAAAAGATAACATCAAAGACATCTCCCTCTTGATTAAAAAAATACGAGCAAAAGAGGAAAAAATACCTCTTAGACAAACATCTAAGACATTATTTCTTTATACTGAGAGCGTTAGGGCAATTCTTGAGGAGCTCTCTACCCTTAAATCCATCCTTTTAGAAGAGGTGATGTCATTTAAGCAAGTCCTTCTAACTAAAGAACCTCTGGATTTAAAGGGGGACTTAGAATAGCGCTAAAATAGTATTTATTTATTGAAAATCTATCAAATATATGTTATAATTAATATATAACAAAGGATAGATTAAATGATAAATACGCATATAAACGCTCAACCTACAACCTATCAATCAGTACCCGAAACTGGTTCAACAACTGGGGTTGCAGGGTTATTATTTGCTTTTACAAGTTTTCAAAATATTAAAAACAATGCTATTCATGCCTTTAAATCTAGATCCTTAGAGGGACGGATACTTGCTGTTCACGACCTAATAAAAGAGCCACTAAAGCTTGTTATCGGCGCTCTTTCAGCAATTTCTCTATTATCAACAGCTGCAAAGTTTCTAGCTCTTTCTATAAGTGTTGTGATAACCCCTATTCTCCTTGCTAGTTGTGCTTTGATTTTTGCAATAGCAAGTACAGTATACTTGAGTATGGAGCTTGTTCGCTCAATTGTCATTTTGAAAAAATCTATACAATTCATAAATAGGGAGCAGGTAGGAACAGTACTGGACAAAATTCAGCTATTAGATGACCTTGTAGGCCTATCAGTAAAAGATGTGAAGCTTAAACTTGAGCAGCACGCTTCTGATTTAAAAAAACATCTTGGGGAAGACGAATTTAAAGCTTTAGCTGAAACCTGCACGAAATCGGTGGATGAAGTCGGTGCAGCACTTAAAAAGGCACGCGCTCTATTAGCCTTCATCAAACTTGATCGTCTACGTAATAAATATTTACCACCCTCTGCTGAAGTTCGAAAAGTTGATTACTTTGCACGCAGAATCGGTGGTGTTGCAGCTTCTGCCTTTGCTGATAAGGTTGAAGCAATTAGTGAATATACCCTAGATATTTTAAAAGGGATGAAGAATGACAATCAGATTGACGCATTTATCGAAAACGGAAAAGGGCTTCTATCGATGGTGGACAGGCAGGCTCGTAAAGTACTCAAAGTTCACGCACTCTCTGTGGCTGTAATTCTTCTCTCTGGACTTGGGCTTGCTGTTTCTACAAAGTTAATTACATTTTCTGTAGGTATATTTTCAGTAGTTATCTCTGTTGCCGCAACAGTTTTTGGTATGATAAGAAGTTTTTCAAACGATGGGTATATTGATAATGCCGGAAAAGGGTTTAGTTTACGACTTTCTATCCCAAGCTCTCTTGCCCCGACAGAAGGGAAGCGTGTTTGGTCCATTTGGAAAACAACTGACTCAAACAATCCTCACTTAAGTCGATTAGCTAAATGTCTTTATGTGTTTGGATCCATTGCATCAGTTGGGATTTTACCTCTATTTGACGGAGCTGTTTTGAATGCTCAGTGGATTGCAAAAGTAAGAGGAAGTGGCGGAGATTTTCACTCAAATGGTGCTTATTGTGATGTAAAGATCCCCGCTCTTGTAGGCAGCCCTACAGAGATTGCTCCTTCAGACGTAGTACTAGCAGATTAATATCAGATTTTATAAAGATCCTTTAAATTATTTAATTATAATATTTACTCAAATTATTAAAATATATATAATTAATGTAAATATAAAGGATATTATGAGATTTTCAACTTGTTCGTTAGATGCTTGCAGCAGCCCTTTGCCATCATTTGAAACTGTTCCAGAATCTGGAGCAACAACGGGAGTTTCTGCACTATTACTTGTTTTTACAAGCATTGAAATTCTTAAAACCAATGTAGTTCAGGCGTTTAAGTCTAGATCTTTAGAAGGTATGATTCTTGCTGTTCACGATATCATAAAAGCACCCCTGAAACTTATCATTGGTACACTTTCGGCTATTTCCTTATTATCCATGGCTGCAAAATTCTTAGCAATTTCAATCGGTGTTGTCATGAGCCCCCTAGCACTTGCTACTTGTGCTTTAGTCTTTACAATCATTAGTGCTCTATACTTAACCATGGAGCTTGTCCGATCAGCTCATCTTTTGGACCAATCTATAGCTTTCTTAGATAATGAGCAAATCGGAGCATCACTCAAGCACATTCAAGTTTTAGAAAAGCTGAAAAATCAGACTCCTGCAAAAAGGGCAGAGACCATCAAGCAATATCAAGGCATTTTAGAAAAAACTCTTGGAGAAAAGCAAGTGGCCGGTTTGGCCAAAACCTGCACTGAGGGTGGGGATAAACTTGATTTATCTATTAAAAAGGCATCGGCTGTTTTTACGTACATAAAACTTAAGTCACTGTCTGATGGGTATTTAAATTTAAATGAGATTCAAAATTTTGATTATTTTGCCCGTAGGATCGGCGGTTTTGCTGCTCGAGCATTTTTTGATAGGGTTCAAGCAATCCATGATTATTCAAAAGATTCGTTTAAATTGCTAGATCCAGAAAAACTAGATGCATTTATTGATGGTGGAAAAAGACTTCTAGAGATGGTTAATAAGCAAGCACATAAAGTAATAGAGGTTCATGCATTCTCTATCTTTGTAATTCTTTTTTCGGGATTTGCCCTAGCCATATCTGCTCATTTGATTCCACTTTCTGCAGCTATAGTATCCATACTCGCCTCTGTTGGGGCGGCAGTCTTTAGTCTTATAAGAGGTTTTGCAACCGAAGGGTATATTGATAATGCCGGAATAGGTTTTAGTTTAAGGCTTTCTATCCCTGGCTGCCTTGCCCCAAAAGATGGGGAACGTGTTTGGTCCATTTGGAGAAGTACTAGTTCAGGCAACATTCATTTAGATCGATTTACAAAATGTCTTTATGTGTTTGGATCGGTTGTTTCAGTGGGAATTTTGCCCCTATTTGATGGCGCCATTTATAAAGCTTCCTGGATTAAAACCGCAAGGGGCAACGGTGCTGATTATGATTTGAACCCTAATTATGAGGGTATGATAATCCCCTCTCTTAACACCTAAAATAACCCTTTCTTTTATTTAATAAAAATTGTCAGTTGATGAGTATGGGAAATCTAGTTTTTGTACTCAATTGCGGAAGTAGCTCCGTTAAATTTCAATTAATGGATCCAAGCTCAAATGAAGTTTATCTTAAAGGACTTGCAGAAAATATTGGCAGTGTATCTTGTAATCTTTATATAGGCAGTGAACGACAAGAACTCCCTCAAGAAAATTACACAGAAGTTTTAGAGCGAATTGTTGGGTTGATAACACCCTACGATGAGGAGCTTTGTGCCATCGGACATCGTGTGGTCCATGGCGGTGAGGAATTTTCTGAGTCGGTAATTGTTGATGAAAGAGTGCTTGCTAAAATACGCAAATGCAGCCATTTAGCCCCTTTACATAACCCCGTAAATGCGTTAGGGATGGAGGTTTTTAGCAAACATTTGCCCAACATTCCAAACGTTGCTGTTTTTGACACCGCATTTCATATGACTATTCCTAAACGGGCATTTTTATATGCATTACCTTTTGAATATTATAAAAAGTATCAAATAAGAAAATATGGATTTCACGGAACGTCGCATCGATATGTGTCAGAAGTTGCTGGAAGACTTTTTGCCACGCACAGTAGATTAATAATAGCCCACCTTGGAAATGGTTGCAGTGTTTGCGCTGTAAAAGATGGCAAAAGTATCGATACTAGCATGGGATTTACCCCCCTTGAAGGGTTGATTATGGGTACTCGATCTGGAGATATTGACCCAGGAATTGTGGCTTTTTTATGTGATGAGCTCTCTATTACCAGCAACGAAGTGACAACTATCCTTAATAAAAAAAGCGGCCTATTAGGAATTTCTGGAATCTCTTCAGACATGCGCACTCTTGAAGAAAAAGCTGCGCAAAATGACCCTTATGCACTACTTGCTATTGATATGTTCTGTTATCATTTAGCAAAATACATTGCAAGCTACAGGGTCCCCCTTGGAGGGATCGACAGCTTAATTTTTACCGGTGGTATTGGAGAAAATTCTCATCTTATTCGTTCAAAAGTGATTGAACTTTTAGAGGGGTTTTCTCTTGATGAACATCTAAATAAACATACCACAAAGGGCACTATCCAAATTATTTCTCCAGGTGGGAAGCCAGTTGTAGCAATTATCCCCACTAATGAAGAGCTTTTGATCGCACAAGACGCCTTTTTACTAGTGAGACCTTCATGAAATACACAATCATTTTATCGCCCATTAATATGGGTACAGGATTATACACAGTCACTCATGGGTTTGTACGGGCCTTAGAAAAAAGCGGTCTAACTGTTACCTTACTTCAGCCCTTTGCTCATGAGAGCACCTCTTTATCCCTAGACATTACAAACTATAGCTCTCCAATTTCCCCAGATTTAATCCAGCATCTTTTAAGCGAAGGGGGGGAGAATAAAATCTTAGAATTTCTAATTGGGTTTACCTCCCACCATGAGAACAATTGCGATGTGGTGGTCATTGAAGGGCTTGCAATTAAATCTGCACAATCGTATGCAACAAAACTCAACTACTCCCTTGCCCTCGCTTTGTCTGCAGATATTGTTCTTATCACCTCACCAATGGGTAAGCCCCTTCCTGCAGTTGTTGAAAACGTTGAAATTGAAGCAAGTAATTTTGGCGGGGTAAAAAATCCTAAGCTTTTAGGTTGCATCATCAATAAAGTGGGGGGACCAACAGATCGTCAAGGAAATACTCGTATTGACCTCTTTGATCCCCCTCAAGAAATTTCCTTACCAGCAGATGCTCTTGCAAAATCTAAAGTCGAAGTTATCGGATTAATCCCCTGGAAAAGATCCCTTATGGGGACATCTGTTTCTGGAGTACAAAAACATCTTGAAGCAAAATCCTTTAACCCTAATGGATTTAATGATGGCCCCATTCTCCATTTTGCGCTAGCTGCCGCAAATATCCAAAATGTCACAAGCCTTTTTAGACCTCGAACCTTGATTATCACCTCTGGAGATCGTGAGGATATCCTATCTGCTGCATGTCTTAGTTTTTTAAGTGACTTAGATCTTGCTGGAGTAGTTCTAACAGGGGGACATATCCCCTCCAAAGAGACTGCAAAACTCTGTGAAAAAGCAATTTCTGCAGGTTTTCCTATTTTACTTGTCCAAACAGATAGCCTAAGAACAGCAATCGCACTTCAAAATCTCAACACTCAATCGATAAAAGAGGATCACAAACATCGTGAAATGGTGAATAACTACGTTGCTTCAAAAATCAACATGGATTGGGTAACGCGCCTACAAAAAAAATCCGGGGGATGCACCATGTCACCTGCTGCATTTTGTTACCTTTTGATCACAAAAGCACAAAAACAACAAAAAACGATCTTGTTGCCTGAAGGGGAAGACGTCCGAATTTTAGAAGCTGCGGTGTTTTGCACTCAAAGAAACGTTGCACGGATCATCCTCCTTGGAAAGGAAAATCAAATACGAAGAATTGCTAAAAATAGCGGGTTTGATCTTTCCGAAAAAATTCAAATTATTGATCCTGAAACGATCGCTTCAATCTACCTAGAACCATTATTAGAGCTTCGTAAGCACAAAGGGCTTACTGAGAAAAACGCTATTGAATATCTTACTGATCCAATTGTTGTAGGGATGATGATGTTATCTCTTGGTCGGGTAGATGGACTTGTTGCTGGAGCTACTACTTCCACAGCAAATGTACTATCCCCTGCCTTAAAAATACTTGGCACTTCTGCGGGGGTGACCCTTGTTTCCTCCATATTTTTTATGTGCATGCCCTCTGAAGTTCTTGTTTATGGTGATTGCGCTGTAAATCAAGACCCTACCCCAGAGGGCCTTGCAGACATTGCCATCCAAAGCTCGATGACGGCAAAAGCATTTAACGTTGATCCCATTATTGCCATGATCAGTTACAGTACAGGCTCCTCAGGCACCGGGAAGGAAGTGGAAAAAGTAAAACAGGCTACTAAAATTGTTCATGAAAAGCGCCCAGACCTTTTATGTGATGGTCCTTTACAATACGATGCAGCTAAAGTGCCGGAAATTGGCAAGCAAAAAGCGCCAAATAGCCCCGTTGCAGGACGGGCTAATGTTTTTATCTTTCCCGATTTAAATACTGCCAACACAACTTACAAAGCGGTGCAAAGAAGTGCTGGAGTGCTTTCAATAGGTCCAATTCTTCAAGGGTTAAAAAAACCTGTGAATGATCTTTCAAGGGGGGCAACCGTAGAAGATATCATCTATACCATTGCTTGTACTGCAATCCAAGCGCAATAGCCGATCATGTGTTTCTCTACAAGCCTGTTATACTCAAATGTGCCCTCTCTTGTATGATAAAGAGAAAAAGGCGCATTTTTATGACATCTATAAAAGATTCACTAACAACTCAAATTACATTCAAAATTATTGGCGGGACAACCTACTATGCATGGAATAATGAAAACCCATGGCCGGTATGTCAAGTTCAGCCCCGAAGCGGAATCATTACTGCCCCGGACACTTTAGTCATTCAAAAATTACAACCTGAGTTTAAGAACTATTCTTATGTAGATTTTACAGCTGCAGCAAAATCTTTTGCAGATCATTTAGGCTCCAATCATCTTGGGGACGGCAAGTCATTCACAGTCTCTTTCTACACTGTCCCAGTAAAAATAGAAATTATCTTTGTACCCTGGAAAATTGCTACAGATATTTTTGGAACTCCTTGTTCAGGATTTGATGGAGATAATCCAGGAAGATATTATACTCTAGATGGTAATAATAAATGGGTTGCTATCTCTTGTGCTGAAGCGGCAATAGAGTCTGGAGAACCTTGGATATTGCCACCTAGCAATGATATTTTAAAAGGCAACTCTATTACTTCCAATCTTTTGTTTACAGATCAGCAATACGCTGATGCACAACCGATTTTTAAAAGTGAATCAGGTCTTGCCTTATTGGGTACTGGCTATAAGTTTTCTGTTCATATGACTAAAATCACTGCTCTTTAAAGGAGAAAAAAAGGAGGAGGGAACTTTCTTTCCTCCTCCTTTTTTTAATCTACGCCTCAATAAGATCATGAAGTTTATGTAAAACTTCATCTATACGGGACTTTTCACTTTCGTGAATATGTTTTTTTCTTCGCATTAAAGTTTCGATAATGCGTTCTAAGTCATCTACTGCTTTTTCACCAAGAGTTCTTAACGACCGCTTGTCGCCTAAAATAGGGATATGTTCTTCGATACGATCGAGCATTTCTCTTTGTTTTTCCCCCTGGTACGAGTCAATAATGGAAAACTTAAGTTTATCTGGCGCTGTTCTTGATGCAAGAACATAACTTACCTTTACCGGCATTTGCTTCATTTTCACTTTCAAATCATCGGTAGGGAGTGTTGAATAAAGTTCAAAATATGCCATTGCATTGTAGGCTGTTTTTTTAGCATTGAACGCAAGAGAGAGCCATGCCGTAAATCCAATTCCCTCTCCTCCATGTCTTTTAAAAATGTCACGAACAGCACAAATTCTCTCTCCCACTAAAATCACAGCCTGTTTTTGTATGGCTTTTAATTCTGATGTTATCTGCACAAGTTGAGAAAAATCTCTATCAATTTCCTCTTCAAAAGTCGAATCAGCAGCACTTTGGCTAAAAATATTTTTTAAGTGTAAAATTTCTGTTTCGGCAAGTTCATGGGGATCAAACATGGCACGAAAACTATTGTGCGGAATGACTGTTTGCTCCGAAGGTTTATGCACTTCCTTATTTTTTAAAGCTAAGAATTTTTTTGCCAATAGGTTAGCTTTAGACATAGACCGCCTCCAAAGATTTTTTCCTTTCCCTCTCTCCTGTGACTCTTTTGATCACTTCCGCTGCAAGCCTTTCATAATCATAAGAGGCACGAGAATCTGGATAGACATCACACACAGGTTTTCCTCTCAAAACGCTTCTTGAAACTGAAATATCTCTGCGAATTTTTGTCTCGAATAATTTATCCGGAAATGCAAGGTCAATTGCATTTACAAACGCCTGATTAGTAGCACCGCGCTCATCCCAAAAAGAGAGAACTACCCCTAAAATTTCCAAGGTATGATGTCCCCCGATCTTCTCATGATATTCTTGTAACCTGTTTAATGCTAAAATGCTATAGGGCTCTGGAACTGCAGCAATCAACGAGTAGTTTGAAGCAAAAAACGCACTTTGAGTAAGCCACCCTAAGCTAGGGGGTGTATCGATAAAAATAAAATCGTAATCCAAACCTTTTACCGCACGTCTTAATCTTTCATGACCATATAAATCATTTACAATGGGAGTTGTTGCCTCTACACCATCAAGATAGACATTTGCTGGAACTATATCAAGTCCTTCAATGTGTGTGTGTTTGATCACTTCTAACATCGTCTTTTCTTCTCGAAGAACAGAAACCATAGTGTCATCATCATCGGAACTAAAACCTAATCCTGTACTAAGATTTGCCTGTGCATCAAAATCGATCAGCAAAACTTTTTTTTTAAACTTTTTTGCTAAAAAAACACCTAGGTGTAAAACAGTAGAAGTTTTTGCTGTTCCGCCTTTAAAACTACAGCAAGCAATTGTGTACATAGGATTCTCCAAGAGTAGAAATCAAGAAAATGTAGCATACATTTTTTCTATTGTACGGTCAATACTTTTATCCACTGGTCCCTTAAGGGACTTGTTTATTAGAATTCACTTCCTTGCTAAAAAAAGCATAAATGACTCTTTATAAGCACCACCTTCTTCATAAGATCTAACAAGCTCGATATTTTTAAACCCTGCCTGAGCTAAAAGTGAGCGAAATTCAAACTGGCTATACCACCTTACCGCAAGATCCTTCTCGCTCATTTCTAATAGATCTTTGCCCAGCCATGTTTCATATCGAACCTTGCCGGTAATTAGCTGATTAACCTCGTCATGACTGCTTTTTTCTCTTCGGACATAGCGATTTTTAGTTCTTGCATCCTTTAGATCCGATGCAATCACCCAATTTTCTGTAGCAAAGTTTGAACCTGTCCAAGGAAGAAAAAGCGCAACTGACAAAACGCCCTGATCTTCTAAACAGGCGTATAGTTTTTCAATCAGCCTTGTTGCACTCTCATAGTCTGTGATCATTTGAAAAGATCCTAGACTTGCATAAATAAGGTTATACGTCCCCTTAATCTCAATTTCTTCAAGCGCCATCTGAGTGACATCAACCGTTAATTTTTCCTCGGCTGCTTTTTGCACTAACATAGTGACTAATTCTTTAGAACTTTCGATCCCAGAAACTTTTAAACCCTCCTTGACAAAGGGGAGTAAAAGACGTCCACTACCACAAAAAAGCTCTAAAGCTCTTCCCCCTTTACCTGCAGCTGAAAGGATTAGTCGGTGGTAAAATAAGTACTCCGATCGGTCAATATGAGGGCTCCAAAAATCATAAAGCCTTGATAAGAATGTAACTAATGGTTTTCTCATAGCCCCTCTTATTTCCATCATGACTACTTGTTTATTGTGCGCAAGCGCAAAATTCTCTAATAACCACAAAGCATCATAACTTTGGAGTAGAAGAGTCCTACTATTTGAAGTGGCGGGCATTCTTAAGAGCGTTGGTGTGCTTGCAAAAAAGGATGAAAGATCGCCCCTTAAAGAATTTTATGATTCTATCGATAGGAATCATTGCTATTATTTTATCTCTCTGCTATTAGAAAATTAATGGTGCTTTTTTATTCAGAGTCTGCTACCATTTAGCCGCAGTTTTTTGGAGTCAACAACCTATGCATACAAATCTTCGATCCGTTCTTTTTTGCTCGCTAATCTTATTATTTGCGGCCTGTAGCGCAGGAAAAGACATCATTTTAAATAGTTTAAGTGAAAAGGATGCAAATGTTATCATTGTTTTTTTAGCAAGCAAAGGGATTGCTGCTGCGAAAAAACCTGTGTCATCAACCGGTGCAGGTGTTGATACTGGCGGATTAAAATTTAACATCGAAGTAGGTTCTGGAAAAAGTGTTCAGGCCATGGCCCTTTTAAATCAAAATGGGCTCCCCCAAAAGCAAGGGACCACTTTATTAGACCTGTTTGCCAAAAGTAGCTTTATGTCCACAGACAAAGAAGAGACCATTCGGTATCAAGCAGGGCTTTCACAACAAATCGCAAATGTGATTTTAATGATTGATGGCGTGATAGAGGCAAACGTACAACTTTCATTTCCAGAAATTTCTGAGGAAGCAACAGAGTCAGGACTTGTTCAAAGACCAACTGCTGCAGTTTTTGTAAAGCATCAGGGGGTGATGGATGAGCCTAACAATCACTTGATATTAAAAATCAAAAGCCTTGTTTCTGGAAGCGTGCAAAATCTCTCTCTTGATGATGTTACTGTTGTTTCTGACAAATCCCGCTTTACCGATGTATCTCCCACTGATTCTTTACGATCAACAACTAGCGCTCATTTAGATGAACAAGTGAAAATTTGGTCAATTACCATGAACAAAAACTCAACAGGAAAGTTCCGATTGTTTTTTTTCTTTCTCATGGCTATTTTACTAATTCTTGCAGCAGCCCTTGGATGGGTTATTTGGAAAGTCTACCCGATTGTAAAAAATGGAGGTGGGTTTATGGAAATGCTGAAAATTGCTCCCTACTCGGTTACCCTAGAAGAAAAGCCAGGCGTTGAAAATCCTCCTACAGGAGCTAGTGCTAAAGAGTAATAATGGTTCAACAAAATGCTCTTGCTCTTAGCTCAAAATATTCTTCACTCCCACCGAGTAAGAAGGATCAACTTGTCTCTTATCTGCCAGACACCCTAAAACAAGCTCTTACTGACCCAGGCTTTCCACAGCAAATCATCCCTGTTAATTTGACCATTGAAAAACTCACCCGAAGAGTCGATGTTTCTCATTTTAAGGAATTTTTACAAACACTAAGCTCTTGCGATCGGCAGCTATTTATCTCTGCCTTTCCAAAATATAAGCAGGTACAATTGTCCGACACCCCTACTCAATTTGGGGGTTTTAAATCAGAAGGGTTGTCGAACGTAGCTCTAACAATGCTCTTTGAAAAGGCTCTAACGGATTTCCCCCCTCCTGCATATCTACCCTTCCATCCCCTTATAGAAATCTTAGGCGATACAGGGGTTGCCCTCTCAAAGCTTGTCTATTTCCTTGGTTTATTTGATGTTGCAGCAGAGGTAAAAAAGATCATTTCGCAAAAGACCTTAAAAACTTTGCAAAATGCTTTTGATGCACAAGAAATTTTTTTTCTAAATGCTACAGCAAGAAGGGAGGAGATAAAAGCTTTACCACCCATTCATTTAGAGCAATACAATGGAAACGTAAATCAGTTGAAGGATTTCATACTCGAAAGAGGCATTGTTCGATTTGCTAGGGGGATTCATAATGCCCCTATTCAATATCACTTTTTTATTACCTATTTCCTTCCGAAAAAAATAGGCAAAGAGGTAAATCATTGGCTCAAAAATAAACAAAGACTTGCAATTGATTATAATAACTGGGAATCTGACATTCTTGAAACTTGGAGATTTTTATGTACCTATTCACAATAAAAGAAAACATCAAAATCCATGCTAGTAAAAACAAAATTCCCAAAGAAGAATTTGCCTGTGTGATTGAAGCAAAGACGATGATCGAAAAGGCGCAACAAGAAGCCGAAGCTATCATTGAAAGAGCCCATCAACAAGCAAAACTCATTCATGAAGAGGCTTGTAAAAAGGGGTTTGAAGAAGGGTTAGAACCTTATAACACTCATATTCTTTACTTTGACGATAGGATCAAAGTACTTCGACACGAGCTGCAAAAAACAATTCTCCCCCTTGTACTAAAAACCACTCGACAAATTGTGGGAGAGGGACTAGATCAGCATCCTGAAATAGTTGTTGATATTGTTACAAAAGCTATCAAATCAGTAACTACTAGCAATGAAGTAAAATTGTTTGTCAACAAGGCAGATTTTCAAATTCTTGAAGAAAATAAAGAAAACTTCAAGAAACTTTTCGAGCATATCGAAATGTTTATCGTTGAAATACGAAATGATGTGGAAAGAGGAAGCTGTATTATTCAAACAGAAAAAGGGATTCTCAATGCCAATCTTGAGAACCAATATAAGGCTTTAGAAAATGCCTTGAAAAAAACTCAATCATTAAGCAATTAAGATTATTTCTAAAAATGCGGCTAGCTCTTAATACGTAAATAGTGTATACAGGAATGTTATGGCTCGTTTTAAACTGAAACATCTTTTAACTTTTTTAGTTATACTTTGCATATGCATTCCTTTTACCATATTTGCCGATGAGGGAAGCTTTGGGCCGCAAACCTCTGGTGTTAAACAGCCTCCTGTTGTTTCTCAAGTAGCAGTAATTGCTGCAATGACCCTTATGCCTTATGCGGTGATGCTACTGACCTCTTTTTTAAAGATGGTCATTGTTTTATCTTTGCTTAGACAGGCACTTGGTGTGCAAAACTCCCCTCCAAACCAAGTGATTAACGGAATAGCAATATTAATGGCCGTTTATGTGATGTTTCCTACTGGCCTTGCTATGTACGAGGCGGGTGAAAATTATATTCGAGACAAAGCCCCCAAAGGGGGTGAAGTATTTACCGCAGAAACTGCCCAGTATATGATTGGGGTTGTTGAGGTGACAAAAGAGCCCTTAAGAACATTTCTATCAAAAAATTGCTCGGCCAAGCATCGGGAATACTTTTATAAGCTTGCCAAGAAAAAATTTCCTCCCTCTTATCAAAAATTATTAAAGCCTAAAGATTTTATTGTGTTAATCCCCTCCTATATCACCTCTCAAGTGAAAGGGGCTTTTGAAATTGGAGTATTAATCTATTTACCATTTTTTGTAATAGATCTTGTAACATCAAACATCTTACTTGCAATGGGGATGATGATGCTATCTCCATTAACCATTGCCCTTCCATTAAAACTTTTACTATTAGTGATGATCGATGGATGGACACTACTTGTAGAAGGGGTAGTTCTATCGTATAGGTAACAAATATGTTTCAAGCAGAGATTGTCCAATTAACCTATCGCGCCTTGTTATTAATTCTAATATTATCAGGACCTCCTATTCTAATTAGTATGATTTTTGGATTAAGCGTTGCAATTTTTCAGGCAGCAACGCAAATTCAAGAGCAGACCCTTTCATTTACCATCAAATTAGTTGCTGTGATAATGACCCTTTTCATCATGGGTGGGTTTTTAGCAGGACAAATTGTTCAATTTGCAAACTCTATCTTTTTGCATTTCTACAAATGGGGCGTGTAGCAATGTTATGGATGAAAGTTTTATCGATCTAATTGCAAGTATCAAAGATCTTGATTACAACCAACTATGGATTCTTATCCTGCTGGGATTCATGCGATTTGCCCCCATTTGCGCAATCTCCCCTTTTCTTGGGGCAAAACTCATCCCTGCGATGGCAAGAGTTGCCCTTGCATTGTCTCTTACAATAGTCTTTCTTCCCACTATCCTTCTTCATAGCACCCTTAATTTTGATCAAATGAAATCTTGGATGCTCTGGCTTTCACTTAAAGAAATTATGATTGGATTTCTATTAGGATATCTCTCTTCTGTCCCTTTTTTTATTGCCCAAAGCTCCGGTATTTTTATCGATTATGCTCGAGGAGCATCTAGTATGATGGGGCAAGATGCAACTACGCAAACGCAAGTTTCTTCTATCGGAATCATGATGAACTATTACCTTATTGTCTTGTTTTTTTCTTTAGGTGGACCCCTTTTATTTTTCTCTGCAGTAGGTGACTCTTTTGAATTTCTTCCAGTAGATGGATTTTTACCAGCTGGTTTCTATGATAAAAATCACACCTTTTGGCACCAACTAACTGACCTAATGAACCAAATTTTCACCGTTTCACTTCAAATTTCAGCCCCCGCTTTGCTTGCAATCTTAATGGCAGAATCTTTTTTAGGCATTGCTAATCGCCTTGCCCCTAATGTGCAAATTTCTTTCTTAGGGATGCCGTTAAAGTCATTGCTGGGACTTACTCTTATGTGGGCTGGATGGCTTGTTCTGACTTATAAACTTGGCGATTACTCCATCTCTTGGATTCATGGAATTGATAAATTACTGCATCTAATGAGCAGGTAAAGAATCTTTTTTTAGTGTTTAACAAAAAAAGATTGAACTATATATTTTTAAAATATATGATGAAATTACTATTACTAACTTTCTGGGCTTTAAATTTACAAATCCCCAGATTTCAAAGGAGAAAAAAAAATGGTTCTTAACATCAAGAAAACGCTAACTGTCTTTTCAGTGATGAGTTGCTTTGCAACTGCTTCACTTTTTGGAGAAGTTAGTAATGCAAAAACAAACACACCCTACGCAGTACCTCCTGCAAAAAATCCAAGTAGCGAAGATTCGATGAATTTTTACATCGGTGCTTCTTATACATACTGGGCACCCTACCAAGAAAATACAGCTGTTGCGTCAACTGTTGGAACTGATACTATTGTCGGCGGCGTAATTGTTCCAGCTTTTACTGCACAAAGTGGTTTTAAAGTATGCCTTGGAGCTAACACAACTCATGATGGTTGGATGGTTGGCTTAAATTATGCGTGGTTTAATAATCAACCGTCTCTTAAAACAGCATCTGTAACAGGAACTGACTATACTAGCTTCTTCCCTTCAGCTCCTGATGAATTATATGTTGCCTTTGAAACTCAATTTCAAAATCAATTCAATCGAATTGATGCACAGTTAGACAGACAATTCTATGCAGGACATTACTTTGCGTTCCGCCCATGGCTTGGTCTTTTAGCTGCTTGGGATCAACAATACATTCATGTTCACCAAACTACTACATTAGATGACATTGAAGCAATTAGTGAACATCAAAACTGGTGGGGAATTGGACCTTACGCTGGTGGAGAGGGATCATTCTTCTTTACTGATGACTTTTCTGGATACATCTCTTCAGGTTTAGCAATGCTTCTTTCTAATCACAAAGTAACATCTAGTGCTGCAGTAGTTGACGCAAACCATGTAACAACATCTGTTTTGTCAAACATGTTTGTAGAATATAATAACATGGAGCCAATGCTAGAGGCTTCATTAGGTGTTCGTTGGAATGGGACTTGGCCAAATTGGGGTCTATGCATAGACCTTGCTTGGGAAACTCAAACCTACTTTAGCCATGCAAACATCAACGAAGTTGCAGCAGGCAGCTACTCAATGCAAGGACTAACACTTGGTGCAAAGGTAAGTTTCTAATCAGAAAAAATGATGAGCGAAAAGCTCAAGATTTCAGGTTAATAAAGGCAAGAATTCCATTCTTGCCTTTATTTTTTTAGATGAAATAGATCTGTTTTAGATCCCATTTCTCATAGCCTCTATTTTCATTCGTCGCTCTCCATCCCTTATCCGTATTGAAGATCAAACTACTGCAAAAGATATTCTGAATTAAGATAAGGATTTTTAGGTAAAAAAGATTGACAGTTTTTAAATAGAAAGATATTCTTGTTGTAATGTTTTAAATGATGAATTTACTATTTCATCTAAACAAAAAAAACTAATCGAAAGGGAGAATAAAGGGAATGAAAACTAAATTACAAAAATTTTTGCCTTTATTTGCATTAGCTAGTTGCTTTACTGCAACGTCAGTTTTTGCAAGTGAAGATATGAGCAGCACGCCAAAAGCACAATACTCTGTTGCACCTGCTAAAAATCCAGGTGGAGACGATGCTCTTGCATTTTACATCCAAGCTGCATACACATTCTGGGTTCCATACCAAGAAGGACTGAATTATGCATCATCAGGAAATAGCGGCACAGCAGATGTTGCTGGCAATTACCTAACACCAAGCATTGATGGATGCAGTGGTTTTAAAGTTGGAATCGGCGCAAACACAATGCACGATGGTTGGATGGTTGGCTTAAACTATGCATGGTTCTATAATAATCCAACAATTCTTGCAAATAGTTTAATCGAAGGAACAACATATCTACCAACATTTAACGACTCAGGTGTCAATTACAGAAGGCCATCATCTCAGTGGACAGGTCAATTTAATAGAATTGATGGTCAGCTTGACAGATCTTTTTATGCAGGACACTATTTGACTTTCCGTCCATGGTTAGGTCTTTTAGGTGCTTGGGAAACACAAAATCTTAACTTGTTTGAAACTGTTTCAGCTCCTTTACCAATGAACAATTGGCAGCAAAACTGGTGGGCAATTGGGCCTTATGCAGGTTGTGAGGCATCTTTCTTCTTTACAAACGAGTGGGCAATGTACATCTCATCAGGAGCTTCTATGATGCTTGCAACTCATACCTTAACACAACTTGAAAAAAGCAATAGTACTGGTGTATATTCATACAACTTAGCAGATACTTTCTACAATGTTGAGCCAATGATGGAAACAAGCCTTGGTCTTCGTTGGGATTCTTATTGGACAGATTGGGCACTATGCATCGATTTGTCATGGGAACTACAAACATATTTCTCTCATAACGGATTTCAATCCTTTGATAGCCCAATGGGACTTATGGGTAACTACTCAATGCAAGGTGTAACAGCTGGTGCAAGAGTAAGTTTCTAACTTTAAGCTAATCACTTAAAATTGATAAAAAAAGAGCTAAAGAGAAATCTTTGGCTCTTTTTTTTGCCATCATACTCTCAGAGAAAGTTCAATACACCTCTTGCATTAAAAACAACTCTCATATAAAGGAAGGGTTAAGGCAACTATAACCACAAGGGGTTTTTTCTCATGCAACTGAAGAAAAATCAACTCTCATTACTTACATTTTTTACAATAACCCTCTCTACTTTCGGCTTTTGCTCAGATCAGAAGGAATACTATGCAGTCCCTCCCCCTCAGTATCCAAGTGAAGATGAGGGAATGCTCTATATTTTAGATGCCTCATACACTTTTTGGGCCCCATACCAAAACGGAATGTTTCTCCTCACAACAAATTCTACAACAGGTCAAAATGCCAATTGGATCAAAACAGCCTTTCCTGCACAAAGCGGATTCAAAGCTGGATTAGGGGTAAATACCTTCCACGATGGCTGGAAACTCCAAGGGGAGTACACCTGGTTCTACAACCACCCTGGTGTAAGAACCTCATCATTACAAGTTCCTAACATAGAGTATTATAGTCCCTGGGTAGAAATCCCTGATCCATCGACAGTTGAAAGCATCTCATCAAAATTCAATAACACTTTTCAAAGGGTAGACCTTACTCTTGACAGAACTTACTATCTTGGGAATTACCTTGCAGTAGGCCCATGGATAGGACTTGTTGGGGCCTTTGACGATCAGTACTTTTATGTAAAAACAATCCCCAGAGATAATCCTAATCCTCCAACAGACTCTTTAATACCAGTAATGACACAAACTATGAACTGGTGGGCAATAGGTGCCTATCTAGGAGTTGACTCTTCCTTCTATTTCGTAGACGAATGGGCAATTTTTTTCACTGGAGGCGGATCTTTAAATTTAGCTGTTCATTACACAGATAAGCTTGTCACAGATGCTAGTAAAAGAGATGCTGTTATTTCCACAAACACAGGAACAAAAATTCCTGCCGTAGAACCTATGTTTGAAACATCAGTTGGTCTTCGTTGGGATAGCGCAGGTCAAGACTGGGCTTTACGCCTTCAAATGGGCTGGGAATTACAAGCATGGCTTGATCACTCCACCTTTATTCAAGGGTATGGGGCAAATCTTGACCCTTCCATTGCATACGGAACCTATGCCATGCAAGGCTTAACAGTAAAAATACGATTGAACTTTTAGAAAAAACCAAAGTATTTGTTGACAAATCATCCACAAAAAATTAAACTTTTTTCTTCTCCCGCTGTTTAACGTTTTCTTTTGAGGTGACATGAAAAGTTTTTTCCATAGTTTCTTTTTTGCCCTCCTTTTTTTCAGTTGTCCTCTTCACTGCGGTAATATCAAAGGGAATCATTTCCCTGAAGAACATGGAAAAGTAAAGGATGAATTTGCAAGGAGCGTTCCATCTGCCTATTATCGAGCAGGGGAAGATTCTTCTTTTGCATTTTCTGCCTCCTATACCCTTTGGGTGCCCTATATGAATGGGATAAATATTGCAAATTCCAACAATCCAATCACCCCCTCAACATCTCTTGCAGCAGGCAATATGATCAGACCGATAACCTCAGCAAGGAGCGGATTTCAATTACAGGCAGAAAAATACCTCCATTACGACCATTGGCGATGGTGCATAGGCTACATGTGGTTTAACAATCAAAACCCCCTTTCCAACCATTCATTTAAGATAGATAATCACTATAGCTCCCCTTGGATAAGCACTCCTATTGCAACTCTATTAGAAGCTTCATCAAGTTTTAGCAATCAATTTAATAGCATCCTTGGAACCATTGATCGAAGTCTTGCTGTCACTCAAACTTTCATCTTTACCCCTTTTGCTGGTATTATTGGCGGCTGGGAAACCTCCAGCCTAAATGCAAATTTACAACTATTAGACACTTTCGATGATTTGCAGCTATTTACTATGTCAAACAAACTATATTGGTGGTGTATAGGCCCTTATGCAGGTCTTGAATTCTCCTATCGAATAATGAACAAACTATCCCTGTTCCTCAAAACAGCAAGCTCTCTAAATCTTGCCAAAACAGATTTATACGAGCAACAAAGTCTTCTTGAATTAACCACTCCAGGTAGTGAGTCTGTCCCAAATAATCATGAGAACCACTTGTGGAATATTGAGCCCATGACCGCCTGCCAGCTTGGAATGAAACTTAACTACAAGTTAAAAGATTTATCGCTATTGCTTGACCTCTCTTGGGAATTACAAACATGGTTTCACCACATGGGATTTTTATCAAGCGGCAACTTGATGGGGTTACGTGGAAATTATTCCATGCAAGGACTCAACGCATCTTTTGGAATTATATTTTAAATTAAATGATTGACTATATTTAAATAACAGATTACATATAACAATAAAGAAAAAATTCGAGGAGACCGAATGAAAAAGAGAAAGCTGTTTGCATTAGTACCGATGCTACTAATGACTTCATCAGCATTTGCATCACCATCGCCTAAAGTAAGCACATCTAAGGCTGAAACTACTCCACAAACAATTCGTAGCAATTTTATAGACTACTCTATCGGTGGAGAGAATAACTTTTCTTACACTGCCGGTATAGAAGTCACAGGGATCCAGCCCATGCCGACTACTAGCATTGGACATCTTGGGTATGTAGCTGACGGCAGCGCACCTTTTTCGTCAGCCTCATCAATCAATCCGAATAAAACAGCTGTGATGGCCTTGTCTGGTTTTACAGTGATTAGCTCTAAAGATGCAGGATTGCTCTTGCGCGTCGAAGGTAGCCATTATAATAAATCACCAAATCCATCAATTGTTCATGCCTCTGAAGATACTGCAATATTCTTAAATGATATCTTCTCACAAAGCGATGCAACATCTGCATATAGTAGCATCTCACATAACCAAACACATAAACAGACAAATGTATATGTAAGTTTAGCGGGATATTCTCTTCAGTATAGAAAAACATTTTTGCAAACATACTATGGACTATCTTATAGTTGCTTAAACTATCAAACATCTGTTTCTGGTATAGAAAATACAGGTAACTTTAATACAAACAAACAAACAGGGTCACAGACAACAATGGGCGGTGGACTTTTTGCTGAAGTTGAGGCAGGAGTTGTCTTGTATGAAACAGCAGACTCAGCTTTTATGATTGTAAGTAGATTTAGGCAAGGATCTGAAGCAATATCATCTACCGGTTCATTAATTAAATCTTCCATAGATGGTCTAACAGATGAAGAAACACAAACCCATAACTCAAAATTAGACCCTTGTTCCTATGCTTTCTTTAATGACAATCGATTCGGAATATCCTATGTGTCTAAACCAACCACAGAAGATCAAACATTCTTTTCAATTGAAGCTGGGGTAATGTCTTTTATGGAAAGAGGGAAAGATTTACTTCATAAAAAAGCACATCAAACTGCTGGAGATTTTCATACCGGCGGAGTATATCTTAGATTATCCTACACAATGTAAGATAAAAATAAGAACTTGTCCAAAGCTCTGTAAGAAATTACAGGGCTTTTTTTATTAGACTTTTTTCGAAATTCGCTTTGCTCGAAAGAGGTCTATTGACAAAAGGGACGAAATTAAGGCCTCAATATCAGAGGAATCATTGTAGATTCCAAGACTTACCCTAACAACTGAATCTAATCCTAAGCATTGCAATAACGGCTGAGCGCACATGTTTCCCACTCTTACAGAAATATTATCTAAAGATAAAAGTGTCCCAATATCAAGAGGATGCATCCCCTTCATCGTAAAAGCAACAATTGAAGCTCCTTGACAGGCGGGATTAACAAACGTTACCAATCCATTTAAAGAGTCATAAAGAGAACATGAAAGGGCGCTTTCATGTGCTTTAATCTTTTCAAAACCGATGTCTGTGATAAAATCAATTGCTGCTCCAAGACCTAAAATAGAGGCAATCATAGGCGTTCCTGCCTCGAATTTATGCGGTATTTTTCGATAAGTAATCTGCTCATCAACCCTCTCTACCATTCCCCCACCTCCGTGAAATGGATCCATCGCCTCTAGCAGAGCCGCTTTGCCAAAAAGCACTCCCACCCCTGTAGGTCCATACATTTTATGGGCTGAAAAAGTATAAAAATCCACATCTAATTCTTTTACATTTACATGCCCATGAGCAACCATCTGCACCCCGTCAGCTACTACTACCGCAGAAACTTCATGAGCAAGAGCTGTGATTTCTTTAAGGGGGTTGATTATTCCCAGAACATTTGACTGATGGGTGATTGCAACAATTTTTGTTTTTGGTGTAAGCTTTCCTTTAAAATCCTCTAGATCGGTAAAGGTAATCAGTTTCCCCCCTTTTCGATCGCAAAGCAATTTCCAAGGGAGATAATTAGAATGGTGCTCTGCAATAGAAACTAGCACCTCATCTCCTTCTTTGACGACCTTTTCCCCATAAGAATAGGCAATTAAATTGAAACTTTCAGTAGCCGAATGTGTGAATACCACCTCACAAGGCTCACATGTTAGGAATTTTGCCACCTTGCTGCGCACATCCTCTAGGCGGTTTGTTGCATCTAATGCATCTGCATAAAAGCCCCGATGGACTGTTGCATATTCTTCAGAATAAAACTTTGTGATGGCATCAATAACAATTGCTGGCTTATGTGTTGTTGCGGCAGAATCAAGATAAATGAGCTCGGTTTTTTTAGTAAATATTGGAAATTTTTCTTTCATCCTTCTATCATTCCCGTAAAAGATTTATGCACCCCTTCTTCTTTAATTTCATCGAGAAAAAAGGTTAAAAAAGACCGCTTTAATAGCGCTTCTGCTGTTTGTTTAGCGATTCCTCGGGAGGTTAAATAAAATAGCGACTCCTCATCCAACATAGAAACTGTCGCACCATGGGATGCTTTTACATCATCGGCAAAGACCTCTAGGTTTGGTTTAGAAAAGCCTTTAGAATCTTCTCCGATGAGAAGATGTTTAGAAAGCTGGTAACTATCTGTCTTTTGAGCAACTTTATCTACATAAATTTGACCCTCAAAACTTGCCCTTGCTTTTTGATCACTTGCCCCCTGGTAGTGCTGTCTTGAAGTGGTGTTTTCTGCCATGTGCGAAATATGGGCAAGGGTTGAGATGTTTGCTCGAGCTGATCCATTCCAAAATCCAAGCAAGTCACAATTTGCCCCCTTTTCTAACAGGTATGCAAAAATTTCATTTCTAAATAAGTCTGATCCAGCTGCTGCACTTTTATGGGAGAACGAGCCGTTTGCTTTGACTGTGACCTTTGTATCTAGAAGAAATGTATTATCCGCGTCGGATGAAGTGGTTTGATAAAATATCACCCTTGCATTTTTTTCTACTGCAACGTCTACAGAACAATTGATGCAATTTCCTGTTCCCTTCACTTCGATGGCATGGTGAAAAGAGGTTTCTACCCCTTTTGCCACAAAAATCTGAAGCCCCTGGCAAAATAATCGCCCGCTATTTTCAAACCTATGCTTGATTGTGATCAAACTGGTGGATTGATTGACAAACAGACAAAGAGGCTCATTGCTGCAACCCTTATTGAGTAAGGCGAAAAAACTCTCCTCTTTTGCAAGCATTTTTTCAAATCGATTTCGGACAACTAGGCCATATTTTTCAAGCGCCAGAGAAAGCGGCAGCACCTCTACCCCTTCTGCCTGAACAGAGCATTCCATCCCCTCCATAGAATAGGTAAACGAGCCGTTACTCAAGTTTTGAACAGGAAAATATTTATATTTTTCGGTCTTTTTTGTAGGAAATCCCACCTTCAAAGCCTTTTCACGCGCTTGCCGTTGGAAATCTAAACCATCCAACTTTTGGGGAAAATCTTCAAGGAGCTCTAAAAACATTGACTATACCCCTTTGCTTCTAACTCTAAAGCCAAATGTTTATCGCCGGTTTTTACAATTTTTCCCCCTTTCATTACAAAGACAACATCAGGTTGAATGTAATCAAGCAGCCTTTGATAATGTGTAATCATTAGAACGCAATTTCCCTGCCCTTTAAAAGAGTTGACCCCATCTGCCACTACTTTTAATGCATCAATATCCAGCCCTGAATCTGTTTCATCAAGGATCACACATTTGGGGTTTAATACTTTCATCTGTAAAATTTCGTTTTTTTTCTTCTCTCCACCAGAGCACCCCTCATTTAAGCCTCTGTCTAAAAAAGCAAAATCCACCTCCATTTCTTCAGCAACCCTCTCTACCTTTTTTCTAAATGTCCCCCTGTCTATTTCTCCCGTTTGAGCGGTATAGGCTGCATGTAAAAAATCAATAAAGGTCAGTCCTGGGATTTCAATGGGATACTGAAAACTTACAAACAACCCCTTTTTTGCCCTCTCATCGGGGCCAAGTTCTGAAATATCTTCTCCTTCAAATAGAATTGATCCAGTAACTTCATAGGAGGGGTGGCCAGATATTGCTTTGGAGAGAGTTGATTTTCCCGCTCCATTAGGGCCCATAATCGCATAGACTTTCCCAGCTTCAAGCTTCAAGGAGAGATCATTTAAAATTTCGATATCGGAGGCACTGGCCTTTATATTTTTTAGTTCTAGCATAGTTTATCCTACTGAGTGTTCGAGCTTTAATGTTAATAGTTTTTCCGCCTCAACAGCAAATTCTAACGGTAATTTTGCAATCACATCTTTGCAAAATCCATTTACAACCATATTGATTGCATTTTCTCTTGTTATCCCCCTTGATTCTAAGTAAAAGAGTTGTTCCTCGTTCATCTTTGATGTAGAAGCTTCGTGTTCTATGCTTGCTGAAGGATTATGTACTTCAATATAGGGGAATGTATTTGCACTGCAGCTATTACCCACAAGCATAGAGTCGCATTGGGTATAGTTTCTAGCGTTTTTTGCACCTTTTGAGACATGAACTAGCCCTCGATAACTATTATGTGAGCAGTCGGCAGAGATTCCTTTAGAAATAATGGTAGAAGAGGTATTTTTCCCTTTATGGACCATTTTTGTCCCAGTGTCTGCTTGCATAAAACCAGTTGTTAGAGCAACAGAATAGAATTCTCCAACAGATTCATCCCCTTCCAAAATACATCCAGGGTATTTCCAAGTGATTGCCGCCCCTGCCTCTACTTGAGCCCATGAAATTTTGGACTTAAACCCCTTGCAGCGACCCCTTTTTGTAACAAAGTTATAAATTCCCCCTTTTCCAGTTTTTGGGTCTCCGCTATACCAGTTTTGCACTGTCGAATATTTAATTTCCGCATGATCCTCTACAAAAAGCTCTACAACTGCTGCATGCAATTGGTTCTTATCATATGCAGGGGCTGTACACCCCTCAAGGTAGCTTACGTAAGAGCCTTTTTCAGCAATGATCAATGTCCTTTCAAATTGCCCTGTTTCTTTTTCATTAATCCTAAAGTAGGTAGAGAGCTCAATTGGACATCTAACCCCTTCAGGTACATAAACAAATGAACCGTCAGAAAATACACAAGAATTGAGCGCAGCATAGTAATTATCCCCTATGGGCACAACACTTCCTAAATATTTTTCTATTAATTCTGGATATTTTTTAACAGCTTCAGAGATAGAGCAGAGGACTACACCTGCATCAACAAGCACTTTATGAAATGTTGTTCCCAGAGAAACAGAGTCAAAAATAACATCCATTGCAACATTTGATAGTCTTTTTTGCTCCTCTAGAGGGATTCCTAATTTTTCAAAGGTGCGTAGAATTTCTGGATCTACCTGATCAAGGCTTGCAAGAGAGGGTTTGTTTTTTGGAGCTGAGTAATAAGAGATATCTTGAAAATCAATCTCAGGGAAAGTTGTGTTAGACCACCTGGGCGGTTTCATTTCTAAAAATTTTTTATATGCTTTTAGACGGAACTGTAAGAGCCACTTGGGTTCCTCCTTAATTTCAGAAATCTTTCGAATCACCTCTTCAGAAAGTCCTTTGGGAAAAACATCTGACTCAACTTCAGTACGGAATCCGTACTTATACTCAGCCCTTTCATTTAACATTTCTTCGGTAGACATTGCATGCTCATTGGTTAATAAGCATTATAAAGGTTCTATAGATAACCCTCAACTCTAAAATCGCCTAATCATTTTTAAAATTTGTGTACTCAATAGGCACGGCTTTGAATTTGTCGAACACCAGAAACCCTCCTACAGCATCTCTTCGTTGATCAGGTGAAATCATAGGAATGATATTCATCGACTCATCTTTCAACGTTAGATCTATTTTCTTGCCTTCAAGAATCTTGAAAAAAGGCTGCTGGCACCTTGCAAAATAGCTTTTATTGTAAAATCTTTTGCCTCTAGTAAGCTCTGAGCGCTCATCCCCTAATGTTTTCATTTCTACATACCCTGATACTCGATTCAATTCTGTAGAGAACAAACCTAAAGAAATAATAGAAAGTAGGTTGATAACAATTTGTATAACTAGCGCAATCAATGACTTCCAGGGTGTTCCGCTATCCCACATACGATTAATTGCTTTGGCGAATTCTGATTCGAATCGAACCCCGCAAACAACTAGCAATTTAAGAACCAATATTCCAATACAATTAATCAATAGATTCCAAACGATGTTTCCAATTAGCATACCAACCGACTTTATCCACTCTAAAGGAATGTCTTTAGTACGCCCCTTAGCGTATATATACTGCCTCCCTTCAAAAGTATAAACCGCTGCAACGAAGCTTTCTTCCAAAAGTCCTTCCTTGCTTTCTGGAAGAGTTCCAGTGATTAGTTTTCTGCGGGTATAGGTAGTGCTATTTTCAGATTTGAGGCATTTGTCCGCCGAGAAATATTCATCTCTGCCTAAATTGGAGCGATCAATACTACCTTTATATGGACTGCCTTGATGATCAAAACTTTTGTCCACCCTAGTGGAGGCCACCCAAAACTCTTTACTTATTTCGAACATTAAAACACCCTTTTGTTTATGCGCCTATTGTAATTGAACGCGCACGCATTGAATGAAATTCTAAATAAAATCGATTTTTATTAAATTATATCATGATTAAAGAGTTAAAAGAAATAAAACAATACACTTTAAACTGTTCTATTATTTGCTTTCACCAGATCCTCTTGAGTATCAATGCCCATCACATCCAATTGAGAACAAGAAACTTGAATATTCATTCCATGTTCAAGCCAGCGGAGTTGCTCAAGCACTTCGCATTCCTCTAAAGGAGCTTGTTTTAAAGTTTTTATTATATCTAAAGCTCTGGAAGTAAAAGCATATAATCCAATATGTTTATAATAATCGGCCTCTTTCCCCCTTTGATAGGGGATGGGAGCGCGAGAAAAGTACAAAGCCTTGCCTGATAGATCAGTAACTACTTTAACGATATTAGGATCAGAGGCGCTCTCTTTGTCAATTTTTTTCTTTAGAGTGAATGCGTCAGAATGATCATTTACTTGAAGTAAGGTTTCTATCAACTCCTCTGTGATAAACGGCTCATCTGCCTGCCAGTTAACAAAAATATCTCCCTTTATGGCCAGTTTTTCTATGGCTGAAATGATTCTGATAGTTCCATTAGGGATCATTGGATCGGTAAGAACGCCCTCAACTCCATGGGCGAAAGCGACATCTACTACTTCCTGGCTGCACCCGGCCACAATGACCCGGTCAAAAAGCGTTACCTTTTTAGCGCTTTCTATGACATTTTCGAGAAGGGTTTTACCGCTCAGTTTTGCAAATATTTTTCTTGGGAACCTATTGGAATCAAGTCTTGCAGGAATGATACAAACAATTTTCAAGAGATCCTCTTTTGTTAAAAGAAGCAGACAGCATGGTTGATTGCTTTATTTATTTCTACCTCTTTTTTTTAATTCAATACGTGCACTTCAAATTACAATCGGCGGAAGTATTTCTGGACAAATAATATCTGTACATCTATAAAATCTTTTTACTTATCTTAAAAAGTGTTTGAGGTTTATGAAAAGATTTTATCTAATAGTCTTTATTCTTTGTAGTAATCTTTTCTCATCAGAAATTGTGAATCATGTGAATGTAATTTCTGGAAAGCTTCAGCTTAGTTTTGAAGACCACAAAGTAAATGGGGGCATCCCCCTTTCAATTTGTAGAAGCTACAACTCAGCATATACAACTAGAGAAGGGCATCCAAAATGGAATTTCACTGAAGGATGGAATTTTTTCTCTCATACACACATTTATGTAGATGAAGATTGCCCTGGAGCAAAAATTATGGAATCAGACGGCAGTTTAATCAACTACGTTTTTAAAAAATCTAATCGTCATATTTTAGAAATGCACCCGGAAGGAGAAGAAAACCAAAAATCACAAGCAATGAATTATCGGGAAAATCCCCTCAACAATAGATTGGATATTGATAGAAAAAACAAGGCTGCTGTTTTATATTTAGCTGATGGGGGAAAAAGAAGATACAAAATGACTAAGCCTTTGTCAGGCAGGATCGGCCGGTTTTTTGGGGTGAAAAAGGGGATTGGATCTGAATATGTCTTAGAAGAAGAAATTTCTTCCTCTGGGCATGTAACAAAGTACACTTATCTTGGAGAAAAATTTTTAACTGTTACAAATGCATTTTCAAGCATCAATTTATTTCAAACTCGGGATTATCCGCAGTTTAAAATCAAAGCTCTTGGAAGCGATGGGAAAGAGCTCTTTTACTCTGGGCTTGCAATGATGAATAGGTGCCACTTAATTAAAATGGAAAAAGAAGGATTCCCTACTTCCTTATTTTCCTATGTAAAGGATCCTAAAACAGAAAAATTATGGGTAGAAAATATTGTTATGTCGGATAAAAATGTCCTTAACGTTACATACCAATTTCCCACAGTAAAAAAAACCAAGCTCTCTTATTCCTCAGCAACAAATTTTGTAACCGATTACAAAATTCAATCTATTGCAAAAAATGGAGAAAAGCTCTGCGACTTTATCTATACCCCTTTGTGCACTACTGTGCGGGATTGTAACGGAGTTGAGACAAAGTATTACCATTCTAATGGCGTGTTAAATAAGATCTTATACGCAGACAACTCTTATGAAAAGTTTGTTTGGGAAGGAGGGAATCTTGTAGAAAAAAGCTTATATAATAGCGATGAAGAGCTTGTTTTTTCAAAACTCTTTCAATTTGATGGTTATAAAAATATGGTAAAAGAGACTATTAAAGGGGACCAAAGTTATTCAAAATGGTACACCTATAATGAGAAACATCTATGTATTGAAGAGCGTGAAGAAACAGGCTTAGTCTTTCAGTATGAATATTTAAAAGGCACTGATCTAGTAACATGTAAAAGAACCAAAGATGGCGAGAAAGTATTAATTGAAGAACATACTCAGTATGATGAAAATAATCTGATCAAAAAGACACATTCTTTTGATGGTTTTATTGAGAGTAAAGTAATTTACACAAGAGATCCTAAAACAGGGCTTGTTACAGAAATAGATAACGGTCTTGAGACGATGTATTATAAATATAATGATGCACGTCAAGTGATTGAAGAAGGGACAAAGTTTGCCTCTATAACTTTTGCCTATGATACAGGGGGTAGAGTCATTTGCAAAACTTTTCCCCTTGGAGGTAAGGAGGAATATACCTATGATGAATGGGGTAATCCTATACATATAAAAACTATTGGATCGCCAAAAAGTACTATCGAATATGATACAAGTGGGAGGCCTCTTACTTGTGATATAAATGGGCGAGTAAGCCGTAATATTTATGATAAAAAAGGAAATATCGTTGAGGAGATTGATTATAAGGGGGTCTCTACCAAATATACTTATGATATATTTGGTAGATGTATCAAAAAAACACTTCCACTTGGTGTAGAAAGATCCTATGAGTACGATGTCTGTGGAAATGTAGTCAAGGAAATTTCTCCTACAGGGTTTATTACTAAAACTTCTTATAATCTTTTCAATAAACCCATACATATTGCTTTTCCTGATGGAGGGGAAATATTTCATAGCTATACCATCAATGGGGAGCTTAAAGAGAGCACTTATCAAGATGGCTCTAAAGTTTTTTATAAATACGACATCTTAAATCGACTCCTTAGCAAAAAGCAGGGGCTTTTGGAAGAATTTTGGGAGTATGAGGGGATGGTATTAAAAAGAGCTATTCACTCTTGTGGTCTAGTTACTATTTATGAACATGATCGATTTGGAAGGAAAATATCTGAGGATGTTGAAGGGCGGAAAAAAGAGTTTTTTTACGATGAAATGGGCAATTTGAGTAAAACTCAACAAGAAGATATTAGCACAACAGAGATTTTTGATATTGAAGGGAGGGTTGTTTGCACGCATATAAATGATTGTCAAACAATTCATTATGTATATGACGAAGAAGGGAGAAAATCTAAAACGATAAAGTTCACCAATTCCGGAGATGCCGAAGATCATTTTTTTTATGATGATGAAGGGCGCTTAATTCGTCATTTGGATCCTTTAAATCAAGAGACTTTGTATCTATATGACAAGCATTGCTCTACAAAGATTGATCCTTTAGGAAATCAAACGGTGGAGTATTTTGATGAGCTCTCTTGTTTGATTCAAAAACAAAAACTTGATGCTTCAGGAGGTCTTCTTTTTTCAGAAAAATTCTTCTTTGATAAAGAAGGAAATGTGATCAGAGAATGTACTGAGGATCATGAAATCGAAGTAACTTTTGACTACGATTGCATGAATCGTCTTATTAGGCAAGTGGAGTCAGGGGGAAAAACCACCTCCTTTACGTATGATCTTAAAGGTCATCTTTTAAGGAAAACTCTCCCCGATGGTCATTGTATTGATTATCAATACAATGATCTTGATCAAATAACAGCAATGAGAAGCTCTGATGGGACCATTTCTTATGAATATTTTTATACTGGGATGAACCTTACTGAAGTGCAAGATCACATTCAGAATAGATCTTTACTGCGCTCTTATACAAAGTTTGGAGAAATTGCTCAAGAGACTGGTGTTACAGGTTTTAAGACATCTTGGTTCTATGATACTTTTGGTAGGAAAAGGCAAGTGGTTTTACCAGATAATAGCACCATCGATTATGACTATGATGGTAGTTATATGCGCAGTATATCTCGTTTTTCTCCTGATGGCCACCTTGTATTTCAACACACCTATTTGACATTTGATCCAAATGGTCATGTGGAGGAAGAATCGCTCCCCTTCAATTTAGGAACTATCAAAAGTTCAAGGGATCTATTAGAAAGATCATATAAAATGATCTCTCCTTTTCATAATGTGGAGCT
>CAMBZN010000008.1 GCA_945872565.1 Chlamydia trachomatis | reverse complement strand
AAGTATAATAATAAGGTTTTTTTATAATATTTAATTTAAAATTGAGGTTCTTTTATGGCAACTAGTCTAAATTCGGCAAATATTGATCCGTTAATTTCGGCATCTTATAGTGCCGATGATGAAACAGATGTACTATCTCCAACAGGGGTGTATAGAGAAGGAACCCATACTGATTCAAAAACAGCAGATGTGGCTGCAAAAGTCTTTAGTATTGATCCTGATTCTGAATCGTATTATGACCCTAGCACTTTTGCTGAGATAAAAGAAAACCAATGCCATGAAGTATTAGAAAAATTTGATGATTCTTTAGTTAAATATGAGATTTGCGATGAAAATTTAAAATATATTGCAAAAAGACCTGCTAATTTATTAGCAATTTGTGCAAAAGTAATTGAATTTTTTAAAAGAGGTGTATTTCCTGAAGATATAGAACATTCATGGACTAGAAAGCTTATAGTTGAACAAATTTTTCTAGAAAATTCAAATTTAGTGGAAGAATCAGCTGCTTTTTTAGGGAGTGATTTCTTGAAGCAAAAGCTATTGCCCAGTCATGATGCTGTATTACAAAAATTACTAAAATCGAGAGCGGAACATCTCACTAAGATTAGGAATATGATATTAAAAATATGCGAAGGATCGGCAGAGACGATGAGTCCAGGAAGTAGATCTGAAAAATGCTTTAATATATTGCGTAACTCTGCTAGTTGGGTTAAAAACGTCATGAAGGTTGCTAAAACTTCATCTGGATGTTTTTTCCACAATTTGCAGCATATTTGCGATGGAGATAATAAAGGTGGAATGCATATAATCAAAACAGGGATGACCATTAGAAAAGAACTTGCAAAAAATGACCGAACAAATGTTCTATATGCTGAAATTGACTTACCAAAAAAGGGCCCAAAGGTTTCTACATTTTTTCCCCCTAATATAGATACTAAAACTAAACTAGTGAACTTACTTTCTCAATCTACACTTATTGGATTTAATAAAGGTACTAATGCATGTCTTCATGTTGTCTCCAAAGATGATTTAGAGGGGGGGAGTGAAGAAGATCTATATATTAACATTTTTATGGCTAAAAATAAGGTCAGTATTAATACTGCATTTCCAGTGTTCGAGATGTTTAATTATATCAATGATGATCCAGTTAATGAATTTTCCTTAACAATTGATGGGGTATCTCACTCTTTAACAATAGAAGGTGGTGCATATCCAGAAACATGTAAATTGTTTTGTGAGACTGAGGACTATCACTATTACGATGCAAGTGAAGCTTTTAAAGGAGTAGGTGTCTTTTTAAAAGTGCCTAAATAGTTTTGCCTCTAGTTTGTGTAAAATAAGATTACGTCATCATCTTTGACGATGTAATCTTTTCCTTCCATTTTTGCAAGACCCGCTTTTTTGGCTTCTACTCGATTCTTATAAAGGAGCATGTCTTTAAACGAGACAACTTCTGCTCGTATAAACCCCTTTTGGAGGTCAGTGTGAATTTTACCTGCAGCCTCTGGAGCTTTGGTCCCTTTTACTATTGTCCAGGCACGAGTTTCCTTCTCCCCTGTTGTGTAATAGGTGATTAAACCAAGCTGATTAAATGCTGTTCTAATAAGTTTATTTAAACCCTTTTCTTTTAGTCCAAGAGAATGTAAATATTCAGCGGCATCTTCATCTGAAAGACCTGCAAGTTCTTGCTCTATCTTTGCAGATATAGTGACCATCTTAGAGTTTGTTTTATTAGCAAATTCCTGTAAAATCTTTGAATAGACATTTTCTCCTGCTTCGATATCCTTTTCATCAATGTTTGCCACATAGATCACTTCTTTGAGGGTTAGAAAAGGAAATATTTTCAACTCCTCTAGTTCTTCCTTGGATAAATCTAACGTCCTAAGTGGTTTCTCCTCAAATAAATATTGGATCACACGATCAAGGATCTCTAGTGACTTTGGCATCTCTTTTTGAGATCTATACTTTTTAAGAAGTTTTTCCTTGGCATTTTCTGCCATTTGAAGATCTGCTAGAATAAGTTCTAAGTTGATTGTTTCAGCATCTGCTATTGGATCGACTTTTCCATCCACGTGAGTAACATTTATATCATCAAAACATCGAACTACATGGACTATAATATTTGTTTCACGAATATTTGATAAGAATTTATTCCCAAGACCTGCTCCTTTTGAGGCCCCTTTTACAAGACCTGCGATATCTATAAATGTGATTGATGCATAAACATGTTTTTCACTGTGAGATAAGTCCGATAACATCTTAATATTAGGGTCAGGAACGTCAACGATGCCTGTGTTAGGTTCAATGGTACAAAAAGGAAAATTATTTGCAGCGATCATCATTTTGGTAAGAGCGTTAAATAATGTAGACTTTCCAATATTTGGAAGCCCTACTATCCCACATGATAAATTTGTTGACATCTGTTTACTCCATTGCTTTTAAAAATGTTATTGTAGAAGGAATCTCTGGTTTGAAATCCTTCCCTTGTTCAATTGTGATGATCTCTTCAGAAAAAGTATTTTGCCCCTCTTTTAATACCCTAACTAGATATTTTCCTGATTTTATTAGCCCTGCATTAACTATGGATAGAGAAATCTTATGACCTAGTAAACTCTCTGCGCCCATTAGATCTCCATTTCTTAAACATTCACGTATCCAAGATGTAGAAATAATTCGATTATCCCGGGTTAATTTTGGAATGCTGTGCACTTGAAAATGCATTGTCCGACCAAATGAGGCAAGAGCCTCAGCTGTTCCTGCACGATCTTTACCGAGGGCGTCACCTTCACCTATGTATAAATGCTCAAAACACAGCGCTGAGTAAATTTCAGATAGAAACATTTGATAGGTCATACTTGCGATATCCTTGGAAAAAGGGATAAGAATCAATAGATCAATTCCAGTAGAGGAGATAAGGTTTGTCTTTTCTTCATTTGTGCATAGCAGGGGAGGGGACGCCTCTTTTTTTAATAGATCTAAGGGATGATTTGCAAATGTTAATAGTACCGATGTCCCGTGATGGTCTTTAAGCCTTTCTAAAAGAAATCGATGTCCTAGATGAACTCCGTCAAACACACCAATACATAAGGATACGGGCTTTTTTAATAATGGTATCTGTGCTAACTGGTTGTAGACTTTCATAAAGTTTGTTGTAATAAAGTCTTTGGTTGTAGTTCATTTAACTCTTCAAGAGAGTGACATTGATCGACGGTAAACCCGCCAGAGGCTAATCTTCGAAGACTTTCAACACACCCATAACAAGACAGCAGTAAGCCAAGATCATGAGCTATAGATCGAATGTATGTACCTGAAGAACATTTCACCTGAATTTGTACCCGGGGGTAATCATAGGCTAAAAGCTTTGTTTCCATGGTTACTGTTTTGGACTTTCGCTCTATCTCGATCCCTTTACGTGCAAGCTCATATAATTTTTTTCCATTGACTTTTTTTGCACTAAACATGGGAGGAGTTTGCTCAAGAGTGCCATTAAATGAAGCAATTGCATCAGTTACCTCTCCAAGAGTTGGAATCTTATCGCTTGTAGCAATGATTTTTCCATCGATATCATAAGAATCGCGCTCTTGACCTAATAAAATCGTGGTGGAGTATTCTTTAGAATGCATAAGGTAGGTGTCTGCTGTTTTAGTATACTTTTTTCCAACAAGATAAATCATCAAGCCAGTAGCTAAAGGGTCAAGAGTGCCTCCATGACCTATTTTCTTTTCTTTAAATAAATATCGAAATTTAGGAATTAAAGAAAAAGAGGTCACTCCTTGTGGCTTGTCTATTAATAAAATTCCTTCACATAATTCCTTAAGGGGAGTACTTTTTTCACTCATCATCGTCTTCATCATAGATATCATCTTCTTCATCATCAAAGTCGTCTTCATCATCAAAGTCGTCCTCATCATCAAAGTCGTCCTCATCATCAAAGTCGTCTTCATCATCAAAGTCGTCTTCATCGGAGTCGTCCTCATCGGAGTCTTCGTCTTCATCATCAAAGTCGTCCTCATCAGCATCTTCGTCAAGAAATGCTTCATCCTCAAAGTCATCATCATCTTCATCGACAAAGTCATCATCTTCGTCCTCCCCGGAATCTAATTCTAGAGATGATTTGGGTACTTTAGCAAGAATGTCATTGATGTTCATGTAGTCATCTAAAGTGTTGTCAATCTTAAAAATCAAGTTTGGAAAATATCTCATAGAAACTTTTCTTGAGGACATACGAGCGATTACAGAAGAGCATTTTTGCAGTTCTTTAACTAAAGAGTCTTTGTCCTCTTTGTTTCCATTAATAAGACTTACAAAAACTTTTGCATGTTGTAAATCATTAGATGTTGAAACATCTGTAACGGTTAAAAGATCAGGGACATTATAATTTTTCAAATCTAAACGTATTACGTCTGATATCACCTCTTTTAAAAGGGAATTAATTCTTTGTATTCTTCTTGGTGCTGCCATGTTTTATAACTCCTGTTCTAGATAAGTGATTTCATATCCTTCTATTTCATCACCTTCTTTAAAATCATTGAATCCAGAAAGCAATATTCCGCATTCTGTATCTTTTTTTACTTCTCTAACATCATCATTCATACGCTTTAATGAGCCAATAGGGCCTTCATAAAGAATTTTACCATCTCTTTTTAGCTTGGCAAGATAGCTTCTTTTGAACACACCATTTGTGATGATCGACCCTGCGATGTTTCCAAGTCTTGATGAATTAAATATTGTAGTTACTTTTGCTGTTGCTACATGTTCTTCATGTCGAACCTTATCAAGAAGTTTTTGCATCTCTACTTTGATATCATCAATCATGTGATATATGATATCATGTAGGAGAATTTTTACTTTCTTCTGTTTGATCATCCCTTCTGCATGTTTTTCAACCTTTGTATGGAAACCAAGGATGATAGAGTTGGAAGCGTGTGCTAGATCAATGTCTGACTCTGAAATTTGACCAACTTCACTATGAACAAAATTAATAATTACTTTACTTGTATCAATTTTTAGTAAAGAGTCTTTTAGAGCTTCTAAAGATCCACCAACATCTGCTTTTAGGATGATGTTTATGGCTTTTTTAGACATATTC
The DNA here is from genome assembly GCA_945872565.1 of Chlamydia trachomatis. Taxonomy (GTDB): domain Bacteria; phylum Chlamydiota; class Chlamydiia; order Chlamydiales; family 2-12-FULL-49-11; genus JAJACQ01. Next base: position 62,989 of record CAMBZN010000008.1, on the reverse strand, counting down.
TCCACTCTTTGGTCAAGCATAGACTGTGCGCCTCTTGCTTTTACTTTTTTCAACTGAATTTGTCTGTAGACACTTTTTCTCTTTTCAACAATTTCCCTAGCTTCCTTTTCACTTGCAACGACGATAAAGTCATTTCCAGCAGGGGGAACACCTGATAGTCCTGTTACTTTTACAGGTGTTGAAGGGGGAGCATCAAGAATTATCTTTCCGAATTCATTTTGCATGGTTTTGGTTTTTCCCCATTCATGCTCAAATACGACAGCATCGCCATTTCTCAATGTGCCGTTTAGAACAAGTAATGTTGCTGTAACACCTAAACCTTTATGAAGCTCAGATTCTAAAACTGTTCCTCTTGCTCGAGCGCCGGGATTAGATCGCAGCTCTAAGATGTCTGTTTGAAGAGCAATCATTTCAGCAAGTTGAGAGATACCTTCTTTTGTTTTTGCCGAGCAATTAACAGTGATTACATCTCCGCCCCAAGCTTCAGGAAGAATATTTCGATCAGCAAGTTGCTTGTAAATATTCTCTACATTAAATCCAGGCTTATCCATTTTATTGATCGCAACAAGAATAGGAACATTAGCCTCTTTAGCTTTACTTATTGCTTCTTCGGTTTGAGTTTTAATCCCTTCGTCACCTGCAATTACAAGTACGATGATATCAGTAATTGTAGCACCTCTTGATCGAATTGCAGTAAAAGCTTCATGACCTGGGGTGTCAATTACAGTAAAGCTTCCATGATCGGTGTTGCAAACAAAAGCACCAATATGCTGAGTGATTGCCCCTGCTTCACCACTTGTTAATGAAGAATTTCTAAATGCATCAATAATACTTGTTTTTCCATGGTCCACATGACCCATGACCGTTACAATAGGAGGTCTTTTTGCAAGGCTTTCTGAATCGGTTGCTTTAATCTCTTCTTTTAGAGTTTTATCGGTGATTTGAAGTCTATCTTCTTGAACTCTATCGATCTTAATCTTACAGTCGAACTCATTTCCGATTAGCTCAATTGTGGTCTCATCTTCTAAAACATCATTGATAGTGATCGGATAGCCTGCTAAAAATAGTTTTTGTATTACTTCACTTGCTTTGATCTTTAATTCGGCGGCAAGTTCTTTTACTGTGATGGGGATTTTTACGCTAACAGCTTTTGGTCTAATGATATTTTCTGAAGAAACGGTTGATTTAGATTTTTTATCTTTTCTCCTTCTCCAACTCTCTTCACTCGACAGGTTGGTACGACTATCAAATACTCGGCTAAAAGCCTGTCTTTTATAGCTATCCATTCCCTTTTTCTTTTTATCATCAATCTTCTTGTCATCAACTTTTTTCTCTTCAACCTTCTTTTCTTCAACTTTCTTTTCTCGTGTAGGAAGAGGAGGTTTTGCTGAAGTTGTTTCTGGCTTGCGTCCGATTTTTGTAAAATCTTTCCTTTCAGAGGTGTATTTTTTAGGTCCCACAGAAGGTTCTGTAAGGGGTTTATTTGCACGAACAATTGGAGGACGCTTATACTTATCTTGAGGAAGTAAACGGCGCTCTTCAATGGGCTTTAACATTTCTCTTCGTCGAAATTCTTCAGGTGATAGGGCTGCCACTACTTCTGCTTTGTGCTCTTCTTTTAAAGCTTCCTGTAAATTCTCTTGAACTGGAAGGGTCTCTTTTACTTCTTCAACAAAAGCTTCCTCTTCGATTTTTTCGATAGATACATCTTCAGCCACTTCCTCATTAAGATCTTCAGAAACCACTTCTTCTTCAATGATGTACACTTCTTCAATTTCAGAAGGCTCATCAGCTCGCTCAGAAATTTGCATGGTAGGCCCTGCAGTAGCTTTTCGAAAAACCTTTTTCTTGTCATCGATATGCGCTGTGGGTGGAGCATTAGTTGCTTTTTGATCCACTGATTTCTTCGGCTCGGAGAGTTCCTCCTTAACCTTAGTATCTTTCTGCTTAAGCATCGCAGCAAGTTGAGAATTTTTAACTTTTAAATTGAAGTTTTTAGCCAATTTTTATGTTCCTTGCGTTACCTTTATTACCAATTTTCTCACCTCTTCTAAAATATTGTCTGCCATATCAAGGCCAATATCAGATTTAGTAGATAGATCTAAAGGTGTTGTCTCTAATATTTTTCTTGGGGTGTCAAATCCTGAGGAGATAACATTTTCAAGAATAAGTGAATTAATTCCTTCAAGTGATTTGATTAAAGTATCAAGTGATGGATTGTCTAATAATGATAATTGCTTTCTTTCAATGATCATTTTTTTCTGGTATTCTGATTTTTTATGGAAATCAATTTTCATTCCTACAAGTTCTCCTGTAAGACGGGCATTGCTTCCATGCTTTCCTAATACAATGGGATAGTCTTCATCATTAACAATGAGCATTACTCTGTTTTCATCTTCGAAGAATTCTGCCTGTTTAATTTCACAAGGGGAGAGTGCATTTTTCAAAAGGATGAAAGGGTCATCAGAGTAGGGAAGAATGTCAATTTTTTCTCCGCCTGTTTCACGGATGATGTTTTTCACACGAGCTCCGCGCATACCTACACAGCTACCTACTGGATCTACTTTGTCGTTATGAGAAACTACAGCCATTTTTGTGCGATAACCTGCATCTCTTACAATTTTTTTAATTTCGATGATACCGTCATTAATTTCAGGGACTTCTGAAGCAAATAGCTGGGCTACAAAATCAGGATGAGATCTTGATAAGACAATTTCAGCTCCGCCGTTTTCTGTGGTTTGCACATCGTAAAGCAAAGTTAAAATACGATCTTCAACGTGGTATTTTTCCCCTTTAGGATAGAATCTACCAGGTAGTATTGCTTCAATTTTTCCTAAGTCAACAATTAAAGTATGTCCTTTAGTAACGCGACGAACTGTGCCTGAAATTAGCTCACCAATTCTGTGTCTGTACTCTTCATAGATGACTTCTTTTTCTGCACCACGAATTTTTTGAGAAATCATTTGTCTTGCTACGTTTGCAGCAATTCTACCAAAGGAATCTGGCTCTATTTCAATTTCTAGCCACTGACCTTCTGAACAATCGGGGTCAATTTCTCGAGCTTCTTCTAAAGAGATCTCTTCTGCAGGGTATTGAACTTTTTCAACAATTTCTTTTTCAGTCATTGCAAGAATTTCGCCTGTTTTTTTATTTACAGTTACAGAGATGTTTGTCATGCCTCGGCCACCTTTTTTAGCAGCTGTAATAAGAGCTTCTTCGATTGCACCGACAACTAATTCTCTGCTAATGCCTTTTTCTCTTTCTAAGTATTCAAACATTGCAATTAGATCTTTATTCATTTCTTCCTCAACAATTATGGTCAGGTTCTTTTTATACATGCTATGCTAGGCTCTATCAGAACCTAGCATAGCACGTGGTTTCAAGCTAATTTCTTAGCGCTTTTATTCATCATCATCATCAGATCTACCGATAACGATGTCATCAGCGTCTCTGTTGTTTGTTTTAACTAAATGTTCTTTGATAGATAAAGAGATTCTTTTGTGTTCTCTGTCTATTTTTAGAACTTTAGCGATGACTTTTTTACCTACAGATACGATATCTTCTACTTTTGCAAAGGACTCATCGGAAAGCTCAGTTACATGAACCAAACCTTCAATACCGTTGTCTAATTCGACAAATGCTCCAAAGGCTGTAATTTTTGTTACAAAACCAGATACTGTATCTCCGATGGTGATTGTCTTTTCGATATCATCCCAAGGGTTGGAAGAGAGTTGTTTAACCCCTAGTGTGATTTTTTTACTTTCTTTATCTACAGATAAAATGATTGAATCAACTACATCACCTTTTTTCAATACTTCTGAAGGGTGAGATACTTTTTTGATCCAACTTAAATCGGAGATATGAATTAAACCGTCCACACCTGGTTCAAGCTCTACAAAAGCTCCGTAGTTAGTAAGATTTCTAATTTCTACAGAAACTTGTTTGCCTACAGGGTATCTATCCTCTACATCTTCCCATGGATTCTTTTCAAGTTGTTTAAGACCAAGGGATATTTTTCCTTCATCTTTTTGGATTGAAAGAACAATTGCTTCCACTTCGTCACCTTTGTTGAGGATCTGACTTGGATCTGTAACATTTTTCACCCATGACATTTCTGAAACATGGATTAGCCCTTCAATTCCATCTTCGATTTCGATGAATGCACCGTATGCAACAAGATTGACAATAGTCCCTTTTACATGCGTTCCTGGAGGGAATTTCTGCTCAATTGCATCCCAAGGATTTTCATCTTTTTGCTTAAGGCCAAGAGCTACGCGCCCTTTTTCTTCGTCAATGCTTAAAATAACAACTTCAAGTTCATCACCTAGTGTAACAATCTCTGAAGGATGTTTAATACGCTTCCATGTCATATCTGTGATATGAAGAAGTCCATCAATACCGTTAAGGTCTAAGAAAACACCAAAATCTGTAATATTTTTTACAATACCTTTGCAACGATCTCCAACAGTGATGTGCTCTAGAAGTTCAGTTTTTTTACAAACTCTTTCGTCTTCTAGGATTTCTCTTCTGGAAACAACGATATTTTTTCTTTCAAGATTGATTTTTAGAATTTTTAGCTCATAAGATTTACCAATGTACTCATCCAATGATTTGATTCGCTTGTTATCGATTTGAGATCCTGGTAGGAATGCATCCATTCCGCCAATATCTACAATTAATCCACCTTTAACTTTACGAGTGATGAAGCCTTCGATAATAGAACCTTCTTCAAAATTTGTCTGAATGTAATCCCAACGACGTAGTTTTCTTGCTTTTTCTCTGGAAAGAATGATTTGGCCATGAGCGCTCTCAGTAGAGTCAAGAAGAACTTCTATATCTTTTCCCAGTACAATTTCTTCAGGGGATCCAAATTCTGCTACAGGAATCAGTCCTTCAGATTTTAAGCCCACATCTACAACTACAAAGCCTTTAGTGATTTCGACGATAGTTCCAGTTAATAGCTGACCGGGCGTTAATCTGGTTATTGATCCAGAGTCAGCTGAAGACCCTTTTTGAGTAAGAAGATTTTTAAAATCTTCTATGTCTTTTGTGTTGTAGTCTTCTTTTGAGATGATTCTGCTCTCATCTTCTAACCACTTGGTTGTTTGTTGATTTGACATGTTGCTTGTTTCTCCTAGTTTTTTGACTTGGGAAAGACAATAACAGCTTTATCCAATAAAGGCAATATCTTTGCTGAGTAAAATCAAAAATTAAAGGTTTGAGTAAAAAAATATATTTAAAATAGACGTAGAAGGGAAGCACCCCTTTTTAAAAGGGGTGCAGGAGTTAAATATGTTACTAATTAGTAACGCTTAGTGCGGAAGTTTCAAAACTCCACATTTGTGCTTGTGCATCTCTAACCAAGATTCTAAGAAATTTTGTATCTGCTTGCGCAGGAATATCTATAGAATGAACGAAATTGCTTTCACCAGCTGGTAAAACAAAATTTGCTTTAGCCTGCCAATTATTTTCAACAGATAACGCATCTTGTGATCCCCAACATAAAGTAACGTTGGATTCTAAAGAGGTATTTGTTTGAAAATTTACTGTAACTGAACTGTCAGAGTTTCTAACTGCACTTGTTATTTTAGGGATAAACGGAACTGTAAAAAACCCTTGTAGCTTGGTTGGATCCATATATATAGGACGATTTACAATGGTTGCTTTTCGAATAGTTGTAGAAGCAGACTCAGGCATTGTGTTTTGTAAACCACCAGCTGATGTAAAAAAGGCTTCGCCGTCTTCGGTGATCCCTCTTCTGTTGTTGGTTAGCTCATCCTCACCAGGGATGATTGCTTGATTTAAATCCCACCAAACTCCTTTGCTGTTACAGACCCAGCCCTTATATCTAACTTCTCTTGGTTTGTGGTTACTTCGTTCCTGATTAGAACCGCCAACAACTTCTATGAAAGCTTTAGTTTTCATGCTTTTAACAGGTTCGTCTTTGACCTTTCGTCCCACAGAATATAGTTGCCAATTTTCTGTTTGCTCATTCCAAAAGTATCCATAAAAGGTAGTAAAATTCCCTTCATTTACAAATCTTAATCCGATAACATATTTTTTAGAAGTGTTAGAGTCAAAATTATTCCATTTTTCCACTTTCACCCCTCTTCCCTCATGGGAGAAAGAACCAAAAATTCCTTCCGATGAACCAATACCAAGGAGGTGAGATTGTAGATTTACTGGAAGAATGTCTTGTTCAGAACCTGAGCTCCAAATTGACATGTTCATACTCCTGGCACTGCCTCCTGGTCTAAAAATAGGACCAAAATAGCCAAATTCTGTTGTACAAGGGGAGTAGTGACCAAGCTCACTATCACTTGATAGTTCCATAACCCAAGCTTTTACATCTCCACGATTTTTAGAGGAAGTCCAGGTTGAGTAGGCAGCCTTAGGACGCCATCTTTCTCTTACTACATAGGAATTTTGAGCACTATCGCCACCTAGTCTTACGTTCATGATCTTTAGTGTATCATTTTTTTTGGGTGTGATTACTGTAATTTTAAAAGTATGAAATCCCTCTTCTAGATTGGTAAAATCAATACTTGTGTAGCCAGCTTCGACCATCTCACTTGAAATGGTAAATTCTGTAGAAGCTCTATCATCAATCTGGACAGATAAAACCATTCCCACATCGTTTGCTGACCCAGATATTATTAAATCAGCCTGTAGATTTCCAAACGTAGTTGTAATAAAACCCCATTCAAGTTGATCATTGGTAAGATCTAATCTTGTGATAAACTCAAATTCTTTTTCATTATTGAGAGGGAGGTCTGGATTATTTGTTTCACCCCCAGATGTTAATTTTCCAATAGGTGAAAAAAAGACTTCGTTAGCGCCTAAGTAAAGATACTGGCTGTTAGATGGCTGGACTTTATAATAGATAACTGTTCCGTCTGCACCTTCACCCATCTCTAGGTTAGAGACAGGGCTGTATAATTGTTCCTTATAATCGCTCACATTATACTCTTCAAATTCCAATACCATTGCAGATAACGGAAAATAGAGGGATAAAGAAAGTGTATAGAACGCACTTTTCATACTTAATTTTGTTTGCATTTTTCCTCATTTGTAAAATTTTTTTTTCAAATTAAAAAATGTATTTCCAATTTGAAAAAATACTATACAAAATTAATAATTTTAAACAAACAGTTTTTATTTATAACTGTGAGTTTATTTTTACAATTTATTAATTGTATTAAATGTAACATCGAATTATAATATTATTAAAATTATGAGATTTATACGCGTAATAAGGAGATTTTTATGAGTTGTTCAGCTATTGGAGAAACGACCTTTCAGGGGGCAGCCCCAAGTGCTCAAGTTGCAGGCAGTAAAGAGCCTTTAGCAAGCCATTTTAACCCGGAGTTGTTTAGACATTTAACAGCAAAGGTAAAAAGGGCTGCTGATCAAAATATATCAAAAATAATTAAAAACCATTTCCCACTGTATCAATTTTCCAAGAAGGCTGAAAAGTTCACCAATCAAAAGATTGCATATTGGTTAGAAAATATTGAACGCTTCGAACCTACTGATAGTGAATCTTTTGGGGGAATATTAACTGAAATCAACAATCAATTTGAGAAAGAATTAAAGAAATTTGTAAATGGTTCTTCTTCCGCTCAATCTTTCAAAGATGATCAGGGGCAAAAAATCGTCGAAGAGGAATTAAAACATTTTAAAGAGGGTTTTGAAATCGAGCTTCAATCTTATAGAAAAAAGGCATTTGATGCCTCTAAAGAAAAACAGAAAGTTGATAAAATGATTGTTGACATTAGAGGTAAATATCCTGAATTGATTCTTGGTGCATTTTTATCTAATTACCAAAAACTGTCTGAGGATTATATTGGAAATAAAGGGAAGCAACCTATCATTATAAGACTTGATGATTGCAATACCAGACTTATAATAAGTCTTAAAGAACTTAGAATAACATTGCTTAATTTTACTGCGGAATGTTTTTTAGAAAGTAAAATAGTTGAAAATCCAGAAATCATCGAGCACAAGACCGCCATTTTAGAAGCTTTGGCTGTTAAATTTCAATCGTTTGTTTTTCCAGCTGACTCCACCAAAGATACATTCTTTAATGGATTAGTAAATGAAGCAATTAACTCAATTTTAGTTCCTACACAGCCACCTTATTTCGACGATTTAGATTAGAAGAATTCTATTATTAAATTCTTGGCAGCATCGCCCCTTATTGTTATACTAAAACAATGATGGAAAAAACTCTTGTCTTAAAATTTGGAGGTGCTGCACTTAAAGATGTTGCTCAATTTGATAATGTTGCAGCAATCATCGAAGAAATGACAAAATCCTATCAGAGAGTTTGCATTGTTGTAAGTGCCATGGAGGGGGTTACTGATTTTCTTGAAAATCTTGCTTCAAAAGTGCATGACAATCCCCCCAAAAGAGAAAAGGATATGTTACTTTCAGCAGGTGAAAGAATTAGCATGGCCTTACTTGCTATGACATTGCAAAAAAGAGGTATTGAGGCGGTAAGTTTTACTGGAAGTCAGGCAGGAATTATCACAACTTCTGAGCACACTAATGCTAAAATCATCGATGTTAAGCCCTTTCGGCTAGAGGCTGTGTTTAGAGAGGGAAAAATTCCCATTATTGCTGGGTTTCAAGGGGTAAGCATGGATAAAGAGATCACAACCCTTGGAAGGGGAGGTTCTGACACCACAGCTGCGGCCCTTGCAATAGCCTTGGGGGCAGAGCGTGCAGTATTTTATAAGGATGTGGAGGGGGTATGTACGAAAGATCCAAAACAATTTCCCGAGGCAGAGGTTGTAGAAACGCTAACTTACCGGGAGGCTCTTAGAGTGATAGGAGAGGGGAAAAATGCAGTGTTGCATCCACGATGCGTAGAATTAGCAATGAAAAACCAGCTAATTCTTCAAGTGCGATCATTTGACATGAAATTAAAAGATAAGATGGGTAGTATAGTATTTTCTGTACAAACTAATCGCTCTTGCAAAAGTAAAATATACGAAGAGGCGGTAAAAGAAGAGAAGTTATAAGGACTTTTATGACTAAGGATATGTTCGACGATGCTGCCGTAGAATTTGATGGAAGGTCTAAGACCTCATCGCTTGCTCAAACAATTGTGCAATCATTGTTGTCTGAAGAAGAGATAACAAATTCATCAAATATCTCAAATATTCTTCCAAAAGTTTGCTTTATCCATGATGACCATGGGGTGTTTATATTGCAAAGTATCTCTGAATTTGTCAAAACTTCCTCAAAGTTTATTTACGAGTTTATTCATTCAGAAATCGAGACCGTATCAGCCCTTGAAATCGAAAGTTTTTGTTCCCTTCCCTTTAGATTTTTCGAGCTTGAGTCAAAAAAATACCTTGTTACAGAGACTGTAATCGCTGTAAACGATAGCAAGAAAATAGATGCCTGCTACAGCTTGGTAAAGGGGCTGCAAAAACAGATGGTCCTTGGTTTAAGGTCTAGTTTTTATGCAAGAATGGTTTTAGAAATGAAGGGGCAGTCTCTAGAGGGGAAAAGTTCTTACGTCCAAGCAAGAATCATGAGTTATATTCACAGATTCCCTGCATTGTTTGATTATGATCTAATTCCTTTGATGAATGAGTTTATGACCGATGCAAAAGAAGAGTTTACTAAAAATAGAACTGTAAAAGATCTATCTAGAATGATTGTTACCCTCTATCATTTTTCCAAGAAAATATCTTTAAAAGGTAGAGCAAGGGGAGGCAGTTCAAGAGAAATTTATGCTAAAGCAAGCACCCTTTATATAGATGAGTTGTTTGGCCGTAAAAAGGTCTTAAGTGTACTGGTAGGAGTTTCTCATTTATCTGAAAATGAACGCTTCAGTAGGGATCACTTAGTCAAAGCTTGTAGAAACTTTATTAAAGGAGCAATGCCTTTGGAAAATTCTTATTTAAAGCTCTCTCTAAAAGGGTCTCAAACACTACTTTTTTATCTCGAACTTGAAAAAAAAGATGGCGATATTAGTTTTGCAGAAAGCAAACAATTATCCTCTGGTTTAGCAAAATATATAGAAGTGCATGTTCAGAAATTTGCTCGCAAGATTTTTATGCCTCAAAATACAGAAGAGGTCATTAAATACACAGTAGCTTTGTCCAAAGAATTACATTCCAAAGAGGATTTTCCCCAGGTAGCAGTGCTGTTTGACTCTCAAGCAAACGAAGATTTACTCTTTACTGCAATCATTGTTCGTGCAAAGGGGAAAAAGTCGGCCTTTGAAATGTTTGATAAAGTAGAGGGGAGGGGCTATTCTTTTAGAATTAAACATATAAGAACCCTTGGAGAATTTAAAGAAGGGATAGAAGTTTGCTATAGTATGAAGGTGACTTCCTTTATGCGTGAGGATTATTCCATTGATATCTACAGGGCAAGAGCAAAAATCATCGTTGATCTTCAAAAAAGACTCGGAATCATTCGGGACTATAACGGAGGAATGCTTGAAAAGCAAGGAGACTTGTTGTCTGTTTGTCAGGCTCTTTTGAGAAAAAAGGGGGTTAAAAATAGTGTGTTGGTAGAAAACTTTTTTTACGCAATCCATCCATCTGAAATGAGAGCGATCACAAATGTTGAGAGTTTCACCCAATTTTTTATGGCCTTTTACGATCTGTTTACCTATAAAAATTCTAAAGAGTCCGTTTTAGAAGTGAATAACGACCAATTAGTGTTTTTAGCAAGAGTAAAATCGGAGCGAAAAAAAGAGGGTTTTATCAACGAAATCAAGTCCTTTGACATCCCAGTTGGAAACTTAAGTTTTTTTACCTTGTGCATTCAAGAGAAATTTTATTTAGGGGCAAATTTTAAGTTTCAATGTGATGAAGAAAAAGAATTGTTTATAGAGAAGATGTCTATTTGTCTTAAACTCTAAAATCAGTATAATAGATTTCATGACAATACAAGAATTAGAACTAGAACCCTCATTAATTGGAGGAGATCTAGGAAATGCAGTGGAAACAGCAATGAAAGCTGTACATGCGGGAGCAAATATCCTGCACCTTGATGTAATGGATGGATTATTCGTCCCGAATTTAACAATTGGCCCTGCTATCATTGGAAAAATTCGAGAAAATGTTCCAGAAAAATGTATCTTAGATGTTCATTTAATGATTTACAACCCAGAAAATTTTATTGAAGAGTTTGCTAAAGTGGGTTGCAATGAGATTACATTTCACATAGAGGCAACTGAAGAGGTCTCTCACACCATAGGCTATATTAAGCGATGCAATCGATTTGTAGGTCTTGCGTTAAAGCCAGATACAACAATAGAGCTTGTCCTTCCCTATCTAAAAGAAGTGGATAAAGTGCTGATCATGACAGTCCAGCCAGGTTTTGGTGGACAAGTTTTCTTGCCTGAAATGCTTGATAAAGTAAAGATTCTTGCCCATTACCGAAAAAAATATGGGTTAAGTTTTGCTATTGAAGTTGATGGGGGCATCAATTTTGAGACAGGGAAACAATGTGTGATGGCAGGGGCCAATCGCTTAGTCTGTGGTTCCTTTTTTTACCAACAAAAAGATCTAAAAGAGGCAGTTAATCATTTTCATTCCTACAGAGGGCTTTACTTATGAAAAAAAAAGTATGCACAATAGGTGGCGGAACGGGAAATTTTGTTGTCTTAAGTGGCTTAAAAAAATACCCCATTGATCTTACTGCAATTGTTGCAATGGCAGATAACGGCGGTAGCTCAGGCATATTACGAGATGAACTTGGGGTATTGCCAGCAGGGGATGTTCGGCAGTGTATTGTAGCTTTATCTGATTCATCAAGTTTGATGAGAAATCTTATGAACTATCGTTATGAGACCGGAGGTCTTCAGGGCCATAGCTTCGGAAACTTATTTTTATCCTCTTTAGAAAAAGTCACAGGAAGCTTTGAGATGGCAATTGAGGAGCTGGGAGTGATTTTAAATATCAAAGGAAAGGTCATTCCAGTGACAACTACCAAGACACATTTAGAAATGATTTTATCAACTGGTGAGGTTTTAAAAGGGGAAGAGGAAATCTATCTATCCGATCGAATCGATAAGGGGGTTAAAAAAATTTTCCTTACCCCATATCCTACTGTCAACCCGCGAGCAGTTGAAGAAATCATGAATGCAGATGTTGTTGTACTAGGACCGGGCGGGCTCTATACTTCCCTTATTTCCTCCCTACTTGTTGATGGAATAGTGGATGCTTTAAATAGAACTCAAGCAATAAAGATTTTTGTGGTAAACTTAATGAATCGAAAAGGGCAGACCTCAGGGTTTACCACGTCAGATTACTTAAAAGAAATCGAAAAGTACACAGGCAAAGGGGTTTTTGATGTGATTATTGTGAACAATGAATCTCCTGACCCAGAAAGGATGAGTTTCTATAAAGCAGAAGGGGATTTAGTGGTCAATGATTTGCTAGGGCACCCGGGGGTGATTGATCGAAAATTATTAGGAAAAGGGGCACTTCCAAAAAAAGGTGATTTAATAAAAAGAAATTTGATACGGCATGATATGGACAAACTTGCTGTGGAAATTATGAGTATTATCCAAGAGGGAAAACGATCGAAGTTAGCATTAACAACTGTAGGAGAAGGCAATGGAAGAGACAGTATCGGTAACAAGTAACCAAATTACTCCAGGAATGATTATCAACCTAGAAGGGGAGATTTTTAGGGTTGAGTCCGCTGTGAAAGTGACCATGGCCCGTGGTGTTCCATTTGTAAAAACTAAACTTAAAAATCTCATCTCGGATGAGGTTGTGGAAAAAAGCTTTACTCAAAATCAATCTGTCTCAGAGGTAAAACTTAATGAAAGAGAGCTTGAGTATCTTTACCTAGAAAATAAAAAACATCTGTTTTTCGATATAGACAATCTTGAGCAGGTTCTTGTTGACCCAGAAATAGTAGGGGCAAAAGATAACTATTTGAAAGAAGGGATTATTGTAAATGCCCATTTTTATGGACAGACTATTTTTTCAGTAGAGTTGCCTGCGTTTTTAGAACTACTTGTTGTGAAAACAGAAGATTTAGACGCTTCTAATCCGATGAGTGCATCTAATAAACGTGCAATTCTTGAAACAGGTGCTAGAATGGAGGTGCCTATGTTTATTGAAAGTGGAGATATCATCAAAGTGGATACTGAAAATCAAGAATATGTACAAAGGATTTAATCGTTAAAGAGAGGGCATATGGATATAGAATCTATTAAAAAATTGTTAAATCTGTTTAAGGAGTCTGGGCTATCTGAATTAATTGTTAAACAAAATGAATTGGAAATATCTATGAAGGCTGATCTTTCTTCTAAAAAGCTTTCTACAGATTGCTTGCCGATGAAAGAAATTTCTAATATTGATTTAGGCCATTTAGTTCAGTCATCAATGGTTGGGACCTTTTACAGGGGAGTATCGCCTGATAGTGATCCTTTTGTAGAAGCTGGAGACAGAGTTAACAAAGGTGATACGCTTGCAATCATCGAAGCGATGAAGGTGATCAACGAAATTAAAGCTGAGCGTGATGGTTTTATCAAAGAAATTCGAGCAAAAGACGGTGATCCAATTGAGTTTGGAACATTACTATTTGTGATGGCTTAAATGAAGAAGGTTTTAGTTGCCAACAGAGGGGAGATTGCATGTAGAATTATTCGTGCACTTCAGAAGATGTCTATACATGCAGTTGCAGTGTATAGCACCTGTGACAAAGATGCCCGGCATGTAAAACTTGCCGATAGCAGCGTTTGTATAGGTCCGCCAAAGGCCTTGGATTCCTATCTTAATATTTCGCGACTGATCGCTGCCTGTGAAATTACCGGTGCGGATGCTGTTCATCCTGGCTATGGGTTTTTAAGTGAAAATGCACTATTTGCTGAAATTGTGGAACGGTCAGGCTTGATCTTTATTGGTCCATCCTCGAGTATTATCAACCGTTTGGGCAATAAGATTCATGCAAAACAAGCGGCTAAAACATCCAATTGCCCTATTATACCTGGATCAGATGGAGAAATTCAATCCGTAGGTGAAGGGGAAAAAATAGCAAAAATCATTGGATATCCAGTGTTTATCAAGGCTTCAGCAGGGGGGGGCGGAAAAGGTATTGCTATTGCTAATAGTGAAGAGGAGTTTGCAAGTGCTTATACAATTGCTAAAACTGAAGCTCTAAAATTTTTTAACGACGGAGCAGTATACCTTGAAAAGAAAATTGTTAATCCAAAGCACATAGAAGTCCAAATTATCGGCGATAATCACGGAAATATTATTCATGCATATGAAAGGGACTGCACTTTGCAAAGAAGAAGGCAAAAATTAGTAGAGGAGACCCCTTCAGTCTCTATATCTGCCGTCTTAAGAAAAAAAATTTGCGAAGCAGCGGTTTCTTTAATGAAATCAGTTGAGTATAATTCTTTAGGTACTGTTGAGTTTTTGGTGGATAAAGAGGCTTTTTACTTCATGGAAGTAAACACCCGTCTTCAGGTGGAACATACTATTACCGAAGAGCTTACTGGTTTAGATCTTGTGGCGATGCAAATTGCAATCGCTCGAGGGGAGAGATTGCAACTCATGCAGGAAGATATCAAAACTTTTGGACATGTAATGCAATTTAGAATCAATGCAGAAGACCCAAAGACATTTTACCCAAATCCGGGCCGGTTAACTCAATATCAGATTCCAATTGATGATCAAGTCAGGGTGGATACAGGTTTTGAAAAAGGGTGTATGATCTCCCCTTATTACGATTCATTACTTGCAAAAGTGATTGTTAAAGCAGATTCCAGAGAGGATGTTTTAAAAAAGAGCAAGGAAATTTTATCCTCATTTCTTATAAAAGGTGTTGCATCTACAATACCTTTTCATTTATGGGTTCTTGAAGAGAGGATGTTTGTAAATAGTAGCCATACGATAGGTTCTATCGATGCGATAATTGAAAAAGGAAGTGTAATTTGAGTAAAAAGGGGATCATTCTTGCTGGCGGTTTAGGTACTAGGCTTTTTCCGTTGACTAGATCAGTGAGTAAACAACTGCTACCTATTTATGATAAGCCTATGATCTATTACCCTCTATCTGTGCTAATGAAAGCAGGCATTAAAGATGTAATGGTTATAGCAACAAGTGAGGATGTTGATCGTTTTCAAAGGCTGCTGGGGGATGGTAAGAGTCTGGGAATGACAATTGGATATACTGTACAAAAAGCTCCCACAGGGCTTGCAAGCGCTTTTATTTTAACTCAAGAATTTATAGGAAAAGACCCGGTAACTTTAATTTTAGGGGACAATATCTTTTCAGGGGCCCAGCTAGATGTGCTTTTAACAACCATCGATTTTTCAACCCCCGGTGCTACTGTGTTTGCAATAGAGGTGGATGATCCTTCAAAATATGGCGTGGTAGAAAAGGGAGCGACAGGCAAAGTAGTAAAATTGCTTGAAAAGCCAGAGGTCCCACCCTCAAATCTTGCCGTTACAGGATTATATTTTTATGATAACCAGGTGGTAGAGATTGCTAAAAGTCTAAAACCCTCCTCTAGAGGGGAGCTTGAGATTACCGATTTAAACAATGTGTATTTGCAAAATCATCAACTAAATGTTGTAATCCTTGATAAGACAGTTACTTGGTATGATACAGGGAGTTTTGATACGTTACTTATTGCCTCAAATTTTGTAAAAAATGAACAGGAACGAACTGGAAAATTAGTTGGTTCAATAGAGTTAATTGCTTATCAAAATGGATGGATAGGTAAACCCGAGCTAGAACATTTAGAATTTATTTTTCAAAGTAGTGGGTATGGCCAAAAAATCTGCGTTCCCTCTTAAGACTATAATAAACAATAGTTTTATTTACAATTAATACAAAATCCTCTTTTCTTAAATAAAAAGGGGGTTTTGTATGAGCGTTTCTAACATTGGCGGAGAACCAATAGGTGGTGGTGGCGGTGGCGGTGGCGGAGGTGCAAAGTCTAGTACTGTTACAGTAACAATTAATGGGGAGACACAGACATTTGACTTAACTCCTGGTCAGCAACTTACAATTGGGTGCAAGCCAGGTAATATCTTTCAATTGGTCATCGGTTCGATGAATGCACCATCTGAAGCTTTCGCGCCTATAGAGCCAAATAGAATAAGCAAGCCGGCCGATGCAGTAAAAGTGCCTCCAACAATCGAGCAACATGAGACAATTATAAATCACATGATTGAGGGAATGACTTTTGAGCCATTGACCCACGATAAAATAGTGGGTTTTAATCAGCTGCTAGAAAGAGTTGCAAAATATAATGAGGAGATGGAGGGTATTAACAGTAAATCATATACATTTACTAAAGTGTATAACTACCTCTATAGTGCCGCTGTAACGACCACTCAAGCATTAATTAATAAAAACGTAGATGAATTGAAAGGCAAATTTACTAAGAAATCTTTCGAAAGAATTAGTCAGTTGCTAGGAGAGGGAGCGTCAAGTACTCCAATGAGAATGGCCGATCGTCAGGCAGCTAAAAGGGATATTATTGCAATAGTAGGATCGTTGGAGAAAATTGGTTCAATAGGACAACTTACCCCACAACAAGAGACTTTACTTGGTTCTGCAGAATTGTTATTTGGATTAGTAGGATTAACAAAGAGTTCAAAAGAAAAGATAGCTTTAGTATCGCAAGAGCAGATGCAAGAGAGAATTGCGGGCAGTAATGAATTGCTGGAATACGCGCTTTCTAGGGAGGGGGAGATGCTTCCTGAGGGCTTTTTTCGAGTTTCAGGTGATTCTGATATTGTAAATCCAGGTGTTGCAGCTTATACTGAGGGTGGCATTAGTGCTTTAAAAACATTTATTGAATCTCAAGACGCTCAACCAGAAGTGCTTAGAAATATAGTTAAAACTGTATTGAATAGAAATTTCGGTAGTATAACAGTGATAGATCCAGATAGGTTTCCTTTGTACTTTTCTACGATTTTAAAAATGGTAGCATGTGGTGATAGTCAAAGACTTTCACTAAAAAGTGTCTATATTGGTTTACCCATTGCTAGAGATAGCTGTTTACCCATCGAGGAGGAATTAAGACATTTTGCCCATGACTTAGAGACTTTAAAAGGGGATAACTATACTCACTATAAAGAATCTTTAAGTTTACCAGATGGTTCTCGATTAAGAGAGGGTGATTTAATCAAGCTAATATTCTATCCAAATTTGAAAGAACCAGCGGTAAGTGAGGATTTCCATAGAGAAATAATAGGTAAGCTTCAGGAGGGAGAAAAATACCCACATCTATCTAAAATGCTAAGCATTATTATAGGTGATTAAACAAATAGAAGAGTTGTTATTTTGCCGTCAAGGAGGATCTTTGTTTTTTCTTGCTTCGAATTTTAGCCTTTGAGTAGCCATTTCCACCGTATAACACCTCGTAGATGTTAGATATGGAAATAAATGCTTTTGGGTCTATGTCTAATATCAAAGTCTTTAGATCAGCTAAGTCAAGCCTTTCTACAATGATGTTTAAAATATCGGTGTTGCTTCCAGAATAACCGCCCCTGCCGGGAGTGATAGTTAGCCCAAGTCCTAATTCTTTCAGTACGCTTTTAGTAATTTGTTCTGATTGCGCTGAAATTACTGATACCGACTTAATTTCATCTAAACCTACAATCACAAGGTCAATCATTTTAAATGCAACAATATAAGTTAAAAGGGATTTTACCCCTACATGCCAATCCAACGAAACAATAGCGTAAGCTGTGAAAACAAAAAAGTTGAATATGAGCACCACCTGACCTACAGTAAATCCATATTTTTTGTTAAAGATAATCCCTAAAATTTCGCTACCATCAAGACATCCACCATGGCGAATTACAAGACCTATTCCGATGCCTAAAATTGCCCCCCCAAGAACGATAATTTCTAAAGAGTCACCATGAAATTTGGGTCCGTTTTTTAGTAGCGCTAAAAATAAGGTGAAAAGAACAACAGCAACGCCCATGGGAATAATAAACGATTTACGGATATGCTTATAAGCAAGGTAGACAAAGGGCATATTCAAGACAAAAAAGTATAATGGAATCAATGTTGGGGAGGTCTTTCTTCCAATAATAAGGGAAATACCAACAATGCCTCCATCGATCAAAGCATTAGGGTATAAGAAAAGTTCGATAGAAATTGCTGCAAGAAGGGCACCTAATGCAATCCAGGTATAGGTTTTGAATAAATGGAAGAAACTCTTGGAAGGAAGTTTTGATTTATACATAGAAGATTATCCTGGTTGAGTCGCTCACAATACACTATTCTTCGGTTATTTTCAAGAGGAAAACAGAGAGGTCTTGATTCATAATTCATCTGCTCAAGCTTGCTCCAAATCTCTGGATAGACTTTTCGCATCTCCTCTTTGCCTGAAAAACCAGCTATTGTAACAGTTAGAAAAAAAATAAAAAACATTAACATTCACCAAAACTTTCGTTAAGAGAATGAAAATGTTATATCAAAGAGATGTTTTGATTCAAGAAATTTTTTTGAGAGAATAGGCTATAAAACCGACGTAGATAGAAATCACTGCGGAAAAAAAACACCACACGGAGGTAAATGCATGAATCCAGAAAAGGGAGGTGATCACTGCTGATCCTCCGATAAGAATTCCCAATACCTTGATAATGTTAGATTTTGCAAAAAAGAAAGGAAAAATGGTAAAAAGAAAGTACCAAGAAATTCCCCAAGGATTAAACATGGGGTGATGTATTTGGTAGCAAATGCTGTAATCACAGAGACGAAGATAAAAGTGTGCGGGGTAAAAAATGGTGCATCCGTACAAAAGACATCCATAGATCAGCCCTCCAAAAGCAACAATATAGAAAAATTTCTTTCTTGGGTGGTCAAAAACACCAAGCGATAGAGGGACCCATACTGGCCAGAGTAAGAATGCAAAGAATAGAAAGATCAAAGAGAGAAAATGGTCAAGATTTGGGTTTTTTCCGAAAAATAACCAAATAAATCCTTCGCTAAACTGCTGTACTCCAAATAGCAAGGGCATTAGTGCAAGAGGCAAAAAGGAGTGATCTTTTGATTCAAAAGTTTTTTTGATTGTATAGGCGCCAGTTGCTACAAGTAGCCCAGAGGCAATAAAACTAGCTTCAGCTGAAAAACACATAACCCTATAAATATGTAATAACTATTTTTTAATCAAGTGTAAGTTTAACTGATTAGCTATTAATAATTTATTTAATATAGATAAATATTTGCCTTGCTTGGTACAATGGTTCTACAATAAGAGGGGAAATTCATGGATGCTGCCACAATCTACCAAAATGCTTTAGATAAAATAGTTGGTCAGAAGATAAATGAGTATCTAACCGATGGGGGCTATTACGAATCGATCCCTGCAGCCAAAGAATTAACCGGCGGGCAGAAAAGGGATCAAGTGATGGCCGAAAAAGTTGCAAAAATTAGTAGCATTGTCTGCACGGTTATTTTTGCTCTATCATTTATTGCTGCAATCATTTTAGGCGCTCTTAGTTTTGGGGTTTCAATCATAGCTATACCATCAGCTATTGGTCTTTTAGTATTTGTATTTCCAGCTATTTCTAGGATCATAAGTGTTGCTTTAGAGTATCAAAGTAAAGAGAACACCGACAGTAGGAGAATAGTGAATGTTTGCCGTCAAAGAAAGGATGCGCTAAAATCTTTTCTGAAAAGAGCCAATTTGGTCAAATTATTCAAACAAGCATACCCAGAAACGGATAAAAAAGACAGCGTATTAAGAAGGGACTTAAATCGTAGGGTAAAAATGCATTTGCCACAGATTAAATCCACTATAGTGGATGGTAACATTAATTTTACCGCATAGTGATCATATAAATTTCGCGAGAGAAGGGGCTCGAACCCTCAACTTCCAGCGTGACAGGCTGGTGCTCTAACCAATTGAACTACTCCCGCAAAAGAAGTGTGGGCGCAAAGGGATTCGAACCTCTGACCGCCTGTGTGTAAGACAGGTGCTCTACCGCTGAGCTATACGCCCAAAATCACATCCGCTTTACAACTTGTTTGATTGGTGAATGTGAAATTTGTTCAATATTCTACACTTGATCTAAATATTAATGCAAGTATAATTGTCGATATGCGCTTATTTTTTGTTTTACCATTGTGCTTTTTGCTTGCCTGCAGTCCTTCTACCCTCTCTGAGTGGCGAGTTGAGGGGGTTTCTATTGTGAGAGATTTGGTGGAAGAATTAGAACAGATTGAGACACTTAAAGATCTACAAGCACGCAATTCTTCGATTAAAAAAAAATATAACAAGCTAGTTCAGATCATGATAGAGGCAGAAAAATACGATGAAGAAGATGCTGTTAGGCCGGGGAGTTTTTTTAGTGATGCTTTAAGGGATCAATATATTCGAATCTACCGGATAGAAGGGGGTAAGGAGGAACTTTTTGAAATGCAAAAAGAGGGTTTGCATAAATTAGATCTTTATCTGTCTAAGAAAAATGCTTAGCGTTGAGTTTTTCAAAATCGGCTTTATGGCGTTGATGGTGGTGATGGTCGGTAAGATCTTGTACGTTAAGGGGAACACAAGTGATATACCCTTGAGAAAGTAGGTGAATATCGCTATCGATTGCCTCATCATGCAGGGCCCAATTTTCCACAAGGGGGTATTGTTTTGTCCCTTTTAAATTTGTGTCGCTGCCGATTCTAAGATCCCAAAAGCTTTTTCCCTGTTTAGCAAAGGAGAATCCTTTAATGTCTTCAACATGTTGAGAGGGGAAATTAACGTTCATTAAAGTCCCAGAAGGGATGGGGTGATTGTGAAAATGGTCTACTATGGAAGGGATATAAATGCCTGCTTTTTCATATTTTTCATCCCCGCCCTCCCACATGCTTGAAAAGGCAATGCCAGGAACTCCTGCAAAAGTTGCTTGCACAACAGCTCCAACAGTTCCACTGTATAAAACGTTGCATCCTGCGTTGCTTCCGTTGTTTATTCCAGAGATGATAAAGTCAGGCTTTTTTTTACAAAGGTAATGAAGGGCAAATTTTGTGCAGTCAGCAGGGGTGCCATAGACTTTCCAAACTTTTGCCTCAGGGGCTCTTTCCCAAGTGGTTTGTTCAGCCTCAATTAGTAAAGATGCAGGTAAGGAGATTCCAACTCCCTTACAAGACTGATTTTCTGCAGGGGCAACAACAGTGACGTCTGCAATAGTGCTTAAAGAAGAGTATAGAGCAAAGATCCCCGGAGCTGCAAAGCTATCATCATTAGTAATTACTATAGAATATTTTTTCATAAACCTCTTTTTTCTTTTTATACTATCATTTCTTAAGAGCCTTGTCACTTCCATATTGCAAGAGAGCATGAAAAAGATTGGTTTTAGCATTGGGAAACTCTTGTTCTAATGTCTCTAGTAAATGCTTAGCATCTTTACGGCGAGAGGTTGCTCCCACAGGACACTGGCAGGTGAGTCTAAAAAAACCCTTTTGCCTAGCAAAGGTTAGAATTTCAGATTCTAGCACATAGTACAATGGACGAACAATTGTGATCCCATAGTCATGCATAGGGATTTTTGGAAGGCAGGAACCAAATTCTCCTTTTTGAAGTAGGTTAAGGAGCAATGTTTGTATTGTGTCATCTTTGTGATGACCAAATGCGATTTCTTTACAGCCCAGTTCTTTCGCCTTTTTGAATAATAAACTTCTTCTTTGGCGGGAGCAGGAGTAGCACTCAAGGTTGGTAAGCTCTTTTTCAGGGAGTAAAATATGAAGAGGTACATCTAGCTGATGACAAAAAGCTTGGATGTGAGTTTTAGTAATTGCCGGGCCGCATGAGAACTGACCGTCAACAAATAGTGCATGAATTTGTAGGTCGGGAATGCCTTTACCTTTCATTTTATGTAGAAAATAGAGCATGGTTAGAGAGTCTTTTCCACCAGAAAGTGCGATGGCAAAGGGATTGGATAAACCAATCTTGTGGGTGTAAAGAGCTTTCCTTATGAGGCTTTCAAGTCTTTTTTCTAACCTGCTGGGAATTTGTTTTTCTATACTTTTAGTCGTTTGCATGCTTATACTATACCTATATACAATAATCCTTGCAAGGATTGGTCTTGTTTGGTTTACGTTAATAGTAGAGGGAATAAAAATGACAGAAAAACTAGGAAGAAACGACCTATGTAGCTGCGGCTCAGGGAAAAAATTCAAAAAATGTTGCGGAATGCAGAAAAAAATGTCTGCAAGGGAGACATCAGTGATTGCCTCTTCAAGTGCGCCCTCTCTTTTGGAGCGAATAAAGGGTGGATCTTCTTCAAAAGAAGAGAGCTCCTCATCCCTGCGGGAGAGGGTCAAAAGGGTCTCTACCAAAGATATAGCGACAAAAAGTAAATACATGAAAAAAAATCATTGATCAATTTGATCAATATTGATAGAATAGTTCTTTCGTTTTGCTGGTGTAGCTCAGTTGGTAGAGCATCTGATTTGTAATCAGGCGGTCGGGAGTTCGAGTCTCTTCGCTAGCAAATTTTCTTATAGAAAGCAATGGGGGAGTCGCATAGTGGCCAATTGCAAGAGACTGTAAATCTCTCCTCGTCAGAGTACGTGAGTTCAAATCTCACCTCCCCCATTTTATTTATCTCCTTTATAAATATCACCTTATTTTTCATTGTAATTTATATTTTACTTCTTTAGAGTGTTTGTTTGAGGTGAATATGAAACGGATCTTGGCTTTTTTTTTATTTTTTTCAACGCTTTGCCTTAGAGCGGATGTAAATGTTGATGGCATTGTTGATTATCCGATTTTGGTACCCATTGTAGGGGCTACTGTAAAATTGATACAAGGAACAGAGGTGAAAGAAAGTACAACAACTGATGGCTTAGGGGGGTATCATTTTGGTCCTAGCATTGCAACCGGTACGTATACTTTGCAGGTTAGTGGAAACAATATAAACACATATGCGTGCAGTCAAGTGATTAATGAAACTGGCAATACTTGGGTTACCGTTTTACCAGAAAAGCTTTTACCTTATACTTTTGCGACGTTTTTTGTATATGACTCCAACAATAATCCAATAAATGGTGCCTTGGTCAATGTAACAGCAAATAATATGTTATACGGTAATGGTTCGACAGATACATTGGGAGGAGTAAGCATTTACGGATTGACATTGGGCACATCCTATACGATTACTGCAAGCAAAGCAAACTATCAGACAACTACTAATTCATTAAATTTTGGAAGTGAAGCTCAGGAGCTTGACCTTACATTGGAATCAGACCCAGGGTCTATTTCAGGTACTGTAACCGATGCATCGTTAGCACCCCTGATGGGTGTTCAAGTACAGGATTTGGTTAATAATCATTTAATTCAGTCAACTTCAACAAATTCACTTGGGCAGTATTCTTTTGCAACTGTTTCTGCTGGGACGCATGATATCACTTTTAGTAAAACAGACTATCAACAAAAAGCCTTGACACTTTCAGTAGTTGCAAATCAGAGTCTTACCGGCAAAGATATCGTGCTTGAGACGAGTCCAGCAACTATTTCTGGGACTATTTATAGTGACGGAACGCAAACAGCCCTTGAAGGTGCTTTAGTGGTATTATATCAAGACAACAACATTTTTCAAACATTTACAACAAGTACAGGGGGAGCGTATCTTTTTAATAATGTTCCTGCTGGAAACTCTGCTATTATTGCCTCAAAGGAGAACTATGAGATGAAATACGGAGGATTAAGTTTACAGGCAGGAGGTGTTGGAAGTTTAGATTTTTATCTATCTGGTACGTCTACTGAACTTAGTGGAACGGTTAATTCTTCGAATCTGCCGATTGCAGGTGCTGCTATTACTGTGCAGATAGCTGATACTGTCGTAATAAATGTCTTAACAACTGCAGATGGACAATTCTCTATATCAGGGCTTATCCCTGGAACTTATACAGTAAATGCCTCAGCAGAGGGTTATCAAAATTCATCAGAAACAATCACCCTTAGTGGAACCCAAGGGTTGGTTCTTGTCTTTGACCTATCATCAAGTCCCGCTTCTTTAACAGGGTATGTAGAAGATGTGATAACCAGAGATCAAATTATTGGTGCAGGTGTTACTGCTTTTCAAAACGGAAACGTTATAGCAGCTACTACTACAGACAGACTGGGATATTTTTTCTTCACAAATCTTCCTGCTGGTGATGTTAAAGTTACGGCAACAGATCCATTGTATCAAGATGATTCTCATGATTTTCAGTTCGAAGTTGGGGAGCAAACCACATACACTTTTCTATTGAGTTCAGGTCCTAGCACATTAAATGTCGAGGTCTACGATCTGATAACAAATTTTCCCCTGCCGAATGCACTGATCATCTTATTTCAGGGATCTGCAGTTTATTCCTCAGGAATTGGATCAAATTTAGGAATTTTTAGTTTTACCGGACTTTCCCCAGGAAGCTACACTTTTTCTGCCCAGTTACCTGGATATATAAACAACACAGCAGGGCCAGTTGTTTTTTCAGCGACTAATGAAGTTAAGCAGACAAGGATAGGTCTAAACCCGCAGGATGCCCCCCCTAGAAATATAGAAGGAAATATCATCCCCAATTATTATGGGGCAGGGGTTGTAGATATCATTCACAATCTTTCCTGGGATCCTAGTTTAAGCTCTGAGGTGGTCAGTTATAATGTTTATGGAAATGGTACGTTTTTAGGGAATGTTCTTGCTACAAGAGCTTTGGAGTTTAATAATCACAATCAGAATAAAAATGAAACTACAACATATACGGTAAAAAGTGTCAATTCTGATGGCAGTTTAAGTTCAAGCGTAGAGGTAATCTTACGATGAAAAAAATTTTAATTCTATTAACAATGTTTAGTTATCTCATTGCGAATGATAGATATGACAAGCAAGAAGGCGATTGTTACGATTTTACGGGACTGAATCTACTTGGTGCAAGAGCTGCATATTTTTTTTTCACCGACGGAACAAACCGTGAGGTTTGGGATAATGGGTCCATCGATCTAGAGATAGAAAATAATTATTGGTTTGCCAACTACTATTCTACATTTCAAAATATCAACTTTATTTTCAAAGATGGTGACTCAACTTTTGGAACACCTGTAAGAATTAATATGGCAACTATTAGTCTTGGGGTTAAAGAGTTTTTTCCTATTGGTCAAGACGCATTAATAGCCTATCTAGGCTTTGGATTAACTTGTGGATTAGTTTGGGCAAATAACCAATCACAATTTATTCCTAACCAAGACTTTTGGGCAAGTCCAGGAATTGTAGGTAAGTCTGGATTGCTTCTTATTCCCATGTGCCAAGTTGTGATCGATCTTTTTTTTGATGTGTATTATCAGCCTATTTGGACATCAGCCTCTGATTCTTACGCCGATATGGGCGGATTTAGAACAGGGGGAGGAATTTCCTATTTATTCTAGTTCATTTGAAAGAGTTAAAAGGATCCATGGTGAGGACATAGTAAGAACAGCATCTTTACTTTGACTTTTGTACAAAACTTCTAAAAGCTCATTTGCACACTCAACAAGAGCAGCATCAGTGAGGTTGGTAAGGGTAGAAAGTTCCCCTTGAAGAGCAACCAGTAATTGAGACCTTGAATAGAAATGTTGATGCTCTTGTTTTTCTTCAATCAATACACTTTTAAAGGGTGCTGAAAGAACTGCATCTTCAATATCTGCTCGAGATCGCTTTTGAAATAGTGAGGAACTATCATCCGATTGCTTCCATTTAGTATTTTCTAAAAAATGGGTAATTGATGAATTAGGAGATAGAGGAAAATAAAGGGTTGCTTCCCCCGCAAGATGCTTTTGAATTTGCAAAAAGATTTTATCTAAATCCTTTGTTAAGTGAAGGGTGTTTAAAGAAAGAATGGTCGAAAAAGACTTGTCTAAAGTAAAAGTTGCAAGATTTTGTGTTTGAAACGATCCGGTGGGGTAAGTGGCCATTGCCATTTTAACTTTAGAAATAGAAGGGTCGATGGTAATAAAACCAGCTGGTAAGTGATTGATCAGTGCTTGGTTTATCCCTATCACAAGAACGGAAGAATCTTGAGTAAAGGATTGTTCTTCAAAAATTTTGGGGGGTAGGTAACTGCTTGTCATCTCTTTATCTTAAATAGAAAAGTTTTGCTTGTCTATTTATTATTTGATTGTCTAGATCAAGTTATGAAAATGCGAAGAAATGAATTTTTTCTAGGGATTATTGTTTTTTGTCTTGCTGCTTTATTTCTTATCTATGAGATGGCTGTTCAAGTCTCGCCGTCAGTGATGACAAACCAGTTGATGAAAGATTTCGGTATCAATGCTGCAGCCCTTGGTTGGATGGCGTCAGTCTATTATTATAGTTATACAATCATGCAAATTCCTGCAGGTTTGCTCTTTGATCGCTATGGACCAAGAACATTACTCACTGTAGCTGCCTGCTTGTGCGCTTGCGGAGTTTTATTTTTTGCAGTTTCAGAAACTATTTATACTGCTGCAGTTGGTCGATTTTTGATGGGGATAGGCTCTAGTTTTGCCTATATTGGGGTGCTTGTAGTGTCTGCTAGATGGTTTGATAAAAAGTATTTCCCTTTGCTTGTAGGAATTACGCAATTTTTAGCTTGTTTTGGAGCAATAGCCGGTGAGGCACCCCTTGCAAAGGCAGTTGCCATTTTCGGATGGAGAGATTTAATGTGGACTTTAATGATTGTGGGGTTTGTACTAGCAGCTTTGTACCTTACCTTTTTTCGTGATCACCCAACACATGAATTTGCCGATGGAAATAGTCATGAAAATTCCATACTACAGCATTTAAGGGTAGTTATGACTAAACCACAGTCATGGTTTTGTGGCTTTTATGCATTCACTGCATGGGGACCAATCATTATGTTTGCGGCCTTATGGGGGGTGCCCTATTTATCCGAAAGATTTCAGGTGTCGGATGCGTATGCAGCAATTGGGACGATGATGATGCTGTTAGGTAGCGGGCTTGCAAGTCCTTTAATAGGGAGCCTTTCCTCATTAATTGGTCGAAGAAAGCCCATATTATGGCTAGGAGCTCTTCTTGGGTGCGTTTGCTTTTCTATGATTCTTTACATCCCTGACCTAAATTTTTTTTCTGTCTGCCTGCTATTATTTTTTTCAGGAATTGGAACAGCTGCTCATATTATGACGTTTGCAATCGCAAGTGATAATAATCCGCCTCAAATTGTAGGAACCTCCCTTGGGTTCAATAATATGGCTGTTGTAGTGGGAGGGGTGATTTTACAACCATTGGGAGGCTTGATACTCAACTACTTTTGGGCAGGGACATATAATGCTGAAGGAGCTCCTTTGTTCTCAGTAGATTCCTACACAGCCTCGCTAAGTTTGATTCCGATCCTTTATTTTGCTGGATTTTTAGTCGCCTTCCTTTGTATCCGAGAAACTTTTTGTAAAAATACCTATAAAATTAAGTAAATCATTCTCTTACCCTTTGACTTAATGTTTTCTAAACATTAGAATACTATTTGAAACAATGAGGTTGATCATGTTAAAAATATTTTTCGCTATGATTTTTTTTGCCGCACCCCCGATTTTTAGTGAAAGCAATAGCCAGCCTAAGCTTGTATTGTATATGCAGCCGAATTGTCCCTACTGTCAAAGGGTTCTTTCTGTAATTAAATCTATTAATATCGATGTAGAAATGAAAGATACAAACAATCCAGAGAACAAAGCATACTTGGTGAGTAAAACAAATAGAGCAACTGTTCCTTGCTTATTTATTGATGGTGAACCAATGTTTGAGTCAAAAACGATCATGGAATATTTAAAAGGGAATAAATAAATGTTAAAAAGCATGCTGTTTATTTTTTCTTTTTGCGCACTTATCGCTCAAGATTTTTTTTGGGGAGTTGCGATTTCTGAGTACCAAAGCTCTGGTGCTGAAACAGTAAATAACTGTAATTGGACAACTTGGGAAAAAAATTCCGGCATTTTTTCGGGGAAATCAAATGATCATTACAATAATTATCAAACACATATCGATGCAATAGAAGATTTAGGAGGCAATGCGTTCAGATTTTCTCTAGAGTGGAGCATGATCGAGCCCTCAGAAGGGGTTTTTGACGAAGCTGTAATAGAGCATTATAGAGAAGAGATTAAAGCTTTACTTGCCTCTGGCATTACTCCAATGGTTACAATGCATCACTTTACTGAGCCTTTATGGTTTACAGAAAAGGGGAGCTTTGAAAAAGAAGCGAACATTGCCCACTTTGAACGATACGCAAAGCGTGTTTTTTCTGAATACAAGGATCTTGTGAAGTTCTGGGGAGTGATCAATGAACCAACAGTTATGTCATATATGCCCTACTGGTTTGGAGACTTTCCTCCTCATAAAAAGAGCATCAAGGTGGCCTTTAAGGTGCTCAAGCATTTGCTGATCTCCCATGTAAATGTCTACGCAACATGTAAAGAGATCATGCCCTCGGCTCAAATCGGATTTGTTCATAGCTATCTTCCATTTCAGTCCTACAAGGGAGATTTAATGGAGATAATGGTATCAGATTTAATGACAAAAATCTGGAATGACTCGGTGGTTAATTTTTTTCTCAAAGGAAAATTAAATCTAGAGCTCCCATTTTGTGGGTACTTACACTATAATAATCCAGGAGCTGTAGATTCATTTGACTTTGTAGGGATTAACTACTATGCCACCCCCATGCTCAAGTACACACCATTTGAAGGGAATTGGTTTGTCACAAGTTGCAGGGAAGGGCAACTTATGACCGATATGCCCTATCATATCGACCCAGAGGGATTTTATAAGTGTCTTTTAAGATGCAAAGAATTTAATAAGCCAATCTATGTAACAGAAAATGGCATTGCAGACGATAAGGATGATCGAAGAGAAATCTATATCGAAAGCTACCTTGCGTCCATGAAACGTGCTATGAATGATGGTGCCGATATCAGAGGATACTTCTATTGGACCTTATTTGATAATTTTGAATGGCATCATGGATATGATAAACAATTTGGCCTCTATGATTTAGATAAAGACACATTTGAATTCAAAATAAAAAACGGTGGACTTGCCTATAAAAGGGCAATTCATACCTTTTTTGATTGAATAAAACTCCCTAAGAGGCTTTTTTAGTGATATGGGATTTGTCTTTTTATTACTATTTTGCGCACTTGTTTTGGGCTCTTTTAAATACCATCAAGTTGCATTAGCTCTAACAATAGGTACTTTATTTCTTGTATCTATCAGTGCATTATTTATTTATATGTCTTTGCCATTAGGGGTTGAATGAAAATATTTAGCTTTTTTAATAGCGTGTTATTGCTTTTTTTGATCTTGATTTTATCCATTTCTTACTATGAAGAGTTTGTTTATATGAATGAACCTTGTTCCCTATGCATATTACAAAGATTCTTTATTGTTGGAATTGGTGTTCCGTTAACCTTTAATATCACAGGCTCTGCTTACTATAAAAACATAGCGGCAAGTGTCGTATCATGTGTTTTAGGATCGGTTGTCTCTTTGTATCAGTGGTCGCAACTTTTGATCAACAATGGCATCTCTAATGCCCCTAAAATATTCACTCTCCCTGTATACATATGGGCAGCGATCCTTTTTTTCTCGGTAGCTTTGATATTACTACTTCTATCATGCATTTTAAAGGAGACTTTAGTGGTTAAAAGAACGTTGCTATCCTCCTTTGCTTACTATCTCTTTTTAGCGATGGTTGCAAGTCAGATTATTGTGACTTTCTCAAAATGCGGGGTGTTTTTATGCTAAATAGATTCATAGAAAGGGCAATCTGAATGATTCCTACCAGCAAAGCTGCAGGGGTAAACATAAATGGAAATAGCACCACCGGAGAATTAAAAAAGATCATAACAGCTGACCCTAAAAATAGCGGAATAAAAAAACCAAGAGACCTTTTTTCCAAAATAACATAAATAGCCCCGATTAGTAAAAAAATGCTACATATAAAAGGCAGATCCAATCTGGTGATGTTATGTACAAAGTATGACGTTGGAATTAAAGTAAGGGGAAATAGTGAAATAAGGGCCGGTTTTGAGGGAAAAAATCTTTTATTGTGCAAGCAAACAAGAGCGGTGATAGGGGCTATTGAAATAAGAAATAGGGGAATATTATATCCGTAAAACACCACACAAATATAAAGAGCGGAAAACGTATGAACAAGGGTTAAAAAAAATAAAGAGAGAAAAAGGTGCAATGAGTTTTGCTTTTCATTAAAAATGAATGCCGAGGCTAGGATAAAGATCCCTAGGTTGTGATAAAAATACACTGGATCAAAGAAAAAATAGAGCGCTACAAGAAGGATAAACCCTGTAACTAAAAGAGAAAATTTCGGGGCAACTTTATGAATGAATAAATGAAAACCAATAGCGGATAAAACTGAATGGTATGGAAATGAAAAAATCTCTTTACAAAACGATAGCGACCCGCTGCCTAACAATCCACCAATGAGAAGAGAGAAAGAACCATTTAATTTTTCGCACGTGTGCCACAGAGGAATAATAAGGATAAGTAGAAGGGGTGTATATCGTTTAAACATATTAGACTACTTCCAGTTACCAGTTGAAAATGAACTACAACCTATTTTTTAAGGTATCAAAAAAAGTTTAATAGTGCAATCTATTCCCTTAGAAGGTATCCTTGTTGCCATGGAAAAAAGGCGTTTACTCATTAAAGATCTTACAACAACTTGTGAGGGGATCGGTCACAGTGATCAGGGGGTTGTATTTGTTGATGGGGCCCTTCCTCAAGAGGAGGTAGAGGTTGAAATCTCTCATCTTAAAAAAAATTATTCTCAAGGGACGCTTTTAAAAATTCTCAACCGTTCCGAGTTTAGGGTCGATCCGCCATGTAAATATTTTGGACAATGTGGGGGGTGCGGTTTGCAGCATGCTTTGCAAACATTGCAACTTCGATTGAAAACAAAACGGGTAGTAGATGCATTAACTCGAATTGGAAAAATTTCTAACCCACTGGTAGAGGAATGTAAATTCACAAACCAAACCTATGGGTATAGAAATAAAATCACTACCCCTTTATTAGAGAGTGCAGGCTGTAAAAAAATTGGTTTTTTTAAAAAAAGAAGCCATGAGATCATCTCAATAGACACCTGCCTTTTGCATGTTCCAATGGCAGATCGCATTTATGCAGAAGTTTGTAATATTTTGCTCGATTCTAATCTTTCTTTTTATAACGAAGAAAAAAGAAAGGGTGATTATCAGCACCTAATCATTCGAAGTAGTGAATTTGAAAATGGAGTACTAATAGGTATTATTGGGCTTGTAAAACCGACAAAAGCTTTAAGGGAAGTGGCAAAACTGATTGTATCTATCAATGGAGTAAAAGGGGTAGTCTATGGAAAAAAAGGAAAGGCTACTAATAGTATTTATCCTGATTACTTAGAGACATTAGAGGGAAGGGGTGAACTA
Source organism: Chlamydia trachomatis (assembly GCA_945872565.1). Lineage (GTDB taxonomy): Bacteria > Chlamydiota > Chlamydiia > Chlamydiales > 2-12-FULL-49-11 > JAJACQ01. Next base: position 31,612 of record CAMBZN010000008.1, on the reverse strand, counting down.
ATAGAAGAAAATCTTGGAGTTAAAGTAAAACTATCTCTCCTATCTTTTTTTCAAGTGAATAAAGCATGTGCAGCTTTGCTCTATAAAGAGGCTTTTGAACTTGCTGAAATTAAACATGGGGATAAAGTTTTAGACGCCTATTCAGGGATCGGATTATTTGCAATCTTTCTTGCTAAAATGGGCGCAAACGTAACAGCTATTGAATCTTTCAAAGAAGCGGTCGAAGATGCAAGAGGTAATGCTTTAGAAAATCAGGTAGTAGTTAACTGGATAGAGGGAAAAGTTGAGGAAAAGGTAAAAGAATTAACTGATTTTGAGACAATTTTTATCAACCCACCACGTAAGGGGGTACATATGGATGTAATTACTGCCCTTATAAAAATTTCTCCAAAGAAAATCGTCTATACCTCATGTGACCCAGGAACGTTAGCAAGAGATGCTGATTTATTATGCCAAAGAGGGTATGTATTTAAAAAAGCGATCCCTTTTGATATGTTTCCTCAGACAATTCATGTAGAAACAATCGCCTTGTTCTACAAAAAAGATTGATAGGATATCATGATCTTGTTAAAATCCCTTTTGTTTCTATACTTACCTTAAAGGTTGTACAATGCAGTGGTTTTTTATCTTTCTGCTCTCTTTTGGACTTGCATCCGCTGATTTGGATGATAAGCAATTTTCTGATTATCTTCAGTTATTAAAAGATCATCCTAAACTTGCAAAGCTTGGAAACTACAAAGACGGTGATATTGAAATTGTCATAGATAAAAAAACTGTAGAAAAAATCTCTAAAATGCAAACCAAACGATTCATCTCTGAGGGTGAGAAAAAAGATGAGGCAAACGAGCACTCTAAAATAGGGGTCATAGCTAGGGATAAATATTGGATCTGGATTAGAGATGCGGTGATTTTTCCATCAGGTGCTAGTGGTACTTATGATCGAATTGTAAAAACAAGTGATATCTTGAAAAATCCCAACAATGGTGTATCTATTTTACCAGTAACGGCGGATAAGAAAATTCTCTTAGTTGTAATCTATCGTCATGCACTAAGGGATTGGTCAATAGAGGTCCCCAAAGGTAGTATAGATAATAATGATCCTCTTCTAGTAAGTACTGAAAGAAAACTTCGCTATGAAACGGGCTTAAATGCCTCTGAGTTTATCTATTTAGGTGATATTGTTCCAGATTCTGGTACAAGTGCCTTGACAATGCCCTGTTATTTTGCAAAAGTCACTGCAAAGGGAATCCCAAGACCCTGTTATTCAGAAGCAATTCTTGGAATTATCGAGTTAAGTGTTGACGAAGTAAAAAAGGGACTTTGTGCTGGCTCATTAGATGTGGATGTGAAGGGAAAAAAGGTAAAAGGACTAATGAAGGATGCCTATTTAACCCATTCATTACTCATGGCTGAACAAAAAAAATTGCTATGATTGCTTTTTTAATAACTTAGGTGATTTATAATTAGATGATAACTAACCTCAGTTACAAAAAAACAAGGATGGCGATTATTATTGCCTCCGTTTTAAAAGAACCTTTTGCCTGTATTTTTCCGTTACTGCCGTTTTTTTTACTTAAAGATTTACATTCTGCCTCCTCTGAAATTGTCCTTCTATCGATGCTTAGACCAGTGAGTGCTTTTTTCTCTTTTTATTTTAGTGAACATGTAACAAGAAAATCCGTTACTCTTAAAAATGCTATGATATGGAGTGGATTGTTATCTTTTGCAGGGTTTATTCCAGCCCTTTTAACTGACAATAGTTTCTTTTATATTTTTGGTGCAACGGTATATATGATTTTCACAAGAGCTCAGATTCCGGCTTGGATGGAGGTGATAAAGACTAACATCTCTAAAGAAAAGTGGGAAAAGTCCTTTTCTTTGGGATCAATCATTAGTTATTCTACTGGAGTTTTGTATACCATTATTTTTTCTGCAATGATGGATAGTTATACAATGTCTTGGAAAATTCCGTTTGCATTTGCCCTTATTTTAGCAAGTGCGGGGATCTTTTTTCAAGCCGCTTTGATAGATAACGATCACACGGTTGAAAAGGGGAGCTTAGGTTTAAAGGAAAAGTTGTACAATCCCATCAAAGACTCACTGATTCTTATGAGAGAAAAAAGGGAGTTTAGACATTTTCAGTGGGCTTTTATGATAGGGGGACTTGGGTTAATGATTATTCAGCCTGTTATACCCATTTATTTTACAACTACCTTACAGATCAAGTATTCAAATCTAATGACTGCTTTTTGCATTTGCAAAGCGCTCGGATTTGTGTGCACCACTCCATTTTGGACAAGGCTTTTAAAAAGTATCTCTCATTCCGGTTTTGTGGTGATGGTACTTGTGGGTTTTGCTCTTTTTTCTTTTCTATTGATCTTTTCCTCTATCACAATTGAGTGTGTGTTTCTTTCCTACTTTGTTTATGGGGTAGCCCAAGCTGGCAGCCATTTAATTTGGCATCTGTCTGGGCCACTATTTTCTGGTAGGGAGTCATCGGCTAGATATTCGGGGGTAAATATTGTAATGGTGGGAATTAGGGGGCTTATTGGTCCGCTGATGGGATGGATTTTAATGCAAATGCTTTCAGCAGTATCAATGTTTGTAACTAGTATGGTTTTATCTCTTGCAGGAGCTGCATACTATTTGTACGCTTCTATGAAAAAAGAGGTCTATTATAGCATTACACCTTGAATGTATTTAAATCGTCCATCATCCTTTTCAAATGTGCTTTTTTCGGTAAAACTTATGTCATGAACATCTTCAGTGAGGTGAGCTCTAAAAGTAACAGTCTCTTCGCCTGGAAGCGATACATGCTCAATGATGGTTAAGTTGTCAAAATCTGTTGCCTGACAAAATTCTAAGATTTCCTTTTTCCACTGTGTTTTATCACTTGCGTAGAACGGTGATTTTGGGTGAGTGGTTGCAATGATGTAATCAGGTAATCCTAAGCTGTAGGCAGAAAAACGAGAGCGCATCAGAGCAAGGCCATCTGCAGCAGCAGCTCCCAAATGCAGGGGTTTACAACAATCTTCGTATTTTTTTTTACTGTGGCATGGGCAATTTGACATGTTAATTATTATAATAGTTGGGACAAAAAAGAAAAAGGTTTTTTTTGTTGACTGTTGAAAGAAATGTTTATAGAGTAAACGTATGAAATTAACTGGATTTTTTTTAGCGCTAGCGTGTGTATTTCTTTTCATCGCACAATTGTCTCAAAGTAACTTTCAGTTTCAATTCCCATCCTATGATCCAATCGGAGAGGACAAGAGAAAGGTAGAAATATATAGAGGAATGTTTGAGGAATTGTCTTGGATCAAAGGGGATGTTGATCACTCTGGATCTTTAAGGTATAACAAAAAACCAAGTGCTTTGTCTAGCATTTACTTAAGTTTGAAATTTCTGGATGCAATGATTTCTGGTGAGTATCTAGACTACTTAGATTTATACGTAGACGAGAAGGAGTCCTTACGCCTATCTTTTAATGAATTTTTAGATCTACATCACCGGTTGGAAACGATGCAATCGCTATCTATTTTTTCTAAAGATGAGTTTAAAGAAATTTTAATGTATGTGTTGGTACTTAAAGAAGTGGAAAGTTGTGAAATGTTTAAAGAACGGTCATGGGTCTATGGTACTGGCTCTTTAAGGGAGGTTGTTATGATGTATCAAGATGTGCTACCAACCTTAAAAACTTTTTCTAGTGAGCAAAAGAAGTTTTTGCAGATTTTATTGCACGGTTTTCAATTTGACGGATTGTTAGAAAACTATCGCAATAACATGGCCTATAATAAAGAGGACACGGCTTCATTTACCGTTGAGAATGTCGAACATTTCGATCTTGTATTGCTGCTATTTATTTGTAAGATGGCTGGAAAATATCGTAACGGCGAGCACTTTACATCAGGATATTTTTCCTACCTACTTGATTTTGGAAATGATGTAATCACTCACCTACAATCTTCCGCTTAAGATCATCCAGACGTTGATTTTCTGTAGAGATAAAGTTTTCTTTTAGATCACTAAAATGATTCATCAACACGTTAAAATCCTGTTTCTTGATAGCAAGGATTTTGCATGAGCCGCATGCTTTAATGGTGGCGGTCCTTTTTTTCTCCGACATTAGCGCCATCTCACCAAAATATTCCCCTTTGGTAAGTGTTGTGATTTTCTGATCATCCTTGATTACATCGACTTTCCCTTCAGCAATCACATAGAGAAAATCACCAATATCTCCTGTTTGAAAGATTGTTTCTCCATCAGCATAATGTAAGTTTTCAAACCCTCCCTTGATCTTGGACTTAAGCTGAACAGTATCTGATGGAAGGAGCAATCCTAAGAGCCAAGAAAAAGAGATCTTTAGCTTTGCTGCAAATCCAGGTATTTTCATTAAATAGACAAATCTCCATAAAAACCAAGCAATGATTCCTGATATTTTCACTCCAAAAATTTCTCCAACAGCTTTTTGATGTCCAAGAGCTGCCATTTGACCTAAAGATTTGAATGTAAATAACCGCTTCTTCCCGCCTAAGATACTACACCTGATATTATGAGCAAGGATAGGTGCTTGCCTGGTAGCAAATTGGGCTGTTGGAGGAGAGAACTCTTCAGGAGTTTTAGGACTTTTTGGTATCAAAGCGCAATCGCCAATTGCCCATATATTTTCTTGTCCCCATGCTTGTAATGTTGAATCACATCTAATTTTTTCTAATTTCTTTTCAAGCCCTAGCCCCTCTATCAAGGGATTAGGAATAGAAGGTACTGTTGATACAATCGTTCTACTTTTAATTCTTTCCCCACTATCAAGAATTGCCTCGTAAGGGGAGCAAGAGATTAGCCGTTTATTGTACAATATTTTTATCCCTCTTTTAGCAAGGAGCTTACCGCAATACTTTCCTAGTGCTGGGGATAATTCTCTATCGACTAATCGATCTTTGCTGTGTACTAAAACAACAGAGATCTCATCAGGGTTGATGGTCTTGTATGTTTTTGCTTTTTTTCTACTCAAATCGTTAATTTCAGCAACAACCTCAACACCTGAAAATCCACCACCTCCGACAACAAACGTTAAAAGAGTTCGACGCTCCTCTGGATCAGACTCTTGCGCTGCAGTCTCAATTACATCAATAATGCGATTTCTTAATTGGACAGCATCGGATAAGTCTTTAAAAGGTAGGGCGTGTTCAGCAATTCCTCCAGGACTTGTACGAAAATCAGTAACATTGCCCATTGCTAATACAAGATGATCGTATTCAATGATTACATCTTTATGAGAAAAATTCGGAGAGAGGGTGATCGATTTACGTTTGATGTCTATCTCTGTAATTTCACGAATATAAATAGAGGTATGTTTTAGTAGTGACCTAAGACAGGTTACTGAATCTAAAATATCTATAGATCCTCCTACAACCTCTGCAAGCATCGGCTGATAGGTAAAATAATTTTCCCTGTTTACTAAAATAATCTCGACGGACTCTCGATATTTTTTAAATTCCTTTTCGAGGGAAAGGGCAGTATATACCCCCCCGAATCCTCCACCTAAAATAACAATTCTCTTCATACCCGCAATGATGCTCTTAGAATATTTAAGTGCAACACATAACCTTATCAATTAAAGATTAGTCGCTTACGTTCTTTTTTAAAGATTTTGTTAAAATATTTAAAAGAGGGAAAAAATATGCAGCTTGTTAGGGTCGTTCCGTTTACATTTTGGTGGTTTGTTATGATCATCGCCTGCTTTAGTTTAGCTGCGGGAATGTTAATAGCGGGAAAGAAGATATCGGATGATTGGAACAAAAGAATTCTTACCTTCGTTGGGGTGGGGATGCTTTTGGATCTATTTTTTATGGAGGGGTACCTTTTATACAATGAGTTGTTTGCAATGTCAGTGAGCCTGCCACTTGCATATTGTTCCATTATGGAGATATTTGCTATTTTTGCGGCGATTTTTAAAAGCAAAAGGTGCTTTGAATTTGTTCTCTTTTTTGGAATTACTGGACCACTGCAAGCATTTTTAGCACCAGCAGAGGTGGTAAGAGGGGAGGAGTATATAATAGTTGATTATTTTCTTGCCCATGGCCTAACTATTTTCATTCCAATCTATATGGCCGTGTGTATGGGATTTTGTCCAAGAAAAGGATCTATTTTTAAGGTGATTTTTGGCATGGAAGTAATTGCGGGATTTGTATACTTGATCAATAAGGAGCTTGGAGCAAATTATATGTATTTGATAGAAAAGCCGGAGGTTTCTCACATTTTAAATGTCGGAGTTTGGCCTTACTATTTGCTGAATTGGCATATCTATCTATATTGTGTAGCAGGATGTATCAATGGAATTTTCTTGTTTAATCGTTATTTAGACAAGAAAACCACTGGCTGCTTGTAAACAGAATTCAAAAAATGCCCTTGGGCATGTTTCTTTATGGCAGAGCATCACCTTTCTTTGAGCTAAAAGAAGTTCATTTTTTTGAAAGAGGAAAGAAAAGAGAGCTTTTATTTGGCCGATTTGATTTCGGTTTGGATTTGCTTGAATGTTTGCATAAAATCGTTCAAGGTATGCTAAGGTATCAGATCTATTTTCAACTTTAGATCCTTTAATCTCATGAAAAACCCATGGGTTGATCACTGCCCCCCGACCAATCATTAATCCATCACAGCCAGTATAGGCAAGCATTTTTTCTGCATCGGCTCGATTTTTAATATCGCCATTGCCGATCAGGGGTATAGAGAGAATTTCCTTAGCCTGTTTGATCATATCAAGGCAAGCAAGCCCGCTATATCCTTGTACTTTTGTCCTTGCATGCAATGTTAGGTGAGCAACTCCTGCACTTTGAGCAGCAAGAAGATTTTCTTTGAATAAACTTGTGTCTAAATATCCGGTGCGTAGTTTTGCTGATATGGGAACGTTGGATGCTGAAACCATTGCTTTTAAGATTGTATGGAGATGTTCTGGATCTTTTAAAAGGGATGAGCCAGACCCGTTACCTGTTACTGTGTTTGATGGACACCCCACATTAAGTTCTATTCGGGGGGCATTAAGTGCATTTAACTCTTCGGTCATAGAGGCCAAAGTAGAGGGGCAGCTGCCCATGATCTGAGCTGCTTGGGGGATGGGAAATGTATCAAGGGGAGAAAACTTTCGGGCAAGACTTTTTGTATGAGCCCCTTTTGGGGTGCTGATAAATTCTTTTGTTGCCTCATCAAATCCGCCGATGTGAGCAATTGCATTTCGAAAGGGGAAGTTACCAAGACCTTCCATGGGAGCAAGATAGAGTTTAGGCATGATTATTCAAGCTCTAGAAGTTCTTTAATGGGAGTAGGATTTGCTTTTTGATCAGTAGTAATAGATAACGTTTTCCATTTGCCTTGAGCAAAGCGAACATAGAGGATCAATAAAGAGGCGCAGGCATAGAACGCTTGTATCGCGTAAGCATAGATGATTGAGGCTTTAGGAAGGTAGATGAAAAAATAGGTGGGGATAAAACAAAATAGCCATAGGGATGAGGTTCCTGCAAAAAGGAGGAACAAAGTATCACCTGCAGCGGTTAAAATTCCATTTAATGCAAAACGGATATTTTCTAATACGATGATAAAAAAGAGGAAAAACAACGAACTTTTAACCATGATTTTTGCCTCTGCTATTGATTCAAGGGAGAGGGAATGATCATTTAAAAACCAATTGATGATGATGTCGTTAAAAAAATATAAGCCGGTTGCTAAAAGGATGGAAAATAACCCCTGCAGTTTAAGAGAGGAGATAAATACGTTGTTTACTAAATAATTTCTTTTTTGACCGATGAAATTTCCAGCAAGAGCCACACACCCTTTTTCAATGCCCCAACCCACAAAAAACAATAAAATAAGAATGCTTTGTAGAATTCCTGCTACAAAAATATGTGTTTCACTAATTCCTTTCATCATCATGTAAAAAATGGTCCAACCAAAAAGTTCTAATGAAACAAATACGGCAGGGGGAATGCCTATCCTTACGCAGGATAAAAATAGGACCCTATCAAATTGATACTTTCTTGTGGCAAATGATTGGTGATGTTTTTTGTTGAGGAAATATAAAAGAACAACAATTCCTTGAGTGAGCGACCCTATTAATGTTGCATAGGCAGCACCCATCATTCCAAAAGCTGGAAAAAAACCATCTATTCCAAAAATGAAAATCGGGTCTAAAATCACATTGATCAGGTTGCTAACAACTGCCATCCATTGAATGACTTTTGAATAGCCCCTTCCGATAAAAAACCCAGCAAGGGCCGAATTAAAGCAGAAAAAAGGGCCTGTGAACATAAAAAAAGAGAAGTAGGCGTGCTCTAAAGGGAGTGTCTGTATGGGAAAGAAAATAGGAGCTAAAAGTAATGCTACGGGGATGAAGAAAAGAAAGGAAAAAAGACACAGCCAAAGCATTTGCCAAACAGGTCTTCCCAGCTCTTTTGTTCGTCCAGCACCATTAAACTGAGAGACAAAAACCTCTGACATTGCTGCTAAGGTTGCAATGGCAGTAATAAATGCCCACGAAAGGGTTCCGGAAGTAACGGAGGCAGTTAAGGATTCTTTAGAATGTAAAGATAAAAAGATTCGATCTACAAATAACATTGAGCAGAAAGAGAGGTAGTTAATCATCATTGGGTATGATATTTTCCACAATTCACGCAATGATCCGTTGTTAAACATTTTATTCATTTTATTCCTGTATGATCTATTTAGTATAACAAAAGGGGCTCTAAGCAGCAATAGGAAAGTCTCTTAATTTTTTTCCATCTAACTCTTGCAATAAATGTGGAATCTTGCTATATTTTGCCCTTCACTTATCTTAATCTAAGAGATAATGTTATGGGGGTTTAGCTCAATTGGTAGAGCATCTGGTTTGCAACCAGAAGGTCAGGGGTTCGAGTCTCCTAACCTCCATTTTTTTGCGGGTGTAGCTCAGTTGGTTAGAGCGCGTCACTGATAATGACGAGGTCCCAAGTTCAAATCTTGGCATCCGCAAAATATTTTATTCATCAAGAGCGTCTCCATCATCAGGATTTGTATACACAAATTGTGTTGTAAAGCTATTCCAAACGTTCATAATTACATCTATAGTATGTCCTAAAGAATGCTGAGGAGTACTAGAAAGCTTTGGAATTTCATCATTTACTTGTCCAGGTGTTCTAGAATGTTCTATAAATTCTACGCTAAGCTTTTTTGTGATGTTCTTAGAATTAAGACGAGCAGCTGAGGCCTTTTGTCTAATTACTTCATCTCTTGGGGCAAAAACAACAATTATCTCTCGTTTTGTGCGCTCTATTTCTGTTTTTGAATCTAATGAGAATAAGCTTTTTATCACAGCTCTTAGTAAAAGTGCGCATGGGTTGAAAATAAGCTTGTTATATTGTATTGCCTGGTCATAGCTTGTAAATGTTCTGTCTAAAACAACTCTTATAGGAATTTGTTCAAATTCTTCCTTGTTTGCAACTCCTATTGCTGCAGCTCCTCCAAGAGAGTGGCCCCATAAGGTAATCCTAAGAGGAAGCTTATTCGTCTTTATTTTATGATTTTGTTTAATCCATTCAATAGCAGTAGCTGGCCCCGAAAAGAAATCGTTAGGGCCGTTAGTTTTTCCTTCTGAAAGACCTATCCCAGGAGGATTAACACAAATAGCACCAGCGGCCCCTGTTGCGTTAAACAAGCTCAAAGTCTCTCTATGATGAGTGTGAAACGAGGATTGCATTCCAGGAATGAATACAACCCAGTCTTCATGACTTGAAAGGGGTAGATCCTCTGTCTGCTGATCAGTAGTCAAAGGTGCTGTCTGTTTTCTTTCTATTATATAAGCCTTTAAATCTCCGTTGACAACAGAAGATTTTATAGTCTCTGTTCTACAGAGGTCATTAGAACCGTCTGCAGCTTTCTCTAAATTTTCAGCAGTAGCGTGGCGACTGCCGAGTATGCATTGATCGATGAATAGCCCCTTTGCTCCACCTTTAAGAAATAATCCTACAAAAAGAATAAATAGAACACCAATACATTGAATTAATCCTAAAATAAATTGAATAGGGGTGAGAAAGATTTCTTTAGCTCTTTCACAAGAATTCATTGTCGCCCATGTTTTCTGCTGAGGCACTTCCAGATCTGATGAATTATTGCATGTTTCACGATATAGTAAATTACCCACTCCTTCTGCCATAGATGATCTCCTCTGTTAGGATTTTGTTAATAAATATATACCAAAAGAGATTTAATAAAAACCATTGAAATAATAAATAGTATAACTTATACGGAGAATATGAGAAATGCTTTCAAATTTTTGATATGGTCTGTAGTTGTTATTATTACCGCTACAGGGTTAACGTTTTATTTTGGTTTTTACCGGAAAGATAAAATGGATCATGTTGTCGATATGGGGTGTAAATCCTTTAGTATGGCTGCAACCGAACAAAGTAAAAAAGATATTTCTGAAATAGTAAACACTTTAGCAGACACATCAACTGTCGGCCTTGCGTTTAAAAGCGGACACCTAAAGCAGCTTGGTAAAAATGTAGACGCAAGTGTTCCGTCGCCACTTGCTTTTTTGGCAATTATTTTTTCAGACCGTAACCTTGCTAATCAAATGAAGGTTATCAGGCAAAGCTCTTTTAAATATAACAACTTTATTGAAGGGCTCTATCCTAATATGATGAAGCTCTATGTCAATAAAAATTGTTTTAAAAAAACAATGGACTCATTTTCAGACCATCTTCGGTTAAATAAATTGCGCACTTTTACCATAGCCGAAACATGCGGTAAACATGGAGAAGATGGGGATAAAGACGCCTTTAAACCGTTTGTGGATTTTCTGATCGATCAGAAGGCTTTGTAGATTGAATATAACCAAGCTTTGCTTCTTCACTATAAACAAGTCTTAGCCCTAAAAAGACAATGGCTGTGGATAGAACAATGATAGGGTTGATTGATTCTCCAAGAATGAAATACCCATGAATAGAGGTAAAAATCGGGGAGAGGAGGCCAAAAAAAGAAAGGAGTGTAGCAGTATACTTTTTCAATAAATATCCATATAAGTTGTAGCACACAATATTTGAAAGAAGCGTTAAAAGAATAAGTAGACCGCTAAAGCTTCCCCCATGGCCTGCTTGAACCGGAAAGGGATTCCAAACGTCAACAAAAAATGAGGCAAAAATAGATAAAATCCCTCCAAATAACATAGAAATTCCGTTGGCCAAGGGGGGAGAAATCTGACTATCTTTTACAAGCATTCTTAAAATGATCCACCCATAAACGGCAAAAAATACCGCTGCAAACATCGCAACTTCAGCAATAGAAATAAAACCTACTCCAAAAACCTGATCGCTACCCCCCAAAACAAGAACAGGGATAAATCCGATCATCCCAATAAGAATTCCCATCCATTTTTTAGGTGTCATTTTTTCTTTAAAATGAAAATATGATAAAACGGCCGTTAAAAAAGGGGATAAACTATATAAAAAACAGGTTTTTGCAGAGCTTAAATACTGCAAGCTCCAAAATTCTAAAACATTTGTTAGAAAAATACTGAAAAAACCAAGTAAACCAAGAGCCAGCCATCCTCTTAAAGAAATCTTTTGAAAACTTTTCTTTTGAAATACAGTAATAAATATAAATAGAAACAAAGCACCTAAAATCATCCTTGCACCTGTTAAAAATACAGGGGGAGAAAATTCTAATAGTTTTTTACCAATAGGAAAAGCCAAAGACCAAATAAAATACAATAGAGCAGGTAAAATCATGAGTGTATGTTACCTTAAATCAAGGATTGCAGTCAATAAAGCTTTGAAGATGGAGGGTTCAAATGATGTTATTTAAAATGGCGTTGCGCTTAAAGGCCATAAACCGGACCATATAATGAAGGTTGTGAATGGACGCAAGGGTGTGAGCGGTGTATTCATGAGCGGCAAAAAGGTGATGAATGTACCCTTTTGTATAATTACAGCAGCTATGACAGGTGCATCCCTCCTCTAAAGGAGAAAAATCATTTTTGTAGACGGATTTAGTCACTTTGATCGCTCCTTTTGCGGTAAAAATTGTCCCGTGGCGCGCGGCTTTTGTAGGGTAGGAAGAATCAAAGGTGTCAATTCCTAAAGGAATTACTTCTTCTAAGGAGGGTAGATCGCCAATTCCTAAAAGATGGACGGGAAATTCTTCTGGTATTTCTGGGCGTACATTTTTTAATAGGTGGAGCATTTCAAGTTTATTTTTGCCAAGACTTCCGCCTATTGCAAATCCATCAAAAGGGTGCTCTCTAAGAATTGAAACAGACCTTTTTCTTAAGGCGTCATCAATGCCTCCGTGTACGACATTGTACATTGCCTGCCTGCGTGGATCTTTTAAGTGCTGCTCTAAAGATCTTATCTCCCACCTGTGTGTTCTGTTAAAGGAATCAAGCATTGCTTCTTTTGATATATGATAGGGGGGAAGCTCATCAAGGGGGATGATAATATCAGCACCTAGGGATTTTTGCACCTCAATGGAGCTTTCTGGGGTAAGTAAAATTTTCTTTCCATCCCTATATGATCTAAAAACAACTCCGTCCTCTGAAATTTTTAAGACCGAGCCGCCCTTGTCCTTTTTGCCAGAGCTTTTTAGTTCATCAGCAACACCACCATAGGCTAAACTAAAAACTTGAAAGCCACCTGAATCAGTAATAATTGGTTTGGATCTATTCATAAAGGTATGAAGGCCACCTGCAGCTGCAATGGTCTCTGGTCCTGGCTGCAGAAGAAGGTGGTAGGTGTTGCAAAAAAGCAGCTCTAAACCGATTTGGTCGGCCATTTTACTATCTAAAGCCTTAATGGTGCCGTTAGTACCAACTGCTACAAACCCCGGTGTTTGTATTGTCCCATGGGGCGTGTGAATAACCCCCACCCTTGCCCCTGATTTTGTAGATTTATGAATGATTTTAAAGGAAAACTCTGTGCTTTTTAAAGGCTCTGCAACAATCATGAGGCCCTTCTTAGCATTGCTTTTGTCATGGGTGTCATAGCCGAAATGGTGATCAACTTAATTAGATAGCTAAAAAAGACAATGTGCGCAAGATTCTCAATCAATCCTGAAAGAGCGCCGTAGGTAAAGAAAAAAGTATCTAAAAATTGCGTGATGGATAGAGAAATAAACATGGAGGATTGTAAGGACAAAGTATTTCTCAGTTTTGAAAAAAGATAGGTGTCAAGTTTTTGAAAAGTGAACATGCACAAGAGAGATACAAGAAAAATTCTAAAAGAGGGGGTGAGTAAATTTTGGTAAAGTTGATTGACCGAAACTCCTTCTGCTAAAGGCTCATAGGCAAGTAGAAAAAACGACATAAAAGGGAGAAAAAGAATAGAACATAAGCCAATCAGGATGGTTTTATCCGATGCCTCTTTCCCGTAAATTTCTCTGATCATATTTAAGGTGATAAAAGAGCCGATAGTATAGCAATCTGTGGTGGTAACAACTAAACCAAACAGGGTGGTTTGCTTTAAAATAAAGAGATTGGCAAAAATACTTTGCAGCACAAAAATACTTGCAAGACCGCTTTTGCCAAACTTAGAAAAAAAACTCACTGCCAGCAAAAGAACCGCTATATGAATAAAAAAGAAAAGTTCGTTCATGGTTGCAACAAAGCCTTTAATTCTCCACTTTCATGAAGTTGTAGAATGATGTCACATCCACCGATGAACTCTTTATTAATGTACAGTTGCGGAAGAGTTGGCCAGTTGGAGTAGGCTTTAATTTTTGCTCGAAGCTCGTCTGAATCTAATACATTTACAGTCGCAAATTCGATAGCATATTTTTTTAATACTTCAACTGCTCTACTTGAATAACCGCACATAGGAATGTCTTTGTTTCCCTTCATGAATAAAATTACACGGTTTTCTTCAATGCTTTTCTTAATTAAATCTTCCATTGTTCCATTCCTCAGGGGTGTAGGTTTGGATGCTTAAGGCATGCAAACTATCTTCAAAGTGTTTTTTTAAAATATTTTTTACCAATCGATGTCTAGAAAGTAAAGGCATCTTTTCAAAAGTAAGAGAGATGATTTTACAAACTCTGCTGCAGCTACCTTCTGCTCCCTCAAGAACAACTGTTGCTCCTTCTATTGATTCTTCAATTTCTTTGACCCATTTTTCCATGCTGACACTATACAGGATTTTGGGAAATAATGCAAAACCTCTTGTTAAAAGAGTTTGACATATTAATTTATTTAAAAAAGGTACTTATAGTGCTTTGATTTAAAGGCGCTTTTATTTATACTAATTATGAAAATTAACATTGGGGAAATTAAAATGGATTTTGTATGCAAGGTCGTAAGGGGATTATCAAAAAATGAGCATGACGCTAAACCTGTCGCTGGTTTTTTAGTTTTATTATTGAATGATGTTTCTAAAAGTTTTAAAATGGTTAATGTTGGTTGTAAAATTCTCGTGTTTGTAGCTTTAGAAATTATCGGACTAGTTTCTTCAATATTTTTATTTCTAGAAACGGCTATTGTAATGGTTTTGGTTGGAAGCGCACTTGCAGTGCTTGCAGTGCAAGCTACAATCAAAAATAATATGAATGAGTTTACAGAAAAATGTGAATATAATCGAATAGGAAATAATTTGGCGTCCAGATTAATCATGAGTTTCTGGCTAGCGTTTGGTGCAGGATTTCTTATATTTAGTGATAATTAATATTGAATTAATTAATAATTTTCATTAAAAATCTTTTAATAAGATAGAAAAATGAAATGACACAAGCTGGTTAATGGTGGAAACTTCAAAGCGGGCACGTTTAAAAATAATGTGTGTGTAGATTTGACCATAGGGGAGAATTTTGTATTTTTCGGCAAAGTCAGCAATTGATTTAAGTTTACTATCATAACCATAAATACCCCCTAATCTATAACCAAAAGAAATTCCAAGATCTTTTGTCAACTGCCTTTGAAAATAATCCCTTGTGACGCCCACTGTCACGCATTGTTGGTGGTAAGTATTTACCATCGATGAAATAAAATATCCATTTACCTCAAGACCATAGGCATGATTATTCCAATTGCAGGACCTGTCGTGATCTCTAAAATGATAGGTCCACATTCCTAAGTAGATTACAGATTTTGGGGGATCTCCCCATATCTTTTGCAATAGTGTTCTTGGTTTTTTTTCACTTGCAAAAAGTGAATAGGGGAGAAGGAAAATACAGATCCATCTTAACAACTTAAAACTCTCCGTACACAACCGTCAAATAGGCACTGAGCAAATGTCTAAAATAGGAGAATTCTAATCGAAGACGTTTGTATTGTACTTGTGAGCACACCTGATAAATAGGAAGAACAGGGGAGATCTCTGCCCATTTGTTGAGCTCAGCACCGTAGCCATAAATTCCCCCCAATCGGTAGCCAAAAGTCACTTTTGTATTTTTACTGGGCTGAAATTTAATCCAATCTCTTGTAATTCCAAAAGTGTAGGAGCGATTATAATGTGAATTAACAAGAGTTGTAACAAACATACTTTTATATTGAACCCCAAGAGCCTGATTATTCCAGTTGTCATTACGATCTCGCCATCTTTTTTCCATATGATAGGTGATCATCCCTAAATAAATACAATCAACAGGAGCTGAACCAAAGATATTTTTAATAAGACTGCTGGGTTTGGGTGTTGAAAATTGTTCTTGGGCTTGAAGTGAACTAAATAAAAAAAGGTAAAAGAGAATTTTTTTTAACATCTGTTTTTAAATGGGGGTAAACAAACATTATTTAAAAAGAATGCGTTTATCGTCAATAAATTTTTAAATAGTAAAGGTGGAAAAAAATAGGAGAGCAACTAAAAAGAAATGCATTATCTACTTAATCCATCTCATGAGCATGGTTTTTTAAGTTTTTATATATATCTCTACTATGATGCTCTCCTAATTTAAATTAGCCAGATGGCCTTATTTAAACGCAACTGTTTTTTTTCCATCTATAAATACTTTATCTTCAATAACATGTTTTACAGCCCTTGCAAGCACTAAGGCTTCAATATCTGCTCCAAAACGTGTAAATTCTGCAACGCTATGGTGATGATTCACTCTAATTGTTTCCTGGCAAATAATTGGCCCCTCATCAAGATCTTCAGTGACAAAATGAGAGGTGGCTCCTATGATTTTCACCCCTCGCTCGTGCGCCTGCTGATAGGGATTAGCCCCTTTAAAACCGGGGAGAAAAGAATGATGAATATTGATAATCAGCCCTTTATATTTAGCGCAAAATTGTGGAGAAAGAATCTGCATGTACCGGGCAAGAATGATATAATCGATGTTGCTTGAGTCTATTATTTGCTCAATTAACGCCTCTTGTTCAAGTTTAGTCTCTTTAGAAACTGGAAGGTAGTGGAAGGGGATGTTGTGATAGGCGGCAATTTGTTCACAATCACGGTGATTTGAGATGATTGAACTTATGTCTACAGAAATAGATTCTTGCCTTCGTTTTTCAAGAAGGTGAATTAGGCAGTGAAGTTGCCGTGAACAAAGGATGAGAATTTTTTTCTTATCGGTTGCAAGTTGTAACTTTAAGCTCATTTCAAAGACCACTTTAATCGACTCAAAAAAAATCTCTAATTTAGCAAGACCCTCCTTATCGATAGCAAAAGTCAATCTTAGGAAAAAATTTCCAGTACCTTGATCACTATATTGATCTAGGTCGGTAATATTTCCATCGCATTCAGCAATGGCACCAGTTAACATGCTAATAATGTTAGGTTTGTCTTTGCATGACACTTTCAAAATATAATTTTTCATAAAACCTTACTATTTGGGTTGAAGAGAAAAGGGTAGATTATCATAGATGGAGATAGTTGGGTAGAAAGAAGAGGTTATTTTGAAAAAAGTTCGTGTTGCAGTTTCTGGTGGGGCTGGGGGAATTTGTTACAGCCTATTGTTTAAAATAGCTGCTGGTGAGTTATTTGGCTTTGACACATTAATTGATCTGATGATTTTAGAAGTTCCGCAATCGATGAAAATGTTAGGTGGAGTAGTGATGGAGCTTAAAGATTGTGCATACCCTTTACTTTCATCAATAACAACCACAGATTCCGCTGATAAGGCGTTTGATGGGGCAGAGTATGTCTTTTTAGTAGGAGCGCGCCCTCGATCACAAGGGATGGAACGATCAGATTTGCTCGGAGAAAATGGCAAAATCTTTGTAGCTCAAGGAAAAGCTTTAAATCAATCCCCCCGGGCGAAAATTTTAGTTGTGGGCAACCCTTGCAATACTAATGCTTTAATCTTAAAAAATGCCGCCCATGAGATTAGCGATAAAAATATTCGTGCAATGACCCGCCTTGATCAAAATCGTGCAACTGCTATGCTTGCTGATAAGGCAAATGTCCCCGTCGGGGAGGTAAAAGGGGTTGTAATTTTTGGAAATCACTCATCTACAATGGTGATTGACTACCTTCATGCTACAATAGGGGGAAAACCTGCTGAAAAAGTAATTGATGATTTGCCTTGGCTCCAAGATGTGATGTTTCCATCAGTGCAACAAAGGGGTAGGGCCGTTTTGGAGGCAAGGGGGTTATCCTCTGCTGCAAGTGCAGCAAGTGCTGCGATAGATTCAATGAAGGATTGGATTTATCCAACAGATACAATCACTTGTGCATCGATTTATTCTAAAGGTAACCCTTATGGAATAGATGAAGATCTCTATTTTTCTTTTCCCATCAAAAATGAAAAGATTGTTCAGGGGTTGAAAATGGATGCATTCTTAAGAGAAAAGATCAAGCTTACAGAAAAAGAGCTGATTGAAGAAAGAGAAATGATTAGAAAATATTTGAGGTAAAAGTGGATAAAGAATTATTTACAATCACTGAGCAGCATCTAGATAGTGGTTTACGAGGGTATCCTATCGGATATTGTGTTACATCCTCTGTTGACCCTGATCGGGGAGTCTCTTATTGCGGACATCATATTTCCAAGCTTTATGATAAAGAGGTGGAAGAGGTGATGTTTCTCCTTATTCACGGAAAGCTGCCTAGCATTGCTGAATTAAATCAGTTTAAGGAAGGTTTGTGCAAGCGTTCAAAAATCCCTCATGAGGTCAAAACGGCCATTTTAAAGCTGCCAAAAGTTGGTCATCCTATGAAAATGTATGCAATGGCAGTGCTTATTTTAGGCGTCCATATTGCTACTAACGATGTAGAGATCGACTTTTTGAATTTACAAGCAAAGCTTCCAGAGCTTACAGCCCTTGTGATCAATTATCGACAAGGGTGGGGTGATACCTGCGCATCAAAACCGGAGCTTGGGGTTGTGGAAAATTTTTGCCAGATGCTTGGGTGCAAAACCATTAAAAATCAAGAGTTGTTTTCCATTTTTATGAAACAGTTTATCAACCTTCACATGGACCATGGGGGGGGAAACCTCTCTATGTTTGTCGCAAAAGCAGTAGCCTCCGGTCATGAAGATCTGTTTGGCTCTTTTGCTGCAGCATTACTTGCTCTGTCAGGACCCCGTCACGGAAAGGCCAATCAGGATGGTTTAGAGTTTATTAGAAAGGTGCATAAAGCCCTCGGAAATCACCCGAGCGCGGCGGAAGTAAAGACATATATAGAGTCTCTTTTAGAGAGAAAAGAATTGATCTACGGATTTGGCCATGCAGCCCTTCGCTGTGAAGATCCACGTGCAACAATATTATTTGATTTTTGTAAAAAAAACTTTTCAGATCACCCACTAACATTCATAGCAGCAAGGCTTAAAGAAGAGGTGCCTAAAATTTTAAAACTCAATCCTAAGATACAAAATCCCTATTGCAATATCGATGCAATCTCTGGGGTGACATTAACTGCATTAGGGTTTGACTTTCCTGACTATTTTACTGTATTATTCGGTCTTTCACGTTCAACAGGTGTAGGAAGACAAGTTGTGTATGAGACTTTGGAGGCAAGGGATGGCAAAGGTGTTCCTATTTATCGCCCAAAGTATCTTTACAAAAAGTCATAACAGCAATTTCCTATGCTCATAATAGGAGATAGGCATGACTTTAACAGAAATAGAAAAAATATTTAACAGAGCGTTTTCCAAGGTGTTTTCTCGGAAGAAAGTTTTGTTCTTGTTCCCTATTCTAATGGGGTGTGGGATTCTAACTATCTTTTGTAGGATGATCTCCTTTGGTGTAAATGACTGGGTTTGGATGTCTTTATCTTTTCTTCCGATCTTTTTATCAACCGGTATTTTACTTGCTGCCGGAGTGTTGCTAGTAAAAATGTATATCTATGAAAATAAAGGAATAGACTATAAAATTGGAAAGCTCTTTACAAGCTCACTTCAGATGGTGATTGGAGTCTCCTACCTCTGTTTTCCATTGATCATGGTCTACCTAATCTTATGGTCTGTAATGGGTGTTTTTTATGTATTAAAACAGGTGCCCGCCTTTGGGGATGTTTTTGGAACTCTCCTTTCATTTGGACCTTTTTTGTTGGTATTAGGTTCGTTTGCCTTAGCAATCATTAGTGTATTGCTTTTGTTTTTTATCACGCCACATGTTGCGCTGAAAAAAACCCTCCAGATGGGACTTGCTGGGGAAGTAACAGAAAGGATGGGACAGTCGGTTTTTGCTAATGGATTACTATTTTTTGTAGGATTAATGCCCCTTGCCTTTACTTTATTCTTTCTTGTTTTAGGCGCAACCATGACAGGATCCACCTATTTTGTAGCAAAAGCAGCTGTTGCTATGAGCATTCAATGGCTAATTATCATGGTGCCATTTTGCTTGATTCTTACCCCTTTTGTCATCTTCTTTTTTAATTTCTCCCTTGAGAGTTATATGCTTTTAAAAAAGAGAGATAAATCCTCTATCGAGGAGAAAAAACATGAGGAACCATGTCTTGTGTAGTAGTAGGTGCTGGAATTGCAGGGCTTTCTGTAGCGTATTTTCTTCAGAAAAGAGGAATTAAGGTTACAATTTATTCTTCTAAAGAAAGGAAGGCTGCCTCGAATATTTTTACAGGTATTTTGTATCGCTATCCAGGCCGTTTTCCAAAAAAGGGAAAATTTGCTGATGAGGGGTATCAACTATCAAGAGAGTTGATTGAAACAGTTGAGGTGCAAACGGGTAGAAAAATAGTCATCTCTTCTGGAGTGATTAAAAAGTTCTCCTTAAAATTGAAAAAATTTCCCGATGTAAAGATTGTTGATGAAGATGCCTGTATAGAAGATGGGGTGACAATTAGCATGGGGGAGTATCTTGAAGGGCTAAAAGATCTGATAGGGAGAGAACATTTTGTAGAAAAGGAGATCGCTTCTTTAGAGGAAATCAGTGGGATAAAGATTATAGCAGCAGGTTTTGGGGTGAAAAAACTGCTTGGATTACCCAACTTTAAATACCTTAAAGGGCAACAACTAATGGGTGAAAAATTGCTGAATAAATCTTCTTTTGGCACTGTTATCGGAAGGGGACATATTTCCTATTTGGAGGGTGATACCATCTGTTTGGGTAGTACCTATGAAAAGGAGTTTATCAACGATCAAGCAGATGAGGCTTTGGCCGAAACCGAATTATTAGCAAAAATCGAGCCTTGGCATGGGTCATTAGCAGAGATTAAAAATAAAAGATTTGCATCAGGAATTCGCGTTTCCCAGGACACCTCCTATCTTCCGATGGTAGAAAAAATCGATGAAAGCACCTATGTTTTTACAGGGCTCGGATCAAGGGGACTTTTATATCATGCTTACTATGGAAAAATACTTGCCGGTTGTGTATAATCATAAATTATGGGAAATACTTTTCGATTGTTAGGAACTGGCGGATCAACAGGAATACCGCGTGTAGGATGTAAATGTGATGTATGCAGTTCAAAAAATCCGAAAAATAAGAGACTGCGTTCACAAGGGCTTTTTTCTATAGGGGACAAAAGAATCCTTGTAGACGCAGGTCCAGATACACGTCAACAGGCTTTAAAGTATGATATTGAGCACGTTGATGCGGTGTTTTTAACACATCCGCATGAAGATCATGTGGGCGGTTTAGATGATTTGCGTGGGTTTTTTTACAATAGAAATTCAGAGACCATTCCTATCTATTGTTCAGAAAACACCTATGAAATGATTGCTAGCCGCTTTGGTTATCTTTTGGAAAGATTCACCTTTCACAGGTTAGATGAAAGGAGGGGATCTTTTACTGTGTATGGGAGTGAATTTTCCTATTTTAGCTATGAGCAAGGGTCAGTACCCGTACTTGGTTTCCGTTATAAAAATGTTGCTTACCTCACAGATATAAAACATTTTGATGGGTCTATTTTCACTTTTTTAAGTGGGGTAGAGACAGTTGTTGTGAGTGCATTGAATTTTTCAGGAAGCCACATGCACCTTTCAGTGGAAGAGGCCGCAGCATTTGGTTTACAATCAAAGGCAAGGCAGACGTATTTGATTCATATGAATCATGAAATAGAACATGAGGCAGTAAATAAAATTTTACCCCCGGGGGTAGAGCTTGCAACAGATGGGTTGGTGATAGATGTCTGAAAT
This sequence comes from Chlamydia trachomatis, assembly GCA_945872565.1. Classification (GTDB taxonomy): domain Bacteria; phylum Chlamydiota; class Chlamydiia; order Chlamydiales; family 2-12-FULL-49-11; genus JAJACQ01. The sequence continues at coordinate 10,129 of CAMBZN010000008.1, read as the reverse complement.
AGAGAAAAACCTTCAACATGAAAAGTCGATGTTTGAGAATTTGGGCAAAGCGCTTCTTGTGGGTGTGCATTTTTCTGGGAGGGATGTTGAGGAATGTAGAGAGCACTTAAAAGAGCTTGCAGCCCTTGCAAAAACTTTAGGTGTTAAAGAGACAAGAGAAATTTATTGTCCTATCAAAAATTATACGTCAGCAACATATATCGGCTCCGGAAAAGTGGAAGAACTTGGTGAAATTGTAAAAAATGAAGGGATCGATGTGATTATTTTTGATGACACCATCACACCAAGTCAGCAAAAGAATATTGAGAAAGTAACACAAACGCCCGTTCTTGATCGAACTGAGGTGATTTTAGAGATTTTTGGACTTCATGCAAGATCAAAAGAGGCATTGCTGCAAATTGAGATGGCAAGGATTCGTTATCAGCTCCCAAGATTAAAGCGTATGTGGACACATCTTTCTAGACATAGAGGGTCTGCAGGAGGTACTGGAGCATCACGTGGGGAAGGAGAAAAACAAATTGAGGTGGATAAGCGTATTTTAAAACATAAGCTAATTACCATCGAGCGGGAAGTGAAGGAATTTGTCTCTCAAAGGGAGCAAAAGAGAAAGCAGCGTCTTAAAAGTGGCATTCCCACTTTTTCTATTGTTGGATATACCAATGCAGGAAAATCAGCCTTGTTAAATGCATTAACTGGATCAGAGGTCTTGGTAGAGGATAAGCTTTTTGCAACTCTTGATACTACCGCCCGAGCATTTCAGCTGCCTAATCGATCAAAAATTGTATTAGTGGACACAGTAGGGTTTATTCGAAAACTTCCACATTCGCTGATCAAAGCATTTAGAAGTACCTTGGAAGAAGTTTGTTATACCGACGTTTTGATTCATTTGCTTGACTGCTCACAAAAAGGGTCATTTGAAAGATTTGAGGCGACTATGGAAGTGTTAAAGGAATTAAAAATAGTAGATAAGCCCATGATTGTAGTTTTAAATAAAATTGATCTTGTGCAACATAGGGAGACTTTACAAAGATTTAAAGTTTTGTATCAAAATATTGTAGAAATTTCAGCTATTACAAGAGAGGGGTTTGACAGCCTGCTCGCTGCTGTTGAAAAGGAAGCTTCAAAATTTGGTAAAACTATCCATCTAAGAATCAGTCAGAGTAATTATCAGCTAGTTGACGAAATCATCCGAGAGGGTGTCGTGCTCCATACAGATTATGAGGATAATGATGTTCTTTTAGAAGCACAAGTTCCAGAACATATGCTGCAAAAAGTTTCAGGCTATATCGTAGAGAATTAAATGAAAGTTTAATGGGAATGATTCGAAGTGGTGTTTTGAACAACTTCGGAAGGGAAATTAGCTTTAACGATATGAATGATTCCACTTGCCATCATTTGTATCGATATAAAGCAAATCAATAGACCACCGAGACGTTCAAATGCAAGCAATCCCTTTTCCCCAACAAGGTATTTTATGTTGGAAGCAAGAAGTAAAATAATTAATGATGGAATAAGGGCGCATAGGATCACAAGTGGTGTTTGCCATGCGTGCTCAAATGCTCTTGAATAGATCATCACAGCAGTGATACTTCCCGGTCCTGCCATAGCAGGGATGGCAATGGGAACGATGAATGGTTCATGGCTTGGGTTGCCACCTTCTTCATGTTTTGGAAAAATCATTGTAAGTGCAATCAAAAACAGAATGATTCCCCCTGAAATTCCTAAAGTTCCTTCAGAAATTCCAATCACTCTTAAAATGGTATCTCCAAAAGAGCTAAAGCAAAATAGGATAATTGCAGCAAAAATCAGTTCTCTAATTAAGATTGCTTTTTGCCTTTTTGGAGTATAGTTCTTCAATAAAGCAATATAAAATGGGATGTTTCCAAGTACATTGAAAACAAGAAATAAAGAAATTACAGCGCCAAAAAATGTCATATTCAGAAGTATATAAAAATCTCCCCTTTTTTTAAAGACTTTTTCTTGTTATACTCTTGGTTTTAGAAAAATAACATTTTTAAAAAAACACCTTTATGATTCATATCGACGAAGAATACCGATATTTTACCCACCTTCCTGGTAAGGAATCAGTGATTCCATTAACCAAGGCAACGGCTAAAGTATATCCTTGTAGGATTGAAGTTACATCGGGTAAAACCGCTGTTATCGATTTACAAATTTCGGGACCTGTCCGGGGGTTTACCCATCTTTTAAATATGGAAAAGGGGAGGGTAGAGATTTTCGGAACAGCCCTGGAGGGGTACTTTCACCTATTTTTAACAGGTAGAGATGGTAAGATATATTTGAAAATAAAAAGGGGTGGACCTCTTGGCCTTATTGTAGATGGCCGGCAAATGATTTTGAATAAAGGGGAAGAGATTGAACTATTAGAGGCAAGTACAATGCCGATGAAACAATTGCTTGAAAAGGTTTCGTTTGGGTGTTCAAAAAAGCCCCTTTTGGAAAATGCAGTGGCTAAGGAGACTAAACTTTATTGTTTAGCCCAATTAATTCCGCAAGCACCGATTGTAGAGATGGAAACCGTAGAGCCGTTTCTTGTGGACCTTTTTTCCCCTAAAACAGAAGACTCCCTTTATCGGGGATTTAATGCTGGAGCAAAGATGTTGGATAAGTTCTCTCTTTATTCTTCTTTTTTTCATAAATTTCGATCTATGATTATATTAGAAAAAGAGGGAGAAATTCACCTTTTACAAGGAAAACTTCCTCATGCAGGGAGAGCTTTAGGATTAGCGTGCGATGGGTGCACAATTGATCTTATGTGGAAAAAAGGAAAAGTAGTTCGAATGATTCTTTTTCCAAGTAAAAATGGTACAAAAAAATTGATTTTTTCAGCAAAGGTAAGCTCTTTTCGAATCAAAGGCAACCCTAAAGAGAAGGGAAAGATTTTGTGCGTAAATGACCATCTTTTTTTAGAGCAAGGGAGATCACTCTACATAGATAGAATTCAAGGGTAATAAGATTTTAATAAAAAGGGGGCTGTTAACAGAACCATTATTGCGCCCCTTTCGTTCGAGCAGCCATTCTTCTGTAATGATCCGCTAAATACTCCTGTTGTTCCCTTATCCTTACTGCTTCCATTCGTTCAAAGTACATTTCTTCGATTTTATGAGTAGATTGTTCATTATGTGTTTTTGATAGGTCGTCGAGGGAAAGAACTGTAACCCCTTTAATATTTTTTAAAGCGTACCTTAACCTGTGTACGTGTTCGGCTTGAGTAAAAGCAAAATCGATACCACCATTTCCAATGAGTATTTTTTCATTTATAATGCTCTCTCCCTTAATATCAGATCTAACTCGACCAAATTTTTCCTGTGTAGTTGTTGCCCAAACTATAGGGTAAGGGTATAGCAAATCCATCTTTTCTGTTGGTTGAAAACTGTTATACAGTGCAGGTGCATCTAGCAAACTAATTAAAGCTTGAAGTTTTTCTTGGTATGCAAGAAGACATGCATCTATTTCTTCTTTATAAGTTTCCTCAGCGACATTTTTTAGCATCGAAAAAAACGACTCTTTTTGTATTTCTTTGTATAATCCCTTTCCAAGCAGGACGCTTATAGAGGATGAATCTGCAGCTATTGCCTCAATAGCGCCTAAGGTCCATCCACCGCTGCTTCTTTTCACGGCAACTAATTGATTCATAGTTCCAACGGAAAATGGTAGGAGCGATCTTGTATCGATAGGTTTTCCAAGTAATTCTTCGTAATTTTCTGCAGGGAGGGTTTTTTTCATGGCTTCTAATTTATTCCTAACTACATCTTTTTGTCTTTTGTCATTACTTAAACAAATTACCCGAAACATAGGTATTAGTAATTTATTTGCTAAATTGAAGCATTTTTCTTTTTGTAAAACTTCCATTTCCTCTACCAAGTCAGTAACGGGCTTGAGAAATAAATTCGAGTATCGTATTGCTGAAAGATAATGATTGGGACTTACACCAGATAGCCCTCTATTATTAATGCCATGTTCCATACTTCCGATGCCAAGTTCGCCACATAAAGGTGCAAAAGAGTTTTCTCTTAATAGTAAGCCTGTTGCTTTTAACTGAGGAGCATCTCCTGTTCTCATAATCAGTGGTAATGCAGTTGAGGTTGATCCAGAAAACCATGTAATATTTTCCATTTTTGATTTCAGGTCTTTTGTTAAACTTACACGTTCTATCCCCGCACAATATTTTGTAATGGTTGTTTTGCATGTAAATTTACGTTTTTGTAAAAAATTTCTAACCATTGAATTGATTTTTGTTGCAGCTTGTAATTTTTTAGTAGTATTTATTGTTATTGCAATTGCAACTGTAAATAAAAGAAGTATGTTTATAAGGTAAGTTATAAAAGTGAGTGCTATTTTACCTACCACAACAAGTGCTGAATTTCCTTCTAAAGCTTTCCAAGGAGTAAAGCTGAATGCATAGTCGCAAAATTTTTCCGATGCAGAAGAACTTTGCAAATTAGGGGTCGTAATTAAGCTAATAATATATATAACTCATTTTTAATTATAAATCTATTATATCATAAAATTAAAAAAATTTCAACGTCGTTATTAATAGGATCATAATTTAAATTATAAAACCCTTATCTTTAACATCTTATGTGAATGAAAATAGTGAAGGCAAGAGAGTGCAGGTTGTAATTGTTAAGGCGCGAGCTTTAACGAAAAAAAAGCCACCTTACTAGGGAAATATTAAAGAAATAAATTGAATGATTGTGTTTTAAATAGGTTCTTATATATAGAGAATTCATGGATCCAGAACTTTCAAATCTTTCAGAAAAGAGCTTAAATTTAACTAATCCACACGCCCTTTTAGGGTTGCAAGAAATGAAGGTGATCTACCAACTCTCTCCCAATAAACGTGAAAATTCGATCTTTGTTCACGGGAGGGAGGAACCGATGAGGCTCATTGATCCATCGGGGTTGTTTGTTTATCAGGCAGATTACGAAATCACTTCTGCCGATTATCAGATTATCCACTCTGATGGAACAGTTGCATTTGATCCCTATTCCTGTAGTCCAAGTCTATCGCTTGTCGATACACATCTATTTGATCAGGGAGAGCACTACCAATTATATGATATGTTAGGCAGTCACTTTTGCACACATGATGGGTTAGAGGGGGTCCGCTTTGCAGTTTATGCTCCAAATGCCCTGGCTGTTCATTTACGATGTGATTTAGGCAACTGGAGAGAGACTGTTTATCCAATGAGAAAAATGGGAGATATAGGGGTGTTTGAGCTGTTTATCCCAGGCTGTAAACCGATGATGATGTATAAGTACTCCATCACCACAAAGGAATATAAAACCCTTTTGAAAAGTGATCCATTTGGAAGAGCCTTTGAAATGCGTCCAAAAACTGCAACAATAGTTCACAAGGAAAAGGAATTTACTTGGACAGATGAGAGCTGGATCAAAGAGCGTAAAAATGAAGTGTTATCTAAACCGATGAATATTTATGAGCTACATCTTGGCGCTTGGAATAGGGGAACTATTTTTCCTAATTTTAGAGAAATTGCAAGCGAGCTTGCTATGTACATAAAAGAGATGGGGTATACTCACGTAGAGCTTATGCCTATTACAGAGTATCCATTAGATGAATCGTGGGGTTATCAGGTTTCAGGATATTTTTCTCCCACATCTAGATATGGAAAATCAGAAGACTTTAAGTATTTTATGAACCATCTTCATATGCATGGTATTGGGGTGGTTTTAGATTTTGTACCGGCCCATTTTCCAAAAGATGAGTCCTTCCTAGCCAATTTTGATGGTGGCCCTGTATTTGAAGATCCCCACCCTGTGATGGGAGAGCATCCTGCCTGGGGAACTATGATTTTTAACTATGATTGTAAAAAAGTGGTGAACTTTTTAATCGCTTCGGCACTTTTTTGGATAAAGCAGATGCACATAGATATTCTCCGCATCGATGCAGTGCAATCAATTTTATACCTAAACTATGAACGAAATGATGGGAATTTTGAGTCCAATCATCTTGGTGGGGTAGAAAACTTTAAGGGAATAGAGTTTTTAAAAAAGCTAAATTCTGTAGTAAAAGAGCGCCATCCAGGGGTCTTTGTCATTGCTGAAGACTCCTCCCTCTATGATGGAGTGACAAGGTGTGTAAACACTGACGGTTTGGGATTTGCTATGAAGTGGAATATAGGATGGTTTCATGACTTGACAGGTTATTTATCCTATTCAAATGAGGAAAAAACAATCCATCACCGACTTCTCTTAAACACTTATCGTGAAGTGTTTAGGGAAAAGTACTTGCTAACTATTTCTCATGATGAAGTGTCTAAAGGGAAAAAATCTCTACTGAATAAATTTACCCATCAAGAGGAGGAGAAATTCACCTTTCTTCGCCTTTTATACTCTGTTGCAATCTGTCATCCAGGTAAGAAGTTATTCTTCATGGGTCATGAGGTGGGTGATAGGGAGGAATTTGATGAGAAGAATTCATGGCGAAAAAAACCTCTTAGAGATCATGGACAACTTAAACATAAATGCTTTACCAAGGAAATGAATCACTTTTACCTTGAACACAAGGCCCTTTATGAAATTGATTTTGACGAAAAGGGCTTTGCATGGGTGGATACATCGGATGCAAAGCAAAATGTCATTTCTTTTATTCGGTTAGGTCTTACTGAAAAACTTCTTGTTGTGCATAATTTTTCAAGAAACTCACTAAAAGGCTACAAAGTCTCTATTCCAGAGGTGACTTTTGCCCAGGAGGTGTTTAGCACAGATCAAAAGAGATATGGGGGGGATGGGGTTAAAAATGACACTATTGAAATAACCAATCAAGCGATCTATCTAGATCTTCCAAAGTTATCTACTGTGATTTGTAAATTTATTTCTAACGCATCGATTTTTTTGTAGTTGTGAATTGACTTCTCACTAATATTAAACTGAATTTTATTTACAACCCCTTAAATTTAATTGATCTATTATTAATGCTCTGTTATGATGAATTTCAAAGAAATTGAATTGTAATTTAATCAAATTTTAGATGTGTTTATATTATGAGGTGGTCAGTATTAAATTAAAAATCACAGACTATATAAGTCTGCAAAAGACAGATTCACAACACAAGATCCTTCGTGCTGTAGAAAAATTCCTTAATATTGGTGTAGGGCGCCGTGTCGAAGTAGATCTATTGAATGTGGATAATTCAACAATTGAATGTAAAGAAAAGAGGCATTTAGCTCTTACAGCACTCCATATTATAGGATTAGTCGCAATATTCCCTGTTTCGTTGATTGCATTAACAATAAGAGAAGGGTTAAGAAAAAAATTTTATCATCATAACTTTATAGTCGTTCAAGACTCTCAAAATTTCCCTTCAACTCCTACTACAGTGCTTTTAGAAACGGCTAAAGTTGTACAAAAAGCGGTAGGCAAAAATGATTTAGTTGAAGTAACTAGTAGTCAAAGTTTTGTAAATCATAGAGTTGAAACAAGCTTGGATTTACCCCCCTATTTATTTGATCTTCCTCCCCCAGAATGTGAAAGCGTTGAGGAATATAGCGCTTTGGCTTTAAAAAATATACGTTTCTATTTGGTAGAAAAGGCAAAACTAAAGCAATATCCCGATATTTGTAAAAATGTAACCTTTGTTATACAACCAAATGGCGGTTTTGGTGATATTTTATTTATCTATAAAGCTGTTCAAGCTCTTATAAAGGAGGGGTTTAATCCTTCTGTATGTATCCTAGGTGATAACAATATGAGCTCATTAGAGATAAAGAATCAGTTAAAAAAAATGGCTAACATGGAAAGGGTCAAAATAATTGCATCTGAGGATGAAGATTCAACAAATCTTAAACCAGATTGTATTATTATTGGACCTACAGTTCCTGATTCTGAAAAAATAAAGATAATAAGGACTTTCTCAGAGGTTCCTCTGCAAATCATTTACGAATATGGAGGGAGTAGAAAAGAACAATTTATTTTACATCCTTACAAATCATATTTATATTGTGGTTTATCGTTGATAAAAAATGATTTGAATAGTTTTCCTATTAAATCTGGAATTGGGGTTGGGGAAATTGGAATATTTACAGAAAATGGATTAATTCAAGCTCTTTCAAAAGAGGAAAAATCGGTTAAATTGGATCGATTAAAAGAAAGTTATCCTGAAGAATTAGGTAAAATTCTTGAAGATAAAAACGGTGAGGAGTACTTAAGCTCTACAAATCTTTTTTTTGGTTACGCACATAAAGAAGAAAGTATGGAAAAATTTGTTTCTACAATCGCTCATGCAGAAAGGGAAGAACAATCAAATATTGATATAATTCTTCCATGGAGACTACGTAATACTCAAGCAACTTTTTTTAATAAAAAGTGTACTTATGATAGGTTAGATTTATTAGAGGCAGGGATAGGTAAAGTAGAGATTGTTACTCTTCATGGAACTACATTTGTAAATCTATCAAAAGATGGTAGTGGTAAAGTTTTAAGAATTATTAACTTATTTCCATTACCGAATCAGCTTATGAGGGAGCTATTAACAGTATCAGAAGCCCCTGTTTTAATAACTGGAGATCAATCTCTTAGTGAAGCATTATTAATTTCAGATAAAATGATTTTTTATGAAACAATGAGTTGGAAAGTAGACTTATACCGTTCATTGAAAACAATGAGCTTTCCTTATCCCCTTGTACAGAATCTTATGGATCTATGGGATTTTAAAGCTCCGAAAGAAATTGCTAAGGGTATTTTAGATCTTTCATCAAAAGAGGGTGAATCTCAAGTAGAGCAATACCATAAAAGTATCGTGAATAAAAAGGGATACTCTTTAGGAGAGAATATATGTTTAGAAGCTTTAAGAGTAGCGGCTCTTGGAAAAATTCCTGAGTTTAAAGAAGAAACAGAAAATTTTGAAACTAAAATAAAGGAAATTTTTACTTTACCCATGTTAATTGAAAAATTTTCCAAATTTTTGCTTGATCCTATAATGAATCGAACTTCAGTTACTCCAGAAGAACTACGTAAACAAATACCTTTCATTAAGTTATTTAAAAAAGAGTTTAATGAAGTTGATAAAAGTAGTGTTGGTCATGATATTTTGAAAATAATGGAAATGGGTATAGAAATGGTTGATGATCTTATTGCTAATAGGAAAATTGATGGGGAAAAACAAGATCAAGTAAGGGATCATCTTAGAGAAATTCCAAAATTACTATTTATTAATATTCAAAAAAAGTTAGAAGAACTATATAAAGATCTGATTATTCCCTCTTATAAATCTAAGTTAAGCACTAACAATGAGGCCTTAGGATTGGGTCGCATTTTACATGCAACGGAAGAAAAAACAGAAGAAAATCTTCTAGCAGAGAGAGTTGGAGGAGGGGGGCCTGGTTTAGTTGAAGATAGCGCTACTTACACACCAGTGGGACAGATAAGTCAGATTAGTCTGGATTATCCCTCTTATTTACTTGATCCTCCTCCAGATGAATGTAAAGATGTCTCTGAATACGCATCTTTGGCTTTAAAAATGACTCGAAATTATTTAGTAGAAAAGGCAAAACTACGAGACAATTCAGATATCGGTAGAAATGTAACCCTTGTTTTAAAGGCAAAAAATGGTCAAGCTGATGTTGAATTCATTTATAAGGCTTCTCAAGCGCTTATTAAAAAAGGGTTTACCCCCTCTATATTTATTATGGGTGTTTCAGTAGAGCCATCGGACATCAAAAAGAAGTTAAATGAAATGGCTAATATGAAGGGGATTGTAGTAGCTACATCTCAGGATGAGGCAATAACTGCTTTTAAATCTGACTGTGTAATTATTGGGCCTAAGGCTCTTGATGATACAGAAAATTACCTAATAACCTCTTTTTCAAAAGTTCCTGTTCAAACAATCTACGGCTATGAGGAGGATTCTAGTAACTCTTATCGTTATAAAAAATATCATAACAAGAGTAGCTCAGAGATTCAAAAATTATTAAATGATTTTCCTCTTAGAACAGGAATTGGGGCAGGGAAAATTGGAGTCTTTAAAACAGATGAGTTCGAACAATTTTCTTCTAATGGGGATGAATTGCAACAAGGGGAGGATCTCGAAGAAAGTATTTGTCAGGAAGCTTTAAGGTTGTCAGCTCTTGGTAAGATTCCAAGTTTT
>CAMBZN010000007.1 GCA_945872565.1 Chlamydia trachomatis | reverse complement strand
TATAAGGTAAAAGATCCAACTGATCAAACAACCCCCGGGGATAGTAAATTAAGTACGATTTCATTTAAAAGTTCTTCACTAAAATTAGTAGATAATAAAAGACCCAACTTAGCTAGTAAAATCGCTCAGATTTTTTTTATGATTGTCTTGTTCCCAGTAACTGTATTACTGGCGGCAGTAGTTGGTATAGGAATATGTGTAATCAAATATAATTTAGAAAAGATTATTAAAAATGAAGCTAAAGCAACCACCGCCGCCGCAGAAGCCACCGCAGCACCAGCCACCGCCGCAGCAGAAGCCGCCGCCGCAGCAGAAGCCGCCGCCGCAGCAGAAGCCGCCGCCGCAGCAGAAGCCGCCGCAGCACAAGCCGCCGCAGCACAAGCTGCCGCCGCAGCAGAAGCCGCCGCCGCAGCAGAAGCCGCCGCCGCAGCAGAAGCCGCTGCCACCACAGAAGTAGGAGCAGAAGCAGAACCGGGACGAGAAAATGTACCCGAACGAATTCAATTAGATCCACCAGAACAAACACGAGTGTCAGCACCATCGCCAGTAGAACTCAAAGTAATACCCAAAAAAATATCAAAAGCCGCCGAAAATGCAAGGGGTAAAGCGCAAAATGCAATGCAAGTCGCTAGAAGAGCTGCCGAATTAGCCCACATGAATTGGTTCTTAACTGATTTCACAGTAGGTGAAGAGCAAGAAAACTATCATAACCTATATAATAAAGCACAACAAACAGCGATATATGCAGCACTAATTACCGGGCAATCGCAAGAAAATGCTACAACAGAACATAGACAATTCTTTATTAGTAAAACGTCTAGATTGTTGATTGAAAAATCAAAAGCGAAAGCCGCCGCAGCAGAAGCCGCCGCAGCAGAAGCCGCAGAAGCCGCAGCAGCAGTAGCCGCAGCGCGGGTAGCAACCTCGACAAAAAAAATCAGAAAAATACCAAAATTAATAGCAAATGGCAAGACCAAATTAACATCAGTAGAATCATTAGCAGAAGCAGTAGGATTAATAATACAAGCTTTTGTCCGAGGAAACAAAGGTAGACTAGTTGCAAAACAAAAGAAAATACAAGCAACTGCTGCAACAAAAATACAAGCAACATTCCGAGGGTATATAACTAGAGCAACCGACGCCGCAGAAGCAGTAGAAGCCGCATTTGTAGAGTTTACAAAAAAAGTAGATATTTGGTTAAAAGCACCCGAAAGTGATACAACTGCTAAAAGTAATCTCAATATAGCAGGTGATTTAGTAATAAAAGCAGCAATAGCTGCAGCTGAAGTCTCTAGGAAATCAACAGACAAAGTATCACAAGTAATAAGTGATATGAAAAATCGTTTAAATCAATATATAAAAGATAGAAAAATAGCAGCAGCACAAGCCGCCGCAGCAGAAATACAAGCAACATTCCGAGGGTATATAACTAGATTAACCATCGCCGCAAAAGCAGAAGTAGAAGCAGATTTTGCCGCAGCAACAAAAATACAAGCACTATGGCGAGGAAAAAAAGGTAGAGTAGTTGCACAAGAAAAGAAGGTACAAGCCGCCTCCGCAGAAGCAAAATTTGAAAGAGCAAAACAAGCAGTAAATAGTTGGTCATTAGCACCAAAAGGTAAAATAGCTGATGCATACAAACATTTCGATGAAGCAGGTAGATCAGCAATAAAAACAGCAAAACATACAGCTAAAGCCTCTGGGAAATCAAAAGCCGCCGTAAAAAGCGCCGCAGTAGATATGAGAAATTGTATACTTAAATATGTAGAAGATAAAAGAAAAGATATAAAGTTAACAAAAGATATACTTCAAATGTCAGTGTTAGGGTTAAAAACAGGCCGCCGATGGTAATTTGAAGTGCACGTATTGAATTAAAAAAAAGAACAGGTAGTTGATGAAAAAATCTCTATTGTGAAATTAACAACAAAAACACAAGGAGACTTTATGTCAAAGAAGTATCATCAGCTAACCTATGACCGAAGATGCTAAATTTATATTTTAAAATAAAGGTGAGATTCATGTACCTGTATGGAAAACGTTAAAAAGAGTTTTTTATATTAATTAATATTTAATAATAAACTATTAATTATTTAATCGCTTTTGTATTGATTGAATTTACTTTTCTTGTTATAATTTTATTAAAAAAGGAGAGCTTAATATGGAAAGAATGCAAAGTACTATTAAATTAGAAACCCTTAATAGGTGGCATCGAGTAGTTAATCCTCTAACAAAGTATGAGGTAAAAGGTTTAACTGATCAAACAACCCCCGTCGATACTAAATCAAGTAGGATTTCATCTAATAATTCTTCACTAAAATTCGTAAAGAATACAAAACCCGATTTAGGTTTTAAAGTCATTCAGATTATTTTTATGATTTTATTTTTCCCAGTAACTGCAATAGTGGCAACAGTTGTTGGTATCGGAATATGTGTAAATCTATCTGCTTTCGAAAAGACCCTTAAAACTGAAAAGGCCGCCGCAGTAGCAGATGCACAAGCAGTAGCAGATGCAAAAGCCGCAGCAGATGCAAAAGTAGCAGCAGATGCAAAAGCCGCAGCAGATGCAAAAGCCGCAGCAGATGCAAAAGTAGCAGTAGATGCAAAAGTAGCAGCAGATGCAAAAGCCGCAGCAGCACAAGCCGCAGCAGCACAAGCCTCACCAGCACCAGAACGACGAAGCCTATTGATTGAGATTAGGAAACCAATTTCATATGAGGAGTTTTATAAGGACACAATAGACGCGGATACCGAAGCCGCAAAACAAGCCGCAGCAGCAGATGCAAAAGCAGCAGCAGATGCAAAAGCCGCAGCAGATGCAAAAGCAGCAGCAGATGCAAAAGCAGCAGCAGATGCAAAAGTAGCAGCAGATGTAAAAGCCGCAGCAGATGCAAAAGCCGCAGCAGCACCAGAACGACGAAAACTATTGACTGAGATTATCTACCCAACTTCATATGAGGAGTTTTATAAGGACACAATAGACGCGGATACCGAAGCCGCAAAACAAGCCGCAGCAGCAGATGCAAAAGCCGCAGCAGATGCAAAAGCCGCAGCAGATGCAAAAGCCGCAGCAGATGCAAAAGCAGCAGAAACCCTAACAGCGCTAACCCCAGCAGAAAAAAGAGCAGCAGAAGTAAAACTAAAAAGAACAAGAGCCGCCGCAGCAAGAGCAATAATATTTGGAAAAAAATCCATCAAAAGAGGACAACGCGCACTAAACGAGGTGTATTTACAGCGATCAAATAATGCAAAACAAAAACCTAATATATTTAAAATGTTTATAGGGCTTTTTTCGCCAAAAACATCCTAACGGGAAATAAATTTCGCTCTCGGAATGAAAACCCTCTTTTTTTAATAAGGAGGGTTTTCTATATAAAAAATATTTCACGAACAAATGAAACGTTTAAATTAGTGCGCAAACATCAATAGCTCAAGTAAAAAATGTTTTCACTAAACAAGTTCCGTTGCCACATCATCATAGAATAACAACCCTTTTTCTGTAAGTGCAAGGGTTGTTGTGGTTTCTTTAATATAACCATCATCAATCAAATTGTGAATAGTTTCTTTTAACTCTTCGATAGTTTCTTTAAACCTTTCTTTTTTCACCCCAGCAAGCATGCGAATACCCACCATTAAAAGCTCCCGGTTAGAAGCATTAACATCGAGCTTCTCGTAGAAATCAACCGGGTTTATATCTGCTTCAACTTTTTCAGCGTAATTTTTCATATTGCATACATTTTGAAAGCGGGCACCATCGATATAGCTAAATGCCGATGGCCCCACACCATGAAAAGGTGTCCCTTTCCAATAGGTGGTGTTATGAATCGATTCCATCCCATCTTTTGCAAAAGCAGAGATTTCATACCGATGAAGACCTATCCTATCCAATACATCTACCGCATCTTTGAGCATCAGGGTAGAATCCTTTGAAGAAGGCCTAAGGATTTCTAAAGCCTTTTCCTTTTTCTTAAAAGGGGTGAAGGGTTCAATGGTAAGGTTATATAAGGAGAGGTGACTGATGGGGAGTTTTGTGCAAAGATCTAAACTTTCTTGAAATTGCTTACGAGTTTGAGTGGGAATATCATACATTAAGTCGATGGTAATATTCTCTATTCCTGCTCTAAAGGTATCCTCGACAGCCTTAAAAGCTTTTTCACCTGAATGATTTCTCCCTAAAGTTTTTAAAATAGCCTGATCAAAACTCTGCACCCCAATGCTCACCCTATTAATGCCTGCTGCTTTAAACTCTCTCATTGTTGCAAAATCAACATCCTCTGGATTTGCCTCTAATGTAATCTCCTTTGCACCCCCAGTAACGGCAAGGATTTTAGCAATATTATGTGGCTCTAAAAGATAAGGGGTACCCCCTCCAAAATAGATGGATTGTAAGGGCATGTCAAAAGCTTTCATTTTGATCTCTTTAATTAAAAGATCAGCAAAAGCATCCATTTTATTTTCATTGTATTTTACAACAAAAAAATGGCAGTAGGGACATTTTTTTCTACAAAAAGGGATGTGTATATATAGGCTTTTACCACGAGTCATCATAATCATCTTCAGGCAAATCTTTTGTTCGCTTCCAACGATTTTTGTCGCTAAATGGATCTTCATCAGATTCATATTCGGCAGTTGCTTTATCTCCGCCACCTGCCATCTCTATATCAAACAGGGTAGTGTGATCAGCTTCAAAGGAGGTGAGAGTATCCATATCAAAGTTTGAGTTGTCGCTGTTTTTTTCAAAATCCACATCAGCCATCGATTGCGGTTCATAAACTTGTTTAGGCTGACCTTTTTTCGGCATCATAAAATCATCCACTTCACCGCTTGGTTTTAGATAATCTAAACGCTTCTTCTCCTCGTCTATTTTTGCCTGCAAAGCGCTAATCTCAATATTATGTTTCTCTATATCTTTTTTTGGAACAAGATCGAGGTCTAACCATTTTTTTAGCTCTTTAATCTCAGTTTCAAGTTTTTTCAGTCTTTCACTTTTCATATCACTCTCTTGTATCGATGAACCGTTTAGTTTGAAATTATAACTATTTCCTATCACGATAGCAAGAAGATTTTCTCTTGAAATCAATCTTTCCCCCGGTAGAGTAAAGATAGATAATCTAAGACTTAAGGTGAGCATGAACGAAGAGGAATTCTTACATTTTGAAAATGAAGGGTATATATACACCCTCTTTGATCAATACCAAAAAGATCACAAATCAGTTCCTATCGAATGGGTCCGTTTTTTTCAAGGGATGGAACTTACAACCCCCGTAAAAACCAACAATCAACAAGGGGAGTGTCTTGATGTCCAGAGGGTTATCGATTATTTTAAAAAATACGGCCATCTATTTGCAAAAACCAATTCACTACAAGCTCAAAAACCATTTAATCTTGATAAGATGCTTGAGTATACACAACTTTCAAAAGCGGATCTTCTACAGTTAGTTTCTGCTAAAGAGTACAAAGAGAAAAACATCCCCCTTGCAGAGTTGATAGAAATACTAAAGCAAAACTACTGCGGCGGATTTGGATTAGAATTTTTTCAGGAGGACCAACCTGAAAAGGCGATGTTTTTTCAAAATGCGATGAATCATAAAGAAAGTATTCCCACAGTAACCTTTGTAAGTGCTTTAAAAGAAGTGGGTAAAGCAAAGCTTTTAGAAGAATTTCTCCATAAAAAATTCCTAGGGGCAAAAAGATTCTCAATAGAAGGGGGGGAGAGTTTCTTATCATTATTAAAAATAATGGTGGATGAGGCGGCAGCTTTTGGATACCAAGAGGGGTATATAGGTATGGCCCACAGAGGACGTGTAAATACCCTTTGCCATATCATGGAAAAACCTTACCACGAGATCTTTACAGAATTTAAGAGTGATCAATTCCCGCAAAAACCAGGTCTGGGGGATGTAAAATATCATTCAGGATATAAAAACACAGTAAAAACTCTCTCTGGAAAATCTATCTTTCTCCAAATGGCTGCAAACCCAAGTCATTTAGAGGCGGTGAACGCAGTGCTTGCTGGAATGATTAGAGCAAGGCTTGATGATGGGTTATCAAAAGCACTGGGTGTTGTAATTCACGGTGATGCATCAATTGCTGGTCAGGGAATAGTTTATGAAACACTACAATTTGACTCAATTGAGGGCTATACCAATAAAGGGACTATTCATGTGATTATCGACAACCAAATCGGATTTACAGCTTCCCCAAAGCAAAGCCGTTCCACTTACTATCCAAGTGATATTGCAAAAGCTTTTTCCATACCAGTTCTTCATGTAGATGCAACAAGAATAGAGGATGTGATTGCAGTTGCAAAGATTGCAGTGCAGTACCAAGATAAATTTAAATCAGACATTTTTATTCATTTCAGCTGCCATCGTCTTTATGGCCACAATGAAGCTGATGAACCTAATTTTACAAACCCAGGGTTGTACGAACAAATCAAAGGGTGTAAAGATCTCTATTCAACATTAAAGGGTGATTTTTTAGAAAAAAATTGGATTACTCAAGGAGAGATTGACTCATTCGAACTTAAGTTAAAAGAACAATTCAAGCTCGGATTTGAAAAAATAACACCTGGCGGGGAAAAGCCGCTAGAAGATCTAGTCTCTTTTACTACCAATCCAGAAGAAGAGTATGAGGCGTATCCTAAAATCGAGACAAAAATTTCCCGGCAAGTGTTTGAACAAGTGAAACAAGCTCTTACCACCACTCCGAAAGACTTTAATCTGCATCCAAAAATACAAAAACTAATACAAGGGAGGGGGCAAGCTTTAGAAATGGAGAGGGAAAATCTCATAGATTGGGCAATTGCTGAGTTGATGGCTTATGGATCTATTTTAATAGATGGACGGACAGTTCGTCTTTCGGGGCAAGATAGTTGTCGAGGGACGTTTTCTCATCGTCATGCGGTATATGTGGATCAATTAGATGAAGATAGGGTGTATAACCCCCTTGATCATATTAAGAAGAATGCTTTTACAGTGTATAACTCTCCCCTTTCAGAGTATGCGGTAATGGGGTTTGAGTATGGCTATAGTATCAATACTAAAAATGGGTTGGTTATTTGGGAGGCACAATTTGGAGATTTTTATAATGGAGCGTCGATTGTTGTAGATCAATTTATCACTGCAACAAAATCAAAATGGGGGATTACCTCCTCTTTAGTATTATACCTTCCAAATGGAAATGAAGGGATGGGACAGGAGCATACTAGTGGGAGGATTGAGCGATTCCTGCAACTTGCCGCAAGAAAAAATCTGCGAATTTTCTACCCAACAACCCCCAAGCAGATGTTTCATTTAATTCGGAGTCAAGCTTTGTCTGAAGATAAGGTTCCCCTTATTGTATTTACCCCAAAAAAAGACTTAAGAAATCAGACCTCCAGTGCAGCTGAATTTAAAGAAGGGGAGTTAGAGCAGGTGATTGTAGTGGGAAGTGGTCAGGAGGAAAAGATTGTGTTTGCAAGTGGTAAAATCGCCCTTGAAATTGAAAAAGCTGATAAAGAAAAATCCTGCGCAATAGTTAGAATCGAGCAATTATACCCCTTTCCACAAGAAAAAATTCGCGAAGTTTTAAAAAAGTTCACCAACGCTAAAACCTTTATCTACGCACAAGAAGAGCCAAAAAACCAAGGAGCATATTCCTTTGCCAAAGAATATCTCAATCAGATCATTGGAAAAAAAGGAACTTTACAGTATGTAGGAAGAATAAGGTTAGAATCAACAGCAACAGCTTTTTCTTCCGTATTTAAATACGAGCAGGAGATCATCCTTAAAAAGGTCTTAGAGTAATGGCAAAAGTCGAAGTACAAGTCCCAGCGGTAGGAGAATCCGTCACTGAAGTGACTATTGGAAAAATCCTTGTTAACGGCGGCGCTTTTGTTCAAGAAGATACCATGATCATCGAGTTAGAGTCAGATAAAGCATCACTAGAGGTTCCGGCACCGGTTTCTGGAACAATCACTTTCTCTAAAAAAATAGGGGAAGTTTTATCAATAGGGGAGGTGTTTGCAGTGATTGACAGTGAATCTAAACCTTCCGAACCGATAAAATCACCCGCCCAGGAAGAACCCCGTGCACAATCACAAGGGGTAAGAGAGCAGATAGATGACCATATTCAAAATACCATTACTCCAACCCCAGTGAACCAGGTAAGTGTTCAAAAACCTCAAATTAGAGAAGAGTTTGCAACAGTTGAAACCCCTGAATCCACGACAAGAATTAAAATGCCCAAAATAAGATCAATCATTGCAAAACGGTTGGTTGGAGTTAAAAACGAAACTGCAATGCTTACCACATTTAATGAGGTGGATATGTCAGCAGTAATGGCAATTCGAACAAGAGAAAAAGATGCTTTTGCTAAAAAATATGGGGTAAACCTTACTTTTCTCCCCTTCTTTATGAAGGCAGCCTCCCAGGCTTTAACAGAATTTTCCGAGGTAAATGCATATATTGATGGAGATGAAATCGTATACAATAAAAATGTCCACATGGGAATTGCAGTAAGTACACAAAAGGGGCTTGTTGTTCCTGTGATTCGAAATATTAATACAATGAGCATGGTGGAGATGACCCGAGCAATGAATAAAATGGCAGAGGTTGCAAAAAATGGTAAATTGACCATCTCAGATATGGCTGGGGGAACCTTTACCATTACTAACGGCGGGGTGTTTGGTTCGATGCTTTCTACACCAATTTTAAACCCTCCACAAAGTGCAATATTAGGATTACACAATATAGTAGATAGACCAGTTGCTGTGGATGGGAAGGTGGAAATTCGGCCCATCATGTACCTTGCATTAAGTTATGATCACAGAATTATTGATGGAAAGGATTCTGTCCAATTTCTAGTTAGGATCAAAAAATTGATAGAAGATCCTGCGTTGTATATTTTAGGAGAATAATGGCTGATTTTGATCTTGTAATAATTGGCGGGGGACCATCGGGGTATGTGGCAGCAATTCATGCAGCGCAAAATGGTCTTAAAACAGCTTTAGTCGAAAAAGAAGGGTGGATAGGGGGAACATGTTTAAACGTCGGATGCATCCCATCTAAAGCGCTTTTACACGCCTCTGAAATCTTACATATGATCCAAAGTGAAGGCGGAGAATGGGGTATTAACTGTAAGGATGTGGAAATTGATTTTCAAGCGATGATGAACAAAAAAAGTGAGATTGTAAAAAAGCTGGTGGGCGGGGTTGAATATCTATTAAAAAAGAACAAAATCGAGCGCTTAGTTGGAACTGGAGCGTTTGTGGATAAAGGGACCCTTCAAGTGGGTGAAAAAAAAATTACGGCACGGCATTTTATCATTGCAACAGGTTCAGAATCTATACAATTACCTTTTTTACCTGTTGATGAAGAAAAAGTGATTAGTTCCACAGGGGCTCTTTCATTAAAGAAAATCCCTAAAAAGTTAATTGTTATTGGTGGTGGGGTAATTGGCTTGGAGTTAGGGTCTTTTTATAGACGGCTTGGCTCAGAGGTTGAGGTTGTGGAATTTTTAGATCGTATCATTTCTGAATATGATGAGGATGTCTCTTCTGTATTTCAACGTATTTTGGAAAAACAAGGGATCACATTTTCTCTTGGTGCAAAAGTGGTGGCGGGAGAAAAAACTGACAGCGGCGTTACTTTAACTGTGGAAACAAAAAATGGGATTAAAAGCTTTTTTGCAGATCACGCATTGGTAGCTATTGGAAGAAGGGCTTTTACACAAGGGTTGGGGTTAGAAAATGCAGGTGTTTTAGTGGATAAAAGGGGCTTTATCGAGGTGGATGGATATTTTAAGACTTCAAATGCAAATATTTTCGCTATAGGGGATGTAATTGGGGGCGCTATGCTTGCTCACAAAGGGTCGGCAGAGGGAATTTCTGCAGTGGATATTATTTTAGGAAGAGCGAGTATAGTAAGGTATGGAGCAATTCCAGGTGTGATTTATACAAATCCAGAAGTAGCAAGTGTAGGGGTTGCAGAAAAAACCTTGAAGGAGAAAAAAATTCCTTACAAAGTGGTTAAATTCCCATTTAGTGCGAATTCTCGCTATGTTGCAACAGGGGGGACAGACCCTTGCTTTGTAAAATATTTGGTATGTCAAACAACAAAAAAACTTTTTGGGGCAAGTATTATTGCACCCCATGCAGGAGAAATGATAGGGGAGCCAACTTTGGCGATTTCTGCAGGTCTTACTGTAGATGTGCTCTCAAATACAATTCATGCCCACCCAACCCTTTTAGAGGCATTACACGAAGCCTCTCTTGGGGCTGTAAATCATTTCCATCATATTTAAGTAACTTTATTATTTTGCTTGATAATGACGAGGAATTTAATCTGCAGAGGTCCCGTTATAGGTTTTTAAAAATTCATCGAACAATGCAGGTGTAGCGCTCGCCAAGGTGTATAAAAATCCTGCTGTTTTCAAAAACCCCGTAATTGCTGTTATTTTTCCATATGCAATTTTTGCAACTTTTATTGTTGTAGAGAGTAATGAAGGTCCTGCTTCTAATTTTTTTTGCTGTATTAATCTTGAGTGCTCAGTAAAGATTAATGGTAATAGTTTTTTTAAATAATCTTCTTTAAAAGTAGGTGTGGATGAAGGAAGTGTTTCTATTATCTCTTTAAGCTCCTGTTTAAAGGTTTCTTTCTCCTCATCTGTTAGTTCTTTTGAAAAATCCTCTGCTAATTTACCAGCTATGGTATTTGCTATACTATTTAAGCTCTCTTGTTGTTGTTTTTCTGTTGCCTCTCCTGCCCGCGCTGCTTCTGCTACCCGCGCTGCTTCTGCTACCCGCGCTGCTTCTGCTTTAAGGGTTGTTTCCAAAGCACATCGATTTACATATATACCTATAGCAACTACTGCTGCCAATAATACAGTTATCGGGAAGAAGATAATCATAAAAAAAATTTGAGAAATTTTATGACCTGGAGTAGAGTTTATATTCTCTACTAATGTTAATTGAGAATTCCCTTCTATGTTATACATCCTTAGAGGATCAATACAGATTTGCCAGTTATTGAGTTGATTTAACATTTTTTCAGTAGGTTTCATTAGATAGTCTTCTTTTTTTTATTTAAATTATATAAGTTATATAGATTAAAAAACACATAAATAATTATATATTAATAATCGCCCTTTGAACCTTGAAACCCTTGTTAGATTATCTTCAAATATGTTATCATTTAGGACAAGATAGTGGTTTATAATTATTTATGTGTTTCTTTTTCGTGCACATCAAGATTCACAGGGTTAATTTATAAAAAAATATTTAATAATTGTACAAGGGATAATAGTATGTCATTTCAATCAAGTACAGTAAATTCAAAAGATACATTAGGATTATCAAGAGGCTCTAAAGAATCTGAGATCAGACCGGGCTCTAGTCCCAAGAATGATAAAGTTGCAGTTTCAATAGCTTTACTTGTTTTAGGAGTTATTACAATTATTACTATATTTGCACATGCACCTGTCTTGATATCTGGTGCAGTGGTAGGATCGATCGCTTTACTTATGATTATGTGTTGTGGCGCATATATAATTTCCCGTAGCCTATCCTAAAACCCGTTTACTTAAACGTTAGTAAGATATCTTGAAATTCTCTTCCTAAACCAATCTTAGTACTACATGAAATATTACGTTTTTTGACTACACTCTGTATATCACGTTCACTATCATTATTTTGTAGAGGAGGTCTTGGGTGATCTAGAGGCTTAAACATTTCTTCTCTATACGTATTGAAAGTAGCTATTACCCCATTAATTTCAGGAATTGAGGTCTTTATAGAAATAAGTTTATCATACAACTCATACAGAAATTCTTTGTCGGTTAGTGATAAAGTCTCCTTCTGTTTTTGTTTTTAATTTCATAATAGAGATTTTATCATAACATGCTTATTTTTTCGATTCAATACGTGTACTTCAAATACCAATTGGATTAGTTATTTTTCTTGAAATTCCTTGACCTTTATTAATAAATTCTTCACAATTATTAAGAATACTGAATGAACATCTATTGTTATTCATAAGGTAAAAAATAATTTTTTAAAAAACGCACAAGGAGTAATATTATGTCAACGCAAGCATCAGTATCTTATGCATCAAGTTCAGCTGGTCAATCAGTTTCAGCTGGTCAATCAGTTTCAGCTGGTCAATCAGTTTCAACTGATGAATCAGTTTCACCAAGAATAGGTGCTCCAAAGATGAGCCCAACAAGATTATTTTTCACAATTGAATTGG
Source organism: Chlamydia trachomatis (assembly GCA_945872565.1). Lineage (GTDB taxonomy): Bacteria > Chlamydiota > Chlamydiia > Chlamydiales > 2-12-FULL-49-11 > JAJACQ01. Next base: position 56,187 of record CAMBZN010000007.1, on the reverse strand, counting down.
TAGCTGCGATAGCTATGATGATTATTGCAATTGTTGCAATTGTGCTTGTATCAGTATACGCCCCTGTATTGGCAGTGGGTGTAGTGATAGCTGTAAAAGTTATCGGTTCATTATTTATTATTTCAAGTTTCTACTCTATAGTTCGCGACTCTATAATGTGTAGTAAAAAATAACCTAAGGATTTTTGTAATACATACTCGCCGATTGTAATTTGAATTACACGCATAGAATTAAAATATAATCTGTATACTTTTTTCTATAATTATGGTATAATTATAGATAAGATTAACGGAGGTTATCATGACTAAGGATTTAGAGAGAGAAGTAGCAAGATTAGAGTCTCAGGTGGATGTTCTTGATGCTGAGCTTTGCCACCTAGACAGTATCTTGAAAAAATCTGGCTTTACTGACGGGATTGAGACCTTGAAAAAAACTGTAGAGGACCTGTTAAAAGAAGTAGAAGGGGGACATTTCCCTGAAATTGATTTTGATTCTCTTTTTGGTTGATTGATTTGTCCGTTTTATGCTTTAATAAGCCTTTTGAAATCTACTAAAAGGCAAAAAATGGGAAAGCTCATTGCAAACGGTGAAGATGAAATTGAACTTGTTGATGGTGAGAGGATTAAAGACGCCTGTGAAGAATTAGGGGTCCCTTTTGCGTGTGAGGAGGGAATTTGTGGAACTTGCGTCATAGAAGTCGAAGAGGGAATGGAAAACCTTTCTGAATTCACTGAAGAGGAACAAGATTTTATTGGGGATGAAGGCACTGAAAGGCTCGCTTGCCAGTGTAAATTAATGGGTGGATGTGTAAAAATCTCATTTTAAGGGTGTTATGAAAAAACTAAACAGAACAATGACCATTGGAGAAATTTTTGAGACTTTTCCAACCTATGCGCAAAAAATTGCAAACGAGCTAACAAGAGTCGGCTTGAATTGTGTTGGGTGCGGTGCGTCTACGCATGAAACATTAGAGGCAGCTATGTATTTGCATGGTCAAGATGAAATGGCTATAGAGGCTATAGAAACAGCTTTAAATCGCATTTTAGAGACAGAAATTGATGGAACAAGCATTAACCTTACTAAAAAGGCTGCTGAAAAATTTCTCTCTATTTGTGAAGAAGAGGGGCAAAAAGGCTCTTTTCTTGTATTTTCAGATAAACTTGGTGGTTGTAGTGGTTATGAGTATGTTTTAGACTTCTCTTTAGAAAAAAAGCCCTCCCAAGAGGTATTTCACCACTTTGGCGTAGATGTTTTAGTTGAAAAAGCATCCCTTTCTAGATTAATAGGTTGCGAAATTGACTACCTAGACACCTTAAACTCCTCAGGCTTTAAGATTTCTAATCCAAATGCAAAAAGCTCCTGTTCTTGTGGTAGTTCACAAAGCTACTAATAAGGATTTTTTACAAATATAATAATATTAATTCATTGATATTAACTCATAATTAAGCTATAATAATATTAAGATAAATATTATTAATGTAAAATTGGAGTTATCATGAATGCCTCAACTTCTACTGAAAAGCGTGCTTTAACAGATCAGATTCCGCCGGATGTGAATGATACATATGTTAGTGGTGACGGATCTGGTTTGGGAAGAAAAATTGTGGGATTGACTAAGAGTGCAAATCCAACATTAGCAGCAATATTATCCACTTCAAGCGCCCAGTCAATTGTCACAGGAGCTGTTCGATTGTGTAAAGCGATCAATGATATTAAAAATCTTCAAGGTAAAGAACTTGCTTATAAAACTACTGATGTCTCAAAACACGTTTTAGTAGGTTTAAACACTACCTTAGCGGTGGTGGAGGTTACCTCTGGGGTTGTAGGAACAGTAGGGGCAGGATTTACTATGGCAGCCTTGCAAACCGCAACAAAAGCAGCAGTGGTTGTAGCACCAATCTTAGGAAAAATAGGTGGTGGGGTTGGGCTTGCTTTGTATACAATAATGGCTATACCACATGCAATTAAAGTAGTAAAAACCCTTATATTGGTAAAACAATTACGATTACAAAAAACTGAAGATTTACAAAGCTTCTATGAAGAACACAAAGATGCTTTAAATGAGGTGGCACCAAAAGCGTTTAATGCCATTAAAAACAATTCAATCACCCCCGAAGATGTGAAGAATTTAATCAAAGAAGCAAGGGGGAATGCAGTTCTTTCAATCTTAGTTATTGCTGCATGTGTGATTAGTATCTTAGGGGTGGCATTAGGATTAGCACTTTCAGCAGGACCTGGATTGATTGTAGCAGCTGTGGTTAGTTTAATAGCTACTCTTTCTATGACTGGAATTGATGGATATTCAATGATTCAATCCTTAAGAGAAAAGACAAGACTCTCTGATAAAGATTTAATTGTTAAAATCGTAATCATTGCTCTTGCAGCAGTAACTTTAGTATTAGCGGTTTATTTTGCACCTACTCTTGCTCTTGCAACTCTTGGGGGAATTATAGGGGGTATTATGATAGCAGTTCCGATGACCTCTATTATTGTATTAAAAATAAAGGAAAAGCACGCAAAAAAAATAACAGAAAATGCTAAATACGGTAATACTAAGAAAGAGCTAAGAGAAGGAGTGGTAGCAGAAGCAGCAGAAGCAGCAGAAGCAGCAGAAGCAGAAGCACCAGGAGCAGGACTAGAAGAACTGGTAGCAGAGGCAGCAGAAGCAGCAGAAGCAGCAGAAGCAGCAGAAACACCAGGAGCAGGACTAGAAGAACTGGTAGCAGAGGCAGCAGCAGAAGCAGAAGTAGGACTAGAAGAAGGGGTGGAAGAGGCAGCAGTAGAAGCACCAGGAGCAGGACTAGAAGAAGTGGTAGAAATCAATGCTGGGCTCAAGGGCTACTGTATAGACTATAAAGATAATTTTAACAATGATGAAGTGATAGATGACAATTGGAATGAAAATTTAAGACTGATGGAAGCGTTTAATAATGCTTTACCATTCAATAAAAAAATCTTCAATCGAGCTGAAGTGCAAACAAGATTATTAGCAAATACAAAGGTCAGTGTTTATAGAACCACTGAAGAAGGGGGTAAAGGGACAAAAGCCTTGTTTAAAGAAAGAATTAATTCCCTAGAAGGTATAGAAATCGACACATTTTCCTTAAGTGCAGAATTTTTTCAAGAGGCCAAACAGTTGGATCCAACATTACTTAAGTTGCTCCCAGTTAGAGAAATTAAGATCGGTAAAAAAATATATAGTCTAAATTAAACTTTTATTTTTAAGTTTTATAGGGTTTGCATTTAAGTCATATTCTATTTAAAATAGATTCATGAATAGCTTACAAAAACCCCCTTCAGTAGCACTGCCAGGTACCGATGTAGCGCAAGATGTTATTGCAATTGGCGTTACTGCAACGGGAGTAATCACAGGTGGAGCCACCCCAGCTTTCAAGGCAACAGGTAAACTTAACAGTGCAGCTGAAATATTTCAGGGAATTTTTAGGATTATTCACTTAGCTCCTATTCTTATCTTAAAAAATGGGGTGGGAAGGGATGTTATTGGTTTAGAAATTGCAAGAGAGGTCACCCGTGTCATATCTGGATTTACATCTACTTTGTCTAATATACTTACTATTGTAATCGGTGTACTTACTAAAATTGGTGCAGTGGTTGTTGAAGCTGCAAAGTATATAAAAATCACTGTATCAGGAGTTTCTTGTTTTTTATATGCACTGACAGCAGTTCCAAAAGTCATTCAAGCAGTAAATTGTTTTTCAATCATGAAAAAGTTAGAAAACAACCCCCCCTCACTAAAAGAATTGTTTTACTTTAAACCTAATGAACTTAAACTTGCGGCTCCTGAAGTGTTTGCAAAAATAGAAAAAAGCCAGGAGATTACCCTAGATTTAGTGAAGTTAGCGGTCAAGGAGTGCAAGGAAAATGGTGTTTTATCAATAGTAACTGTGGCGTTAAGTGTAGTTGCAATTGTAGCTACAATTCTTCTTACAGTATTTACTGGAGGAGCTGGGTTTATTGCTGGAGCAGTTATTGGAACGGTTGTGAGTTTAGTTGTCACAGCAGTTGATATTAAAACTTGGGTAACGGCGCTTAAAGAAGCAAAAGGGCTTAGTAACACGGATTTGGTAGTAAGTGTTTTGTCTATTGCTTTAGGTGTTATTTCTTTGGTTTTAACAGTTGTATTTGCCCCAACGCTTATTTTAGCAATTGTCGGGGGACTTTTGTGTTCCTTGATGATAGCAATCCCTTTAATCAATATCATTTATTTAAAATCGAAAGAAACAAGCAATTCTGTTACGATTAGTAAATGACCGACTTTAAATTATTTCATTTGTATCTTGTGGTGGAAAAGGGACTTTGTAAACTCACCGCTGAAGCGTACATTCATGATTTAAAGCTTTTTGAAGAGTGCACAGGAAAAATATGCTCAGAACTATCTCTTGCAACACTCACACAATATTTAAAAATTCTTCGTCACAAAGGTTACGCTGATAGTTCCATAACAAGGGCGGTGATTTCTTTGCGCGTTTATCAAAAATATCTTTTTTTAACGGGTAAGAAAAAAACTGGGACAGACTTATTTTTAGAAACTCCAAAATGCCAGCAAATGATTCCTGAAGTCCTCTCAGAGGAAGAGGTGAACCTTCTTTTAGAAGGGGGCGAGGATTCTGCGTTTGAGGTGATAGCTTTGGTGATTTATGCTTGTGGCTTGAGGGTTTCTGAGGTGGTGAATTTAAACTGTTTTGATATGGGGAAAGATAGTTTATTTGTAAAAGGAAAAGGGGGGAAAGAGCGAATTGTCCCTATTGGAATAGACACTTACCAAAAAGTGTTAGACTACCTCCACCTAGAAAGGCGTGATCAAGATAAAAAAGCACCGCTTTTTGTAAATAGCAAAGGCAAGCGTGTTTCTAGACAAGAAGTGTGGAGTTATATTAAGGCAAAAGGCAAAGAAAAAGGAATCCAAAAAAATATTTCCCCACATACTTTGCGGCATAGTTATGCAACGCACATGTTAGAAAGAGGGGCAGATTTACGGGTGATTCAGGAGTTGCTAGGTCATAGTAGCGTGACTACTACTGAGAGGTATACCCATATTTCCAAGAAAAGCTTGAAAAAATCCTTCATAAAGTTTCACCCTTTGCAAGAAGAGTAAGTTTTATGTGATTTTTTTTGTAAGCATATCCTTAACTATTGAAGGGAGAGCACTACCTTGTGTTTTTTTCATCACTTGACCAACAAGAAACTGAAAAGCTTTATCTTTTCCGTTTTTGTAGTCAGTTACAGATTCGGGATTGTTTTTGATAATTTCGTCTATCATCGCTTCTAAAACAACTAAATCACCCATTGGTTTAAACTTAACATCGCTATTTACATGGTCTTGGATGGATAAGTTTGGATTTTTAATCATCAGGTCGGCAATTTCTTTGGCCATTTTACCTGTGATTTTACCACTTTCAATCATGCCGACTAAATCGGAAATACTTTGAGAGGAAACACCTAAATCCCTTACATGAATATTTAGTTCATTTGCCCTTGCAGCAAATTCTACAACAACCCAATTACAAAAAGCTTTAGGATTAGTGCATCGATTTACTCCCGACTCAAAAAAATCACAAAGTGGTTTATCAGCAATGAGAAGGTCTGCAAAATACTCACTTAAACCAAGTTCATTGATAAAACGAGCTTTTTTTATAGAAGGAAGCTCCTTTAAATTGGTTTTAATCTCTTTTATAAAAGATTTATCTAACACAAGCGGTGGAAGATCTGGTTCAGGAAAGTACCTATAGTCTTCAGCAGATTCTTTCGAGCGCATTAAAATGGTCTTTTGCTTTTCTAAATCAAAACGGTAGGTCCCTGTTTTAATTCGTTGATTAGGGTGCTTTCTATAAAAATCGATTTGACTTTGAATTTCTGCTTCGATTGCAAGTTCCATATTGGAAAAAGAGTTCATGTTTTTTATTTCAGCTTTAGGACGAAGTGTTGTCTCGTTTTTAAGTCTTACAGAGATGTTTGCGTCCATACGAAGATGCCCTTCTTGCATATTGCAATCGGAACATTCCATATACTCTAAGATCGATTTGATAGCAGAGGCGTAGGCAGATGCCTCCTTCGGTGTTTTTATACAAGGATCTGAAACAATCTCTATTAATGGTGCACCCGATCGATTAAAATCAACCCCTGTAAAATCAGGGAAGTGAACAAGTTTACCTGAGTCATTCTCCATATGAGTATGCTCAATAGTAAAAGTCTTTGTTGCTCCATCGACGTCACAGGTGACTGATCCGCCAGTGATTAATGGGTGGTAGAATTGTGTAATTTGATAGTTAAAAGGGCAGTCAGGGTAAAAATATGATTTTCGATCAAAGTAGCTTATTTCGTTGATTGTTGCTCCCACTGCTAAACCAAAAGCAACAGCTTTTTTGACGGCTTCTTTATTGATTACTGGTAAAATTCCAGGTTGACCTGTATCCACGTAGCCTATATTAGTGTTTGGCTCAGCACCATAATGATTCGGCTCTCTTCCAAAAAGTTTTGTCTTTGTGTTTAGTTGGCAATGGATCTCAAGACCTATTACCACATCGAATTCACCATAATCTCTACTCATTGTCACACCCTTTTAGCGATGGGGGTTTAAGAGAATGAAAATCAGTTCTCATTTCAAAAGCTTTTGCTACATTCATAACTAATCCATCCCTCATTTGAGGGGCTTGTATTTGAATACCAATTGGAAGAGACTCTTTTGTTAAGCCTGCTGGGACGCTTAAAGAGGGAAGGCCCGCCATATTTGCTGAGATTGTAAAGATATCCTGTTTATACATAGTGATTGCATCGGTAATGGAGCCGTGTTTAAAAGCTGGAACAGGGGTTGTGGGAAATGCAATCACATCACAATGTTCAAAAGCATTTTCATAATCCTGCACAATTTTATAACGGACCTTTTGAGCTTTTCGGTAATATGCGTCTTGAAAACCTGCTGACAACACATAGGTTCCAAGAAGAATTCTCTGAACAACTTCAGGACCAAAACCTTCAGTTCTAGAGAGTTCATAGACCTCAGAGAGGGTTTTAGCTTGTTTACTTCGAGAGGTGTATCGAATTCCATCAAAGCGTGCAAGGTTTGTGGAAGCTTCAGCTGGCGCTAAAATGTAATAAACTGGTACGGAGTACTTGTTATGTGGAAGAGAAATGTCAACAGTTTCTGCGCCACAGGCACGTAAAGTAGTTAAAAATGCTTCAAAAGCTGCGATAATTTCAGGATGTACTCCTTCTAATAAATCGGTAGGAACACCAATTTTTAGGTGTTTGATATCCCCATCTAAAGAGGTTAGGTAATCTTCTGCTAGAGTTTGAATGGAGGTGGAGTCATTTTCACAAGGACTAGTTAATATATTTGAAAGTAATGCTAGATCATTGATATTTCGAGCAAAGGGGCCGATTTGATCTAAAGAAGAGGCAAATGCAACTAATCCGTGCCTTGAAATCCTTCCGTAGGTTGGTTTAAATCCATAGATTCCACAAAATGCGGCAGGTTGGCGAACTGATCCGCCTGTATCTGATCCTAAAGAAATAGGGGCAAGTAGTCCAGCAACTGCTGCTGCAGCACCTCCTGAGGAACCACCGGGGGTGAACTCTTGGTTCCAAGGGTTGTCACATCGTTTGTAAGCTGATGTAGCAGTGGATGATCCCATCGCAAATTCATCCATGTTAGCTTTTGCGATAATAATAGCATCTTCTTTTTCAAGCTCCAAAATAGCGGTTGCGGAAAATGGAGCAACATAATGTTCTAAAAACTTTGATGCGCAGGTTGTTATTTCCCCTTTGATATGAATATTATCTTTTACTATTACAGGGACAGCTGCAAGAAGGCCGAGGGATTTACCATTTCGTTGACGTTCATCTAATGCTGCCGCCTTTTTTAAAGCTCGATCTTCTAATACAGAAAGAAGAGCTCCATAAGGTTCGGTTTTAGCTCTTTCTAAGAATGCTCGGGTGATTTCTATTGCAGATAATTCTTTGTTTTTAAATTTTTGAGAGAGTTCAATAGCGCTTAGAGAAAACATTACACATCCTCCTTTCCTTCGATTACAACAGGAACTTTCAAAAAACTTCCGATACGAGAGGGGGCATTATTTAGAAATTCTTCTGTGGGAAGGGTGTCTTTTACTACATCTGCTGCAAGCTTTGCTTTCATCCCTTTAATCACATGAGTAAGTGGTGGGGTGTTTTCTGTATCAACTTCATGCAACATTTCGACAAAAGAGAGAATTTTGTTGATGTTCTCAACTAATCGATCGGCATTTTTAGGTAAAATGCGAATTTTCGCAAGATTTTCAAGTGCTATAAGATCTTCTGTTTTAAATGTAGACATGCAAGCAGTATAGTAAAATGGAACTATATCGTCAAATAGATCATTTTTTTCTTTATGCACACAGATTCAATTCAATGAATTCTAAAAATTATCGGCGAATTTTCAATTTGAATATTAATAACTTAGGTTGACAAGTAAATTGTTTTTTCACTTAAAACAACCCCCTTATTACCAACATCGTTCATAAATGAACCCTCAAAAGGTTGTAACCAAATCTATTTTTGCATATTAAGGAAATATTAATATTTTAATTGTTTTATAATAAAATATTAATTATATTCCGATTTATAGAATTAACAGGTTTGTTTTATGAAAAAAAATATATTTAATATTATGGTAAATCCAAGGGGATTTATCAAATCATTACCAAAAGAAAAGATAGGCTCAATACCTCTTTTTCTCGCTTGGGTGATAGGAATGGTCTATTTAATGAGGCAAGCTACTGGTTTTCAGTTAAGCTTCTACTTCTCTTACGGTTGGATTGTTCTAGCATCGATTGTTTTAGCAATCCCTGTTGGATATATTATAATGTATATCTTTGCTTTTTTTATGTACTGGGCAGGGAAATTATTCAAAGGAAAAGCAAGTTACAAAGACCTGTTTTCAGCCACTGCATACGCAAGAGTCCCAGAGGTTTTTGTCCTTATCTCATGGATACTATTAATCGCATTACTAGGACAGGTTACATTTACTCAAGTATACGTTTTAGTTGGATTACCCCCTTTAATTTCTATGTTGATGTTTGCTCAGATAGTCTTCTACTTATGGGAATTTATCATCTCTCTTCATACCATCGGAGAAGTACAAGGGTTTTCAGCTTGGATGAGTTTGTGGAACTACATCATAGCTGGCGTAATTGTCTTACTAATAGCCTTCTTCATAGAGTTTATGGTTGCAATTGCATTTTCACTAGATGTTCGTGACGGAAACACTCTAGGAAGTATTTTAGGTTTAATTCAATAATATAAGGATAATATATGAGAAAAATTTCAAAAAGTATGCTACTTACTACTCTTTTGTTAACATTAGGTATGGGTAATGTGTGTGCTGAAGGCGTCGATAATGAAAAAACAATCGAGTTCAAAACTTGGAAACAGGTACACTCAGAGGCGGGAAATTGTAAGGCGACATTCCCAAGAAGCCCTGATCACATGCAGCAAGATATGAAAATGAAAGGGACCGATAACAAACTTCGCTACCATGTGTATGTAGCAGATCATCAACGAAAAGAAGTGTTTATGGTTCTTATCGCAAAATATCCAGGGGAAATAAAAAATGAAGACGCAAAGAAGAACTTAGAGCACTTTCTCAATACCTTAATTTCTCAAAACGCTAACAACCGGCTCCTTTTTGCTGATCTAATACTTGTCGATGGAAATCCTGCAATGGATTTTTTCATCCGCACCGATGCAGTCTATTTTAAAGGACGAGCAATTCAAGCAAATAACTCCCTTTACCTCCTTGCAATGGAATGTGAAATCAATAACTATCAAGAACATCATTACAACTTCTTCATCGAGTCATTCTCGTTAGATAAATAGATCTTTATAAGTCTTGAAATGTATTTTTGACACTTCCTCCAATTTTCCTCTCCCATGAATGGAGAGGAATTTTTTTCCCGCTAAAATCACCTGTTTGGATGCCCCTTTAGGAATCTGCATCCCAAAATCTAAAGATAGCTTATCCATCCCTTTAACAAAAGCGTCTCGAGCAAGAATAGATGCACAGGCAACAGCGATATCCTCCTCAGCTTTAGTTCTTTCAGTAAGTTTAATCTGGATGTTGCCTGTCCTATTCAATAACGATTGCATAAAGGGGGGCTTCACAAACTGATCAAGTAAAACTAAGTTGCATCCAACTCTTTCTGAAAGCACTGTCATCGCTTTAACATGAGCCCACCCAAGAAGGGTGTTAAGGTTTTGAAACTTTTCATAGAGCTCATTGTATTTCTTCGGAAAAATAGATAAAATTTCATACTCACAAGATTTTTTCAACGCCTCTGCAATCTTGCCAATCTTAAAATCACTTAAAACTTTTGAGTCATCCACCCCAAGATCTAGTAAAAAATCAGTTTGAGCCGGGTTGTAATAAAAACTTGCAACACACAAAGGTCCAAAAAAATCTCCCTTACCAGCCTCATCACAACCGATTCGTTCCGACATCACAATTTTTGTTTTTGGATGAGAGTGATGTAGGTTTTTAAGAATTGTTGGTTCTAAGTAAAAATGAATAAACTCATCTTTATCTTTCCCTTGAACAGTAAATTTCCCAGAAACATAGAAACAACAAGCAAGCCCGGGCATTTTCGCTGAAAAAATAGTATTAGGAGGGGTCGTAATTACACACCCCTTCTCGATTAATTCACCTTCAATTTTCTCCGCTAAAGATCTATCAATGGTTGTGACAAAACAATTACTCATGAATAGAAGAATACCTAACATTGCAGTAATTGTCTATATCAGTTACTCTTATTTTTTATTAAACAAATGAGGAAAAGGATGATTTCAGATGCAATGACCCTTGGCGAGCTTTACAAAGAAAGACGATGTGAGCTTGGATTGTCAGTTAAAGAGGTTGAAAACGCAACGTCAATTAGAAGTATGTATATAGAGGCAATAGAGGCAGGTAAAACTGAGCAATTATTATCAGCAATTTATATTCAAGGTTTTATGAGACAGTATGCAATTTTTCTCGACCTAGACCTGAAATATTTAGAAAAAGAATATGCTGAATCTTTTAGAAAAGAGCGGGAAAGTGAAATCGATCGCAGGTTCGATTATGGACTAGGGGGAATTGAAATGCGAGAGGGTTCTGTCTCTAATAGTATATTCAAATCTCAAAATATTGTCTGGGGAGCATCCTTTGTAGTGGTTTTTTTAACAGCTTTCTTGCTACTAAAACTTTTAGGTGTTTTTTAAACTAGAAATTTAGATATAATCCAATGAGAAAAAAGGGGCGGTATGGAAGGGCAAACTATTAACGATTTCGAGATAAAAAGAATCATCGGAGAGGGATCATTAGGCCCAGTTTATCTTGCAGAACATAAGTTTATTAAAAAACTCTTTGCCTTGAAATTTTTACCCAGTTCATTATTACAAGATCCAAGCTTTAAAGAGAAATTCACTAAAGAAATTGCCAAAATCGCATCCTTAGATCACGATAATATCGCCTCTGTTCACAATGTATCTTCCTATGGAGATCAACTGTTTATTGTTTCAGATTTTATTCCCTATAAATTACCAAATTCAATGAACCTTGCTAATTATCTTTCTACATGCACAGAAAGATTAAAAGAAGGGGAAATACTCCAAATTTTAAGAGAGGTTGCCTTTGCTCTTGATTACATCCACGCTCATGGGATGATGAAAGAACCTTTGTTTCATGGAGGTTTAAAATTAAGTAACATCCTTATGCAGCAAAAAAAAGATGAGGGTTATAAAATTAAGCTTTCTGATGTGGGAATCACATCAATACTTGGCGCAAACTACGTATTAAACCATGCAATGGAAGCTCTAATTAACTCATCCAAAGATAGAATCAAAGCTTCCCATCAAAGGCGCTCCTACGTTCAAACAGTAGCGTTTTTAGCTCCAGAGCAAAGATTCAGCGAGGGGACTACCCCCTCGTTCAAAACAGATATCTACGCTTTTGGGGTTTTAACCTACTTCATGTTAATGGGATACCTCCCTGAGGGGTATTTTGCGATGCCAAGTTCTGTCTACAAAAATAGCAGTGTTGATTGGGATATGATAGTTCGAGCAACCCTTCACCAAATTCCATCTGCAAGAGTTGATAATTTAACAACCCTTATCAAAGATGCAAGTGCTATGACCTCTCTTGAAGAGGTGGTTATCCCTCAGCAAAAATCAGCCTATAGTTATGCAGCAGAAGAAAAGGAGCTGGTCTTTGCAGTGGCTGAGAATAAAGAGGAATTAAAGGAGATGTCCTACGCCAAAGTTAAAATACCTCAAAAAGCTACCCCTTCTGCCCCCATAATACCTATTGAGCAAGACTCTCCAAAAACATTGATTGAAGAATTTGAAAAAAATTTAATCGGAAGGATGTCACGTACATCAAATGTCAGCCCAATGAAAATGAAATTCGAAGGGGTAAAACAGTTAGAAGATACTAAAGATGAAGTTTTTAATAACAATCTTGCAAACACTCTTAGAGGAAAACCTGAGGTAAGAGCTTATAGACCTGAAAAAATAGCTACAGATGGAATTAAGCCAATTCTTACAGACACCATTGAAATTAAAAAAGGCAACTATGAGCGTGGTAGTGAAACAGGGGCTCGCGATGAAAAACCAAAGCATACAATCACCCTTAATTCCTTTGCAATGGATATTCACCCCGTAACAAACGAGCAGTTTTTAAAATTTTTACTCAAGATGGAAGGGGAAAAGGATGATCTTAATAATGACATCATCATGTTAAGAGAATCACGCATTAAAAGGCAGTCTGGTGAGTTGATGATTGAAACTGGTTATGCAAAACACCCTGTTGTGGGGGTAAGCTACTATGGGGCTAAAGCATACGCTGAATGGGTGGGAAAAAGACTTCCCACAGAAGCTGAATGGGAAGTTGCAGCAACCAATGGAAATGTGAAAAACATCTTCCCTTTTGGAGATGGAATTGAACGATCGGAAGCAAATTTTTTCTCAGCAGACACCACTCCTGTAATGAGTTACCCCCCTTCAAAAAATGGCTTGTATGATATGGCAGGAAACGTTTACGAATGGTGTGAAGATTGGTATGATTACAGCTACTACGAAATGTCAGCTCTAGAACCTGACAACCCAAAGGGCCCAAAGCAGGGGGTTTATCGAGTTCTACGCGGCGGGTGCTGGAAGAGCTTGGTGGATGATATGAGATGCTCACATAGATTTAGAAATAACCCCGGATCGATGAATAAAACTTATGGATTTAGGTGTGTTGCATCCTTAGAAGATAAATAAATCCCCTTCCATTAATTCTCTCTTTTGTGTTATCGGAGGGGTATGAAGGAAAAAATTACTCAGATCGATCGTGGCTCGATGAAGCGGGTTCTTGGAATATTTGATGTATTTGCAATCGGATATGGGGATATGGGATCCTCTATTTATTACGCACTTGGAATTACTGCATTCTTTGCTTTGGGAGCAACACCCATTGCCCTGTTACTTGCAGGGGGGGTGTTTATATGTACTGCATTAACCTACGCAGAGATGACCTCGATTTTTTTAGATTCAGGTGGATCAGCAAGTTATACAAGAAAAACATTTAATGATTTTATTTCATTTATAGCAGGGTGGGGCCTTTTACTTGATTTTATTGTAACAATTGCCATCTCAAGTTTTGCAATAGCCCCATATCTTTCATACTTTTTTCCCATACTAATTGATGCTGATTACAAAGTTGCATTAAGCTGCATATTTATCATTGGGCTTTTATTTTTGAATATATCGGGTGTAAAAAGCTCAACAAGAATTTCGTTAATATTAACAATGGTGACTTTAACCACTCAGTTTGCAATTGTTATTTTTGCCTTATTCACAGTAGTTGATTTTCGATTATTTTTTGAGCATTTAAAGATAGGGGGAGCTAATTTAAACTGGTCTCCATCTTGGGGGCAGTTCTTTCATGGGGTTGCAATGGCAATGGTTGCTTACACAGGCATTGAATCAATGGCTCAACTATCAGCAGAGGCTAAAAACCCTACAAAAACTATTCCCAGAGCCATCATTCTTGCAATGACATTATTAATAGTCTCTTACTTAGGTATTTCAATTGTCGCACTATCGGTGCTCACCCCAGATTCATTAAGTAGTAAATATCTAGATAATCCCATCTCAGGAATTGTAGAAAATCTCCCTTATATTGGGCATTTACTTGGTCCCTGGATAGGAGTTTTGGCGGCGGTGATATTACTTGCAGCAGCAAATGCAGGGCTACTTGGGTCATCAAGGCTTGCATTTAACATGGGGGAATTCTTTCAACTTCCAAGGGTGTTTTATCGACTACACAAGGTAAAGCAAACTCCATATATTTCATTATGCTTTTTCGCTCTTTGCGCGATAGCAGTGCTGATAGCAAGTCGTGGTAAGCTCGTCTTTTTAGCAGACCTGTATAATTTTGGTGCAATGCTTGCATTTTTTAGTGCTCATACTTCGTTAATTGTCCACAGAATCAAATATCCAGACATTGATCGCCCTTTCAAAATCAAGTGCAATATTGGCTGGGGGAAAATAAAAATTCCTGTAACGGCTATTTTAGGAGCGATCTCCACCTTTTCAGTTTGGGTTTTGGTGGTAGTTACAAAACCATATGGAAGAATTCTTGGTTTTACCTGGATAGCTTTAGGGCTTATCATGTACCTTTTTTACAGAAGAAAGAAAGACATTTCAGCTTTTGGTAGTGTAGAAGTAGAAAAAATAAAAGTCTTAGGTTTAAGTGATATGAGGATTAAAAACATATTACTACCAACTAGAGGGCATTTAGGGACAGATACACTCCAGGTGGGGTGTGCAATAGCGAAGATGTTTGGATCAAAACTCACAGTAATCCACGTGGTAGAGGTTCCCTTTATGCTTCCAATTAACGCTAACTTAAAGTCACTAGATGAGTATTCTGTAAATATGTTAAAAAAAGCAGAGGCTATAGCACTAGATCATGGTGTTGAGATCGAATTAAAATCCATTCAAGCAAGATCTTGTGTAAAGGCAATCATCTCATTAACAGAAAATAAGGAATATGATCTGTTAATTTTAGGGGCTGTAGTAAATAAATCCATCGGGCCACTTGCTCAGAATCTTATGAAATCTATTGTCAATTGCAGGGTGTGGGTAATAGGTTCAACAAATTTTCTACTTAGTGATAAAAAGTGAAGATTTTTTTTCATCCACTAGCAGGCAGGAAACATAATGTGTGTTGTGTATTTTTTTTGTGTAAATTGGCTCTTTTTCACAAAGATACTTTCTGCTTGAGCATTTTTCAAAATAGGGGCAGATCTTTAATTCACATTCTGTTTTACTCTTTTTTTTATCAAATATCTGTAACAGACTTTTTAAAATATAAGTAAAAAAGTTCCCTCTTACTGCACCTTGTATATAGGATTGAATGGCAAGACTATCGATGGTTAAAGGTTTTATTTCTACATTTGCAACAGGCTCTTCCCTTGAATAAAGGGGGAGGTGTTTGGTAAATAAAATTGCTGATGATAGAAGTTTTTTAGTGAAGGGGTGGAGGGGGTTTTCGTAAATTGACAAGATACACCCTTCTTCAACAATTCTTCCCCCATACATCACTAAACACCTGTCAGAAAGGTTTTTCACAAGAGTTAAGTTGTGAGAGATAAATAATAGTGATAAATGATACTGTTTTTGCAGGTCTTTCAAAAGATTAATAATAGATGCCTGAATTGACATATCAAGAGCATGGGTGGGTTCATCACAAACTAGTAATTTAGGATTTGATGCAAGGGCCCTTGCAATACTAACCCTTTGCCTTTCCCCACCACTTAATTCATGAGGGAACCGTCTTTTATAATGGGAAGGCAGTCCTATAGCCTTTAAAAGCTCATCAACGCGGCTATTTTGAGATATTTTGTTTCCAATTTTATAAATAAGAAGGGGTTCTTTGATAATTTCTTCAATGGTCATTCGGGGGCTTAAAGAGCTGTAGGGATCTTGAAAAATCATCTGAATATTTTTTTTAACTTCAGGGAGGGCAAGGCGTCTATTTTTAGCAATTTTTTCCCCTTCATAGTAGATATTACCCCTATATTGAGAGCAAATCCCAAGGATAGACTTTGCAATGGATGATTTCCCACACCCACTTTCGCCGATTAAAGCAAGAGTTTCTCCTCGAAAAATTTCAAAGGAAACATCAGATACTGCTAAAAACCTTGAGCCATTTTGTTTGTGGGAAACAGTTAAATTTTCAACTTTGAGCAAGGGCTTTAAAGACATATAACCTCCTCTTTCTTTTCCATTAATGGAAAGTGGCATAAAACTTCTTTTGATGAGGTTTTCTTTTTAGGGGGCGGATTGATTTTACATTCAGGTCTGGAAAACTTGCACTTGTTATAAAAAATACATCCAAGGGGTGCTTCCTCTTGTAGTACTTGTATTGATTCAAGCCTTGAATCTTTAGTCATATCAATGCGAGGGATAGAGTCTATTAACGCCTTTGTATAAGGATGACTAGGGGATGTGCAGATTGACTCCGAAGGTCCCATCTCAACAATTCTCCCTTTATACATAACAATCACCCTACTTGCAAAGTTTGAGACAATACTTAAATCGTGGGTGATAAAAATAATACTCATAGCAAGAGTCTTTTGAAGTTTTTTTAAAAGGAGAAGAATTTCATGTTGGACTGTCACATCAAGTGCTGTAGTGATTTCATCAGCGATAAAAACACGGGGGTTGGGAGCTAAAGCGATAGCAATCATCACTCTTTGGCGCATACCACCAGAGAGTTCATGAGGGTATTTTTTATAGATCTCTTTTTGTTGATTTAACTCTACCAGGCGAAGTAAATCTAAAGTTTTTACATACGTCTCTGAAGAATTACAGTGAGGAAAGTGCAGTTTTAAAGATTCTTCAATTTGATTTCCAATAGTTGCGGTGGGATTTAGGTATGTCATTGGATCTTGAAAAACAATAGCTATCTCTCTTCCTCTTATTTTTCTTATCCGTTCTTCTGATAAAGTGAGAAGATTTTCTCCTCCATAGATGATCTTACTTCCTTTTTCCTCCTTTCCGTTAAGAGAATTAAGTTGTAGTATTGATTTAGCAGTCACTGATTTACCACTTCCTGATTCCCCGATGATCCCAATAAATTCATTTGGATAAAGAGAGAGATTTACCTCTTTTACTACCGGATGATTGGGGTTATTCGAGAAGGTAAACGAAAAGTTTTTTATTTCAAGAAGGGGTTTTGATTGATGTTGTGAATGTATCATTATCGAAACCTGGGGTCAAATGCATCACGAAGACCATTTCCAATCAGATTGAAAGCAAGCATTGTGATGCTGATAAATATTGCTGGAAAAAAAAGTCTCCAGGGGTAGTAGGTGAGGGATGCAAGGCCATTGCTGGCCATTGTCCCCCAGCTAGCAATTGGCGCTTGTACACCAAGACCTAAGAAGCTTAAAAAGGATTCTGTGAATATTGCTGAAGGGATGGTTAGGGTGACAGTTGTTAGAATTGTTCCAAAGCAATTGGGTATAATATGCACAAACAAGATTCTTCTAGTGCTTGCGCCAAGAGATAGTGCTGCTTGGACAAAATCTTGCTCCTTTAATCGCAAGGTCTCTGCACGGGTGATTCTTGCCATGTTAATCCACCCTGTAAGGGTAATTGCTAATATAATAGTTACAATTCCTTGCCCCATCACAACAGTTAATAAAATCACCATAAGAAGGTAAGGAAGGGAGTGAAACGTATCTGCTATTCGCATCATAATCTCTTCAATTCTCCCGCCAGATAAAGCGGCAAAAGAGCCGTAAACAACCCCTATGATCATATCAATAAAGGCTGCAGTAAATCCTACAAAAAGGGAAATTCGAGCCCCCCACCAAATTCTTGCAAATACAGATCTTCCTAAATCATCAGTTCCAAAATAGTGCTCTAGGTTGGGGGCGGTGTTTTTACAACTTAAATTTGTCTCATAGTAAGTGGTCGATGAGAAAAAGGGGATAAAAATAGAGCACAAGATCAATAAAATCAGCGTGTAAAAACCAACCATAGGGAGTTTTTTGCTTTTTAAGCGTTTCCAGCTTTCTTTAAGATAACCTTCGTCGATTGTTTTACTATGTAAGTTCATAATTTTGGAACCTATCCTTAATTCGTGGGTCTAAGAAAAAGTATATAATATCTGTCATCGTAATTGAAATTAGAAGGATAAAACTGTAAAAAATAGTAAGCCCTGTAATGATTGTATAGTCTCTGTTGGTGATACTTGAAACCATCCACCCCCCAAGACCGGGAATTCCATAAATTTTTTCCACAATAAAGCTTCCTGTGGTGATGGATGCAAATAATGTTCCCAAATAGGAGATCACAGGAAGAAGGCTGTTTTTTAACACATGCTTTCTCCAGATTTGAAATTTGGAGAGCCCTTTTGCTTTGGCAGTTAAAATATACTCTTTTTGAAGGACCTCTACCATTGACTCACGGGTCATTTTTGCAATAAAAGCCGATGGAAAAGAGGCCAGAGCAATTGCAGGAAGTACCATATGGGAGATAGTTCCCCACCTAGCGATAGGAAAAATCCCCAATTGAATAGAAAAAATATACTGCAAGACTGTTGCGGTAATAAAACTTGGGACACTCATTCCACTCACTGCTAAAATCATCGCAAAATGATCTAAAAATCGACCTTTATAAAAAGCTGCAATTGACCCCCAAAACACCCCCCAAAAAACAGCTAGAATAAAAGCTATGAATCCAAGAGTTGCAGATATGGGAAATCCCTCCCTAATAATTTGATTGGTGGTGCGCCCTTCATATAAGAACGATGGGCCTAAATCAAGGGTTAAAAATCCCTTGATATACTTGATGTATTGGATATACAAAGGTTTATCTAACCCGTAATGTTCATATAAATTTTTCAAAATCTCCTCTGGAATAGCCTGCTCTTGAGTGAAGGGGTCTCCAGGGATTGATTTCATTAAAAAAAAGGTTAAGGTCACAATGGTAAAAAGTGTAATTGCAAAGAAGAGGATTTTTTTAAAAATATACTTATAAACCATCGAAAGGATTATAGAGATCTTCAAGATAAGTGTCAAAATTTTATGAAGAAAAGAAGATGTTTTTCGAAGATTTAGTAAATGCCTCCATTTTTAAGGTGGTAATCAAACTACTTTCATTTAAGAAGTAATGAGCTCTGACATTGCCTTCAAACTCTTTTTCTTCTACTGATTCATCCAATTCACATCCTATGCAATAGATCCCTTGTAATGTGAGGGGATTGAGAGTTTTGATGGAATTAATGGTGATTTTAGGTGCATGAGAAATGGAAAATGTTTGAAAGGGAACTTTTTGTAACGCAGTAATGCCTCTATCAGTGATTTTAGGGGCATTTTCTAGAAAAAGACAATCCAAATGGGTATCTTTTAAAAAAGATACCCCGCAATCGGTGATATTAGAACAGTTGGAAAGGAGAAGTACCCGTATTGGATGGGACGATATTTCCGCTAAAAAGGAGTTTTCTACTAAACTTGAACCTTTAATACGAACATCTTTTAGATTTTTTGAGGGTAAGTTATTAAAAAATTGTGATGTAATGTTTTTACCATCCTCAAAACAAATGCACTCTAATTTATTTAAAAAGAGAGCTAAAGTTTCAAGCCCCTCTTTAGTGTAATTTTTTCCTGAAAGGTGGAGATGTTTTAGGGGAAGTGTTGCAAGAAAAGTAAGGGTAGCATCGGTTAAATTTGGGCAATTAATAAGAGAGAGACGCTCAACGGTGCAGGGAATATGGGTAACATCAAAATCTGTGATAAATAGATTGTTATCAACCTCAAAGTGACGTAAGGTGGCGGGAAAAGAAAGTTCTAGGCAGTGGATAAACATACAATTATTGATAATAAGAGAGGTTAACTTATTGTGTTTTAGTAAAAAGTCTTCAAGTTGTTCCACTGTGATTGTTTCTGAAGAAAAATCATAAGATCTTAAACCATCTAATTCTTTTGAGCAGATTGCACGCGTACGAAATAGGTGCTCTAAAGTGTCGAAATTTTCTTTATTTTTGTCTAAATTCAAGCCACTTGCGGTAATCTCTCCAAGTAGACTTGGTTTTACAATTTGGTTAAAAACTAAGGCATGTGGGAAACTTCTTTTTCGCACCAAGGATGAGCCGGTGCTGCTATTTTTTCCAGAAAAGCCGTATAGATCCATCATTGTGGGAAGTAAATCTATATGGGAGGCAGGATCTGAGATGACCTTTGGTTTAAAGGGTTGCTTTGTAATAGGAAAAATTAATAAAGGTACATGAGTGACATCCCTTTTTATACTTTGTTTGAGTGTTTTTAAATCACCGATATCTACCCCATGGTCCCCCATAATATATAAGTGAACAGGAATATCTAAATTTTTAAGATCACTTACAAACTTCCCTAGAGCATTATCTGAATATTGCATTGTTTGAATAAAACGATCGGTCATCGGACAATTAGTTTTTTGAGTCAGAGGTGCTTTGTAACCTACAGGCACTCTAAAGGGGTGATGGTTAGTGATTGTTGCCGCATTTAAAAATAATGGATTTTTACTCTCTTTTAAAACTGTAAGGATGTGTTCATACAAGTACTCATCATCCACCCCCCAACTAGTACCTTTTGCTAGAGGATTTAGTTTTTTAATGTCTTCACAGTCAATAATTTGTTTGTACCCATGGTTTTTGAGAAAATCCCCTTGCCCATCAAAGGAGTTGTTTCCTCCTTGGATAAAAATCGGGTCATACCCCTTCTTCAAAAAAAAATCGGGTAAACCTTTAAGATTTAGATTTTTTAATCTTTTAGAGTTTGTTTGAAAATCAGAGCCATAATAGGCGGGAAGACCAAATAATAGATGAAATAAAGCTTTAAATGTCTGAGTTCCGTTGGAGTGAAAATTGGTGAAAAGAATACCCTCTTTACTTAGCTGATCAAAACAGGGAGTGATGGATTCATTTGCTCCAAAAACCCCAATATTTTTTCCTCGAAACGACTCTATAAAAAGGGTGATCACATGAACGTTGTCATCGGGTAAAGAAAATTCCTTTTGTCCATAAAACCCTTTTGTCTCTTTTTCAAGTGGGGTGTTCTTATTAGTATAGATGAACTGTTCATTTTCAGGCTGAATAGAAAAGAGGGTGCTTCCTGATTTTTTTTTAAATACTTTCCATAAAAAAAGAGGGAACAAGAGGGTGGATAGAATTAGAGGGGGAAGGGATAAAGTTCTGTCAATAGGGATAAGTAAGCAATAGAATACAAAAGCTAAAGGGAGACAAAACAGGAAGGGTAAATGCTGGATCGAATCTTTAAAACAGCGAAATTGAAAGACAAGGCTAAGAGATCGGATAGAGATTAGCCTATTGAAGAAATAGAGGTGTAGAAAGTTTCCGGCGTATGCAAGAAAGGTAAAAAATAGAACAATTCTAAACAGAGAAGGGGGGATAAACGGCGGCAGGAGGAGTAAAATAATGGATAGGTAAGAAGAAATAAATCGAAATCGACTTAAAAATAGCAGGGGTAGGAGGATGTAAAAACTTGCTATCACAGTTGTCCCTGATTGCTTAAAAAATAGATTTGTTTCTCTGGAGTGTCTGTGTAAACCTCAGGCATTTTTAAACAATCAATACAAAAAAGATTTCGCATAAAATTAGTATTGATGTTTTTTACCCCATTTTCTGTGATGTGATGATTGTGACTGATAAAAAAGGTGTGTATTTTTAAAAATTGGAGTTGAGAAATTCCCTCATCAGAAATGTGAGTTGCTCTTTCTAAGTGAAGAAGTTCTAAGGGGCATTTTTTTAAATGACACAATGCAAGGTCTGTAAGATTTGAGCAGTTGTCACTCATAAATACTTTTAGCATCGGAGAAGAGATCGATTTAATAGATCTATCAGAAAGACTTCTTGCGCCACTGATGGTGATTTCTGTGAGTGGATGTGAGGAAAAGACATGAAAAAACTCCTCATTAAGATGTTCAGCATCTTTTAACCAAATTTTATCAAGGGTGAGAGAGGAGAGAAAGTGGAAAAGAGCTTTGTTTGAAAATGGTTTACAGGAGAGGGAAATTTCTTTTAGTGGAAGATGTTTTAAATATTGAAGAGATTGATCTGTAAGGTTTCTACATCCTAAGATGGATATGCTCTCGATGGTGTTTGGAAGGTGTTTTATATCTTCATCTAGGATGAGAACATTATTTTCTAGGGAGATTTTTCGTAAAGATTTTGGATAGTTGAAATCAAGGCCCGCGATGATTGGACAGTTATCAAGTTGGAGGGTTTCAAGGTTTGGGTTAATAGCAAGAAGCAGCTGAAGCTCTTTAAAAGCAATACACTGAGAGGAAAGGTTTAATACCTTTAAAGCATCTACTTCAGAGCTGATTTTTTTCTGTTTATAAAGAGTTTTAAGGGTGTTGTAGATGGGGATATACTCGTTAAATACCTGGTAAGAATCGCTTGTTACCAATCCTGACATTGGTTCTAAAGATTCATTGAGTAAATACGCTGTGGGAGTTTCCCTTTTTCGGCATAAAGAAGAGCCAATTCCACTGTTTTTTCCTGTAAATCCGTATAAATCCATCATGGTAGGGAGGATATCAATTTGAGAGGAAACTTCTTTGATTTCTTTTGGAATAACTTCACCACAATGCAGGGGTAGGATTAGTAAGGGAACGTGGGTTACATGTTCATCAAGAGTTGGTGATAACCCCGGCCTTCCACTATGATTTAATGGATACCCATGGTCACCCATGATATAAACATGCATAGGAATCTCTAAGCAAGAGAGCTTTTCAAGAGCAAGTCCTAGGGTATGGTCGGAATATTCCATCGCTATTTCAAATGGAGTTTTACCGAAAAAAGGGGTGAAACTTTCGGGAGTGACAAAGGGGTGGTGATTTGTAACCGAAGCGGTATTGATAAAAAGGGGGGTTTTGCTCGTTTGAATTCTATTGATCATAAAATCATACATAAATTCATCATGGACCCCCCAGCTTGTACCATAAGCTTCTGGATTTTGCCTTTTTACATCCATTTCATCGTACATTTCATGAAAATGGTGATTTTTTAAAAAGTCCCCTTGATTATCAAAGTTGTGGCTACCAGCTTTTATGAAGATATTAGTGTACCCATTTTCTTTAAAAAAATTAGGAAGCCCCTTTAAAGGAAGAGTGAGAACAGGGCTTGTACTTTCCACAAAGTCTATGCCAAAGCATGGGGGTAATCCGTAAAAGGTTGCAAACATTGCCTTAAAAGTTTGAGAGGCACTTGCATAAAATTTCGAGAAGAAAATTCCCCGCTTAGACCATTTATCAAAATGGGGGGTGATTTTCCCCACATCTGTACTTCTAAATGATTCTAGGTAGAGAAATACTACATGAGGTTTTTTTTTATGAGG
The DNA here is from genome assembly GCA_945872565.1 of Chlamydia trachomatis. Classification (GTDB taxonomy): domain Bacteria; phylum Chlamydiota; class Chlamydiia; order Chlamydiales; family 2-12-FULL-49-11; genus JAJACQ01. The sequence goes on along the minus strand of CAMBZN010000007.1, from coordinate 32,764 downwards.
GATTGAGAAGACTTTTTTCCCTGAAAATCCAACAGTGTATTTTTCTAAGGGGAACTCATTGTTATATTTATAGGCGACCTCATTTTGGGAATTGGGTATTTCCCCTGCCTGTCCGATAACTTTTGGTTGATAGCATTGCGTGACAATTTGAAAGGGGTAGGGGAGTAGTTTTTTAGGAGATAGTAAAAGAAAAGGGAGGCTTAAGAGGCTTAAAGAGCTTGGGGGGGTAAGAAAACAGCTGTAAAAAATAGCAAACAAGGAGCAAGAAAAAAGGGTTATGAGGGGTGCTTGGTTGAAAATAGAATCCTTTAAAGAGGGGAGGTTTTTAATGAGTTTTAACGCTCTCCACTGCAGGGGGGTGTTGAAGGTTCTAATGTGAATAGTGTTACAGATGCTTAAGATCAATAAAACAGGGAATAGGGGCACGATGGGGAAAACTAGAAAAATAATGGGTACACAAAAGGTTGATGGTATAGAAAGAAGGGTCTGTTTTATAGACTGTTTATTACAAAGTGCTAGAATTAGAAAAGGCAGGGATAGGGCTACAGTCATCATAATAACCTTATTAAGGAGAAAACAGAAGATTAATTTCCACAGATTCCTTGAAAATTTTGTCGGGTAAGTTTATCATAGTAGCTCTTTAACAAGAAGGTTCTTATGTCTAAATACACTCCGATCATTGGAACTTTAGGGTATGTTCTTTCAAAGGATCACTCCCAGGTCCTGATGATTCATAGAAATAAGCGTGAACAGGATGACCATAAAGGAAAATATAATGGCCTTGGAGGGAAAATGCACCAGGATGAGGATGTGGGAAGTTCTATGCGAAGAGAAATTCAAGAGGAGGCGGGGATAGTTGTTACAAAAATGACCTTTAGGGGGACGGTTAACTGGACGGGGTTTGGAAAAAATAAGGAAGATTGGATGGCTTTTATTTTTTTAATCACAGATTGGACGGGATCGCCTTACTCTACCTGCCCAGAAGGAGACTTAAGTTGGGTAGACAAGGATAAGTTGATGGAATTACCAATGTGGGAGGGGGATAAGTATCTACTTCCACTCATATTTGGAAAAACACATGAGCCATTTCATGGATTAATGCCTTACGATGGGGAGAAAATGGCGTCATTTTCTTTTACATAATTGGTAATTAACTTGTTAGGAAATTGGTTTGAAATCGTTACTTAAGTAAACATCTTGGATTAGGTGTAGGAGTTTTACTCCCGATTTCAAAGGCTTTTGAAAAGCCTTTCGCCCTGAAATAAGCCCTGCACCGCCTGCTAACTTATTGATCAATGCAGTTTCTGCTGCATCAACTAGATCATTTTCGCCTGATGGGCCGCCGGAATTAATTAATGGAATTCTTCCAGAGAGGCAATTAAGAACTTGATACCTTGCTAAATCCACTGGGTGATTGGAACAGAGGTCTGAATAGACTTTTTCAGAGGTCACACCGAACTTAAGATTCTTAAATCCACCGTTGCAAGTGGGAAGTTTTTGTTTAATAATATCAGCTTTAATGGTGCAACCAAGGTGATTTGCTTGGGCTGTGAGGTCTGCTGCAAGGTGGTAGTCTGCCTCTTTTGTTTTAAAACTTGGGTTTCTTAAGTAACACCAAAGGACAGTTACCATTCCCAGTCTATGAGCTTCTTCAAAAGCTTTAGCCACTTCGACAATTTGTCTATTGCTTTCAGGTGACCCAAAGTAGATTGTTGCGCCAACAGCGCGTGCACCAAGATCTGCTGCCTCCTGAATCTTTCCAAACAGAATTTGATCATAGGTGTTGGGGTAGGTAAGTAATTGATTATGATTGATTTTTACTAGAAAAGGGATTTTATGAGCGTATTTTCTGGCCATGATGGCTAAATTTCCAAAAGTTGTTGCTACCGCATTACAACCCCCTTCTATTGCAAGTTTAATGATATTTTCTGGATCAAAATAGATAGGATTTGGAGCAAAAGAGGCCCCTGCAGAGTGTTCAATTCCTTGATCTACAGGTAAAATGGAGAGGTAGCCGGTATTACTGAGCCTTCCATGGTTGAAAATAGCTTGAAAATTTTGCAGTACACGAATATTTCTATCAGAATGGGCAAAAATTCGGTCGACAAAATCAGGTCCTGGGAGGGAGAGGAGATTTTTTGATACTTTACAAGTTTTTAAGCTTAATAATTGCTCAAGTTTATGTCCTAGTAAAACCTCTAATTCTTGCATTAACATCTGTTGCCCCTTTAAAAATAAAAAATGCAATATATCAAAAAAAAATGAAAGTTTCAATAAAAAAAATCGATCCCCTAAGAGATCGATTTTTCTATACTTGAGTAATTAAGTGGTGTTTAGTTTTCCTGTGGATTAAACGGGGCAGAAAATGTATCAATGTACGGACGCATATTAACTTTTCTACCTTCCGCAAGACAAATAAAACATTGAGCTATTGCTACAAATGGTAGTAAGATTGCTCTACCAATTGCTTCAATTACCCCTAAAATAGCTACACCGCTTTTGTTAGAATTATCCGGTTTTAGAAGTTTAGCTGATCCAGAGGTGTATATAAAGGAGCGAGTATCTATTATGTATTGATAGATCTCTTTAAGCGCAACCATTTCTTCCATGGCGCTCTTTGAGTTTGCAATGTCTTCTAACGCTCGCTCTTCTTCTTCTAACGCTCGCTTTTCTTTTAACGCTCGCTCTTCTTGTAACACTTCCTCTTCTATTGTATATAATTCGGATAGTTGAGAAAGTGTTTCTTTTTCAGCTAGCTCTTCTTTCTCATCTAATTCATATTGGTCTAGGAGTTGATCTGTTTCTTTTCGTGCTTCTGCTGCGGCTGCTTGTGCTGCTACAGCTGCTTGTGCTGCTAACCTTTCCACTGCTACTGCCCCTCTCGCTTTTCTGAGTTGAGTATCAACTAATTTAATTTCTCGTTTCGCAACAGGATAAATAGTAGCTTTAACTGCTTTTAAAGTCTCTACAATAGAAGCAAGTGGGATTTTTCTTAATTCTAGTGGAAGAGTTAGGGGGTTACGTTCAAAAAATAGGAGAGCAAGTTTTGCAATTTTTAATTTTTGTGAAAATTTTTCTCTTTCTGATTCATTTATTTTTGAATTATTTAATTTACAGTTGTAATGATAAATTTTTGTTTTTACACTCTCTGCTGAACCAAATTTATGTGCTCTTGTTGCGTCCATTTTATTTAACTCCTTTTTTGTTTCCTTTAATTATAAAACAAATTAGAGTTTAAAAACAAATAATTTCTTAATTAACTAATTTATATAAATAAATAAATATATTAATATCACAAAAAAAAGCTCCTGTGATGCAACAATTTATTTGATTTAAATCATCTATCTATCTAACTATTAGATAGATAGATATCTGAAGTGTATAAAAAAAGAGATCAGCTAGAAAGCTTGGGTTTTAGGGTAAATTCGATTTTGAGGGGCTATTTTCTCAAGAAGAATTAGAGCAGCTATTGTTTTAAGGGCCTCTTTGACCTGAATTTCAGGTTTATGGGTGGTCCCTTCGATCTTAAATGGGACCATATAACCAGGGGGGAGAAAGGTGAGGTCAAAGGCTCTAATAAGGGAGCTTGTAGTGAGGCCAACGTGAATGTTTAAGCCATCAGACATAAGATTTACTGTACCCAGGGAGATCATCTCAAAAGCTTTGTCCACAAGAAAATGTGTTCTATCAAATGAAACAACACCGTTTTGAACGATAAAGGGCATGATACCACATTCTACGGTAGTATATGTGGTCGGTTTTTCCCTTAAGAGGCTCAAAACAGTTGTTAATAGGTGGTTTTGTGCACATTTTAACGTGCCTAGCCTTAGATCTCCTTCCATTTTTAAGGAGTGTTTTGAACTTGAGTTTATTTCAAAAGAACAGAGGTGAAGGCTTACCAACGGGCTTGAAAATGGGGGGATTAGGGCGTGATTAGTAAAAGCCTCCACCCCTTCTTCAACAACAGCTGCGGTGATTGTACAATCTTGAGCGATTGTAAGCTTTTTGTCCTTGTAACGAATTGATGGCTCCGCTTTTACATGGTCAAAGAGGATTTTATCTTTATAGTAAATGGTTCCAGAGCAGCAGTTTACTGGTATTGCTTTTTCAAGAAAGATTTTAGAGAGGGAAGCGTTAATATCTACTTTTAAGAATTTTACCCGAGTGTTTTTATATTCCCATGTGACATCCCCGAAGGTGGTTTTTGAAAACCAATTAAAATCAATCTCAGAAACAGTAAATGCGCCTGGAGTGTTTTTTGTCAGTTGATCAAAAATTGCTTTTTTAACTGTAAATGGAAGAATGGAGGGGAGGAAAATAGCCACAAGGATAAAAAAAAACAGAGCAAGAATTTTTTTCATCCACTATTCCACTGTTACTGATTTGGCTAAGTTTCTTGGGAAATCTATTTCTCGACCGAGAAAAAGAGCCATGTAATAGGCAAACAGCTGCCCAGCAACAGAGTAGGGAATGGCTGAAAAAGTATTACAAGAAATGTTGATGATGTGAGTGGTTAAATCTTTGTAATCATCGGGGCCAAAGATTAGAAGAGGGCCATTTCGAGCTTTAATTTCACTTAAATTCGAAAGGGTTTTTAGGGCGGTTTTTTCCTCTCCTAAAAATGCAATGGTAGCAAGGTTTTCATCGATTAATGCAATAGGGCCGTGCTTCATTTCACCAGCAGGAATTGCCTCAGCAGGAAGGTAGGTGATCTCTTTTAATTTAAGGGCAGCCTCTTTACTCACTGGGTACATCACCGACCGGCCGGTAAAGAAAAAGTGAGGGAAAGTTGAAAATGTCTTTGCGGCAGCTTTTATTTGCTCTTCTTGTGCCACTACTGTTGCAATTTCCTGGGGAACATTGAGTAGTTCTCTAATGTATCTACTGGTATTAATCCCCCGAACATTTCCAATGTGAACAGCAAGAAGGTAAAGATTTAACAACTGTCCAGTAAACGCTTTTGTCGAGCAAACACTCACCTCTTTTCCTACGTAGAGGGGGATAAACCGATCACATTCTCTTGTAAGTGTCGAGCCTGAAACATTACAGAGGGCAATTACAAGAGCAAAGTTAGATTTTTGATAGCGCATAGCGGCAAGAGTGTCAGCAGTCTCTCCAGATTGTGAGATGATTATTGCAACAGTATTTCTCTTGGGTAAATGCGTTTGATATCGGTATTCAGAAGCAAGATGAACAGTTACAGCAATGTTGCTTAACTCTTCTAAAAAAGATTGTGCTATAAGACCTGCATGAAAAGAAGATCCACAGGCGATGATGTCAATATGATCTGCATTTTGAAAACAAAGGAGGTCCTCTTTTAATTCCTCAAAAGAAAAAGTGTCGACGCAAAAACGTTTGTGAAGAATTTTTTCACAAAGAAACTCCTGCTCATGAATTTCTTTGTGCATAAAATGAGAGAACTCTCTTCGATTCTCTAATTCTTGGTCAACGATGATTAATTCAAGGTCCTGCTCTTCTTTCAATCCCTTTTCAGTGTAGATCTTTAAAGAGTCTTTGGTCACAAGCGCTATCTCCTGGTTTTCTAAAATATAGGTAGCATAACTTCCATTTAAGAAAGAGGAGGAGTCTGAAGAAATATAAACATCTTTACTCTTACTGCAAATTCCAATAACAAGGGGAAGGTTTCTTGCAGCACCATAAATAGTGTGAGGTGAGTCTTTATGGATCAACACAATTGCAAACGATCCTTGCACTTTAGATAAAGCTATTTCAATCGCTTCTTTTAAATCTCCCTTGTAAAAATAGGAGATAAGGTTTGTAATTACCTCAGTGTCAGTTTCTGAGCGAAAGGGGATCTTTTTATCCGCCAAAAACGCCTTGATCTCAAGGTGATTTTCTATAATGCCATTATGAACAAGGGCAATACTTTCAGTATAATCAATTTGAGGGTGGGTGTTTTTTTCTGATAGACCGCCGTGAGTTGCCCATCTAGTATGGGCAATAGCTAACTTTAGGTCTAACCGATTGTCCTTGATCATGGGGTGTAAAAGATCTGCTCGACCAACAGTCTTATAGGAAATTAATGAACCCTCATGAATAGATGCAAGGCCTGCAGAATCATACCCACGATACTGAAGTTTCAAAAGTCCTTCAAGACAAGCTTTTAAAGCGTCCCGCTTACTCTCAGATTGAATATATCCATAAATTCCACACATAGAAAAAAATATACAAAAGAATCCAATTCTTTTCGAGGTTTATCTTGAAGTATATGTTTTTTGCCCATATATCTTTTAACGAAGGAACATATGAAAAAAAAGCATTTGACTCATCAAACAGAAGCGTATGTCCGTAAAGCTCACAACATTGTTGAGTTAAACCAGACAATTGGGCAAGCAATTGATGGAATTCGAAATACAATCGATGAAAATGAGAAGCCCTATTACTTTGTGTTAGACACAAAAGGACACCTTATAGGACTTGTTAATGTTAGAGAGTTACTTGTTCACGACCCGGGCGCCCCTTTAAGAGAAATAGTGAAGACAAAAGTACATCTTGTTCAACATGAGCAGTCTATGTTTGAGGCACTTGCGATTATGCAAAAGTTTCATTTGCTCGCAATTCCTGTTTTAAAGCATGGGATGTTTTTGGGGGTGATAGACCTTCAGGAGTATTTTGAAGATGATTTGGAGATTAGCTCAAAACGCAAGCGGCTGCAGATTTTCCAAATGATTGGTATTGCAGTTGAGGAGGGGCCCACAAAGTCTTTATGGAGTAAGTATATCCATCGGATGCCTTGGGTGTTTTGTAATATGATCGGGGGGATTCTTTGTGCGATCATTTCTGATATTTATGAGGTTATCCTCCTGCATGTTATATTGCTTGCAATGTTTATTCCACTGGTTCTTTCTCTTTCTGAATCAATCTCCATGCAAGCTATGACAATGAGCATCTATCTAATGACCAATAAAAAGCATGGCTGGGGTAAAGTCTTCTATTATACCTTGTTAGAAAGTAGGTTGTTTTTTCTTATTTCCATTACAGCAAGTGTGATAGTTGGGCTCATATCCCTTTTTTGGGGTGGAGGATTTGGGCCGGCGTGGATTATTTGTCTGAGTATATTTTTATCCATTAATGTCACAGCTATAATAGGAGCAATAGTGCCTATCATCTTACATAGATGGAGACTAGATCCAAAGGTTGCATCTGGTCCTATTGTATTGATGTTTACCGATGTAATTACAACTCTTATTTACTTAAGTTTAGGGTTTTATTTCCTTTTACCATGAGTTTTAAAAGAGGTCTAATTATTTCCCCCAATGCGGTTTTCTCATAGAAAAAATAAGAAAGGGGATGGATGTCATCAAAGTGATTCCAACGCCTAAAAAGGACGTAAAAAAGGTAAGGCTTTGAACCTTTACATCTGGTGGTGGGAAAAACCCAATTACAAAAGAAAAAGTAACACCTATTAACCCAAGACCGGCTGTTATCCACATACCAATAGAGCCGCCCGGGACGCTATAGGCTCTTTCTGCGCCTCTTTTTTTATACTTTAATACAATTGCTGAAATAAATAGGAGGATATACATTAAGATATACAGCTGCGCAGCAAGGACTGTCATCATCCAAAACGAGGCGCTTACATCGGGCATAAGGAGAAATAAAACAGATAACAGGGTGACTATAATGCCTTGAATAGACATTAATACAACAGGCATCCCATGTGCATTGGTTTGTTGCATAAAAGGGGGAAAATCACCCTTTTCCCCTGCAGCGAGCAATCCCCTACAAGGTCCTACAATCCAATTTGAGACGCCCCCTAAGGCGCCAATTGCAATCAATAGAGAAAATAATGGGGTTAAAAAACCTAAATGATATTGTCGTAAAAATACACTTAAAGCTTCAATTGTCCCTGACACTAAACTTATCTGCTCTCGGGGAACTGCTATTGCAATACAAAGAGTGCCCAGTACAGTTAGTACCATGATTATGGCAGCCGATAAGAAAATGGCAATTGGAAAGTTTTTTTTTGGATTTTCTACGTCGCCGGCATGAACTGCAGGCATTTCAAGGCCAGCAAAGCTAAGTAAAATCCCCGTTAAAACTGCAAATGTAGAAATTTGTGATAAATCAGGAAAAAAGGGGGTTGATTGTAACGAAATCATCAATGGTTTTGCTGAAAACACCCACACCCCACCTAAGGTTAAAATCAAAGCAGTGGGGATAAAAGTTCCTGTGATTACGCAAAATGTGCTTAATCTCCCGGTGAACTTAATGCCTCTTAAATTAATCAATGTAAGAGTCCAAAATACAGCAATCACTCCAAAGCATGTGTATAGGGGATTATCAGAAAGGTGAGGAAAAAATACATACGCAATCGCAGCGGTGATAAAAGAAAGAATAGCCGGGTAAAAGACGATATTTTCTACCCAAAGTAACCACACAGCAACAAATCCCAGCCTGTGACCAAGGGCCTCTCTCACCCAAATATAGACCCCCCCTTTTTGAGGGAATAAGGTTGCAAGCTCTGCTGAAACAAGAGCGCAAGGGATAAAGAAAAAGAGCATGGAAAGAAGTAGGTAAAACACTGATGTGTAACCATATAAAGCAGTAATTGGCCAGTTTCTAACACTTAATACAGTTGCTAAATTGATCATTAACAATAAAAATATCGTTAAGCTTTTTTTAGATTGATTCATTTTAATCACTTGTTTTTAAAAATCGCACTATTTTGCGAGAATTACAGCTAAAAGTCAATATAAGAATCAATTTGTTCGTTTGGCTACTTCATTTATTTTATACGAGTGTTTTGTAGTAAATATATGAACAGGGTCATTAAAGCGAATTGTCTGGTAATCAAGCTGGGTTCTAAAAAGGCTCATGCCAACAAATTTGGCGGAAAAATAGATGGTGCTGCTTGAGTAAATAAGATTAAAAAGAGCGTCATTTTCTTGAGGGTGATTAAAGAGGGCAGTGATTGCAAAAATAATAGCCCGAATGAATGTTTCTATCGTTGCAATAAATATATTGAAAATAGATAGGAGAAATAAACCACAATCCCAGTGAAGGTTAGAGCGTAAATGACAGATGGCCTTTTCTAAAATGGCACCCGAAAAGGAAATTTTCGAACTGTCAAAGAACACTTGAGCCTCAGGAGATAGAATAATTTCAGGAAATTTCATATTAATATAATAACATAATAGTGTTCAAAACGATAGTGATTTTTATAAAGATATTTCTACTACATCACTCCAATTGGTTGTGTACCTGGGAGATCTAGGTGCGTTTTCAGCAAATGCAGATCGTTCTGAGGCAAATCTCACTGCTTTAGGTCCAAATTGGGCGTTAATTTCATCTAGAGCAACCATTAGTTTGGGATTTTTGGTGCTCAAGGGAGTGAATAAATTTTTTTGAGTGATTTTTTCACATGTAAGTAGAGTGAAATAAACACCAGCACGTTTAACAATAATATCCCCATCCCGTAATTTACAAAGAGCCTCTTCTTTAAGGTGAAGAAAATCAGGGGTGTAATGCGAGGGTTCATCTAAGGTATAGGATCGAACAAAATTGGTGGGATTTTTTTTAAATCGTGATGACTGAAGAAAAATAGTTAACCCGCCAGCTTTTTTATGCAGTCTTCGTAGTTTTTCACACCCTCTAGAAATAAATGTGGCAACTGTTTCTTTAAGTATTTGGATGTTGATGATTTCTGAAGGAAATGTTTTGGTGATTTGCATGGATTGATCTACTACTTTATCAAAAAATGGAAGGGCATTTTCTCCCTCAAGTTCCTTTTTAATTCGGCCACCATTTACCCCTAAAAGCTTCTTTAAAAAATCATCACTTATATTGAGCAAGTCAAGGGCGCTTTTGCATTGATTAAGATGGAGTGTACTTTTACTTTTCCTCCCGATTCCCCAAACGTCTTCTACAGGAAAGGTTTTTAAAGTTCGATTAATATCATCAAGGAAAATTTTTCGATGAGCGGGCAACCCTTTTGCTAGCTTGGTGGCTATTTTAGCAAGAGTTTTAGTTTTTGAAAGACCAATAGAAACATCAATCCCTACCCACTGTTTAATTTTCATTTGCATTTTTTTCAATAAGTCATCATTTACAAGGGATTCTGGAATTTTTAAAAACATTTCATCAATAGAGTAAATACACATCTCTAAACCAAAGGTAGCAACTGTTTCTCTTACCCGTTTAGAAATATCAGAATATAAAGGAAAATTTGTCCCAGTTACAATAACATCTTCTTTTACAAATAAAGATTTATATTCAAAGCACGCTCCACCCATAGGAATGTTTAAAGCTTTGGCCTCTTTTGACCTTGCAATGATGATCCCATTTACCCCTGAGCACACAACCAACGGCTTATTTCGGTATTGTGGGTTAAAAAGCGTCTCGCACGAAGCAAAAAAATTATCACAATCAATTAGGCAGATCATACTCATAATTGCTTGTGGATATTATATGTAACCACTCCAAATATTTCAAAATCCATCCCTTGTGTAATTTCGATAGGGGTATATTTTGGGTTTTCAGGAAAGAGGATCGTTTTTTTGTCTTTTAAAATCAACCGCTTTACGGTGAATTCTCCATTGATGCAAGCAATGATAATTTTACCAGAAACCACTGTTTTAGAGCGATCCACAATTAAAATATCCCCATTAAAAATCCCAGCACCCTGCATAGAATCTCCTTTAACCCGTACAAAATAGGTAGCGGTTTTGTTATCAATAAGATAATCATTTATATTAAGCCTTGAAGAGAGATCTCCATCAACAATATTTGGAAATCCAGCCTCTATGGGACTATCAAAAATTGTGCAGCTATTACTTGTAATTATTGTTTCTTTCACAGATACTATTTTTTTTGGTTTTTGAGTCTTGTAATTGTACAATATTGTAGAGGTTATTTGGTAGTGGAAAGAGAGCATTGGAAGTCAAAATTAGGGTTTATGTGGGCAGCAATTGGTTCTGCAGTGGGTCTTGGTAGCATTTGGAGATTTCCGTACATTGTTGGCCAAAACGGTGGAGCAGTTTTTGTAATTCTGTTTTGTATTTTTCTAGTTTTTATTAGTTTGCCAATTATGCTTTCTGAAATTGTCATCGGAAGAAGAACCCAAACAAATCCCTCTGCAGCTTTTAAAAAATTAGGAAAGAGCCCCTTTTGGAAAGGTGTTGGAACCCTTCAGGTGGTTACAGGATTTTTAGTTAGCGTTTTTTATAGCGTTGTTTGTTCCTGGACATTAGGTTACCTTTTAGAGGCGCTTTCTGGAAATATTACCAATTTTTCCACCCCCCTTGCTGCAAAAAGTTTTTGGGAATCCTGTTTTGAAAGTATTACATGGTCACTAGGTTGCCAAATAGGATTCATATTTACTGCTGCGGGAATATTATACATGGGCGTGCAAAAAGGGATTGAAGCCGCAAACAAAATTTTAATGCCTACTTTATTTTTTTTTCTCCTATTTTTGGCATTTGTAGGGGTCTTGATGCCCTTTTCTAGTAAGGGGTTGTCATTTTTATTTTCTCCAGATTGGAGCGCTTTAAACGGTAAGGTCGTCCTGCTAGCGCTAGGCCAAGCTTTTTTTGCACTATCGGTAGGTCAAGGAACTATGATCACTTATGGAAGTTATTTGCAAAAAAAAGACAATCTTTTTCAAATCACTATTCCAGTAGCTATTGCAATTGTTGCAGTCTCTCTTCTTTCAGGGGTTGCTATCTTCACAGTGGTTTTTTCTATGGGTGCTGATGCATCAAGTGGCTCAGAGTTAATTTTTCAAACTTTACCACTACTTTTTTCTAAGATGAAATTTGGGTCATTTTTGGCAATTTTGTTTTTTGCGTTAATTTTTTTTGCAGGACTTACCTCTCAAATTTCTGCAATGGAACCTTTTGTAGCTTACCTTACAGAATATAAAAAGCATTCCAGACATAAAGCGGTTGCAATTTGTAGTTTTCTTGTCCTTTTGTTAGGAATTCCAGTAGGTTTATCATTTGGGGTTTTATCAGGGTTTACCATTTTTGGAGCAAACCTATTTGTGGTTTTAAGTTTTGTTTGTGTGAATATACTCGTCCCATTAGGCGCTCTTGGGGCTGTATTATTAGTTGGTTGGAAAAACCCATTTGAGGATTTTTTGACTCATCTTCAGCAAGGCACTTCAAACAAACTTATCTCTCATCGATTGTTTAGGTGGACTTTTTCGCTTACTATTAGGTATTTAGCTCCAGTTGTTATTTTTATTATCCTATTAAATCTATTCTATGCACAGTAACCCTTAGAGGTGCTTATGTTAGAAATATATTTAATACGTCACGGGGAAACCGCATGGTCCAAAAAAGGCCACCACACTGGCCTTACTGACATCCCACTTACAGAAGATGGAAAAAAAGAATGTATTGCGTTGTATCAAAAGATCAAGAATGTCCATTTTGATACTGTCTATTGCAGTCCTTTAATAAGAGCTAAGCAGACATGTGAAATTTGCCATTTACTTGACAAAGCAACCATTTCAAGTGATTTGCTTGAATGGAATTATGGTGACTATGAAGGAATGACAAGTGAACAGATTCATTTGATAGACCCAGGTTGGATGGTTTTTTCTAAAGATCCTAGAAATGGCGAAACCTCTCATCAGGTAGAAGCTCGGGCAGATCGAATGATCGGTGAGCTTTTGAAGTTAGATGGAAAGGTTGCAATTTTTTCATCAGGCCATTTTTTAAGGGCTTTTGCAGCTCGCTGGCTTTGTTTTCCCGTATCTTATGGGATGTATTTTTCATTACTTACTGGAACGCACTCTATTTTATCCTTTGAGCATGGAAATCAAGTGATTGAAAGCTGGGGCATCCCTCCTATTTAATTTCCTTGTCTAATAATCTCCCATATCTAAGGTTAACTTTATAATAAAGGGAGCGGTCTATGAATCATTCAGATAGAAAATTAGTATTAATCACAGGAAGTGCAGGAAGAATTGGTTCAGCACTTGCAAAGCGGTTGGGCCTTAAGTACCAGATTGTTGGGTTTGAATTAATGAAGGCAATTTATGCATCGGAAAATGAAGAGCTTGTCCCTTTAGATGTATCTTCAGAAGAAAGTGTCTATCAAGCATTTAAACATATTGAAGCTTTTTATGGAAAAAAAATAGCATCGGTAGTTCACCTTGCTGCCTATTATAGTTTTGAAGATCCAAATTACGATAAATATGATAAAATTACTGTCCAGGGGACAAAAAATATCCTAAAAGCTCTTGAAGGTTTTGAGGTGGAGCAGTTTATTTTCTCTTCTACAATGCTTGTTCATGAAACTTGCAAGGTTGGGGAAAAAATTTCCGAAGAATCAAAACTAGATGGAAATTGGGCATATCCAAAGTCGAAAATAGAGACTGAGGAGGTGATTAGAAAGTATAGTAAAAATATCCCTACAGTAGTTATGAGAATAGCTGGAGTTTATGATGATGATTGTCACTCTATTCCAATTTCTAATCAAATACAAAGAATTTACGAAAAGAGCTTTACAGCGCACTTTTTTCCCGGGAATATGGACGCTGGGGCCTCTTTTATGCATATGAATGATCTTGTGGATATTTTAGAAAAAGCTGTGGATATGAGAAATGAAATTCCTAAAAAAGTTACAGCGCTTGTGGGGGAGGAGGTAACCCTTTCCACAAGGTTTTTACAAAATGAAATCTCAAAGGCATTGTTTGGAAAAAAAATTTGGATGCTGAGGGTTCCAAAAATAGTTGCAAGGATAGGCGCCTTTTTTTTGTGTCATATACCGTTTGTGGATAAGCCTTTTATCCGCCCTTGGATGATCCCTCTTGCTGATGAGAACTATGAGTTAAATATTTCCAAAGCTAAAAAAACTTTTAAGTGGGAACCTACTCATAAGTTGGAGGATTCTTTGTTTCTTATGTGCAAAGATTTACAAAAAAATCCAATTAGTTGGTACAGAAAGAATAATTTAAAGATCCCTAAAGCATTAAGAAAACTTGCTAAAAGTCAAGCAAGGGAAAAAAAGAGTGCTGATAAGTGCGGTTGCAATAGGAAAGTGTCATGAAAGAATGTGCAAAACCTGTTAAAGAAAAACACAATAAAAACTCTTGGATGGTGCTTGTGTGCCTTTTTCTGGGAGTTTGGCTCCTGTTTTCACATGTTGCTTTTGGTTACAAGACCTATTTTATGAGCGTTAGTGACACCTTTACAGGGTTGCTTGTTATCCTATGCTGCCTTTTTGCATGGAGGGCAACTAGAGCCGGTTTTTTCTGCCTATGGGTCATTTGTTTTGCAGGTCTTTGGTTGAATTTTGCCCCATTACTTTTTTGGGCTAAACTTTCTGTAGAGTATTTAAATGATACCGTAGTTGGAATATTGCTTACCGTTTTTTCTATCATTATTCCCGGTATTCCTGGAAAAGTTGAGCCAAAAGGTCATGAGATTCCGTCAGGATGGAGTTATAACCCCTCCTCCTGGAGTCAAAGGATGCCTGTGATAGTGCTTGGTGTTACAGGGATGTTCATTTCTCGGTACCTTGCTGCTTACCAGCTTGGGTATATCAGCAGTGTTTGGGATCCTATTTTTGGCGATGAAACTATAGGGGTGATTACCTCTACAGTTTCAAACTATTTTCCCGTAGCTGATGCAGGTCTTGGATGTTTTGCCTATACAATAGAGGTGTTACTTGGGTTAAAGGGGGGAGAAAATCGTTGGAGAACAATGCCTTGGATGGTTGTGGCGTTTGTTTTGCTGGTTGTGCCCCTTGGATGTGTGAGTATTATTTTAGTGATTTTACAGCCATTGATCGTAGGAAAGTGGTGTCTTTTATGCCTTTGCACAGCTCTTGCGATGATGACAATGATTGTATTTGCAGTGGATGAGCTAGTTGCGGTGTTTCAATTTCTACATCAAAGCTATAAAGCAGGGGGTGGTTTTTGGAAAACATTTTGGCACGGGGGTGACCTTAGTGGGACAAAAGATGACCTTAAAGGTCCGGTAGCAGAGGCAAAAATAGGGGAAATATTTCGAAGAACTTGTCGGGGGGCTACTTTGCGCTGGAATTTAATTTTATGCGCATTGATTGGAGCTGTACTAATGCTTAGTCCTTATTTGTTTGCTTTTAGTGGGAAAATGGCCGATATTGATCATCTTTTAGGCGCTTTGGTGATCGTGATAGCAATTTTATCACTTGCGGAAGTAATTCGACTTTTAAGAATTGTGAATATTCTTTTGGGGGTTTTACTTGTTGCTTTGTCTTGGATTTTTTCTGATAAAGTATTGATCCATATAATTTTGGGTGTTTTTCTCGTTTTACTATCTTTTCCTAAGGGGAGGATAAGAGAACAATATGGTTCTTGGCAGAACATGATTAAATGAAGATTGAAACTATACGTAAAGAATGATTTGGTGTATATCTAAATTATGAGATATGCACTTTTATGTTTACTTCTTTCGGGGTGTTTAGGTAAACAATATCCAGCAAGAGCGATGTTAGACAAAGCGGGAGTGGAGATTTTTGAAGAGTTACTTAACACACATGAGTTAAATATTTTTCGCTGCAAAGCAAATAACGGAAAAAAAATCAATTGCGTGGGCACGGATTATTTTTGTGATAGAGTGGTTGATATGATGACGGCAAGAAGTTTATTGCATACAGCTGTAGAAAAGTACGCAACGGCCTTAGGTGAAAATTTTGAGATAAAGCCATTTTTAAAAGATGGGGTCATTGAAAGAAAAAATATCGAATGCACCATTTTTTTCCGCAAATGGGCAAGGGACATTAATGCAGTTGCCTCAGTAAGCTTACTTGATGGAAAAGTAACCTATAGCCGCTTTGATAAGGAATCTGGCGTTCAATGTAAAATACATGAAGAAAAATATGAATAAAGGAGTTTTTTTTCTATGAGTAAAGCTATCTTGATTTTTGCCTGTATCTTTTCTATGTGTGTAAAGCCTCCAGAATATGTTGCTGTAAGTGACAAAAGTGTGGAGATTTATGCAAAATCAATCTTAATAGATCGAATGAAAATCCTATCAATTGGAGGATTTTATCATCAAAATTTAGTTGAGAAATTATACCTAGATTTAGATTATCAGGGCATTTTGTCCGATGAGGCTGCAAATAAAATGATCGGTGGTTATGTGAAAGGATTACTCACCCATATCAATCAAGATGAGAGCTTAAAGGGTTTTTTGATCAAGAGTGAATTTTCCGAAAATGACATTTCTATAAGTCTATCCTTTACCTCTGAGCAAGGAAAACAATCACAGGTGCATGTTTATAATCACAAAGTGATTTTTTCCACATATAATAAAGAGACAAATCAACTAATAGAAGATCGTTCGATTCCTTTGACTTTAGACCCTTACCAATAGCGCCCTCTTCTATAGGATACGGCAAAACCTGAAGGGCGGGGCCTTAGTGCCTCTAAGTCTGAAGCTGTCACCCCAGAAGACTTCTCTAGATAAGTACTCTTGCATGTTCCAATAATGCAGCCTATCACAACTGCAGCGATCACAGTACCAATACAACCAACTAATGCAAGTAACGGAGGGGCAAAGGCAGTAAATATACAAATCACAATAATCGAAATAAAAATCAGGGCGATTATTCCAATCCCTCTTTGGCTGATTCCATCAGAAGCTGCCACTTGAGCTTCTAGTCGTGTTACAGGTCTTGCTACTGCGTGTGCTACTGCTGAACCTCTTTGCATAATTCTCCTTGTTAGATAGATTGTATATAACTTGCTTTTAAAAAATTTTTATTTGGTGTATTGATTAAGATATAAGGGAATTTCAAGTCACTTCCTGCGCCCATATCTTTATTCCAACCTAAAATAATAGCATCACCCACCCTCCAATTTTCTAGCTTGGATGATGTGACTTCAAAATGAATTTTTTCTTTAGAAACATTTTCAATGGTGATGATATTTTTGTCATAGTTAACATTTGAAATAGAGAGAAATGTTGGAAGGTTTGATTTTGATGTGGATAGTAGATTTACATGAGAAAAGGTGCGCAGTTGTTCGTTGTATAAAGAATACTCCTCTTTTACAAAAATATCTTTAGAAGGGTAAATAAGAATTGGATCGTTAACAGACCAAAGGGCAGCTTCTGCACAAGAGGGGTAATCTTTAGTTTCCCATACAGAGCCATCATCTAAAGTGATGGTTGTTAAATCTTCAGTATAAGCAACTTGCGTTAAAGCCCTAAATGGAACAGCATCGCTAGATGCAAAGCAGAAGTTAAATGCAAACAGAGTAAGAGTAGGAATTATTTTAAACAAAATGCCTCTAAAATAGATGAACTCACAATATTTTAGAGCAAGGAAACATTTAAGAAAAGTTTTTTCTCTATTTATTATCTCTTAACTTATTTAGTAAAATGGCGCTTTCGGATAGAGTAATGCGGTTTTTGGAGGCATCTGTAATTAGGTCATTTAACGATAAAAATGCTTTCTTATAGGCTAGGGTGATGTAGAAAGTTTCCCCATCTGGTAGGGGAGAGAGGCCAATTGACCTTCTTATTCCCTGTAATTCATCTGATGAGATGGTAAGGTACCATACATATTTATTTCTAATATCGTACATCAAGGTTGATTTAAAGCAGCCTGTGACTGAAAAAGAAAATACTTCACCAAGGGGTAAAGAGGCGTAGAGTTTTTTTTCCTCATAGGAAGATGCTACTGCAATGTGTGCGCCCCCTTTAAAATCTTTATCAAAATAGGGTGGTTTATCGATGGATGGATCATTGAAAAAAGGGATGATAGAGGTGATATATTCATTGGCAATATCTAGGTAAACAAATCCATCAGGGGTTTGTTGTAAAGTTCCAGCAACCGGGAGCACTGAACTGATGTATGAGATGATAGAGGATTCAAAGGGGTCTTTAATAATCTCTTTTTTTCTACAAGGAAGTTTAGAATTTTCTTCAGATGGTGTGTAAAGACATTTATCAAAGTGAGTGGGATGTGATATCCGTATTTCTTCTGGCGTATACATAGATAAATTCCTTGTTAAATTCTTACATACAAAAAATCGAAATAAGAAGCAAACTCTATTGTAAGAAATGAATTTCTCCTTATAATGAGTAAATATGAGAGAAAAGATTGATTTCAAACCTTTAGTTAAAAGCCCTTACTACCAAACGGTGCTTTCTAATTATTTTGACTTAGCAAAAGAGCCCCCTTCAAAAACTCATTTTGTCAAATTAGATGATGGAGATGTGATCTCTTTAGAAATATCTACACCAAAGGATTGGGAGCAAAATAAAGGGTCTGTAGCGCTTTTGCATGGATTGTGCGGTAGTAGTAAGTCTACGTATGTGAAAAGAGTTGCAAATAAGGCCTATCAAAATGGTCGTCAAGTGATACGATTAAATATGAGAGGGTGTGGGATAGGCAAAGATTTAGCTCAAAATATCTACCATGCTGGAAGCAGTAATGATATAGAAAAGGCATTGTTAGATTTCAAGAAACATTTTCCTGCAACAAACATCGTACTAGTAGGGTTTTCTCTTGGCGCCCATCAAACAGTAAAGCTTGCTGGTGAGCTTGGAAGAAAAAATTCCAATCTTTTGACTGGTGTTTATGCGGTATCGCCGCCGATAAATCTTTTAACCAGCGCACATCGATTTTCATTACCTAAAAATAAAGTGTACTCTGATTATTTTTCAAAAAGGTTATACACACATATTGACTATTTGCATAAGACATTTCCGGAATTGCCTCCCCATAATATTTCGCTAAACACAAGTATCAATGATATTGACGAAATTTATATTGCAAAAAGAGCTAATTTTTCTTCCGCTGTTGATTATTATAAGCAATGCAGTAGTAAAAGTTTTGTTCAAGATATTAAAATCCCTACAAAAATATTACTTGCCGAGGATGATCCAATCATTGCTGCTAATGAGCTGGATGATATAGTTCTTCCAGATAATGTGGATGTATTAAAAACTGCCTATGGGGGGCATATTGGCTTTATAGGTCTTAATGTTTTTAAGGATTTACGTTGGATGGATAATCTAATTGAAAAATGGGTTGAAAATATATTAGGCCAGTGTTAAAAATCATTTCATGATACGTATTATTTGGATTTGTCTTTTTTGGGCCGCTTTACTTGCTGATACCGGGGAAGATTCTGATTTGCAGAATATTCACAAGCAAGAGGGAAAAACTTCAAAATATGTTCCAGTGGGTCCATGGCTTACTGGTCCTTTGCTCACCACTTCTGCCTATACAGTGCCTGCTGGGCATTTCAACTTTGAACCGTACGCTTTTTTTGTTCAAGATATTGGATTTTTTGGATCTAATGGACATTTTCATAGAGCAAAAAAACGCAGTGACGCAATTAACTCTGTTGAAGTGTGTCAATTGGGCTTAACTGATCGAGTGGATATCAATATTCTACCACAATTTACTTACACCTATGGGTCGGGAAAGAGCTATATTGGAATGGGTGATTTAATTATCGGACCGAGTTTTCAGATTATTCGTGATGACAAAAGGTATTACAACACTACTTTTAAGGTTGGATTGTCCCAGGTGTTTCCTTCGGGAAAATTTGATAATTTAAACCCTATCTTTTCAGGAAATGATGGAATTGGAAATGGGGGGTATAGTACAAAAATTTATGCCGTCGGATCAAAGCTTTTTCACATATACAAGGAGAATTTTCTAGCAGCAAGGGCTGCATACTCAATGATCTTTTTTCAACCATTTGAAGTAAACGGAACAAACTATTTTGGGGGTTCCGATGATACTAGAGGAAAGCTCTTCCGAGGTGCCTCTTTTATTTTCGACATAGGGTTAGAGCTTACTTTATCGCTGCATTGGGCTTTAGCGTTAGATATTGAAAACCTTTATATGACAGGATCAACTTTTAAAGGGGATTCAACTGTTCCGGTTGGTAATCCTAACTCTACTTATACTCTATCGTTTGCCCCTGCAATTGAGTATAATTTTAATAAGAATGTGGGAATTATTTTCGGCGGATGGATTACTGGTTACTCAATAAATGCCACAGGTATTTACAATGCAGTTGTTGCTCTTAACTGGTACATTTAAACCAGTTAAATAGATTTTACGCAGCCTTGACCTTAACTTTCATGATGCTCTTAGAGAACCTTCTCCACTCCCGCCAATCTTTTCTTAGAGATTTTTTTAGCATCTTGATGTCAGCTGAGAGTTTTTTTACTGATGCTGGCAAGGTAAGTTTGTCATGCTTTGCATCTTTTAGTTCCTTTGCAAGAGCTTGTAGGTTGGCAAGTTTTTCTGATAAAGACTCTGTGAATTTGTTTACTTTTTCCTCTGCTGCATCTTTTTTCTCTATAAGTGAGTTTTTAATTCTATCTATAAGAGCTTCTTTGTGTTCTTTAAGCATCAGGGAAAGGATTCTTGTTTCTTGAGATTTGCGAAGGTTTCTTGCAAGACCAAGCTTACTCAATGTCCAAATCAACCACTTTGTAGGGTCAAAATGGTACCATCTGATGCCATTTCTGTAGTCATTAGCAAAAGTATGGTGGTAGTTGTGATACCCCTCACCAAATGTTAGAAAGCATAAGATGTAATTATCAACCGCTGTATGCTCGGTTGAGTAATTCTGATGGCCCCAATAATGAGCTAAAGAGTTAATAAACCATGTAGTATGATGTGATAGAAACTGTCTTAACACCCAACTGAAGATGAAGGCACCAAATAAATCACCAGTTGCTAGCCATACAAGTCCTGTTGTGAAGAGATTAACCCCTACCATCAACCAAACATAGTACTTATGCTGAAAATTAATTAGCGGGTTTCTCCTTAAATCGGCAGTAATTTGCATCTTGTCCATTGGATTTTCATTTTTTAACATCCAAAGGATATGTGCGTGCCAAAATCCTTTAGTAACAGAATATGGATCTTCATCCCCATCAATATGAGCATGATGATGACGGTGATCATAAGACCATCGTAAGGCGCTCCCTTGAGTGGCAAGAGTGCCAAAAAATAGCATAATAAATTCTATAAATCTGTTTGTCTTGTAAGTGGAATGGGAGAACAATCTGTGATAGCCAGCAGTAATTGCAAGCCCTGAAGCTATGAATAAACCGACTGTTAATCCTAAGAGTAATGCAGAGGGGGTGTATAGAATAAAATACAAGGGAAGCAATGTTACTAGAAGAATGTGATAACCAAGTATGAAAAGTAGACTAGTCCAATTTATATTTTTAAATTTACTCATAATAACTCCTTCTTTCTGTAAAAGTATAGTTTAGCATTTCTAAAGATTTATTAGCCATCTAAGGATGAATTAAAATATTTTTTATCTAAATCTTTGCAGGTGTTGTTGTCTTTTCCGAGAATTCCTTACCAAGATGATTTACAGAATAAATCCAACATACAGTGGTTAATACGATAATAGGAACTAATAAATTTGAAATAGAAAGTATTGATCCTGAGCCGAATAAGTCTAGAAAAACAATTTGAATCCAAGAAGCTCCTGATTTACCTAGCCGTGAGCCAACCACTTCTATAGCTGCTTTTCCGCGCACTTTTTCCTTTTGAGACAATGGAATGTAAGCCATTTCCTTTGTAGGGTCAAAAAAGGCGTATTTGGTGACTTTGGAAGAGACGTTTTGAAAAGCTCCTAGAAAAACAATGAACGTAAGGGGTGTTATCCCTAAAAGTCCTGTAAAGATAGATAGATAATCTTTAAACATTAGTGCAACAAAGAACAAAATTCCAGTACCGCCGACAAGTACAGGTGAGATTAGAGCGCTAAACCTCCATCCAAATCTTCGAATAATGTTTGTTCCGAAAAACATCGAAATAATAAAGGCGATAAATCCAACAGAAGACATGACTTTACTTGTAAATATCTGAAAATCAGCAGCTTTTGGGTAAAGTAATTTCACATTTGCTTTCCAGCTAACCTCAATTAAGGTCATGCATAGGCCGTAACCTATTACTAGTACTGCAATTCCTAAAAGGTAGGGGGATTTGCTGATTAGCTTAAAACCATCCAATAAAGTTACTTTTTCTTTAATTTTAGGGTTAGAGGGTGCTTTTTGGATGCGCATGTGATCTATCACATTCTTATTTACCCACCAATAAATCCACATAATAACAAATCCGATAAGAATTGTAATGGAAAGAAGGGTTTGAACGGTAAATATGTAGGGGAAGATGTTAAGCTTTTTGATGATAAAGCACACTATTGGTCCTGTGGAAAATGCAGCAACATCACCTGCAGCAATGTACATGTTATAGGATCTTTTTGCCTCAGACACATTGGTTACATCATTTGCAAAACCCCAAAACATTAGTAAGATAACAACAGCGCCCCAAAGTTCTGCAGTCAAAAATAGGAGGGAATGAATCCAATTTCTGTAAATAGCTATCCAGTGGCTATACTTGGTTCCAAGTTTCTGTAGTAACCAATCAGAAGATGCAGTTGGAGTGAAAAATTCTGCGTTGGGGTATAGAATAAATCCATATAAAAAAATAGCGGTTAAAAAACCGCCAAGCACTGTGTAAAATAAGGTTTTTTTCTTGAGCACATGGCTTAACTTGGAATAGACAATTGCCATAACAAAAGCGGCTGGAAGAACAACCCAACCTTTTAGTACAGGGATTACTTCGGCGCCAGAACCTTCTGCAGTAACTACAAGCCCTTCTTTTAGATTAGTAAGAATACAATACGCTAAAGAGATTAAAAATTTAATTAATACTAATGGGAGAAGTTTCTTAATCTCAGATCGATGAAATGGCCAAAGGCGTCTTCGCCACTTACTAAAATCTTGTGTTAAGTCCGCTTCTTCCATATTTCCTTATTGTTGAAATTTCACATGTCCAAAATTCTTTAAAGAATACCAAGAGTTAGAATTGTTTGCAATCGAATTAGAGAGATAGAGCATTTTTCACGGATTCAAATATTTCTTGTATGGTTTTAGCGTTACCAGATTCTATTTGATGGAGAATTTGTTTCTTTTTGTAATAATTAATTACAGGTAAAGTGAATTGATGGTAGGTTTCTAAACGTTTTCTTATGACTTCTTTAGTGTCATCTTTGCGGTGAGTTAAATCTCCTTTGCAATCATCGCAAACATTTTCTTTAACAGGGGGGCTGCTTTTGATGTGATAGACAGCTCCGCAAGAGGTGCATGTTAATCTACCAGTGATTCGATCTAAGAGCTCATCTTCATTAATATGGAAATAAAGTACTTGAAAATTAGTTGTTGAAAGAATGGAAAAAAGGCTTTCAGCTTGTGCAACTGTTCTTGGATACCCATCAAGAATCCATCCATTTTTTCCACATAAATCTAACTTTGATTTGAGAATTTCAAGCATCATCTGATCAGGAATCAATTTTCCGCTGTTAATAATCATTTTTTGTTCTTCAGTAAGATGTGGATTGTGTCTTAAAAGGTCCCCTGTACTTATGTGATCAAGGCTATATTCTTTAGCTAATTTTAAAGCTTGTGTTCCTTTTCCAGATCCTGGTGGCCCAATTAAAACAATGTGCATATTCTCTTTCTCCGTGTTTTTAGTAAAATAGTGTAACTAGTAGAATTTTGTTATGCAACGTTTAATCGACTATATCATTAAAAACCAGCGCTGATTTAACCGCCTTTTTCCAATCTCTAATCATTACAATTTTATCTTTTTCCTCTAAACTAGGCTTAAACGCCCTATCAAAAGAGAAAAGTGTTTGAATTTGTTCCTGACTTTTCCAAATTCCAAGGGTTAGTCCGGCAAGATATGCTGCACCAAGCAAAGATAGTTGTATTTCTTTTGGTCTAACAATTGTTTCACCCATTAAATCGGCAGTAATTTGCAGGAAAAAAACGTTTTCACTCATCCCCCCAGAGCAAGTGATTTTATTGCTATGAGCATTTGAGTTTTGTTTGTATAGCTCAAAACCATCTCTAATTAAAAAAGCAATGCCCTCTAGGCAAGCTCTGCAAATATGGCCGATGTTTGTGCTAGGAGAAAGTCCTAATAAACTAGCCTGCACTCTGCTTTTGTCAAGTGAGAAGTTAAGGCCAGTAATTGCTGGAACAAAGTAGACCCCACCAGAATCAGGGACACTATAAGCTAACCCTTCTACCTCTTTAGCGGATCTTATGATTCCAAGATGAGATTCTAACCACTCAATAACACTACCAGCAGAAGGGGTCATTGCTTCTAGACAAAACGTTGCAGGTCTATTTTTAAGTGAGAATGCTACAGTACTTACAAGGGAGTTTGTACTTTTTATAGGTGAATTTCCAACGTTCATCACTAAAAATGCCGATGCCCCAGCAAGCAAATGTACGTCTCCCATTTTGTGACAATCGGCTGCAAACATAGCGCCTCCAACAGCGCTTACTGATGAACAGATGGGCGTTTTTACACCAAATAAACCCTCATCTACAAAGCCATAAATTTCATTACAGCTCCGTATTTCTGGAAGCATCCACTTAACCACTCCAAAGATTTTTATTAGATCATCGTCCCACGTTTGCAGGTGAATGTTGAAAAGAAGAGATTTTGCAGCGCTTGACATGTCGGTAATAAAAACCTTCGAATCTGTTAATCTCCATAAAAGATAAGTATTTAGGCCGCCAAAAAGGCAATTTTCTAAATTAACGTTTTTTGCATTATCTAAAATCCAACGAAGTTTAGTGGCAGGTCCATAAGTGGATAGAGGTGCTCCAGTTTTTTCATGAATGGTTGATTGATGATCTTTTAGACTGTGACAAATAGCTCTTGTTCTGTTATCGCCGGCTAAAATTGCATTCCAAAGGGGTTTTTTCGTCTCTTTATCCCACACGATAACAGTTCCACAAGCTGAAGTCACCCCTAAACCCTGGATGGAAAATATATCAATTTCTGACTGATCAACAAGGTCAAGGACAACCTCTTTTACTGTGGTAAAAATCTCCTCTGGATCTAGTTCAATATGACCATGAAAGGGGTGGAGGGGCTTTAGTGACTTTTGTGTTGAGTAGACAACTTCACCATTTTTATCAACAAGCATTGCTTTTACACTAAAGTCAGAGGCTTCAATGGCAAGTAGATATTTCATAGAGTTCCTCTTTTAGAATCTAACCACAACATATGCGAAGATTTAGAGAAAGATCTTACTTAATAGGTTCTTCTGGAATGATATAAGTTGCTATAAAGTAGAAAATAATAGAGGTGAAGGCTGTAATAAGGGTAAGAACTACGAAAATTAGACGTAGGATATTTGAGTCTATGTGAAAATATTTACCAAATCCCCCGCATACCCCTGAAATCCGGCGATCTCTTTTGGATCTGTATAACTTCTTGTAATTAGCAACAATATAAGCTTTAGGACCCAAAGGAAAAATAAGCCAGCAAATGAGATAAATAAGAATAAAAATCCCACCAGAAAAAAAGGTCAATAGCACTAAAATCAAACGGATGATGGAGGCATCTAATTTAAAGTATTGGCCAAGGCCGCCGCATACACCAGCTATTTTTTTATCAAATCTGTCTCTGTATATCCTGCTCATAATATAAATTGTAGTCGCACATCTTGTATGTGTCAATAAAACTACTCTAAAACCCTCAATTAATTAATGATTGTACTGAAACCTTTGGGGATAGGGGAGATAAACTCCATCAATTTACCGGTTTTAGGGTGGTTGAAACCTAATCGATGCGCATGGAGAAATAATGGTGAACCCTTTTTATCAGTACCATATCTGCTATCACCAAGAACTGGATGGCCGACATGGGAGGCGTGGATTCTTATTTGATTCTTTTTCCCTGTCTCTAATCGACATTTTACAAAACTATAGCGACCCCGGATCCCTTTTTTTATGGAAAAATGGGTAATTGCTTCAACTCCTGAATCATCCACCAACATTTTCAAATCAAAACTTTCTTTAATTGGAAAATTCCAAACACCTGACTTTTCTTTTGGTATTCCATGAAGGATTGCTGCGTATTCTCTAGTTACTGTTTTTCCTTCAAATTGAGATCTAAAAGATTCTTTAGCCTCTCTTGTGAAAGCAAAGACCATAACTCCAGTAGTTTCTCTATCTAATCTTTGTACTGGAAATACAACACCATAACGCTTTTTCAATGTAGAATGAAGGGAGGATCCGGGTGTTTTATCAGAGTCAACCGATAGGACAAAAGGGGGTTTTTCTAATACAATGATATCTTTATCTTCATAATAGACAAGAAGGTCCATCACAAAATTAGGTTTTTTTAACACAGAGATTTTCTCCCCTTTTTCAAGGTCTATATCTTGTGTTTCTAAAAAAGTGTTTCTCATCACCCGATTTTGGTTCAAAAGTTTTTTTAATTTACTGTTTGAAAAATCTGGATAAAGCTTTTTTAAAACCTCATTAAGGCGAGTGCTTTGATCTGTAATGGTATGTATTTCTATCATAGTCCAATAGTATACACTCAATTGATATAACTTGACAAGAGATTGAGAAAAAACTAGCAGTAAATAGTATGAGTCGATTTATCAAGCATCTTTCAAATATTGCCTATACTATTGGTTGCCTAAGCTTATATCTTATATCTTTGTGGATCATTGCAGCAGCTATTATAGAAATTTTGACAGACTTAAAAAATTCAACATTTACTATTTATAAGTTACTAGATGAGGTAGCGCTGATTGTCTTTTCTATTGCTGTTATCGACGTTTCAAAATATTTAATGTTGGAAGAGGTTTTAAAAGAGCACGATAAGTCACCAAAAGAGGAGAGACATTCTTTTACTAAATTTGTCATTATTATAATAACAGCCCTTTCTCTTGAGGCACTTGTGATCACAATTGAGTTAGTAAAAAAGGATGTAACTTTGCTCATTTACCCAATACTAATGTTTGTAACCGCAATGCTCTTGATTATTGGTTTGGGAGTCTATCAAAAACTCAATGCCTCCGCAGAAGAATCTAGTTCACGTCGAAAGAATCAATAAAATCACTTGCGGTGTGTAACTCTTTTTCAGTGAGTTTCTTTTTAGCAGTTACTTCTAACTTGTAAATAGTTGTGTTGACCAAAATTAAAGCACCTTTTGTTTGACCGCCAGTGCTATTTTTTAGTAAGTACTTCATCGCAGGGTATTTACCATGCTTTACAAATTCTCTGGATACAATTTCACCCTGATGCTCCTCGATGGGTTTAGAAAGAGCTTTAAAAAGATAATTACTACCAAGAATAGTCCAGGAAGAGGGGATTTTTGAAGAGACTAGTGAGTAAGATACTTTGGCATCATGGGTATATTCTTTGACATTTAAGCTTGTGTTTTTCTCCTCGACATGAACCTGTTTTTCTACTATTTTTGGCTCTTCTGGAAAATAAATTGAAAAATTTAAGCGAGAATCGGTGACCTCTACCCAATTTTCTAGGACAATCTTATTTTTTGAATAGGGGGAAATGATCTCTTTTAAAGAAGTGGGTGTGTAAAAAACGATTAAGAATAGAGAGAGAGCTGATAAAATGGTGTTTCTAACCAACTTTTTTCTACCTTTAAAAATAATTTCAGTGTTTTCAAACTGATTCCACCGTTTATTTTTATGAATCTTACTTTCCTTAAGGTAGAATATAACAAAGAAAATGTTTAATGGGGAGTATAGCAATGGTAAAACTAGTATAGACTTTTTGAATGCTAGTTTCAGGGAGGAGATTAAAGAAAGTTTTTTAGACAGCTTAATACCAAAGATCCATTTTGCTGGTGTTGTTTTAAATAGGTAGTAGAATAATCCTTCTATAGGGGCAAACAATAAAGGGAGCAGGCATAGCAAAATAAGATTACTAACTGTTCCAAATCCAAAAGCAAAAATTATAGTATAAAATAAAAAGTAATCAACTGTTCTTGCAAGTATTCTTGAGTAACGCATGTGAATAGTTTCTCAGAAAAACAATTTGTTTTCAACCTTAAGAATTGATTATGATAAGGCTGCACCTATTAAAGCGCCCCCAAGGCAAACATCGTCCTGATAAAAAACAATGGATTGATCAGGAGTTACTGCTCTTTGCGGGCTGTCAAATGTAATTTTTAATCCTGTAGGAGAGGCAATTACTGTGCAGGCAACATCAGTGGACCTGTAGCGAATTTTAGCTGTGCAGCGCAAAGGAAATGTAGGCTCAGCAAGAACCCAAGAGGGGTTTGTTGCAAGAATTTCTTGGCTGAATAATTCTCTGCTATTCTCCCCTTGTGTCACATAGACAATGTGTTTATCAATATCTTTGGAACAAACATACCATGCATCCCCAGGGCCACCAATACTCATCCCTTTGCGCTGTCCTATGGTGTAAAACCACGCCCCTTTGTGAGTTCCTAAAATCTTACCATCAGTTGTTTGAAAAGTTCCACTTGCTGATGGAAGGTATTCAGCTATAAAATCTCCAAAATTTCTTTTACCAATAAAACATATTCCGGTAGAGTCTTTTTTATTAAACACTGGAAGTTCAACAAGTTCTGCAATCTCTCGAATTTTTGGTTTTGTGTATCCGCCCAGTGGAAATAGAGTTTTTTTTAGGATTTCCTCTTTTAAAGTGTATAAAAAGTAACTTTGATCCTTGTTGCTATCAACCCCCCGTTTTAGAGAAAAATCCTCCCCGATTTGTGCGTAATGTCCAGTAGCAAGGTACGTGGCGCCAAGGGACAAGGCTTTTTTCATAAAAGCAGAAAATTTAATCTCTCTATTGCATAAAATATCTGGATTAGGAGTTGTACCTCTTTTTAAGCCATCAAGAAGATCTTGAAATACTTGTTCATAATATTCTTTAGAAAAGTTGAAAGTGTATAGAGGAATGTTTAGTTTTTCAGCAACAGCTAGTGCATCTTGGTAATCTTGCTCGGCAGGGCAATGCTCAGAGCTCTCTTCCCAATTTTTCATGAAAAAAGCAACCACATTGTAACCTTCTTTTTTTAACAAATAGGCAGTGACTGCTGAATCCACGCCCCCAGATAAGCCTACTGCTACGGTTGTTTTGCTCTTCATGTTTTCTAATAGGTTGAATTTTCTATATAGAATACAGGAAGTGGAAATATAAAGCACTAAATCACTCACCTTACGAAAGGCTAATTGCAGTAAATATCGCTAGGGCAACCTGACTAACAACAGCTGTACTAGCTAAAGCTAAATGAACATTCCCTCTTTCTGCAATATTACTAAAATCACCACCATCTTTGTTTAAAACCGAAGTATAGGCATAAACAAGCTCGCCGAATATCCACAAGGCACCTGCACCCCCCAAAGCTAAAGTAACTGGCAAAGGTAGGTAGTTTTTTAAGGATGTTGCAGCAACTATTTTGCATGAAGAAAAGGCAATATCTGCCATAGGACCTGCAACATCAAGAATTGTCCTTTTCCATTCAGGAAGAAATTCTGATGCAGAGGTGGGCCAATTTTCACCCCCACAAGACTCTTTACTAATGTAAACGGTTGGAGTATCATACGGATCTACATCTTTGTGGGTAAGCAATCTGTCGGCCAGGGCATGGCCCATCTCATGGATAAAAACATGACTATACCCTTGAGTGAGGTAATGGAAAGTGTTGCTGTTTAAGCATGCAAGAGCAATTCTAGATACAATACCTGCCCCTTCTAAAGATATCTGACCATCTGAAGACGCTTGATTTGTGAAATGTACTTGAGTTCCTAAAATATTGTAAGAACCCTCGCTACCAAAAATCATCGACTTGATAAAATTCATAAATAAACTCTATTAATATTTTTTATATTATAATTATAACATAAAATTTTATATAAAAATATAAAAAATATTTTAATTTAAGTGTTTTTATAGTTAACTCACTGATAATCATAGTATTAAAGTGTTAATAGTGAAATGATTAGTAAAAAAATATCGAGTTAATGATGTTGCTAATCAGTTGTTTAAAAAAAAGCACACCCATTTCAGCTCTCAGCTAGTTTAGGAAAACCATTTTGCAGGTAGATGCCACAAAAAATTTATGTTACCACTGCGCGGAAATCAATGATTTAAAAAATAATTTGATAAACAAGGTGAGTAATTCAGATGAAAATGGCAGAAAACCTTGCAAAAAAAAAGCAAAGAAGGGTAAAATTGTACCTATGAAAAGATTTTTTAAATTACTTCCACTATTAGTGTGTGTGTTTTTTCTTAGTATTTTTGGCTATTACTACCAAATGCAAGAAAAGCTAATTTTTAGAGCAGTAGCATTAGATAAAGACTATCAATATTCATTTAAAGCCCCATTTGAAGAG
This sequence comes from Chlamydia trachomatis, assembly GCA_945872565.1. Taxonomy (GTDB): domain Bacteria; phylum Chlamydiota; class Chlamydiia; order Chlamydiales; family 2-12-FULL-49-11; genus JAJACQ01. Next base: position 2,604 of record CAMBZN010000007.1, on the reverse strand, counting down.
GTCAATCTAACAATGCACAACGGTGATACTGTCAATGCAATTCACTTCTTTAGCAAAGACCCCAAAGGGGTTATTTATTACCTTCATGGACAGGGAGAAAATCTTTCTCACTGGGGAGTAAGAGCAGAGGAGTATGTTTCCTATGGGTATGATGTGTTTGTAATTGATTATCGCGGGTTTGGAAAAAGCACAAACAATCTTACTGAACTCAATTTAATGAAGGATGCAATCGCAGGGTACAAATATTTAGAAAATAGATATAATGAGCAGGATATTATAGTGCACGGAGTTTCATTGGGAACTGCAATGGCATCTTATATAGTCACTCACCACACTCCAAAAATGTGCATTTTAGTTTCTCCCTACTTTAACATGATCGAAACAGCTCACTATAATAAGCCTATTCTTCCAAGATGGGTACTAAAAGTCATTTTGAAATATCATTTAAGAACAGATGAGTGGATTGGTAATGCTAAGTGTCCGTTGTATATATTTCATGGAACAGATGATCGATTAATCCCCTATGCGCAGTCGGAAATGATTATGGCTAAGTTAGAGGGTACAGAGGTTGATAGTACTTTGTTTACTCTCGAGGGTTGTGGTCATAATGCTTTGCATAAAAATGAAGTCTATATCAATGAGGTAGAGTCATTACTAAGGTAATCCGGGGCGCTTTGATTGGAGATCCGGTAACATTTAGCATCGCACACATCTATTACCCAGAGCTTTTTACAGAGTTTGAAATACAAGGATCTTTTGAAAAAATTAAAGTCTCAGCTGAAAAGCTTGGGGCTTTTTTTAACACCCCACCACCACTTGATTTTATAACAGTAACAATGCCTCATAAAATAGAGGTGATGAAATATTGCGATAAACTCTCAAAAGATGCTCAAAGTATTGGTTCTGTCAATTTTATTTCCATTCATCAAGGAATCTTAGAAGGGAGAAATTATGATGGAATCGCAGCTTTAAATGCAATAGAGGCCTATAAGCCAGTCCATTTAGCACATGTTGTAGTGTTTGGCACTGGAGGTGCTGGACGAGCAGCAATTTATGAGGCTAAAAAAAGAGGGGCGTTTGTAACAGTTTGCAATCGAACCAAAGAGACAGGATCAAAAGTGGCTGATGAATTTAATGTGCCTTTCTCAAAACAAATCCCACAATCTTTTGATGTGCTCATCAATGCGACAAGTGTTGGTATGGATGGATCAAAGGATCATTGTATAATAGATCGAGCTGTTTCTCTTGATGGTGTTATTGTTCTTGATATGGCATCTCGTAACGGAGAATGCTATTTAAAAAAAATCACTGAAGAAACCACAGGGACCTACATTCCTGGAAAGGTTATGTTTAAACTTTTGACAAGAGAGAGCTTGATCGACTATACCAAAATATGTTTGATGTTGACATCGCCTTGAAGTAAGAAACATGTAATTAATAAGTTAAAAAATGATAAATTATTCCTCGCGTTTAAATAAATATTTTTTTAATATAACTGCCTTCAAAAAGGGAGTGTTCGATGGAAATGCAGGCAATAAGAGATCCTAAGGATTTAAGTTTTCAACAGCGGTTGGAAAAAGCAACGAGTGGAAAAGTTGAGAATATTGATTCAAAAAAAATAGTAAATGGATATGAGGAGGCAAAATCTAAGTTTGATAGCTCTCATGCTATGTTTACTTTAAGAGTTTCTGAGAGGTCTTCAAGCTGGTACCCAGATGCAAAAACTCTGAAAGGTATGAGTAGAAATGTAGAAGACATGAAAATATTTTACAAATGCTATCAGAAAAAAGTGCGATCAGAAAAAATAGAGTATTGCGGCCATGATAAAATTTGGTGGCTTTCAAAGGTTGCTGTGATTTCAAACCTGATAGTTGATCTTTTGGCTCTTATAACTCTTGTTATTGAAACATTTTACCCAGAAATAATCGATGAAAGAAACGTAACTTTAAATGGAGGGAATTATTCTCAATCACAAAATGCAACCACAGTTGAACCTTTATACACTATTTTGTACTGGGGTATTGTTGCAGTTTGCGTTTCATTTATCTTTTCCAAACTTCGAATTTGTGCTGAAACTAAAGTGACTAACACTCAAGAGGAGCTCACTTATTTAACAAAAGTATTTAGAGATGGTAAAATTGAAAATGAAGAATATAAAAATAAACTACGATTATGGGAAAAAACTGCTAATTTATATCAAACAAATAAAAAAATTACCCGAAGGGATTCTAGGATTTTAAAACAAAGGTGTGAAAGACTTAACACGGAAAGTGAGCCAGAACTTTTGTCCTTTGTTCATCAAGCAATACATGCATTTTCCTTAAAGGAAGAGAAAGTTTCTGATGTTTTGCCCGGTAATCTAGGTGGGGGAGGGGAAAAAAGCCCAAACTCGGAAGTCTCATCAATAGATGTGCAAAAAGATAGAGGGAGAAAGTGTTTTGAAAAGTGTGATTTTAATCTAGGAAAGTTGATTGATTTTCAGCATACAATCACCTTTGCAAGAGCTGTTTTTACAGCTGCGATAGATGAGGTGAACGATCAAGTTGGTGACCTTGCACATTCTGATTACACCCAATCTCTTGAATTAATTGAGGAAAACACTAG